>DASTWI010000041.1:0-85988 GCA_035776635.1 Sphingomonas sp. | reverse complement strand
ATGTCAAAGAGCGCAAAGAACCGACGCCCTGTCCTTCCCTCTTTTTTGGAGGGCGACCTTGGCGCCTGCTTTTTGAGTGACCGCGGAGGCGAACCGTGTGGCCCGTCGCTGCGGTGACGCCCATCTAGGTGAGGCGTTCGGAGGCGTCAACGCCTTTTTGCAATTTTGTTTCAGCATCCGCCGAAACCCGCAGAAATCTGCGAAATTTACCGCGACGAAAGGTTGGGCGGACTAAAGCGGCGCCGATGGAATCGACCGCCTCCCCCTCGAATCGCCCCGCAGAATCGCTCGGCAGCAAGGTCCGCGCGGCGATTCTGTGGCGCTCGGGCAGCCAGATCGCCGGCCAGCTGATCCAGTGGGCGGCGACCTTCCTGGTGATTCGCATCCTCAGCCCGGCCGATTACGGGCTGTTCGCGATGACGCAGGTCGTGCTGGTGCTGCTCAACATGCTCAACGGCTATGGCATGGCGAGCGGGCTGATCCAGCAGCCCGAGGTGACGCGGCGCGAGATCGCGCAGGTGTTCGGGATGCTGATCCTGCTCAACGCAGGTCTCGCGGTCGCGCAAGTGGCGCTCGCGCCGCTCGCCGCCGCTTATTACCGCCAGCCGATGGTCGCCGACCTGCTGCGCGTGCAGGCGCTGCTCTATCTGTTCACGCCGTTCATCGCGCTTCCTTACGCGCTGCTCGCGCGCGAGATGGATTTTCGCGAGCAGGCCAAGGTCACCCTCGCTTCGGCGGTGCTCGGCGCGGGCGCGGCGCTCGGCGGCGCGATGGCCGGCATGGGAGTGTGGACGCTGGTGCTGGCGCCGATCGTGCTGTTCGGCACCCGCGCGCTGGGCATGATGGTCGCGGCGCGCGCCTGGATCCTGCCGAGCTTCCGCTTCGCCGGCGCGGGCAAGCTCGCGCGCTACGGCGGGGTGATGGCGCTGGGCTCATTCTTCTGGTTCGTCCAGAGCCAGGCCGACATCTTCATCGCGGGCCGCCGCTTCTCGGCGCACGAGCTCGGCCTCTATTCGACCGCGCTGTTCCTGACGCAGATCTTCGTGTCGAAGTTCGTGCCGCCGCTCAACGAGGTGGCGTTCTCCGCCTATGCGCGGATCCAGCACGATTCGGCCGCGTTCGCCGCCGCCTTCGCGCGCGCGGCGCGAATCATCATGATCGCCGGGATGCCCTTTTACATGGGTCTCGCGGTCACTGCCGATCCGCTGGTGCTGACCGTGCTCGGCGACAAGTGGCGCGACGCGGCGCCGATCGTCCACCTGCTCGCCTTCGCGATGCCGTTCATGACGCTGCAGGTCCTGTTCTCGCCCGCCTGCGAAGCGCGCGGGCGGCCCGGAATCGGCGTCGAGAACGGCGCGACCGGGTCGCTGATCCTCGCGGCCGCGTTCCTGGTCGGCGTCAATTGGGGCACGACGGGGCTCGCCTGGGCATGGATCGCCGGCTACCCGCTTTATCTGGCGGTGAGCGCGTGGCGGTCCTTGCCGGTGATCGGCCTCAGCGCGCGCGCGCTGGCAGCGACAGTCGCGCCGCCGGCGCTCGCCGCGATCGTGATGGCGCTGATCGTCGCGGCGGTCGATCGCGCGCTGCCGCCGATGGGCCCGGCGCCGCGACTGGCGGTACTGGTGGCGACCGGCGTCGGCGTTTACGGCGCATGGCTCGCCGTCTTCGCCCGCGACGCGGTCGGCGAGCTCGCCGCGCTGGTCCGCCGCCGCCCGATCGCGCGCGCCTAAGCCACCCCGAACGGCACCACATGGTTGTCGGCATCGTGGCCGATTTGGGCGCGGCCGAGATAGGGCACCCCCATCTCGCCGCACCAGCGCGCCATCATCGTCTCGAGCGTCTCGCCCCAAGGCGGATCGTTCGCCTGCACGTCCAGCACCGCGCCGAGCCGGACGCCGGCGATCCCCTTGAGCTGCGTCGCGTGCGCCATCTGGAACAGCATCCGGTCGATTCGGTAGAGCGGCTCCGACACCTCCTCGATCATCAGCACATGGTCGGCGAGGTCGGGCAGCCACGGCGTGCCGATCATGCTGGTGAGGATCGCGAGGTTGAACGCCGCCGCCGGACGGCCGCCGAGGCTGGGCTCGAGTCCCGCACGCGCGCCGCGAGTCAGCCAGGCGAGCGCGCGCGTGACGGTGACGTCGCCGCCGGCGCGGCCGAGGTCGATCGGCATCGGCCCATGGACCGGCCGGCCGATCCCGCGCGCGTACAGCGCGCCCAAGAGGAAGCCGGTGTCCGAATAGCCGCAATAGGCCTTGTCGCGCGCCGCCGGGCCGAGCTCGGGCATTACGCGATGCAGGAGGCGGTTCGAACCGTAGCCGCCGCGCGCGAACCAGACCGCGTCGATCGCCGGATCGTTGGCGAAATCGAGGAACGCGGCGGCGCGCACCGCGTCCGGACCGGCGAAATGACCGTCCTCGAGGAAACATTGCGGATGGACGACGAGCTCCACGTCGGGGAAGGCGAGTGCGACGAATGCCTCGACCTCGGCCGCGCGCGCCGGATCGAGCCCGCGCGCCGGCGCCATCACTCCGATCCGCAATGCCTGCTCCCCGTTCGTTTCGAGCGAAGTCGCGAAACGGCCCGAAGGCCACGCCGAATCGTGTCTCGACTTCGCCCGACACGAACGGAGGAGGGATTGCCGCCCCACCCGAAAGCGTCGATAGCCCGGGGCCATGACTGACGGCAAATCCTACTTCTTCGTCGGCGTCGGCGGCTCGGGCATGATGCCGCTGGCGATGATCCTTGCCGGGCACGGCGCGCGCGTCGCGGGATCGGACCGCACGCTCGACCAGGGGCGGCTTGCGGCCAAGTTCGGCTGGCTGCGCGAGGCGGGAATCGCGCTCTATCCGCAGGACGGCAGCGGGATCACCACGGCGGACCAGATCGTCGTCGCCTCGGCGGCGGTCGAAGCGAGCGTGCCCGACATCGTCGCGGCGACGCGCGTAGGCGCCGCGCGGATGACGCGCGCCGAGTTGCTCGCGCAGCTGTTCAACGCCGCCGCGCTGCCGATCGGCGTCGCCGGCACGAGCGGCAAGTCGACCGTGACGGGGATGATCGGCTGGATTCTCCACGCCGCCGGGCGCGATCCGACGGTGATGAACGGCGCGGTGATGAAGAATTTCGCGAACGCCGAGGCCCCGTTCGCGAGCGCGCTGGTCGGCAAGGGCGACGCCTTCGTCAGCGAAGTCGACGAGAGCGACGGCTCGATCGCGCTCTATCGGCCGCGGATCGCGGTGCTCAACAACGTCAGCCTCGACCATAAGTCGCTCGAGGAATTGCGCACGCTGTTCGGCGACTTCATCGGCCGGGCCGAAACCGCAGTGGTCAATCTGGACAATGGCGAAGGCGCGGCGCTGGCGATGGCGGTGCCGGCGGCGCGGCGGCTGACGTTCGCGATCGGCGGCGCGGCCGATCTGGTGGCGGAAAAGCTGGCCCCGGAGCCATTCGGGATTTCCTTCGAGGTGGCGGCGCAGGGCGAACAGCGCCATCCCGTCCGCCTCCAGGTCCCCGGCCGTCACAATGTGTCGAACGCGCTTGCGGCGATCGGCGCTTGTGTCGCGGCTGGGGTGCCGCTTGCCGACGCGGCGGCGGCGATCGGCGGGTTCACCGGCCTGCGCCGCCGGATGGATCTGGTCGGCGAGGCGAACGGCGTCGCAGTGATCGACGATTTCGGGCACAATCCCGACAAGATCGCCGCGACGCTCGACACGCTTCACGCCTTCCCCGGGCGGCTGCTGATCCTGTTCCAGCCGCACGGCTACGGCCCCCTGAAGGTGATGCGGCGCGAGCTGGTCGCGAGCTTCGTCGAGCGACTGGGGCGCGACGACGTGCTGGTGCTGCCGGACCCGGTCTATCACGGCGGCACCGTCGCCCGCGAGGTGACCAGCGCCGATATCGCCGCCGACATCGCCGCGGCCGGCGCGCGCGCGCTCCACATCCCCGACCGCGAGGCCGCCGCCGCGCACCTCGCGGCGGAGGCGCGACCCGGCGACCGCATCGTCGTGATGGGCGCCCGCGACGATACGCTGAGCACGCTCGCAGCGGGAATGCTGGCGAAGCTCTGACACAGGCGGTGCCCTCCTGCGAAGGCAACTTGCTGCAAGCCCTCATCCCCGCGAGGCGACAAGATCGTCTGTAAAGCACACTTGACGTAAAGCATACTTGACTGTAAAGCGTCCTTTACTGATTCGAAAGGAGGCTTTACATGGCCAAGGATCGCGCGACGCGCCGATACACCTACGGACTCCTGCTCGTCATGACGGGCTATGTCCTCATCCTGTTCGGGGTGAATGCCTATTTCGAGAACGACGCGCCGACCGGGCCGCTCGCCTATGTCGCCGCGGCGCTGCCGGCGCTGCCGATACTCGCGGTGTTCGCGCTGTTCGGGCGGCTGCTGGTCGAGCTGAAAGACGAATATGTGCGGATGCTGATGGTCCGCCAGTCGCTGATCGCCACCGCCTTCGCGCTGTCGGTGGCGACCGTCTGGGGGTTTCTGGAAAGCTTCGACCTCGCCCCGCATGTCGAGGGTTATTGGGCCGCGATCCTGTGGTTCATCGGGCTGGGCGTCGGCGGCTGCGTCAACGCCCTGCTCGAAGCGAGGGCCGGGCGATGAACAACCGCCTCAGGGTGCTCCGCGCCGAGCGGAACTGGAGCCAAGGCGATCTCGCCGACCGGCTCGAGGTGTCTCGGCAAAGCGTCAACGCGATCGAGACCGGCCGCTACGACCCTTCGCTCCCGCTTGCCTTCAAGATCGCCGAGCTGTTCGGCCTCGCCATCGAAGACATCTTCGTCAGCCCGTCCAGGGAGAACGCCCAATGATCCGCCTTCTCGCGCGAATCGCGCTATCGCTCCTCGCGCCGCTCGTCATCCTTACGCCGCGGCCCGGCCACGCCGCCGCGCCCGCGCCCGCGCAGATGGAGCATGTCTCGATCCGGACGATCGGCAGCGGCGCGCCGGTCATCCTGATCCCCGGCCTGTCGTCCCCGCGCGCGGTGTCGGACGGCATCGCGCCGGCGCTCGCTGCAACGCACCGCATCGTCCTGGTGCAGGTCAACGGCTTCGGCGGCGACGATCCGCGTGGCAACCTGAAGCCGGGGCTGCTCGACGGGGTGGTCGCCGACCTCGATACCTACATCACCAAGAACAAGCTCCAGGGCGCGGCGGTGGTCGGCCATTCGATGGGCGGCCTGGTCGGGTTGATGCTGGCCAAGGCGCATCCCGCCGATGTCGGCAAGCTGATGGTGGTCGATTCGCTGCCCTATGTCGGCGACATCTTCCTGCCCGGCGCAACGATTGCCCAGGTCGAGCCGCAGGCGCGCGCGCTACGCGACCAGGAAGCGGCGCGCTACGGCAAGCCCGCCGCTGCCGCGGCGGCGAAGGCGACCGCAATGGGCCTCGCGCTCAAGCCCGAATCGCAGGCGAAGGTCGCGCAGTGGATCGAGGCTTCCGATCCGCACGTCACCGCCGAAGCGCTCTATGAGGACATGACGACCGACTTGCGCCCGGACATGGCGGCGATCGCGACGCCGCTCACCCTGGTCTATCCCTGGTCGGCGCGCGTGCCGAAGGAGAAGGCCGACGCCTTCTATCGTGCCGAATATGCACAGGCGCCGCACGTCGATTTCGTGGCGGTAAGCGACAGCGCGCACTTCGTCATGCTCGACCAGCCGGCAGCGTTCCAAGCGGCAGTCGAGGCCTTCCTGACGAAGTGACTGGTGCCGGTGGTGGGCGGTGACGGGCTCGAACCGCCGACCCTCTCGGTGTAAACGAGATGCTCTACCAACTGAGCTAACCGCCCGTGCGCGGTGCGCTTGCCAGAAGGGCGGGCGGGCCGCAAGCGTCAGGCGATCGACAGGCCGGCCTCGCCCGCAGCGTGGCAATAGCGGCGCAGGCCTTCGCGCGCCGCGTCGGACAGCCGCATGAAGGCGCGCCGGCGGTCGAACGGGTCGGGATGCCGTTCGAACAGGCCCGCCTCGGTCATCTTGGCGATCCAGCGCAGCGCAGTGGTCGGCGCGACCGCGGCGGCGATGCACAGGCTGGAAACCGACACCGCGCGATCCTCTAGCTCGGCAGCGAACAGGTCGAGCAGCATGTCCCAGCCGGGATCTTCGAGCAGGCCCGCCGGAAAGAACTGTTCGCGCATCCGGCGCGAGCGGATCGCGCGCCGGACCTCCTGCGCATCGACCGGCCGCGGCGAGCCGGCCGGCGGCGCACCATAGCCGCCGCGGCGATCGCCCAGCAGGTCGCGCCGCTCGGCCGACGGCAGCAAGTCCTCGCGATCGGTGAGCCGCGCGAGCGTCTGCGCGATCCGGGCGACCTCTTCGTTCAGCCGGCGCAACCGTTCGCTTTCGGCCTCGCGCATCGATTCGCGCAGCCTCATGCTCCCCAGCCGCGCGACACTGAGCGCCGCGACGCGATCGGTGCGCGTCGGCGCGCACAGCAGCTGGACGCGCGGCCCGAACAAATGCGCCGCGATGCGGTCGATCTGCGCGGTGTCGAGCGCGACGACCACCTGCGCCTCGGTCGCCCGCGCCAGCGTGTCGACGCGCGGGAGCACCGCGTCGAGCCGGTCCTCGCCGACGCCTTCGGCTTCGATCATCAGCAGATCGACCAGCGCATGGTCGCCGAGCGTTCCGGCGGCGTCGGCCCAGCCGATTCGCGCGATCAGCCGCCCGCCGGCATGGCCGACCGCCGCAGCACCCTCGTCCCCCGCAGCGCCCGGATCGGCGATGGCAAGCGCGTTGAACGGCCGATCGGCAAGGCCGGCGAGGCCTCCGGCATCGGCGGCCGTTCCCCATGGCGCAGTCTGGCTGGTCATTGCGACACCCCCCTGTTCGGCTTTCCCCAATCTACGCATCGCCCCGTTTCGGTGGTTCGCGAGTGCCTCCATTGTCGAGCGAAGCCGACCATGGACAGCGCCGTTCACCGGACGGAATCATCCGTTTCGGAGTAGATTCCCGCGCAGCCGAAGGCAAGCGTCCGAGAGGCGGTTTACCGCGGTAATCCAGAAACTTGGAGCGATTCAGGCAAGCCCCGCGTCGCGCGATCCGCGCCCGGATCAGTCGAGCGCCTTCACGATCTCCTCGCACATCTTCTTGGCGTCGGAGAGCAGCATCATCGTGTTGTCGCGGTAGAACAATTCGTTGTCGACGCCGGCATAGCCGACGCCGCCCATCGAGCGCTTGACGAACAGCACCGTCTTGGCCTTTTCGACGTCGAGAACCGGCATTCCGTAGATCGGCGACGATTTGTCGGTCTTCGCCGCCGGATTGGTGACGTCGTTGGCGCCGATCACGAACGCGACGTCGGTTTGCGCGAATTCGGCGTTGATGTCCTCCAGCTCGAACACCTCGTCATAGGGCACGTTGGCTTCGGCGAGCAGCACGTTCATGTGGCCCGGCATCCGGCCGGCGACCGGATGGATCGCATATTTGACCCGCACGCCCTCGGCCTTGAGCTTGTCGGCCATTTCGCGGAGTGCGTGCTGCGCCTGCGCGACCGCCATGCCGTAGCCGGGGACGATGATGACCTGCTCGGCCTGGCTCATCAGGAAGGCGGCGTCCTCGGCCGATCCGCGCTTCCACAGCCGGTCGATCGCCGCGCCGCCGCCGGTGTCGGCGACCGCGCCGAACCCGCCGGCGATGACCGAAACGAAGCTGCGGTTCATCGCCCGGCACATGATGTAGCTGAGGATCGCGCCCGACGAGCCGACCAGCGCGCCGGTGATGATCATCGCGCTGTTGTGCAGCGTGAACCCCATCGCCGCCGCCGCCCATCCCGAATAGCTGTTGAGCATCGAGATGACGACCGGCATGTCCGCTCCACCGATCGGAATGATCAGCAGGAAGCCGATCGCGAAGCTCAGCACGACGATCGGCACGAAGACCGCGGCGGCGTCGGTCGCGGCGGTGAAATAGGCGATCAACGCCAGGATCGCGACGAGCACCAGCAGGTTGATCGCGTGGCGCGCGGGCAGCAGGATCGGCTTGCCCGACATGTTGCCGTTGAGCTTCGCAAACGCGATCACGCTGCCCGAAAAGGTGATCGCGCCGATCGCAACGCCGAGCCCCATCTCGATTCGGCTGACGGTGAGCACATGGCCGGCGGCGTCGGCGATGCCGAAGGCGCTCGGGTTGAGCCACGCCGCGCACCCGACCAGCACCGCGGCGAGCCCGATCAGCGAATGGAATGCGGCGACGAGCTGCGGCATCGCGGTCATCGCGATGCGCCGCGCGATGGTGATGCCGATCGCCGCGCCGATCGCGATGGCGGCGAGGATTTCGAGCGCCGTCGTTACGTCGGGAGCAATCCACAAGGATGTCCCGGACTTCGCGCCGACAACATATGTCGGGAAATGGGTAATGGCCGTAGTGACGATCGCGATCGCCATTCCGATCATGCCGAAGCGATTGCCGCGGCGGCTGCTCTCGGGCGAGGACAGGCCGCGCAGCGCGAGAATGAAGCACACGCCCGCGACGAGGTAAGCCAGCGCCACCCAGGGATTTACCGGTGCTGTGTGCTCCACTGTCCTTGGTCCCCTTCCGTCACCCCGGCCTTGAGCCGGGGTCCCGCTGTTATCCCGCGCTCGAAGAAGCGGGATCCCGGCTCAAGGCCGGGATGACGTTTCATTTCTGGCCCGCCGCCGGCCGTTCCTTCTTCTTGTACATCGCCAGCATCCGCTGAGTGACCGCGAAGCCGCCGAAGATGTTGATGCTGGCCAGCGCCACCGCGACGAGCCCCAGCCATTTCGACGTCTCGCTCCCCGCCGCCGCCGAAGCGATCAGCGCGCCCACGATGATCACCGACGAGATCGCGTTGGTCACCGCCATCAGCGGCGTATGCAGCGCGGGCGTCACCGACCACACGACGTAATAGCCGACGAACACCGCCAGCACGAAGATCGACAGGATCGAGATGAAGTCCATCAGGCGCTCCCTTGATCCTCCCCGGAACGGGGAAGATCGATCATGACAGCAGTCTCGCGTTGACGACTGCGCCGTCCTTGGTCAGCCGCACCGCGTCGCCGATCTCGTCGCCCTCCGGCAGGACGGGCCGCCCTGCTTCCTTGTCCCAGAACGCCGAGAGGAAGTTGTAGAGGTTGCGCGCGTAGAGCGCCGAGGTGTCCGCTGCGAGGCGGCTCGGCACGTTCCTGTGGCCGACGATCCTGACGCCGTGCTTCTCGACCACTTCGTCCGCCACCGCACCTTCGACATTGCCGCCCTGCTCGACCGCGAGGTCGACGATCACGCTGCCGGGGCGCATCGTCGCGATCTGCGCGTCGCTGATGAGCCGCGGCGCGGGACGGCCGGGGATCAGCGCGGTGGTGATCACCACGTCCTGCTTCGCGATATGCGCGGACACCAGCTCGGCCTGCGCGTGTCTGTATTCGTCGCTCATCTCGCCGGCATAGCCGCCCGAGCCTTCGCCCTCGATGCCCGCGACCGCTTCGACGAACACCGGCTTGGCGCCGAGCGAGAGGATTTGCTCCTTGGTCGCCGAACGCACGTCGGTCGCCGAGACCTGCGCGCCGAGCCGCCGTGCGGTGGCGATCGCCTGCAAGCCCGCGACGCCGACCCCCATCACGAACACTCGCGCCGCCGAGACAGTGCCGGCGGCGGTCATCATCATCGGAAAGGCGCGGCCATATTCGGCCGCCGCGTCGAGCACCGCCTTGTAGCCGGAAAGGTTCGATTGCGAAGACAAGACGTCCATCGACTGCGCGCGAGTGATGCGCGGCATGAACTCCATCGCCAGCGCCTCGAGCCCCGCGGCGGCATAGGCGTCGACCCGTGCGCGCTCGCCGAACGGGTTGAGCGTCGCGACCAGCCACGCACCCGGCTTCGCGCCGGCGAGGCTCGCCGGATCGGGGCCCTGCACGGCGAGCAGGATGTCGGCATCGCGCACCGTCGCGGCGCGGTCGGCGAGGCTCGCGCCCGCCGCCCCGTAATCGGCGTCGGCGATGGCGGCATCGAGACCGGCGCCGCGCTCGACCGCGACTTCGGCGCCGAGCCCGACGAACTTCTTCACCGTCTCCGGCGTCGCCGCCACGCGGCGCTCGCCCTCCGCGGCTTCCTTGAGCAGCGCGATCTTCACGCGCGGTCGCTGGTCACGAAATGATCCAGACGACGAAAAGCCCGATGATGAAGCACGCCGCCGCGCCCCAGCGGAGCAGCGCCATGATGCTGTGATAGGTCGCCTCGTGCGCCTTCATGTCGCCGCTTTCGGCCATGGCGTCGCTCTCCCGTTGTCCCCTTCCGCCGGGTTGTAGCCAGCCCCGCGAACCGGCTCAAGTCCCGGCATGTTTCACCCGCTTAAGCCTGCCTTTACCGTTCGCCCCTATCGTCACCGTCTCAAACCGGGACGACAAGAGGGTGGCAATGACGCGCAACGGCCAGCGCCTGCTGATGCTGATAGACGACGAACCGGCGCAGCGGCGCCTCGTTTCCGCGCTGGCCGCGCGGGGCGGCTGGCGGTCGGTGTTCGCCAGCGACGGCGAAATGGCGATCGCGATGCTGGGCACGCAGGACGGGATGCAGCTCGACGCGATCGTGCTCGACCACTGGACCCCCGATGCCGACGCCGCCGGGTTGATCGCAGAATTGCGGGCGCGCCGTCCGGCGCTGCCGGTGCTGATGCTGACCGCCAACGGCTCGGTCGCCGAGGCGGTCGGGGCGATGCGCGCCGGCGCCACCGATTTCCTGGTCAAGCCGCTCGCGCCCGAACGGCTGCTCGCCGCACTCGAATCGGCGGTCGGCGGCAAGGCGGCGGGCGAGCTTCGGCCGCTCACCGAGAAAATCCCCGCGACGCTGGGCTTCGACGAGATCGTCGGATCGGAACCTCTGTTCCGCGCCGCGCTTGCCATCGCCGCCAAGGCGGCCCGCGCGCGCGTGCCGGTGCTGATCGAGGGCGAAAGCGGCGTCGGCAAGGAAGTGGTCGCCGACGCGGTCCATGCCGCCTCGCCCCGCGCCAAGAAGCCGATGATCGCGGTCAATTGCGGAGCGATCCCCGCCAACCTGGTCGAATCGGAGCTGTTCGGGCACGAAAAGGGCGCCTTCACCGGCGCGTTCGAGCGCAAGATCGGCCGGTTCCAGGAGGCTGACGGCGGCACCTTGTTCCTCGACGAGATCGGCGAGATGCCGCTGGAGGCGCAAGTCAAGTTGCTCCGCGTGCTGCAATCGGGCGAGGTCCACCCGATCGGCGCGCGGCACATCACTCAGGTCGACGTCCGCGTCATCGCCGCGACCAACAAGAAGCTGATCGAGGAGGTCGAGGCGGGACGGTTCCGCGAGGACCTCTATTACCGGCTCAACGTCGTCCAGGTGACGATCCCGCCGCTGCGTGAGCGCACCGGCGACGTGCCCGCGCTCGCGCGCCACTTGCTCGCGCGAATCGCGAGACAACCCGGCCTGCGGCCGATCGGCATCACCGACGAGGCCTTGCAGCTCCTCATCGGCTACGATTGGCCGGGCAACGTCCGCCAGCTGCAGAACGCGCTGTTCCGCGCCGCGGTGCTGTGCGAGGCGCCGGCGCTGACGCGTGACGACTTCCCGCAGATCGCCGCGCTCGAAGGCCGGCAGAGCGAGCGCGACAGCGCGACCGTGGTGACCGGCAGCGGCGTCACCTTGTTCCAGCCCGACGGCAATTTGCGCGCGCTCGAGCAGATCGAGGCCGACGTCATCCGTCTCGCGATCGGCCACTACCGCGGCCGCATGACCGAGGTCGCGCGGCGGCTGGGGATCGGCCGCTCGACGCTGTACCGCAAATTGGGCGAGCTCGGGATCGACAACGCCGCTTGAGGGAGCGCCTTTTAGCTTGCCGGACGGGTTTCGGGCGTAGCCAACCAGGCCGAAACGAACGGCTGCTCGCCCTCACTCGCCGCGGGCCAGTTCACGCCGCGGCCGGCTGCCCGTAGCGCGTCGCCCGGATCGTGGTCGCCGCGCGCGAGCACGAACAGCCGGCCCTGCCGTCGCAGCAGCGCCGCCGCGCCGGCCGAATCGACACGGCGCCCGCGCCAAAGCCCGTCGCCCCAGCGGTCGGTCGGATCCTCGGCCCGGTCGAGGACGACGAGGTCGAGGCCGGGCGCGCGGTAATGCGCCGCCGCCAGCGCCATCGCATCGCCCTCGACGAGCACCACCGCGTGCGGATCGGCGCGCGCGATCGCGTCGAGCGCCGACGGCCACGCCTCGAGCTGGCGCGCCGGCAGCCAGTGCGCGAGGAATGCGGCCTCGAACACTGCGAGCGCCGCGGTAAGCGCGACGGCGAGCCGTGGCGGCCGTGCCCGTGAAACCGCCAGCGCGACCAGTATGACGACGGGGCCGCTCGCCCACCATAAGGTGCGCGGCAGCAGGATCGGGCGGATCTGGCTCAGCAGCGCCAAGGCGATCGGCGAGCCGAGGGCGAGCACGGCGAGAAGGATGACCGCCGGCCTCCGGTCGCGCCACGCCACCAGGATGATCGCGACGATCAGCGCGGCGAGCAGCGCATGTCCGGCAAATCCGGCCGGCGCGACATAAGGCGGCAGATACGCGATTTCGGTCATCCGCAACGCGTCGGCGAGCGAGGGCGGCGCGATCCAGCCGAAATTCGTGTGCGGCGCCGCCATCTGCCTGAGGCTGATCCAGCCCCACCATGCCCAGCCGGCAAGGATCGCGGCATTTGCGCCGATCCATGCGAGCGCCGCCCGCCGGTCGCGGCGCACCAGCCACAGGACCGTAACGCCCGCCAGCGCGGCGAACACCACCATCGTCGTGTGCGCGTAGAGCGCCACCAGCGCCGCACCGACATAGGGCCCCAGCCAGGCGAATCGCCGACGCTCGAGGAAACCGGCCGCGGCGAGCGTCGCGACCAGCGCCGCGGTGTGCGCCAGCGCATAGCCGCGCACTTCCTGCGAAAAGGCGACGTGCGCCGCCGAGACCGCCAGCAGCGCCGCCGCGACGAGCCCGGCGGCCGCGCCGCCCAGCCGCCGCGCGAGCGCCCAGGCGGCGGCGATCCCGCCGAGTCCGATCGCGATCGACAGCAGCCGCAGCGTGCGGTCGCCGTCGCCGAACAGCGCGATCCAGCCGCGGAGCAGCGTGTAATAGAGCGGCGGATTGCTCTCGCGCACCATCCAGCCGCTCCATAGGTGCGACATCGGCTGGCCGGCGAACACCAGCGAGGCGAGCTCGTCGAACCACAAGGGATAGCTGGCGGTCGCGGCACGGATCGCACCGGCGACGGCGAGAATCGCGGCCAGCGCGGCGATCTCGCGGCGCGACGGCGCGGCGGCCTCGCTCACCGCGCGACCAGCGCCTGGTCCTGCAGGCCGCGCCAGACCTTGAGCGCCTGCACCGTCTCGGCGACGTCGTGGACGCGGATCAGCTGCGCGCCGAGCGACGCGCCCTTGACCGCCAGCGCGACCGAGCCACCGAGCCGCTCGCCGACCGGCGCCTCGTTCGACAGCGCGCCGATCATCCGCTTGCGGCTCGCGCCGAGCATGATCGGGCAGCCCAGCCCGTGGAACAGCGCCAGCCCGTTGAGCAGCGCGAGATTGTCGGCAAAGCTCTTGCCGAAGCCGATACCGGGATCGACGATGATCCGCGACCGGTCGATCCCCGCCGCCACCGCCGCGGCGATCCGCGCTTCCAGCCAGTCGAAGACCTCGACCAGCACGTCGCGATAGCCGCTGCCGCCGTGCGGACCCTTCTTGGGATCGGGCGAGTGCATCAGCACCACCGGGCAGCCGACGCGCGCGACCACATCGGCCGCGCGGTCGTCCCACAGCAGCGCCGACACGTCGTTGACGAGGGCGGCGCCGGCGGCGAGCGCGGCCTCCATCACCGGCGCCTTGCGCGTGTCGATCGAGACCGGCGCGCCGGCCGCCGCCAGCCGCTGGATGACCGGGACGACACGCTTCGCCTCGTCGCCTTCCCAGACCAGCGGCGCGCCGGGCCGGGTCGATTCGCCGCCGACGTCGATCAGCGCGGCGCCCTTGGTCAGCATGTCCATGCCCGCCGCCGCGGCCGCCGCCGGACCGTCGGGACGGCCATCGGCGGAGAAGCTGTCGGGGGTCACGTTGACGATGCCCGCGACCTGCGGCTGGTCGAGCCGCAGCACGCGCTCGCCGAGCCGCAGCGGCGGGCGCGGCGCGGTGATCGCGGCGTGGAGCGCAGCGGCGCGCGCATCGCCGCCGAGCGCGCGGTCGAAATCGGCGATCGCGACGGTGCGGCGCGCGTCCTGCTCGATCACCTCATAGGCGGCGAACCACAGCATCCCGCCGGCGAGCCGCGCGACCTCACCATCGCGCCCGACCGGCGACTCGACGAACTGGATCGGGCGGAGGTGGAGGCTCATCCGAGCAGCGCCAGGAAGCGCGCGCCGGCGTCGAAATCGGCGCGGTGCGCGTCGCGTGTGCGGACGGCGATCTCGTCCTCGCCCCAGTGCTCGGCCTGCCAGTCCTCATCGACGCGCGCGGCGCGCCACACGGTTTCGGCATCGGCCGCGCCGTCGAGCAGCGCCAAGGCCGCGACCAGCGAGCCGGTGACGGTGACGACCGGCGACAGCCCGGCAAGCTCGAACGGCGTGCGCGCCGCCACTGCTTCGGCGAGCCGCGCGATTGTCGCGGGCGGCTGCGCGCGGTGCATGACGCCGGCCGTCACCTCGAAATGCACGTCGTAGCGGCCGCGCGCCCAGTCGAGCAGCGAGTCCCAGGCCGCGCGCTGGCGGGCGACGAGCTCGGCCGGGCCGTCGGCGCGATAGCAGAGGAGGTCGCTCTCGCCGTAGCGCGCCAGGCCCGCGGCGAAGGCGGCGGGGTCGGGCGCGATACGGTCGATCGCCGCGTTGGCGAGGCCGGTCAGCGGCATCGCGCGCGGGTCGATCTCGCCCTCCACCGCGCGCCATTCGTCGGCGATCGCCTCGGCGAGCCGGGGGCAGGGGATGACCAGCGGCGCGCGGCCGGGAGTGCGCACCGGGCGGCCGTCGAGCCGCACGTCGCCGCCCTCGACCGTGACCGCCTGCCAGAAGCGCTTCACGGCTCGGGCGTCCGCCAGCGCCGGGCGAGCGCGCGCGGCACCGTCGCGATCACCAGCAGCGCGGCGAGCACAATTCCCGCGCCGAGCACGCGCGGCACCGTGGTATCCGCGCGGGCGAGCAGCACCAGCCCGAACACCGCCCCGGCGACGGCGACCAGCCGAGTCAGGGCCATCACGAAATAGCGGTTCCGCGCGCGGCTATCGTCGGTCATCGGGCAGTCCTCCGCTCCATCAGCCGCGCCGCCGCCCGCGCTCGCCGCGGCGTTCGCGGCGGACCGTCTTGGCGTGCGCCTTGGCCTTGGCCTTCTGCGCCGCGCGGCTGGGCCGGGGCGCATCCTCCAGCGGCAGCGCGTCACCGAGCGCGGGGTCGAAGCCGAGCAGCCCCATGCTCTCGCGGAAATGGTCAGGGAGGTCGGCGCTGACGTCGAGCGTGCCGCCGTCGGGATGGTCGATGCGGATGCGGCGCGCGTGGAGGTGCATCTTGCGGCTTACCCCGCCGGTCAGGAACGCCGCCTGCCCACCGTACTTGCCGTCGCCGACGATCGGATGGCCGATCGCCGCCATGTGCGCGCGCAGCTGGTGCGTGCGGCCGGTATAGGGCTGCAGCTCGACCCAGGCGGCGCGGTTGCCGGCGCGCTCGATCACCCTGTAGCGACTCCGCGCGGGTTGGCCGCCCTCCTCATCGACATGCATCTTCTCGCCGCCGGTGCCGGGCTGCTTGGCGAGCGGCAGGTCGATCATGCCGTCGTTGATCGTCGGTACGCCGACCACCAGCGCCCAATAGAGTTTGCGCGCGGCGCGGCCCGAGAAGCTCTTCGCGAAGAACGCCGCCGCGCGCGCGGTGCGGGCGATCAGCAGCGCGCCTGACGTATCCTTGTCGAGCCGGTGGACCAGCTTGGGCCGACCCTCCGCCTCGAACTGCAGCGCGTCGAGCAGGCCGTCGACATGCGCGCTGGTCTTCGTCCCGCCCTGCGTTGCAAGACCGGGCGGCTTGTCGAGCACGAGCGCCTGGGGGTCGCGATGGATGACGAGGCTGCGCGCAAACGCGACCTGGTCCTCGCTGAGCGGCGGCCGCTCGCGCTTCGGCCGCGCGGCCGCGCGGGCGGGCTCGGCCGGGGGCACGCGGATCACTTGCCCCGCCTGCAGCCTGTCGCCGGGGGTCGCACGGTTGCCGTCGAGGCGCAGCTGCCCGGTGCGCGCCCATTTGGCGACGGTCGTGAAGCTGGTGTCGGCGAGGTGCCGCTTGAACCAGCGGTCGAGCCGGATGCCGTCGTCATCCTCGCCGACGGTGAACTGGCGCACGTCGCCGGAAGAAGGAGCGGAACCCATCGCCGCCCGCGTTAGCGCGGACGCGAGGGGAAGAGAACCGTCTTCCGTCATCGGGCGAGCTCAACCAATCTCCGTTCGTGCTGAGCGAAGTCGAAGCACGATTGTCCGACGGGTCGCCACGCGCCCTTCGACTTCGCTCAGGGCGAACGGAGGGGGAGCTCAGGGCGAGCGGGGGCAGGCGCCCTACCGCCCGTTGTTGACCACCAGATCGACCGAGCTGCCGCCGCCGTCGCTGGGATCGACGAACACCAGATACGCGCCGTCGTCGCGGCCGCGGGTGCCGCCGAGCACGCGCTGCTTGCCGTCGCTCTGCTGCTCGGCGTCGTAGCCCGCCTTGGTCGCCTGGGTGTAATACCAGTCGATCACGCGGCTTGCCGGCGCGGTGGTGGTGAAGCTGACGATGCGCAGCGCACAGCCGTCGCGATTGGCGCCCGCCGCCTCGGAGACGTGTCCGCCCGGATAGATCGGCAAATCGCCGAGCCGCGTCGCCCAGTCCGCGCCGTACTGCACGTCGGACGAGCAGCTGCCGACGCGCGGCGCCTTCTGCCGTCGGGCGAGCTCGCCCAAGGTCAGCGCGCCCTTGCGCGTTGCGCATTCGGGGCAGTCCTTGCCCGGCGCGGGGGCGTGGCGCAGCTTGCCGGTGGCGGCGGCTTCGCTGCCGGCGGCCGGCACCTCGGCCGAATAGGGCTTGGCCGGCGGGCGCACCGCGGCCCCATTGGCCTGTTGCGTGAGGTCGGGATCGACCATGATCTGGTCGTTGAGCGCGCCGCGCACCGCCGCATCGCCGGCGTTGGCGCCGGTCAGCTGGTTGTCGAGCGCATCGAGCTTGCGCGAATCCTTGTGGCAGCCGGCGAGCAGCACGGGCGCGGCGAGCAGGATGACGAGCGGCAGGCGTGACATGGCATTCCCCTTCACGGCAAGGGGTCGGGCGAAAGCGTTAACAAACTATTGACGATGATGGTGAAGGTGAACCGATTTTTCACCATGTCCCGGATCGGCACGGAAATGCTTGCGTGCGCGCCGGAGCGGCCTCATTGAGCGGCGATGTTCAACATCGTTTCGATCCTGATCGGGCTGTTCGCGCTGCTCTGCGCGATTCCCGCCTTCATTCCGTTCCTCGGCGCGCTCAACTGGATAGTCGTGCCGATCGCGGTGATCGGCCTCGTGTTCGGGGTGCTGTCGTCGCACAACACCGGCCGCAACCTCAACATCGTGGTGATCGTGATCGGCGTGGTCCGCCTGATGCTGGGCGGCGGGATCTTCTGAACGGAGCTATTCCCGCTTCGCCCCATCGAGCGCGCGCTCGCGGCGGGCGGCATCCGCCTTCGCCGCCTGCTTCTCCGTTTTGGTCCGTCCGAACGCGGCGCGGTTCGCGCCCGCTTCGACCTCCTGTCGCACCCGCGCCTTCGCCTTGCGCGCGCGGCGGAGGTTGACCACTTCGCCCATCAGCCGCGCACGTCCTTCGCCAATGCGTCGAGCAGACCGTTGACGAACCCCTTCTCGCGCCGGTCGTAAAAGGCATCCGCCACGTCGAGATATTCGCTGATCACCGCGCTGGTCGGCACGTCGGCGCGCGCCATAAGCTCATAGGCGCCGGCCCGCAAAATCTGGTGCATCGGCTTGTCGAGCCGCGCGAGGGTCCAGCCGGCGGCGAGCTTGTCCGCGATCCGATCGTCGATCTCCGCCTTGCGCGCGGCGACGCCGCCGACCAGGTCGTCGAAAAAGAGGACGTCGGCGTCGATCAGCTCGGCATCGTCGATCGTCGCGCCCAGCCGGTGCTGGTGGAATTCGTGGAGCAGCGCGGGGATCGCGGTCCCCTCCATCTCGTGCTGGTAGAGCGCCTGCACGGCGGCGAGCCGCGCGGCGGCGCGGGCCTTCGATCGAGCGGCGGTGCGGCGATTCATAGCTTCAGTTCCGGTTGACCGCCGGCGAGCCTCAAGCTCACCGAGCGCGCGTGCGCGGGCAGCCCCTCGGCCGTGGCGAGCGCGATCGCGGCGGGGCCGACCGCCCCAAGCGAAGCGGCATCGAGCGCGAGGAAGCTGGTGCGCTTCATGAAATCGAGCACCGACAGCCCGCTCGCAAAGCGCGCGCGCCGGCCGGTGGGCAGCACATGGTTGGGGCCGGCGACATAGTCGCCGATCGCCTCGGGCGTGTGCCGGCCGAGAAAGACCGAGCCGGCGTGGCGCACCCGGTCGAACAAGGCTTGCGGGTCATCGACCGCGAGCTCGAGATGCTCGGGCGCGAGCGCGTTGACCAGCGGCATCGCCTCGTCGAGCGAGCCCGTCACGACGATCGCTCCGTTGGCGTCCCACGCCGCGCGCGCGACCTTCGCCGTCGCCAGCGTGCCGATCTGCAAGTCGACTGCCTGAGCCACGGCGCGCGCCAGCGCGGCATCGTCGGTGAACAGCACCGACTGACTGGTCGGATCGTGCTCCGACTGGCTCAGGAGGTCGGCGGCGATCCACTCGGGATCGTTCTTGCCGTCGGCGACGACGACGATCTCGCTCGGCCCCGCGACCATGTCGATGCCGACGACGCCGTAGAGCTGGCGCTTGGCTTCGGCGACCCAGGCGTTGCCCGGTCCGGTGACGACATCGACCGCCTTGATCCGCTCGGTGCCGTAAGCGAGCGCGGCGATCGCCTGCGCGCCGCCGATGCGCCACACTTCGTCCGCCCCGATCAGCGCGGCGGCGGCGAGCACCAGCGGATTGACTTCGCCGTTCGGCGTCGGCGTGACCATCACCAGCCGCTCGACCCCGGCGACGCGCGCCGGAATCGCGTTCATCAGCACCGACGAGGGATAGGCCGCACGCCCGCCCGGCACGTAGATGCCCGCGGCGTCCACCGCGCGCCAGCGCGCGCCGGTGCGCACCCCCGCTGCGTCGGTCGTGTCGCTGTCGGCCGGCCGCTGCTTCTCGTGATAGGCGGTGATGCGGTCATGCGCGAGCTCCAGCGCGGCGCGCAACTCGGGCGTCAGCGCATCCAGCGCCGCGACGCATTCGGCGCGCTCGATCCGCCAGCCGGTGTCGTTGAGGTCGTGGCCGTCGAACTTCCCGGTAAACGCGCGCAGCGCCGCGTCGCCCTCGTCGCGCACCGAGGCGGTGATCGTCCGCACGTCGCGCGCGACATCGGCCTCGGCCTCGCGGCGCGCCTCGACCAGCGCGGCGAACTCGCGGTCGAAGCCGGGATCGGAGGTGGAGAGCGTGATCATTGCGAAAGCCCCTCCCCTTCAGGGGAGGGGTTGGGGTGGGGCTTGTCATGCCCGCGATCGCCCTTGAGTCCCCCACCCCCAACCCCTTCCTTGAAGGGGAGGGGCTTGTCCTCCACCGCCCGCCGGAACGCATCGACCAGCGGCACGATGCGCTCGCGGGTCTTGAACGCGGCGCGATTGACGACCAGCCGGCTGCTGACTTCGGCGATCGTCTCGACCTCGACCAGCCCGTTTTCCTTGAGCGTCCGCCCCGAAGAGACCAGATCGACGATCCGCGGCGCCAGCCCCAGCGTCGGCGCCAGCTCCATCGCGCCGTTCAGCTTGACGCATTCGGCCTGCACCCCGCGGCCCTCGAAATGCCGTGCGGTGACGTGCGGATATTTGGTCGCGATCCGCACATGGCTCCAGCCGCGGGGGTCGTCGTGCGCCGCCATGTCGGCTGGCTCGGCGACCGAGAGGCGGCAATGGCCGATGCCGAGATCGACCGGCGCGTAGAGCTCCGAATAATCGAACTCCTGCAATACGTCGGACCCGACGATGCCGAGCTGCGCCGCGCCGTGCGCGACGAAGGTGGCGACGTCGAACGCGCGCACGCGGATCAGCTCGATTCCCGGATCGCTGGTCGCAAAGCGCAACGCGCGGCTGCCTTCGTCGGCGAACGCCGGTTCGGGCTCGATCCCGACCTTGCCGAGCAGCGGCAACGCCTCGTCGAGGATGCGCCCCTTGGGGACGGCGATGATGATCGGTTCGGTCATGAGCGAGGGCGGGCTTTACTTGGGCGCGCCTGCAGAGGCAATGCAGGGAAACTCACTGCCGTTCGTCTCCGGACTTGATCCGGAGTTGTCGAACCACGGACGGCCGCGCCTTCGACAGGCTCGGGGCGAACGGGAGGGTGGATCGTGACGAGTGAAGCGAACAACCGCGGCGCGTTCCGCATCCAGGAACATTATTGCCGCACCAACGCATCGCCGATCTATGCCGATATCTGCCGCGCGCTCGCCGAGCGGCTGACGCGCGACACCCGCACCGGCGCTCGGGTGCTCGACTGGCCGGGCGAGCCGACCCGCGATGCGCTTCCCTTGCGGCTGATCGGCGGCCTCCACGCATTGGTCCTCGCGGGCAAGGACGACGCGCTCGCGGCGATCTTCTCCGGCGCGACCGACGATCCGGCCGAGATCGCCGCTGGCCTGCTCGGCGTCCTTGCGCGCCACGACGACGCGCTCCTCCCCTGGCTCGACGGCCCGCCGCAGACCAACGAGCCGGGGCGCTCGGGCGCGCTGATCGTCGGGCTGATCGAGGTCGCGCGCCGCTTCGGCCCCAGGCTGGAAATCCTGGAGATCGGATCGAGCGCCGGGCTCAACCTCCTGATCGACCGCTACCGCTTCGACCTCGGCGGCACGGTGTTCGGTCCCGACTCGCCGGTGACGATCGCCCCCGAATGGCGCGGACCGCCGCCCGAGGCGCCGCCGCTCGCCGTCGTGTCGACGCGCGGCTGCGACGTCGCGCCGATGGACGCGGCCGATCCTGCGGTCGAGGCGCGGCTCGCTGCCTATGTCTGGGCGGAAACGCCCGAGCGGCGCGCGCGGCTGCAGCGCGCGATCGGCATGATTCGCCAACGGCCGGTACAGCTCGACAGGGCCGACGCCGCCGACTGGATCGAATCGCGCCTCGCCGAACCGCAGCCGGAGGGCGTCACGCGCGTCCTGATGCACTCGGTCGTCTGGCAATATCTGCCCCAGGCCACCGCCGCCCGGATTCGCGCCGCGATGGAGACCGCCGGCGGGCGCGCCACGCTCGACCGCCCGCTCGCCTGGGTTTCGATGGAGCCCGACCGTGCGCTCGCACACCAAGTGGTTCGCGTCCGCAGCTGGCCCGGCGGCGCGCCGCCTGAGGTCGTCGCCACCGCGCACGCCCACGGCACCTGGGTTCGTCCCGGCGCCCCGGACACTGCCGAGGCCGCGATCGCGCTCCCCGACGCAGCGAAGATCGAGATTTGATCCTGCGCGCGCCGACTCGTTATAGCGAGCGCAGCCGAACAGGAGAGACGCTTCGATGCAGAGCCCCTTCGACGATCCGCGGTCGGAGCATCGCCGTCATCACCACCGCCGCCGCCGCCGCGAGGGGCCGCCGGCCGCCGAAGCGGTCGAGGTGAAGCCCGATTACCTCGTCCTCGGCCTGTGGGCCGCGATCGGCGTGCTGTTCGCGATCGGCGCCGTCGCCGCGCTGCTACGCTGAACCGCGCGCGTCCAGCCAGTCGCGCATCGCGCCGGTCACCGCCTCGGGCGCCTGCCACGGCACGAAATGCCCCGCATTGACCTTCACCACCGTAAGGTCGGGCACCAGCGCATCGAGGCCGTTTAGCTGGCAGGGCAGCAACGCGACGTCGGCCGTCCCCCAGATCACCAGCGTCGGCACCATCACGAGCGGAAAGGGAGCATCGAGGAACGCCGGGCGCGGCGGGTCCTCGCCGGGCGCAGGCACCACGATCGCGCTCGCGCGATACCAGTTCAGCATCGCGGTCATCGCGCCGGGCTGGCCCCATTCGTCGAGATACGCCGCCTTGTCCGCGCCCGCGATCGTCCCGGCGACATGCTGGACGAAGGTCGATCCAAAGAACCGCTCGAGCCCCGCCCCGACCAGCCCCTGGTCGATCGAGGTATCGCGGAACCGGGTGATATACTGGCTCGCGCGCCGCTGCTCGGGATCGTCGAACAGCGATTTCTGGAAGAGCAGGGGATGCGGCGCGTTGACGATGATCAGCCGCGCGACGCGGTCGGGCCGCCCCAGCGCCGCCATCCACGCGATCGCCCCGCCCCAGTCGTGCCCGACCAGCGCGAACCGTTCGATGCCCAGCGCGTCGGCCAGCGCGAACAGGTCCGCCACGATCCTGTCGGGCGCATAATTCTCGACCCCCTCGGGCTTCGACGAGCGCGCATAGCCGCGCTGGTCGGGCGCGACGACGAAATGGTCCTTCGCCAGCGCCGGAATCTGGTGTCGCCACGTCCGATGCGATTCGGGAAAGCCGTGGAGCAGCACGATCGCCGGCGCCGCGGGGTCGCCCGCGGTGGCGACCTGAAGGGTGACGCCGGTGGGGAGGGGGATTGGGGTCAGACCAAAATCGTTCATCAAAACCTCCTGAGCCCCTCCCCTTCAGGGGAGGGGTTGGGGTGGGGGAGTAGGGAGCATCAAGCGATACGCCTGCACTTATTGCCCCACCCCCAACCCCTTCCCTGAAGGGGAGGGGCTTCATGCGTTACGGATAGCTCACCGTCGCCGGCACCTCGGGCAGCGGGATCCATTCCTTGTCGTCGCCGGGAACCTTGGCGAACTCCCCCGCCCGCCACGCCCGCTTGGCCTCGTTGATCCGCTCGCGGCTCGACGAGACGAAATTCCACCACACGTGCCGCGGCGTCGCGAAGGCCTCGCCGCCGCACAGCATCACCCGCGCGCCGCCGTCGGAGCGCAGCGTCGCCGCCACGCCCGGCCGCAGCACGTAGAGCGTCATCGGCTCGAGCCTCAGCCCGTCGAGGCTCGCCTCGCCCTCGGCGACATAGACCGCGCGCTCGTCGGCCTCGGCGTCGATCGGGATCGCCCCGCCGCCGGCCAGCGCGATGTCGGCATAGATCGTCGCGGCATGGGTGGTGGTCGGCGCGCGCCGCCCCCACAATTCGCCCATCACCACCCGCGCGGTGACGCACTTGTCCTCGATCACCGGCAGGTCGGCCTTGGCGATATGTTCGAACGCCGGCGCCATTTCCTCCTTGCCGTCGGGCAGCGCGATCCACGTCTGGATGCCCGAGAGCTCGGGCCCGATCGCCCGCTCGGCGCTCGGCGAGCGTTCCGAATGGACGATCCCCGATCCCGCGGTCATCAGGTTGACCGCGCCCGGCTCGATCGTCGCGAAGGTGCCGAGCGAATCGCGATGGTCGATCGCCCCGGCGAACAGATAGGTGACGGTGGCGAGGTTGATGTGCGGATGCGGCCGCACGTCGATCCCCTGCCCGACCGACAGATGCGCCGGCCCCATCTGGTCGAAGAACAGGAACGGCCCGACCATCGTCCTGGGCTTGCTGGGCAGCGTGCGATGCACCTTGAACCCGCCGAGGTCGTGGGTCACGGGCGCGATCGTCTGCAACACGAGGTCGTCGTTGGTCATGCCGCGTCGAGCTCCGGATAGTGGCGGAAGATCCCGTCGGTGTTGAACGCGATCCGCCGGTCGCTGGCAAGATAGCGGGCGATCCCCGGCAGCGCGGCCACCCGGTCGCGCAGCGCCACCAGCCCCGGCAGGTCGCGCTCCAGCGTCGTCATCCGCCGCGGGAACATATAGCGCAGCCCTTCGACAAGCTGGAACAGCGACGTGTCGATCGGCGACCAATGCCCGCCCGCGATCCAGTCGCCCGCGTTGGCCTGTGTCGCGCGCTCGAAATAGCCGAGATATTTCGGCATCCGCTGCTCGCGAAAGCCCTTGGCGGCGCGCGCCGCCTCGTCCTTCTGCTCCTCGTAATAGGCGCCGACCGCGACCGGATGATGCACGTCATGCACCTCGGCGACGACATCGGTGACGGTCAGCTGCAGCTGGATCGTCCAGAACAGCGTCGCCTCGTCCTTGGGCGCCAGCCCATGCGCGTCGGCCAGCCAGGTCAGGATATGCGCGACCTGCGCGATCGTCATCGTGCCGGTATCGAGATAGGGCGGCGCGAACGGCGCATAACGCCCGCGCGCCTTCATGTCGGCGATCAGCGCCCCGGCGCCCCGCTCGCGCGCGCAATCGACATAGGCGATGTCCGCCGCCTCCAGCGCCAGCCGCACGAACTCGCCGCGCCCCTGGATCGAGGGCCAGTACCACAGGTCATAGGCCATCACGCCTCTCCCGGTGCGCGCGCCCGGATCGCGAGCGCGTGGATTCGCCCGTCCAGCAACTGGCCGAGCGCCTTGTTCACCAGCCGCTGCCGCGCCACCCGCGACAGCCCGGCGAACGCCGCCGCCTCGACCACCACGGTGAAGTGCGACTCGCCCGACCCGTCGTCGCCCAGATGCCCGGCATGATGATGGCTGTCGTTGATCACCTGAAGGTGCGACGGCGCGAGCGCTGCGGTCAGGCGGGCGGCGATTTCGGCCGCGACGGGCCCGGTGGCGGCATGGGTCATCGCGCCTATATAGGCGGCTTTTCCCCCAAGTGGAGCGATCCCCCGCCGTGCGTGCCCCCCGCAAGGACCGACCCAATACCCGCTTTCACGGCCGCGTCTCCGACAGCGGCCGGGTCTGCGAGGAGCCGGGCTGCGAGGAACCCGGCGAGTTCCGCGCGCCGCCGCTCGAGGGCGCCGCGGCCGGCGACCGGCCCGGCCGCTACCGCTGGTTCTGCCTCGACCATGTCCGCGCGTTCAACGCCGGCTACAATTATTTCGAGGGCATGACCGCCGACGAGATCCACGACGCGCAGCGCCCGCTCGCCGGCTGGGAGCGCGAGACGCGCGCCTTCGCGCATTCGGGCGCCGACCGCCCGCCGCGCTGGGCCGATTTCGCCGATCCGCTCGACGCGATCGGCGCACGGTTCAAGGCGCGGATGGAGACCGCGCGCCGCGACGGCAAGCCCCTGTCCGACAGCGACCGCCGCGCCTTGAAGGTGCTCGGCCTCGCCGCCGATGCCGACCGCGCCGCGCTGCGCAAGCGCTACCGCGAGCTGCTCCAGCGCTATCACCCCGACCGCAACGGCGGCGACCGCAGCCACGAGCGCGTGCTGCAGGCGGTGATCGAGGCCTATCAGCGGCTGCGCAACGCCCCCGCCTTCGCCTGACCGCGCGCGCCGGGGTTGAGCCGGGCCCGTTATCTGCCTAGAGGCAACGGTCCCGTCGCCATCCGGCGGCGATCTCATCATCAGCAAGGGGCCGCGCGGCTGCGCGGGATGCATATGGCGCAAGAGCGTGGCGAAGGCATGGGCGGCGGTCACGTCGCGGCGGACGAGCTCCGGCTTCTAATCGAACGGGCCGAACGGCTCGAAGAGGAGAAGAAGGGCATCACCGACGACATCAAGGACGTGATGGCCGAGGCGAAGAGCCGCGGCTACGACGCCAAGGCGATCAAGAAGATCATGGCGATCCGCAAGAAGAAGAAGGAAGAATATCAGGAAGAAGAGGCGATCCTGGAAACCTATATGCAGGCGCTGGGGATGCTCTGAGGCATAGCGCGCACCGTCACCCCGGACTCGTTCCGGGGTCCACGGCCGTGCAAATCACAAATGCCGCGGCTCTGGCCCGACGTGGATGCCCGGACGAGTCCGGCATGACGCTTTCCCGGTCTGGCTAACCCGGTCTCGGAAGCCTAGAACCCGCCAATTCCTTCCTCATAGAGGCACCCGATGGCAGGTCATTCCAAGTTCAAGAACATCATGTACCGCAAGGGCGCGCAGGACAAGAAGCGCTCGGCGGCCTTTTCCAAGCTTTCCCGCGAGATCACCGTCGCGGCGAAGATGGGCACCCCCGATCCCGACATGAACCCGCGCCTGCGCGCGGCGGTCAACGCCGCCAAGGCGCAGTCGATGCCCAAGGACAATATCCAGCGCGCGATCGACAAGGCGTCGCGGGGCGACGGCGAGAATTACGAGGAGATCCGCTACGAGGGCTTCGGCCCCGGCGGCGTGTCGCTGATCATCGAGGCGCTGACCGACAACCGCAACCGCACCGCGACCAACGTGCGCACCGCGGTCAGCAAGAACGGCGGCAACCTCGGCACCGCGGGCTCGGTCAGCCACGGCTTCGACCGCATGGGCCTGATCGCCTATCCGGCGAGCGCCGGCAGCGCCGACACGGTGTTCGAAGCCGCGCTCGAGGCCGGCGCCGAGGACGTCGGCTCGAGCGAGGACGGCCACGAGATCTGGACCGCGCAGGAATCGCTCCACGAGGTCGCAAGCGCGCTCGAAAAAGCGCTGGGCGAGCCCGAGAGCGTCAAGCTCGCCTGGCGCCCGCAGACCACTGTGACTGTCGGCGAAGGCGACGCCGAAATCCTCTTCAAGCTGATCGACACGCTCGACGACGACGACGACGTCCAGACCGTCTGGGGCAATTACGAAGTCCCCGACGAAGTGATGGAGAAACTGGGCTGATCGTGCCAAAAGCCCCTCCCCTTCAGGAGTTGCAGGTCGATCATGCCCCCGGCATGATCTAAACGATGCGGGGCATCGTTTACCTGCAACTGGGTTGGGGTGGGGCAGGGCAGTGATAACCGAGCAGGAACTCCTCAAGCGAGCCCGCGAGCTACGCCGCAACCCCACCGAATGGGAGGTGCGCCTGTGGCGCCACCTCTCCAATTCGCAAACCGGCCACAAATTCCGCCGTCAGACGGTGATCTTCCCCTTCATCTGCGACTTCTTCTGCCCGGCCAAGGGGCTGATCGTCGAACTGGACGGCGACACGCACGATCCGGTGCAGGACAAACGGAGGGACGCGCGATTGCGCGAACACGGCTTCGAGATATTGCGATTCGCGAATTCCGACGTGAGCGAAAATGTCGACGGGGTCGTGGCCGGCATTCTTGCCGCACTTCAACGGCGACCGAACCGCTGGACACGACTCCCCCACCCCAACCCCTCCCCTGAAGGGGAGGGGCTTAAAGGCGCTGCGTGATCATCCTCGGCCTCGACCCAGGCCTCGGCACCACCGGCTGGGGCCTCATCCGCGCCGAGGGCAACCGCCTGTCGCACTGCGCCAACGGCCGCCTCAGGACCGACAGCGCCGCGCCCCTCCCGCGCCGGCTCGCCCACCTCGACGCGATGCTCGCCGCGCTCCTCGCCGACCATGCGCCCGGCGCCGCCGCGGTCGAGGAGGTGTTCGTCAACGCCAACCCGCAATCGACGCTGAAGCTCGGCCAGGCCCGCGGCGTCGCCATCTGCGCCGCCGCGCGCGCCGGGCTCGAGGTCGGCGAATATGCCGCACGCCTCGTCAAGAAGGCGGTGGTCGGCACGGGCAATGCCGACAAGGCCCAGGTCCACGCGATGGTCGCGCGCCTCCTCCCCGGCGCGAACATCGACGGCCCCGACGCCGCCGACGCGCTCGCGGTGGCGATCTGCCACGCGCACCACCTTGCCTCGGCGCGGTATCTCAAGCGCTGATCGTTCGAAACCGCTTTCCTACATCGCCTCGTTCTGCTTATGTACCGCCATGACCGTCGCGCGATCCTCCCCGCCGCTTTGCCGCACCTCGGCGGCCCCGGCGGCGAAAGCGTGCGACACTCTCCACTTTCTCCACTTCACCCCTGCGCAACGGGTTCAGCGGCGATGATCGCGCACCTCAAGGGCCGTCTCGTTGCGACCGGCATCGACCATGCGGTGATCGACGTGAACGGCGTCGGCTATCTGGTCGGCTCCTCGGCGCGCACGCTGGCCGCGCTCGGCCCGGTCGGCGAAGCGGTGACGGTCCATACCGAGATGCTGGTCGCCGAGGATTCGATCCGCTTGATGGGCTTCGCCGACGCCGGCGAGCGCGACTGGTTCCGTCATCTCACCAGCGTCCAGGGCGTCGGCGCGCGGGTCGCGCTGGCGATCCTCTCGACCCTCGCCCCCGAAGAGCTCGCAACCGCGGTCGCGCGCCAGGACAAGGCGATGGTGGCGCGCGCCAACGGCGTCGGCCCCAAGCTCGCCGAGCGCATCGTCCGCGAACTGAAGGACAAGACCGGCGGCCTCACCCTCGGCGGCGCGGCCGCCCCGCTCCCCGCCGCCGGCCCCTCCGCCGACGCCGTCTCCGCCCTCGCCAACCTCGGCTTCAAACCCGCCGAAGCCGCCGCCGCGGTCAACGCCGCCGCAGACGAACTCGGCGCAACCGCCACCCTCGACGCGCTGGTCCGGCTGGCGCTCAGGAAGGCGGCGCGGTAATCGGAAGGCTCGAGGAGACGCGAAAATGCACATGACCGCCGTTCTAACCCCGGCCGAAGAGGGCGGCTTTGTCGCCTTCAATCCCGAGACGGGAACCGCCAGCCAGGGCGAAACCGTCGAAGAGGCGGTCGCAAACCTGCGCGAGGCGGTCGAGCTTTACCTTGACGTGTTCCCGATGCGGTCCGGCGGAGCGCCGCTCGTCACGACCTTCGACATCCCCGAACATGCCTAGGCTGCCCGTCGTTTCAGGACAGGATGTCGTCGATGCGCTGCAAAGGCTCGGGTTCGATAAGGTCCGTCAGAAGGGCAGTCACGTCGTCATGCAGCGCGGTACCGTCGGCTGCGTCGTGCCTCTGCATCGGGAGGTGAAGAAGGGGACATTGGCCACGATCATCCGGCAGGCCGGACTGACCCAGGATGAATTTGCAGCGGCGCTCAAATGACCGACGCCGACCGCATTCTGACCTCCGAGCGCCGCGCCGAGGACGTCGATGCCGCGCTTCGCCCCAAATCGCTCGACGAATTCGTCGGCCAGCAGGCGGCGCGCGAGAACCTTCGCATATTCGTCCAGGCCGCCAAGGCGCGCGGGGAGGCGCTCGACCATGTGCTGTTCTTCGGCCCGCCCGGCCTCGGCAAGACCACGCTGGCGCAGATCGTCGCGCGCGAGCTCGGGGTCGGCTTCCGCGCCACCTCGGGCCCGGTGATCGCCAAGTCGGGCGACCTCGCTGCACTCCTCACCAATCTTGAGGACGGCGACGTACTGTTCATCGACGAGATCCACCGCCTCCAGCCCGCGGTCGAGGAGGTGCTCTACCCCGCGATGGAGGACCGCGCGCTCGACCTGATGATCGGCGAGGGGCCCTCGGCGCGTTCAGTGCGGATCGACCTGCCGCGCTTCACCCTGGTCGGCGCGACCACGCGCCAGGGCCTGCTGACCACGCCGCTGCGCGACCGGTTCGGCATCCCCGTGCGCCTCACTTTCTACACGGTGGACGAGCTCGAGCGCGTCGTCACCCGCGCCGCACGCCTGCTCGACCTCCACGTCGCCCCCGACGGTGCGCGCGAGATCGCCCGCCGGTCGCGCGGCACCCCGCGCATCGCCGGGCGGCTGCTGCGCCGGGTGCGCGACTTCGCCAACGTCGCCGGGGTCGAGACGGTGGACGCGACCACCGCCGACGCCGCGCTCAACCGGCTTGAGGTCGACAGCCTCGGCCTCGACGCGATGGACCGCCGCTACCTCACGATGATCGCCGACATCTACAAGGGCGGCCCGGTCGGGGTGGAGACGCTCGCCGCCGGCCTCAGCGAGCCGCGCGACACGATCGAGGAGGTGATCGAGCCCTATCTCATCCAATTGGGCCTCGTCGCCCGCACCGCGCGCGGCCGCTGCCTCAACGCCGGCGGCTGGAAGCACCTCGGCCTCACCCCCCCGCGCGACACGCAGGACGGCCTGTTCGATTGACCCACCTCGTCCCGTTCGTGTCGAGCGAAGTCGAGACACGTGCTCGCTGCGCCGGCAGCGGTTCTCGACTGCGCTCGAACCGAACGGAAAGGAATCATCCGATGAAATAAACCGCCACCGCCGCCACCCCGCCGAGGAAAATCGTCATGATCAGCGTCACCACGCGCGTGACGAACGAACCCGGCCGCCGCCGGTTGAAGCTCTTGCGCTCGGCGGGCTTGCCGAGCTTGAGCTCGATCAGCCCCGCCGCGGTCCCGCCGCCCGCGGTCATCGCCAGCGTCACCAGCGCCCCCAGCGGCGAGCGCAGCGCGATCGCGATCGGCAGCAGCAGCGCGATGGGCGCCGCCATCGCCAGCGCCGCGCCCAGCTTCACCCGATCGACTTGCGCCTTGGCGACCGGCGCCACCGCGATCAGGTCGGGCGCCTCCTCGGCCGACACCGCCAGCCAGGCGAAGCTCCCGACCAGCTGCCCCGCCACCGCGACGCTGATGAAGGCGAGGCTCGGCGCCAGCGGCAGGTCGCGCCCCGACCGTATCCCGACCAGCATCAGCGGCGCGAGATACACCAGCCTGAGCACGATCTGGAACGCCAGCGCCGGATCGCGCAGCAGCAGCACGAACTCCTTGTCGAACACCGCGCCGAACAGCCCCGGCCGGAAATGCCGCGCGATTTCCTTCGTCGAGGCGGCGCGCCGGCCGACATGCTTGCCCGCATCGGCCACCCCGCGCTCGAACAGCCGCCGGAACACCAGCGCGGTAACGAGGAACAGCGCCACCGCCCCGCCGAACAGCACCAGGATCGCGACCGGATCGCCGAACGCCGCGCGTCCCGGCAGCCGCGCGACCGCGCTGTCGCCGAACCCGCTCGCGCGCAGCCGCTCGAACACGGTGACCGCGCTCGACTGGCGATGCCGCCCGCCGTCGTTGAGGATCTGCGAGGCGAGGAACATCGCGCCGCCGAGCAGCGCAGCGGCGATCTGCCCCACCGTCCGCGCCGCACGCGGCCCCGCGACCCGCGCCAGCACCAAAGTGATCGCCAGCCCCAGACACGCCGCGACCAGCGCCACCGCGGCGAGCAGCGGGATCACCCCGAACAGCCCCGGATGCCCGACCGCGGCGACCGGCACGACGAACGGCAGGATCAGCATCGCGAAGGTCAGCGCGATCGTCCCCGCGATCCCGCACAGCTTCGCCATCAGCACCGTCCGCGGCGGCACCGGCGCGGAGAACAGGAGGTCGAGGTCGTTCGCCTCGTAGAGCGTGCGCTGGCTCCCCAGCACCGCCTGCGTGGTCATGAAGCTGAACAGCACGATCGTCGCGGTCAGCACGATGAGCAGCGCCGTCGCGCTCGCCGCGATCGGCACCTTGGCGAGTCCCTCGGCGGCGAGCAGCCCGACCCCCACCAGCACCGCGATCAGCGCATAGCCGATCCACCGCGTCACCGCCTTGCCCCGCCGCGCGCGCAGCGCGACGCGCATCTCGTGCGCGAGCAGCCAGCCGAACGAGCCGGGCGGCAGCCGCCGCATCGCCCAGCCGAGCATCGCCTAGGCTGCCTCGCGGTCGGCCGGCTGGGTCAGCCGGATGAAGGTATCCTCCAGCGTCATGTCCGCCGACCCGGCGAGCGCACGCAATTCGTCGAGCGTGCCTTCGGCATGGAGCCGCCCGCCGGCGATGATCCCGATTCGGTCGGCGAGCCGCTCGGCGACTTCCAGGATGTGGGTGGTGACGATCACAGTGTGCCCGGCGTCGGCATGGGCGCGCAGCACGTCCTTGACGCTCCGCGCCATCGCCGCGTCGAGCCCGGTCAGCGGCTCATCGAGGATCAGCAGCTGCGGTTTGTGGATCAGCGCGCCGGCCAGCGCGACCTTCTGCTTCATGCCGCGCGAGAAGCCCTCGCAGCGCGTATCGCGCACCTCCCACAATTCGAGCCAGCGCAGCAGCCGCTCGGCCTCCTCGGCGGCCTCTGCGGGCGGAATCCGCCACAGCCCGGCGACGAAGGCGAGATATTCGGCCGGCGACAGCTTGTCGTAGAGCATCGGCTCGTCGGGCAGCCACGCGGTGATCGCCTTGGCCGCATTGGGATCGCGCGCGATGTCGATGCCGTAAATCGCGATTCCCCCGCGGTCGGGCGGGGTCAGCCCGACCACCATCCTGAGCGTCGTCGTCTTGCCCGCCCCGTTGGGCCCGAGCAGCGCATAGAGCTGTCCCGGCGCAATCGCGAGGTCGAGATCGGTAATGACGGGCTTGTCGAACGCCTTCGACACCCCCGTCAGGCGAAGCGCGAAATCGGTCATGCGGCCGTGTATAATCACTGTTTGAGCCAGCTCAAACGGTTACCGCGCCGGCGGCAGCCAACTCAGATCGAGATTGCGGTGCCGGTCGACGAAATTGCCGATCCGCGCCAGCGCGCGCTCATCACGAATCGTGACGTGGCCGTTGTCGCGCGCGATCAGCCGCTCGTCCTCCAGCTGGCGGAGCATACGATTGACGTGAACCGCGGTGAGTCCGGTCGCGTCGCCCAAATCTTCCTGCGTCAGCCCCAGCGCGAAGCTGTCGCCGATCGCCGGGTCGCGCATCCGCTTGCGGTTGCGGATCTCGAGCAGCAACGCGGCGACGCGCGACTTGGCGGACGTGCGGCCCAGCGCCGCCAGCCGATCGGTCATCGCGGTCCGTTCGATCTGGTTGTGAACGAAGATCAGCGCCGCGAGCCGCGGGTGCTCGACCAGCAGCCGCGCGATCGCGCTGCGCTCGAACGCGCTCACGGTGGCGTCGGACAGCGCCTCGATCGTTTCGGGCGCGTCGCGATAGACCAGGCTCGAGATCGCCAGCATGTCGCCCGGAAACAGGAAGCGCAGGATCTTTCGGCTGCTGTCGTCGAGCAGCACGTAGCTCATCATCGTGCCGGTGCGCAGGATGAACAGCTCGTGCTCGGCGTCGTTCTCGCGCACCAGGGTGCCGCCGCGCCGCACCGGGCGCTCGCGTTCCTCCAGCGTTTCGAGCGCGGTGCGCTCAGCCGGGCTCAACTCGATCATGTCGCTGAGTCGATCAGCGAAAACGCTTCCCGGCACGCAGAACCCCCCTTGAACGCGCCAGTCAAAGCAGCGCGCCGGAAACCCCGCAATAAAATCGATCAAGCGAACGAACGGCGTGCGACGGGCCGAGTGCGGCCGTTGCCGGTAGCGCAATCACGCCCTAGAAGCGCGCGAATGGACCGCATCCTGATCCGCGGCGGCAATCGCCTCGCCGGCCGCCTGCCCATTTCCGGCGCCAAGAACGCCGCACTCACGCTGTTGCCTTGCGCGCTGCTGACCGACGAACCGCTGACGCTGCGCAACCTGCCGCGGCTCGCCGATGTCGACAGCTTCGGGCACCTCTTGAACCAGCTCGGCGCATCGACCCAGGTCGAAGGCGCGCGGCCCGAGGATTTCGGCCGGGTGATGACGATCCGCGCCGGCCGGCTGACCTCGACCAACGCGCCCTACGACATCGTCCGCAAGATGCGCGCCTCGATCCTGGTATTGGGTCCGCTGGTCGGCCGCGCCGGCGAGGCGACGGTGAGCCTCCCCGGCGGCTGCGCGATCGGCAACCGCCCGATCGACCTGCATCTGAAGGCGCTCGAGGAAATGGGCGCCGAAATCGAGCTCGCCGCAGGCTACGTCAAGGCGACCGCGCCCGGCGGCCGGCTTGCGGGGGGACGCGTCTCCTTTCCGGTCGTCTCGGTCGGCGCGACCGAGAATGCGCTGATGGCAGCGGTGACGGCAAGAGGCGGCACGCGCATCGACAACGCCGCGCGCGAGCCCGAAATCGTTGATCTGTGCAACTGCCTCGTCGCGATGGGCGCGTCGATTTCGGGAATCGGCACCGAGACCCTGGAAATCGAGGGCCGCGATCGTCTGCATGGCGCGACCTATCGAGTCATGCCCGACCGCATCGAGGCGGGGAGCTACGCCTGCGCTGCGGCAATTACCGGCGGGTCACTCGACCTCGTCGGCGCCAGCGCAGCCGACATGCGTGCGACGCTCGACGCGCTGATCGAGGCCGGGGTGACAGTCGAGGAGCGCAATGACGGCGTTCGGGTCGAGGCGGCGAACGGGCTTGGCCCGCTGACACTGTCGACCGCGCCCTATCCTGGTTTCGCCACCGACATGCAGGCGCAGCTGATGGCGATGCTGTGCCGCGCCGACGGCGCCAGCGTGCTGACCGAAACGATTTTCGAAAATCGCTACATGCACGTCCCCGAGCTGACGCGGATGGGCGCCGACATCCAGATCCGCGGCCGCACCGCGGTCGTGCGCGGCGTACCGAAGCTGATCGGCGCGCCGGTGATGGCGACCGATCTGCGCGCGTCGATGAGCCTGATCCTGGCAGGTCTTGCTGCCGAGGGTGAAACCCAAGTCAGCCGCGTCTACCACCTCGACCGCGGCTACGAACGACTCGAGGAGAAGCTCTCCGCGGTCGGCGCCGACATCGAGCGCGTCGGCGACGGCTGAGCGCATTGCAGCTCAATATGCTGCTGCGAAAGCAGGAGCACGGCGTTCAGCCCCGCCGCCGCTTCGCCCCGCCGAGCGCGCTCAGCACGCCGCGCAGCGTGCGGATTTCCTGGCTCGACCAGCCGGGCTTGGTCAGCATCGTCCTCAGCGTCCGCTTGGTCGCCGGCGTTCGCTCGGGTGGGTGGAAGAATCCCGCGCCGTCGAGCATCGTCTCGAGCTGCGTCATCATCCCGTCGAACTCGCCTTGCGGCGCCGGCGGGTCGAGCTCGGTCTCGGGCGGCGAGGCGAGCGCCATCCCCTTCGACCATTCATAGGCGACCAGGATCACCGCCTGCGCCAAATTGAGCGAGCCGAACTCCGGATTGATCGGCACCGTGACGATCGCCCGCGCCAGCGCGACGTCGTCGGTCTCCAGCCCCGACCGCTCGGGTCCGAACAGGATCGCCGAGCGCCCCTGCTGCCCGTGAATCTCGCGCGAGGCCGCTTCGGGCGTCAGCACCGGCTTGGTGACGCCGCGCTTGCGCACGGTGGTCGCGTAGACATGCGCGCAATCGGCCACCGCCTCGGCGACACTGCCGAACACCTGCGCCCGCTCGAGCACCACGCCCGCCCCCGACGCCGCCGGCCCCGCGCTCGGATTGGGCCATCCGTCGCGGGGGCTGACCAACCGCATCTCCGCCAAGCCGAAATTGAGCATCGCCCGCGCCGCCTTCCCGATATTCTCGCCGAGCTGCGGGCGGACCAGGACGAACACGGGGGGTGGGGCCACTGCGCTTCGACTTCGCTCAGCGCGAACGGGGTCGTCACTCTTTTCCGTTCGCCCTGAGCGAAGTCTAAGGCCCCGTTCGCCGGGCGGGATCGCGGCATCGTGCAGATCCGCCCAGTCGCCGCGGATCAGCGCCTCCTTCTTGCGCCGGGTCCAGCCCTTGATCTGCCGTTCCGCCTCAAGCGCTTCGATCCGGCTGGGAAAATCCTGCGACCACTCCAAGGTTACGGGCCGCCGAGTGTGGGTATAGCCCTCGATGTCCCCCGCCTGATGCTGGGCGATCCGCATTTCGAGAGTGTCGGTATGACCGACGTGGTAACTGCCGTCGGCACAGCGCAGGATGTAGGTCCAGAAAGCCATCCGCGTGCCCTATCTCGCAGACCGCCGTCCCGACAAGCGCGATACGATCCGTTCGGGCTGAGCGAAGTCGAAGCCCCGGCCTGCCAACGTCCTTCGACTTCGCTCAGGACGAACGGCGGAGAAGTGCGTCACCCCTTCCCCACCTCGCTCACGTTCCCGGCGAATTCCTCGAAATCCCTGGCCTCGCGGAAGTCCTTGTAGACGCTGGCGAACCGGATGTAGGCGACCGAATCGAGCCCCTTCAGCCCCTCCATCACCATCTCGCCGATGCGCTTGGCCGGCACTTCGGTGTCGCCCTGCGTCTCGAGCCGGCGCTGGATGCCCGACACCAGCTTCTCGATCATCACCGGGTCGATCGGCCGCTTGCGCGTCGCGATCGCCACCGATCGCATCAGCTTGTCGCGGTCGAACGGCTCGCGCTTCTCCTCGCTCTTCAGTACCCACAATTCGCGCAGCTGGATCCGCTCGAACGTGGTGAAGCGCGCCGCGCAGCCCTCGCACTGCCGCCGCCGCCGGATCGCCGCTCCGTCCTCGGTCGGGCGGCTGTCCTTCACCTGGCTCGCGTCATGGCCGCAGAACGGGCAGCGCATCCTCGTTTCCTAATTCCGTTCGCTTCGAGCGAAGTCGAGAAGCGGGGCCCAAGTCAGCGTGTCTCGACTTCGCTCGACACGAACGGCGTCATGCGTAGGGATAAATCGGGAACCGCTCGCACAGCGCGCGCACCCGCTCGCGGACATTGGCCTCGACCTGCGCATCGCCGGCCTCGCCGTTCTTCCTGAGCCCGTCGAGCACGTCGGCGACCATATGGCCGATCTCGCGGAACTCGGCTGGGCCGAAGCCGCGCGTCGTGCCGGCGGGCGAGCCGACGCGGATTCCGCTGGTCTTGACCGGGGGCAGCGGATCGTTGGGGATGCCGTTCTTGTTGCAGGTGATCGCGGCGCGCTCCAGCGCCTCGTCGGCGTCCTTGCCGGTAACGCCGAGCGGCGTCAGGTCGATGAGCGCGAGATGCGTGTCGGTCCCGCCCGAAACGACCGCCGCGCCGCGCTCCTTGAGCGTCGCCGCCAGCACCTTGGCGTTCTCGACCACCGCGGCGGCATAGCTCTTGAACTCGGGCCGCAGCGCCTCGCCGAACGCGACCGCCTTGGCGGCGATGACGTGCATCAGCGGCCCACCCTGCAGCCCGGGGAACACCGCCGAGTTGATCTTCTTGGCGATGGCTTCGTCGTCGGTCAGCACCATGCCGCCGCGCGGGCCCCGCAGCGTTTTGTGCGTCGTGGTGGTGACGATATGCGCGTGACCGAACGGCGTCGGATGGACGCCGCCCGCGACCAGCCCGGCGAAATGCGCCATGTCGACCATGAAGATCGCGCCGACCGCGTCCGCGATCGCGCGGAAGCGGGCGAAGTCGATGTGCCGTGGATAGGCCGAGCCGCCGGTGATGATCAGCTTCGGCTTGTGCTCCTTCGCCAGCCGCTCGACCTGGTCGAAGTCGATGCGGTGCGTGTCGGGCGTCACGCCGTACTGCACCGCGTTGAACCACTTGCCGCTCATCGCCGCGCGCGCGCCGTGGGTCAGGTGGCCGCCGGCGTCGAGGCTGAGGCCCATGATCGTCTCGCCGGGCTTGACCAGCGCGAGCATCACCGCGCCATTGGCCTGCGCCCCCGAATGCGGCTGGACGTTGACGAAGCCGCAGCCGAACAATTGCTTCGCGCGATCGATCGCCAGCTGCTCGACCTCATCCGAGGGGTGACAGCCCTGGTAGTAACGCTTGCCCGGATACCCCTCGGCATATTTGTTGGTGAACACCGACCCCTGCGCCTCGAGCACCGCCTTCGAGACGATGTTCTCGCTGGCGATCAGCTCGATCTGGTGCTGCTCGCGGTCGAGTTCGTGGGTGACGCCAGCGAACACCGCCGGATCAGCCTCGGCGAGGCCGCGCGTGAAGAAGCCTTCGGGCTGGACATCGGCGAGGTGCTTGGGATCGGTGCTCATGCGGGTTCTTTCTGTGCGGGGGTGCCGAGCTTGGCGACGCGGCCCTGGTGGCGGCCGCCGGCGAAATCGGTGGAAAGGAAGGCGGCGATGCACGCCTTGGCCATGTCCTCGCCGGTCAGCCGGGCGCCGAGTGCGAGGACATTGGCATCGTTATGCTCGCGCGCAAGGCCGGCGGACAGCGGCTCCGAAACCAGCGCGCAGCGGCAGGCGGGATTGCGATTGACGGCGATCGAAATACCGACCCCCGAACCACACAAAGCGATGCCGCGCTCGGCAGCACCCGAGCTGACCGCCGCCGCAAGCCGATAGCCGAAATCGGGATAATCGACCCGCTCCGTGTCATGCGGCCCGAGGTCGCCGACCTCGTGCCCCATCTCGCGCAGCCAGCCGGCAAGCGCGGCCTTGAGCGCGACGGCGGCGTGATCGGAGGCAATGGCGATGCGCATGGCGCGGCTTTCGACAAGCGGTGACCGGATGGCGCCCCTTTAGGCGACCCCGCCGCCGAACGCTACACCCGATCGCCGCGATCGGCGTTGGCAGACGCGGGCGCAATCTGATAGCGCGAATCCGCCATGCCCGTATCCGCAGCCGCCTCCGCCCGCGAGATCCTCGTGCGCCTACACGATGTGATGGGCTCGCGCGCGCGGGCCGGGGAGAAGCTCGCGGCGGTCGTTCAGATCATCGGCGAGGCGCTTCATAGCGAGGTCTGCTCGATCTACCTGCTGCGCGAGGGCGTGCTCGAGCTCTACGCGACACGGGGTCTGAAGGAATCGGCGGTCCACGTCACCAAGCTCGCGCCCGGCGAGGGTCTGGTCGGCACGATCGCCGCCAATGTCGAGACGCTCAACCTCGACGAAGCCGCAGCGCACCCCGACTTCGCCTTTCGCCCCGAAACGGGCGAGGAGCGCTTCCACAGCTTCGCCGGCGTGCCGATCATCCGCCGCGAGCAGGCCGTCGGCGTGCTGTCGGTCCAGCATGTCGATCCGCGCCGCTACGAGGATGTCGAGATCGAGGCGCTTCAGACCGTGGCGATGGTGCTGTCCGAGCTGATCGCCAACGCCGGGCTGATCGACGAAGCACACCCCGGCACAACCCAGGCGCAGCCGACCGCGGCGGTCACACTGATGGGCCTACGGCTGGTCGAGGGCATGGCCCGCGGCTTCGCGGTCTATCACCAGCCGCGCATCACCATCGAACATACCGTCGCCGAGGACGTCGAGGCCGAGCGCCACCGCGTCTATGCCGCGTTCGACAAGATGCGCGAGCAGATCGACCGCATGGCGAGCCAGGCCGAGTTCGGCGTCGGAGGCGAGCATGACGACGTCATCGAGACGTACAAGATGTTCGCCTATGACGAGGGCTGGTCGCGGCGGATCAACGAGGCGATCGATTCGGGACTGACCGCCGAAGCCGCGATCGAGCGGGTCCAGCAGCGCACACGGATGCGGATGCGGCAGATCGACGACCCGCTGCTCGCCGACCGGATGCACGACCTGGAGGATTTATCCAACCGGCTGCTGCGCATCGTCTCGGGGCAGATGGGGACCGCGGCGCAGCTCGGGCTTCGCCAGGACACGATCCTGATCGCGCGCAACCTGGGGCCCGCCGAATTGCTCGAATACGACCGGCGGCGGCTGAAGGGCGTGGTGCTCGAGGAAGGATCGCTGACCGCGCACGTCACGATCGTCGCACGCGCCATGGGCGTGCCGGTGCTCGGCCGCGTGCGCGACGTGCGGCGACGGATCGCCGAGGGCGACCTGCTGCTCATCGATACTGGCGCGAGCACCGCCTATGTCCGGCCGACTGCGGCGATCGAGCAAGCGTTCGAGGCCAAGCTAGCGCTTCGCCAGAAGCGGCGCGCCGCCTTTGCCGCGCTCCGCAACGAAGCGCCGATCACGCGCGACGGGCACCGGCTGACGGTGATGGTCAACGCCGGGCTGCGTGACGACATTGCCGCGCTCGACCTGACCGGCGCCGACGGCATCGGACTGTTCCGCACCGAATTCCAGTTCCTCGTCTCGGCAACGCTACCGCAGCGCGAGCGGCAGCAGCGGCTCTACCGCGACGTGCTCGATGTCGCCGGCGACCGGCCGGTCACCTTCCGCACGGTCGATATCGGCGGCGACAAGGCCTTGCCATATCTCAACGGCGACGGCGCCGACGAGGAGAATCCGGCGATGGGCTGGCGCGCGCTGAGGCTCGCGCTCGAACGCGACGGGCTGATGAAGGCGCAGGCACGCGCACTGATCGATGCGGCGGCCGGCCGAGCCCTGAACGTCATGTTCCCGATGGTATCGGAAGCCTGGGAATTCGACGAGGCCAGGGCGTTGTTCGAAGCACAGCGCGCCTGGGTCGAATCGCGCAACCGCAAGCTGCCTGCGCAGATCCGCTATGGCGCGATGCTCGAGGTGCCGGCACTGGCCGAACAGCTCGACCTGCTGCTCCCCAGGCTGGATTTCCTGTCGATCGGCACCAATGACCTGACGCAATTCCTGTTCGCCGCCGATCGCGCCAACCCGAAGCTCGCCGAGCGCTACGACTGGCTCTCTCCCTCGATCCTGCGCTTCATCCGCCGCGTCGTCGGCCCCGCACGCGAAGCAGGCGTGCCGATCGCGGTGTGCGGCGAGATGGGCGGGCGGCCGCTCGAGGCGATGGCGCTGATCGGGCTTGGCGTCGAGCGGCTGTCGATCACCCCTGCGGCGGTGGGTCCGATCAAGGCGATGATCCGCTCGCTCGATCGGGGGGCGCTGATGGAGCGGATGGCAAGCCTGCTCGCGTCGCCGCCGCGCGACATGCGCGAAGCACTCGCGCGCTGGGCGGCCGAGGCCAAGGTCGAGCTGGCGTAACTTATTGCACGCGGCACCGACCCGCTCGCCGCCCGGCCACCTAACGGCAGTATTCCATGGACGGCTCCGGCGGGAGAGCAGACCGGTGCCGTGACATAGCATAAGCGCCGTTGACACCGACTGTTGCCTTTGAGAGACAGCGAGCGCGAACGCAGGAGAGACAAGGGCCGCAACCCTCCTGCCGGAGACGTGCATGACCGACCCCGCCCCGTCCACCGGGCCTGCTCCGCGTCACGACGAGACGCAGACCCCAAGGGGTGCCGCCGAACGGCTGCGCGCCGCGCGCGAGGCGCAGGGGCTGAGCCTTGCCGATATCGCCGCACGGACGCGAGTGCCGATCCGGCACCTCGAGGCGATCGAGAGCGGCGATTATCGCGACATGCCGACGCCGACCTACGCGATCGGTTTCGCCAAGGCCTATGCCCGCGCGGTTGGCGAGGACGAGGCGGCGATCGGCCGCGACGTGCGCGCGCACACCGCGGCGATTTCCGCCGAGCGCCAGGAATATCAGCCCTACGAACTCGACGATCCCACACGCGTGCCGCCGCGCGGGCTGGCAATCGTCGCGGGTGCGATCGCGGTGGTGGTCCTGATCGTCGCGCTGATCTGGATCGGCTCGGGCTGGTTCGGCGGCGGACAGCCTGAAGCGACGCAGGAGATCGCGGCTGCTCCGGTCGCCGCGCCCACCCCGCCCGCGACTGTAACCCGGCCGGTCCCGGTCGCCGGCGGACAGGTGACGCTGACCGCGCTCGACCGCGTCTGGGTGCGCGTCCACGACTCCGCCGGCAAGACGCTGTTCGAGAACACGATGAAGCCCGGCGATATCTATCAATTGCCTGCAGGCGTCGATCATCCGGAGCTGACCGTCGGGCGGCCCGACCAGCTGCGCGTTTCACTGAACGGCACTGCGCTGCCACCGCTCGGCTCGGGCGCGCGGCCGCTGAAGGACGTGCCGATCGATCCGGCGGCACTGGCCGCGCGACAGGCGGCGGCTCCGGTCCCCGAAGCGACGCCCACGCCGCCCGCCCCCACGGCGACGTCGTCGCCGGCCCCCGCCCCGACTGCCGCGCCCAAACCACGTTCGACGCCGAGCCCGCGCCCTACGCACGCCTCGAATCCGAAACCGGCCCCCAGCAAAACGCCGGAAAAGCTCAATCTGAAGCCGAGCGCGCCGCCGCTGCCGCCGCCGACCGGAATCTACTGAAACCGATATCGGCGGAGCGCCTATGCTCGTGTTCGTGCGAGCGCTTTCTTCAGCCGCGCGTGCGCGGAGGCCTTGATCTGGCAGACTCGCGCAGCGCCGACGCCGAGCACGAGGCCGATCTCCTCCAGATTCAGCTCCTCGACATAATAGAGCTGGATGACCTGCGCCTCGCGGCCGGGCAAAGCGCCGATTGCGGCAACCAGCGCCTCGCGCAGGTCGGCTTCGGCGAGCTGTTCGAACGCGTCTGCCTCCTCGCTCGCGAACCACGGCTGGTCGTCGGCATAAATCTCGTCGATCGGCTCGAATCGCAGCGGCTCGGCGGTTGCGTATTCGGTGCGGAGCTTCTCAAGCGTGACACCGAGCCGTTCGGCGACTTCCGCCTCTCCCGGCGCGCGGCCCCGGGCGCTGGTGAGCGCGGCGACCGCCTCGTTATAGGCCTTGCGCCGGCGCATCGCGCCGCGGGTCAACGTGGCCTGACGGCGGAGCTCGTCAATCATCGCGCCGCGCACGCGGGTCAGCAGGTATTGCTCGAAGCTGACCTGGCCGCGATCCTCGAACCCGGCCGCGGCCTCGAGCAAGGCGACAAGGCCGATCTGGATCAGATCCTCCACCTCGACCGCCGACGACATGCTGCCATGGACGTGCCAGGCGACGCGGCGGACCAGCGGCAGGTGTTTCCTCGCCAGCGCCTCGGTCTCGCCCGTCGAATAGCCGTCCCGACCATAGACGAGCGGGGTTTCGGCCAGCGTCGCGGGCGTGCAGGCGGCGAAGCTCGCCTTGAAGTTATGGAGCGCGTTCATGCCGCAATAGCCTCCGGCGCGCCGATCACCGCGACGACCTCGACCGCCTTGTCCTCGGGCACTTCGAAGAAGCTCATCACCGGCGTGTCGGGCAACACCGTCCTGACCAACTTGCGAATCGCGACGCGGATCGCCGGCTGGACGACCAGCGCGAAGGGCTTGGCCTCGGCGATCAGCGGCTGCGCGGCGCGCTGCAAGGCATCGACGATGCGGCGGCCGAGATCGGGCTCGATCGTGTTGCGCTTGGCGGGATCGCCGCGCACCGCCTGGCCGAGCAGCCCCTCGAGCCCACCCTCGAGCGTCATCACGCGCAGCGGCTCGCGCACGCCGCACAATTTCTCGATGATGAGAGGGCCAAGCTCGGGGCGGATCAGCTCGACGATCTCGTCGGCATCAACGGTCTTCTGCGCAGCGACGGCGATCGCCTGCGCGATGCGGCGGAATTCCTTCAAGGGAATGCCCTCTGCGAGCAGGCTGCGCAGCACTTGCGTCAGCGTGGTGAGCGGCAGCGGGCTGGGCGACAGCGCGGCCACGAGCTGGCCGGCGCGGTCCTTGAGCCCGTCGAGCAGCTGTTGCACCTCGTCGGGGCCGAGCAGGTCGGGCGAATGCTGGCCGAGTGCATGATTGAGGTGCGTGGCGACCGCCGTGCCGGGATCGACCACCAAATAGCCCTGGCCGGTCGCCGCATCGGCATCGCCGGGCTTGATCCAGACCGCGTCGAGCCCGAAGGTCGGATCCTTGACCTTCTTGCCTTTGAGACTGCCGACCGCCTGCCCGGTGTCGAGCGCGAGCATCTCGTCAGGCGAGACCGAATCCTCGCCCATCGTCACGCCGCCGACCAGGATGCGATAGGTATAGGGCGGCAAGTTGATGTCGTCGCGCACACGCACCTGCGGCACGACGAAGCCGAGCTCCTTGGAGAGCTGGCGCCGCACGCCCGTGATGCGACCCATCAGCGGGCTGCCCTTGCGCTCGTCGACCAGCGGCACCAGGCCATAGCCGATGTCGAGATTGACCTGCATCGTGTCGGTCACTTCGTCCCAGCCGATCCGCGACAGATCGACCGGTTCGGCGGGCTCGACAGCGACCGGCGCAGGGCGGCGGGCCCCCTGGCGCAAGCGGTAGGCGGCGAACCCTGCGGCGGCGGCGGCGGGCAGGATCACGAGGTGCGGCATCCCGGGCATGACGCCGAGCAAGCCGAGAATGCCGGCGACCGGGGTCCAGGTCTTTGCCGACCCGAACTGGCTACCGATCTGTCCGGCAAGGTCATGGTTCGAGGTGACGCGGGTGACGATCGCGGCAGCGGCGATCGACAGCATCAGCGACGGGAGCTGCGCGACCAATGCGTCGCCGATCGCCAGCAGGACGTAATCGTGCGCGGCGTCGGACAGCGACATGCCGTGGCTGACCGGCCCGAGAATCAGCCCGCCGATCACGTTGGCGGCGAGGATCAGCAGGCCGGCAATCGCGTCGCCCTTCACGAACTTCGACGAGCCGTCCATCGAGCCGTAGAAATCGGCCTCGGTGGCGACCTCGACGCGGCGCGCCTTGGCTTCCTCGGGGGTGATCAGGCCGGCATTCAAGTCGGCGTCGATCGCCATCTGCTTGCCGGGCAGCGCGTCGAGGGTGAAGCGCGCCGAGACTTCGGAGACGCGGCCGGCGCCCTTGGTCACCACGATCAGGTTGATGATGACGATGATCGCGAAGACGAAAATGCCGACGACATAGTCGCCACCGATCAGGAAGGTGCCGAACGCTTCGATCACTCGGCCCGCCGCCGCCTCGCCCTCGTGCCCGTGGCCGAGCACGACGCGGGTTGAGGCGACGTTGAGGCCCAGGCGGAACAAGGTCGCGAACAGCAGCACGGTCGGGAAGGACGAGAAGTCGAGCGGCTTCTGCGCGTTCAGCGCGACCATCAGCACCGCGAGGCTGATCGTGATGTTCATCACGAAGAACACGTCGAGCATCGCCGGCGGGATCGGCACCGCGAGCAGCACGACGAGCAGCAGGATTGCCACAGGCAACGCCGCACTGCGGAGGAGCGGCTTCACAGTACCCTGGGCGGGCGCAGCAAGGATGGCGGTGGCCATATGTCGGTCAGGCTCCGAGGCTGGCGAGCATCAGATAGGCGAGCTGGGCGGTCGCCGGAGTGGGACGCATCAGCGATGCGGTGGCGGTGCGGGCACCGCCGTTGAGCTGGTCGAGCGTGGCCTCGGCCCAATGCGTGGCGGCGCTAGCGCTTTCACCCAGGCCGGGGATCACCGTCGCGCCATCGCCCATCGCGATCGCTTGAAGCGGCGATGCATCGGTCGCCGCCTGCAGCACGCCGTCCATGACGCCGGCGCCGGCGCCGAGCTTGTCGGCGAAATGCTGGTAGATCGCCGCGAGCGAGCGCGGCATGCCGCTGCGCTCAAAGAAAACGCCGCGGTTGGCTGCCGCCGCGGCAGGAAACAATGCCGCACCGCTCGCACCGGGATTGGCCGCCATCGTGCGCAGGAAACTGCGCGCACCGCCCAATCCCAGGAAGTGCGCCATGTAGAGATCGGTGCCGGTCGCGCCGCGGCCGAGCGAGGTTTCGAGCGCGTCCTTGTTGTCGGCGGCGTGCTCCGCGGCCATCAGCGAAGCGATCGTCGGATCGTTGCGCATGTCGAGGATTGCCCGGCGCGTCGCGGGATCGCTGACGTGCAGATGCCCGTTCGCGCTCTGACCGATTGCATCGGCTGCCCAGCCGAGGCCGTGCTCGGCGCCGTGCTTCTTGACCACCGCGAGCCACGATTGCTCGATGAACTGATAGAGGCCCGACGCGCTCGAGGTGCGCGCATGCGCATCGGGGCGCAACCCGCTTTCGACCTGCGCCTGGCCGAGCAGATAGCTGAAGTCGACGCCGGTCGCCCGCGCCGCGCGCTGGATCGCCGCGGTGACGCCATTCGTCGCGCTGGTGATCGGATTGACGCTCATCGGCTGATCGCGAACTGCCTCCTGTTACAGAGGCTCGATCAGCAAGAGCCGTGCCAGTTTATGGAGTCAGTGCTCCTGCGAAAGCAGGAGCCCAGGGTCCAGAGGGCGCCGCTTGTGATCCTCGGATCCTGCTTTCGCAGGAGCACGCATATCAGGCGTAGGCCGCGATCCCCCGCCCCGGCGCGTAGGCGTTGCCGGTCGAGCCGGTCAATTGTTGCAGGCGGCGGCGAACATTTGCCGCCATCAGGTTGACGTAGATGCGGCAAGTCTCGTTGAGGCGGTCGGCCTCTTCGGCGAGCTCGCGCACCTCAGGAGCCATCGGCTCGTCGCCGGCCGCGGCAACTGCCTCGATCGCGATAAGCTTGGTCTGAGTCGCGCGTTCCAGCGCACCGACATCGTTCGCCTTCAGCGCGGCAATCTCGGCGTGGAGGGCATCGATCACGCGGACCAGGGCATCGCGGCGGCTCATTTGGCGATCCATTCCTGCATATGGCCGATCAGGCGATCGGCGACGGCTTCGGGGGCCGGGCGGTAGTTGCCGTTGGCGATCGCGGCGCGCAGCACGGCGACGCGCTCGTGATCGATCGGCGGTGCGGCAGCGGCGCGGCGGGCAGCCTCGGCGACCGAGCCGGCGTGCTGCGCGGCTTCGTCGCGGTCGGCGACCGGCGCCACCCCGGCAGCAGGCGCGGCGGACGCGACCGGCGCGATGCGCCTGTCGAGCGGAGAAGCCGGCTTTGCACCAACGGGGTCGACCACGTCGCGATCCTCTGTGTCGAAGCTACACAGAAGGAAACGACCGGCATCGCGAATCCTTTAGAAAAGATTTCGGAGAAAGTCTTTCGGCTCGCGCTGGTAGGGGCGGTTCATCGCAAAGCCGTTCGCCCTGGGCCTGTCAAAGGACATTGACCGCTCTCCACTCGCCTTCGACAAGCTCAGGGCGAACGGAAGGTTATTTCACCGGCCAGCCGGGCAAAGTCGCGCGGCCGACATCGACCGCAATCGCCTGGAACGCCTGCTTGTCGCCGTCGCCCTTGGCGAGGAAGCGTTCGCCGACCGCGGCATTACCCTGCGCGATCGCCTCGCGTGAGATGGTGAAGCCGGCCTGGCTCGCCTCGACCATCACCGGGTCGCCGCGATGGATGACGACCACCGGCTTGGCCGGGAGCGTCACGGTCGGCGCGATCTGCGGGCTCTTCGGTGCCGCTGCCGGTATCACCACCGGAACGTAAAGATGCCAGTTGGGCCCCGAACAAGTCACTGTCACAGCATCGTGGTTGAGGCCGTGCCACGACAAGGCGACGGTCGGGCATTGTGCGAGCTTGAGGCGCGTGTCGATCGCCGTGCGCGCGCCGCCCTCCTCGCCGATCGCGTGGCCGGTGAAGCCGGCGACGGCGCGATCGAGCGCGGCGGTGTCCTGGAACGCGCGGGTCTGCGCAACGGCGGGGCCGGCGATCAGCAGCGCCGGGATCAGGATGCGGAACATTCTGCTCTCCTTGGGTCTGGGGCGGCAAGCGCCTGCCGGTTGCCGGCGGATCATTGCCGCGTGCCGGCAAAGCCGAGGGTGACGAGTACCGCACGGCGGCCGCGGCCAGGCCGATCGGGTGCGTTGACAATGATGAGCCGCCCCGGCTGCACGACATGCGCAGCGGCCAGTGCGGCGGCGACGGCGCGAGCGCGGTCGGCGGCGAGCACCGCGGCGCTGCCCGTCGCGGGATCGACGTCGGCGGCGCTGCCGTCGGCCTCGCCGGAGACCTTGAGCGTGATGCGCGGATCGGCGGCGGCGGCGCGCGCCCAGGCGACGAGACCGGAGGGCGACTGCGGCAACACCGCCGAGCCCGGCGCGAAATCGAGCATCGCCGCGGCCGCGACCGGCATCGGATCGGGTGTCGCAGCGGGCTCGGGCGCCGCCGTGACGCCGAAGCCGGCGCGGATACCTCGGGCCAACGCATGGCCGTCGAGCCGGTCGTTGGCCTGGATGAACACGAAGAAGCCGACCAGCAGCAACGCAAGATCGGCGAGCGTGATCAGCCAGATCGGGCGGCCCGCAGGCAGTTCGGGGAAATCATCGGCCAGCGTCATGCCGCGTTCGCTTCGCGGATCGCGTGGAGCTTCGGCCGCTCGCGCTCGGCGAGCGCGACGAGCGGTGCCTCGAGCCGGGCACGCTCGACCGCTTCGTCGCGCGCACGCCGGCGCAAGCGATTGGCGATCGGCAGCGCGACGAGGTTGGCGAGCAGTGCGCCGTAAAGCGTGGCAAGCAGCGCGATCGCCATCGCACCGCCGATCGTCGCCGGGTCGTTCATCGCAGTGAACATCCGCACCAGCCCGATCAGCGTTCCGATCATCCCCATCGCGGGCGCCACTTCCGCGAGCCCGCTCCATACGTCGGCCGCGGCGGCGTGACGCTCGATCCGCGTGCGGCGGAGCTGGACGAGGCCCTCCTCGATCTGGCTCACCGGCACCGCATCGACAATGCCGGCGATCGCTGCTGCCACATCGGGATCGGTGATCACCGATCGGTCGAGCGCGATCGTGCCGTGACGGCGCGCGATGCGGCCGAGCGCAGCGATCTGCTGGAGCATCGGTTCGGCATCGAACCGGCGGCGCGGCAGCACGGTCAGCGCCGCGACTCCGCGCCGAAGGTCGCGCCACGGCGTCCGAAGCACGATGGCGAGCGCAGCGCCGCCGACGACGATGCCGAGCGCAGCGGGATCGAGGAAGGCGCCGAGCGCCTGGGCGAGTTCGGGTGCGGTGCTCATGCGCGATACGACGCAAGTATCGGGCCAAACCACATCCGTTCGCCCTGAGCCTGTCGAAGGGCTGCTCTTCTCTTGCTGACAGGAACGGTGCTTCGACAAGCTCAGCACGAACGGAATATGGGGCAGCTGTGGCGTTTTCAGCCGGCAATCCGCTTGCCGGCAACCGGCAAAGACTTGCCGCTTCGCCTGCCGGCCAGCGGCAATCGGAGCGTTTCCGCCGGTTTGGCCGAAACTGGCACGGCCATTGCAGAGCTCTCGCGCAGGATTTTCGTGCGGGAGACCGACACATGGCCAACGACACTCTATTCGGCGTGCATGGCGCAGCGCTCGAGGTGCGTTCGCAGCGGATGGGTCTGCTCGCCTCGAACATCGCCAATGCCGCGACGCCGGGCTACAAGGCCAAGGACATCGATTTCAGCCAGGCGCTGAGCGCGGCGGAAAACGACGGCGGCTTCGATGCGCAGTCGATGCAGACCGCGACCCGGTTCCGCGTGCCGCTCGAACCGTCGATGGACGGCAACACCGTCGATCTGTCGACCGAGCAGACCGCGTTCGCCGAGAACGCCGTCGCCTATCAGACCACCCTGTCCTTCCTCAATGCGCGGATCGGCCAGATCACGCGCGCGCTGAAGGGAGAATAAGTCATGGCCGACCAGCCGCTCACCATTTTCCAGGTCGCCGGCCGCGCGATGAGCGCGCAGCTCATCCGGATGAACACCACCGCGTCGAACCTGGCGAACGCCGGCGGCGTCGCGTCGAGCGAGGCGGCCGCCTATCGCACGATCAAGCCGGTGTTCCAGACCGAGTACGACAAGGCCACCGGGCTCGCGACGGTCAACGTGAAGCAGATCGTCCAGGCGGGCGAAGCGCCGACCAAGCGCTACGATCCCACCAACCCCCAGGCGGACGCCGACGGCAATGTCTGGGAAAATGCGGTCGATGAAACCCGCGAGCTGGTCGACATGATGGAGACCGCGCGCGGCTATCAGAACAACGTCCAGGTCATGCAGACCGCCAAGACTCTGGTCCTCGACACCCTCAAGCTCGGACAACGCTGATGAGCAGCACCACATTTGACAGCACGCTCGCCAATCTCGGCATCGGCCGATCAGGCACGGCGTCGCAGCCCACGGTTCAGACGCAGGCGCAGTCGCAGACGCTCGGCCAGGCCGATTTCCTGCGGCTGATGACCGCGCAACTCAAGAACCAGGACCCGTTCAGCCCGGTCGACAACACGCAAATGGTCGCGCAGATGGCGCAATTCTCCAGCGTCGCGGGCATCAGCGAGATGAACACGACGCTGAAGTCGATCGCCGACAAGCTCGGTTCGACCAGCGCATCCGATGCGCTGAGCTATGTCGGCCGTACCGTCCTGACCGCGGGCAGCACCGCTTATGGGCGGACCTCGGGCGGAATCGCCGGCGGGGTCCAGCTCGATGGCGACGCCACCGACGTGACGGTGGCGATCCAGGACACGAGCGGCAACGTGCTCAAGACGCTGTCGCTCGGGCCGCAAAGCAAGGGCACGGTCGATTTCGACTGGGACGGCAAGACCGATGCCGGCGAGGAGGCCGGCACGGGCCCCTTCACCGTTTCGACCTACGCCCAGAACAACGGCGCCACGGTATCGAGCCAGCCGCTCGTCTGGGCGCCGGTCGCCGCCGTGTCGATGCCGTCGAGCGGCGAAGCGCAACTCACCCTGCCCGGCATCGGGCAAGTCCCCGTTTCCGACATTGTCGCTGTCGGTTGATCAAGGAGCATTGCAATGTCTTTCTACACTTCGCTGAGCGGCCTGCAGGCTTCGCAGACCAACATGGCGACCATCTCGAACAACCTCGCCAATGCCGCGACCAGCGGCTTCAAGCGCTCGACCACGCAGTTCGCCGATGTCATGGCGTCCAGCGTCACGGTCAGCCCCAACCACATGATCGGCTCGGGCGTCGCCGTAAAGGACACGCGCCAGCAGTTCAGCGAGGGCAACCTCATCCAGTCGCAATCGTCGCTCGACCTTGCGATTACCGGCGACGGCTTCTTCGCAGTCAAGCCGAAGGTTGACGGCAATGTCGTCAATTATACGCGCAACGGCAGCTTCCTGGTCGATGCCGACGGCTATGTCACCGACGCTCAGGGAGGCCATCTGCAGGTTTATCCGGTCGACGGTTCGGGCGCGGTGGTCGCCGCCGGCGGCGATTCGCTCATCAGCCTGCAGCTGCCGGAGACCAGCGGCGTGCCGGTCGCGACGCAGAACGTCGCGCTGGATATCAACTTCAATTCGAATTCGATCGTGCCGTCGGATTCGACCGAATTCAACGCGACCAATCCGTACAAGTTCGATCGCTTCGACCCGAACACCTATAACCAGTCGACCCAGACGACGGTCTATGACGCCAGCGGCAACGCGCAGACGATGACCAGCTATTACGTTCGCGACGGCCAGCCCGACGCGAGCGGCAATACCACCTGGTCGGTCTATACCTTCGTCGGCGACGCGCAGCTCACCACCGGCAGCGGGAGCACCGCGCCGGTCAAGCTGACCTTCGATTCGACCGGCGCGATGACCTCGCCGACCGCGGCGACTCAGTTCGACGCGTTCACCCCGACCGGGTCGACCACGGCGCAGAACCTGGCGCTCGATTTCACCGGCTCGACCCAGCTCACCTCGCCGTTCAACGTCAACTCGCGGTCCCAGGACGGCAAGTCGGTCGGGCAGCTGTCGGGCGTAACGGTCGATGAGACCGGCATCGTCAAGGCAAGCTTCTCGAACGGCGACAGCGAGATCCTGGGCAAGGTGGCGATCGCCAATTTCAACAATCCCACGGGCCTGAGGCAGATGGGCAACAGCTATTGGCAGGCCACCGGCCTTTCGGGCGACGTCAAGTACGGCATGGCCGGCGACAACGGCTACGGCTCGTTAATGTCGGGTGCGATCGAAGGATCTAACGTCGACATCACGCAGGAGCTGGTCGAGCTGATCGCCGCGCAGCAGAATTTCCAGGCCAACGCCAAGGCGCTCGATACCTCGAACCAGGTCGCGCAGACCATCTTCAACATCCGCTGATCGGCTGACGGGCTGAGGGAGCGGGATCGATGGACAAGCTGGTCTATACGGCGGCGACGGGCCTGCGGGCGCGGATGGCGGCGCAAGCGGCGATCGCCAACAACATGGCGAACCTGTCCACGCCCGGCTTCCGCGCCGACCTCGTCAACTTCGACCAGCTCACGCTTGTCGGTCAGGGCCTCGAGAGCCGCCGTCCGACTTCGGAGGAGGTGATCACCGCCGACTTCAAGCCGGGCACCGTCGAGCAGACCGGCCGCCCGCTCGACGTCGCCATAGCAGGGCAGGCGTGGCTCGCGGTGCAGAGCGCCGACGGGACCGAAGCTTATACGCGCCGCGGCGATCTGCACATCACCGCGACGGGCGTGCTGGAAACCGGCGACGGTTTCCCGGTGATGGGTTCGGGGGGACCCATCACCGTGCCGCCCGCCGACAAGGTGCAGATCGGCGCCGACGGGACGATCTCGATCAAGCCGCTCGGCTCCGATCCGGAAGCGCCGATGCAGCAGATCGACCAGCTGAAGCTGGTCAGCCCGGTCGGTTCGAAAACGGTGAAGGGGCTCGACAACCTGCTCTACGTCGAGGGCGGCGGCACGCTGCCGCAGGATCTCGCAGCCAAGGTGCAGACCGGTGCGCTCGAAGGGTCGAACGTCGATATGGCCAAGGTGTTGGTCGACATGATCGAGAACCAGCGCGCCTACGAAGTCCAAGCCAATCTTCTGAAGAACGCCAAGGATATGGATCAGGGCGGCGCGTCCGTCATGAGCCTGCCGAGCTGAAGGAACAGGAACGATGACCAGCGCTGCCATGCATATCGCGCGGACCGGGCTCGACGCCCAGGACATGCGCATGCAGGTGATCTCGAACAACCTGGCGAACGTCAACACGACCGGGTTCAAGAAGGCGCGCGCCGACTTCGCGACGCTGGCCTATCAGGTCATCACCACCCCGGGCGCCGACAGCACGCAGCAGTCGAAATACGCGACCGGGCTCAATCTCGGCACCGGCGTCAAGATTCAAGGCACCGCGCGCCTCGACACCGAAGGCGAGCTGCAGCAGACCGGCAACAGCCTGGACCTCGCGCTCGACGGCAACGGCTACTTCCAGATCCAGATGCCCGACGGCACGCTCGCCTATACTCGCGCGGGCAATTTCTCGCGCTCGTCCGAAGGCCAGCTGGTCACCTCCGAAGGCTATCAAGTGATGCCGGGCATCACCATTCCGGAAGGCACGACGTCGATCACGATCGGCACCGACGGCACCGTCTCGGCGGTCGTGCCGGGGCAGGATACGCCGCAGCAGATCGGGCAAATCCAGGTGGCCAACTTTCCCAATGCCGCCGGCCTGCAGGAAGTCGGCGACAACTATCTCGTCCAGACTGCGGCGAGCGGCGAAGCCAATCTGGGCATCGCCGGCGAAGACGGCCGCGGGCACGTTCGCCAGGGAATGCTCGAGGCGTCGAACGTCAACGTCGTTGAGGAGCTGGTCGACATGATCGAGACGCAGCGCGCCTACGAGGTCAATTCGAAAATGATCTCGGCGACCGACGACATGCTCAAATTTATTAACCAAAACGTCTGATGGTGCAGATCGTGACCAGGACGTTTACCATCTCGATCGCCGCCGCTGCGCTCGCCGCGGGCGTGTTCGCGCCCGTGAGTGCCGAGGGGATGCGCCATCGGGACGAGACGGACTACAGCCTGACGCTGCCGCCCCCGCCCCCGCCGCCGCCGACCAACGGCGCGATTTTCCAGACGCAGGATGGCTACGCGCCGCTCTACGCCGGCTGGACCGCACACCGCGTCGGCGATCCGCTGACCATCGTGCTGGTCGAAAGCACGCAGGCGTCGAAGTCGGCGAGCTCCAAGCTCGATTCGAAGGGCGATTTCGGCATCACCCCGCCGACCACCGGCGCGCTGTCGCTGTTCAAGTCGACCGATGCGTCGCTCGGCGGCAATCGCGGCTTCGACGGCAAGGGCACCGCGGACCAGTCCAACTCGCTGTCGGGCGAGATCAGCGTCACCGTCTCGCAAGTCTATCCCAACGGCACCTTGCTGGTGCAGGGCCGCAAGCGGCTGACGCTCAATCGCGGCGACGAATATATCACGATCAAGGGCGTGGTGCGGATCGCCGACATCAGCGCGGCCAACACCGTGCCCTCGACCCGCGTCGCCGATGCCGAGATTTCCTACACCGGCAAGGGCGACGTCGCCCGCGCCAGCCGGCAGGGCTGGTTGTCGCGCTTCTTCTCCGTGATCAGCCCGTTCTGACGAGGATTTGTCCATGATTCGCCCTCTCCTCGCCGCTCTTGCCGCCATGACGCTGGCCCAGCCGGCGCTCGCCGAGCGGATCAAGGACCTGGGTGCGTTCCAGGGCATCCGCGCCAACCAGCTGACCGGCTACGGCATCGTCGTCGGGCTGCCGGGTACGGGCGACGACAACCTCGAATATACCGTCCAGTCGATGAAGGCCGTCGCCTCGCGCTTCGGGCTGCAGCTGCCGCCGGGGGTCAATCCGGCGCTCAAGAACGCCGCAGTGGTCATGGTCACCGCCGAGCTGCCCGCCTTCGCCAAGCCCGGCCAGACGCTCGACATCACCGTGTCGTCGATGGGCAAGGCCAAGAGCTTGCGTGGCGGCGCGCTGATCATGACGCCGCTGCTCGGCGCGGACGGCCAGATCTACGCGATGGCGCAGGGCAACCTCGCGGTCGGCGGGCTCGGCGCGGAGGGCGCCGACGGGTCGAAGATCGTCGTCAACATTCCGTCGAGCGGACGGATCCCGGGCGGAGCGACGGTCGAGCGCGCAGTCGATACCGGCTTCGCCACTGCGCCCAACCTCACCTTCAACCTTTCCGAGGCCGATTTCACCACCGCGCAGAATGTCGCGGCGGCGATTACCCGGCGCTTCGGTCAGGGCAGCGCCGAAGCGGTCGATGCGGTTTCGGTGCAGGTCCGCGCGCCGCAAGGCGCCGACATCCGCGCCGCGATGATGAGCGAGATCGAGAATCTCGAAGTCGCCATCGCCGAGCCGCCGGCGCGAGTCATCGTCAACGCGCGAACCGGCACCGTGGTCATCAACTCTGCGGTCAGGGTCGGTCCGGCGGCGGTCAGCCACGGCAAGCTCACCGTCCGGATCGACGAGGACCAGCACGTCAGCCAGCCGGCACCGTTCAGCCGGGGCGAGACCGCGCTCGAGAACCATAGCACCGTGTCGGTCGACGAGGAGAAGAAGCCGATGTTCCTTCTCGCGCCCGGGCCGCAGCTCAGCGATATCGTCAAGGCGGTGAACGCGATCGGCGCCTCGCCGGCCGACCTCGTCGCGATCCTCGAAGCATTGAAGGAGGCCGGCGCGCTGCAAGCCGACCTGATCGTGCTGTGAGCCAGCCGGTCGCCCCGACCCCCGCAGCGCCGATCGCCGGCAGCGTCGCCGACGACAGGAGCCGGCTTTCGTCGCGCGCCAATCTGGAGGCCGCCGGCCGCCAGTTCGAGGCGGTGTTCGACGCAATGATGCTGAAGTCGATGCGGAGCGCCAAGCTGTCGGACGACCTGTTCGAGTCGAAGGCGCTCGACACCTTCCGCGACATGCAGGACCAGCAGGTGGCGAAGCTGATGTCGCAACACGCGCCGATCGGCATCGGCAAGGCGATGGTCGATTTCCTGGCCAAGTCGCAGACCGGCCTGCAGGCGCCCGCGCCTCCCGCAGCGACGATCGACCCGGTGGCCGGCGACGCGACGACGATCGGTAATGCGCCATGAGCGACATCCTCAACATCGGCGCGAGCGGCATCCGGGCGTACCAGAACGCGATCGGCACGGTTTCCGAGAACATCGCCAATACCGGCGTCGAAGGCTATTCGAAGCGGGCGGCGGTGCTCAACGAGGTGTCCGCCTCGACCAGCACGATCACCCGCCGCGAAGTGACCGCGGCGAGCGGCGTGACGACCAGCGGCATCATGCGGCTCGTCGATCCGTTCAAGGAAGCCGACGTCCGTGCGGCGGGCGCCGACCTCGCCGCGTCCGACAGCGCGATCCAGTGGCTCGACCAGATCCAGACCGCGCTGACCGGCAACAGGCTCGGCGACCAGCTGACCACCTTCTTCAACGCCGCCAATGCCGTCGCGGCCGATCCCTCGGCCTCCGCGCCGCGCACGACGATGCTCGATGCCGCCGAGGGTGCGGCCGGCGCGTTTCGTGCGACCGGCAACGCGCTCGCGCAGGTCGCCGCCAACCTCGACGCGTCGGCGCAGGATTCGGTGACGACCTTCAACGGCCTCGCCGCCGCGCTCGCCAAGGTCAACGACGGGCTCAGCCGCAACGTGCCCAACACCAACGGCAGCGCGCAGCTGCTCGACCAGCGCGACCAGCTGCTCGAGAAGATGAGCGCGATCGCCAACATCTCGGTCACCACCGACGAGGTCGGCCGGGCGACCGTCCGCGTCGGCACCGGCAGCGGGCCGGCGATCGTGCAGGGCAACGATGCCGGCTCGCTGAGCTATGCGCGCGGCAATGACGGCGCGGTCGCCTATGCGGTTCATTTCGCCGGCAACATTACGACCGCCGCGGTGTCCGGCGGCGCGCTGGCGGGGGTCGCCGACGGCGCGCAGCGGCTCGCCGAGGCGCAGAACCAGCTGGGCCAGGTCGCCGGTGATTTCGTCGCCGGGGTGAACGGCGTGCAGGCCTCGGGAATCGACCTCGACGGCAATCCCGGCGCGCCGATGTTCGCGGCCGGCAGCGGCGGAGCGACCGATGTCGAGGTGGCGCTGACCTCGCCGCGCGGCATTGCCGCGGCGGCGCCGGGCGGCGGGCCGCTCGACAACGGCAATCTCGCCAATCTGACCGCGCTGCGCGGCTCGGCCGGCTTCGAGGACAAGGTCTCGCAGCTGGTCACCGACAGCGCCGCCGCGCTGGCCGCCAAGAAGACCATCGCCGACGCGCAGGCGACGATCCACGACAATGCCGTCGCCGACCGCGATTCGGTCTCCGGGGTCAATCTCGACAGCGAGGCGGTCGACTTGCTGCGGTTCCAGCAGGCCTATTCGGCATCGAGCCGGGTGATCCAGACCGCGCGCGACATCTTCCAGTCGATCCTCAACATCCGCTGAGGCCGAGCCATGCAGATCAGCACCAACCAATTCTACAACACGTCCACCGCGCTGATGCAGGCGCTGACGACGCATGCCGATACGCTGCAGACGCAGATTTCGACCGGCAAGCGGCTGCAGGCGCCGTCGGACGACGTCGTCGCCTATCAGCAGCTGCAGCTGCTGGCGCGCGCCACCGCGAACGACACGTCGTACAAGACCAACATCAACATGACCAAAAGCCTGCTCGACCAGAGCGACAGCACGCTGTCGAGCATCGTGACGCAGATCCAGCGCGCGCAGGAGCTGACCGTCGAGGCCAATAGCGACACTTTGTCCGACAGCGGCCGCCAAGCGATCGCGACCGAATTGAAGGGAATCATCCAGACGCTGGCGCAGCTGGCCAATTCGCAGGACCCGCGCGGCAACGCGCTGTTCGGCGGCAGCAAGGGCGGCACGCCGGTCACGACCAATGCCGACGGCAGCGTCACGATCAACGACACCGGCACGGCGGCCGCGATCCCGATCGGCGACGACCAGACGATGGTGCCGACCGAAACGGCGCAGGACGTGTTCGGCGGAATCGATACGGGCGCGGGCACCACCGATTTGTTCTCGATCATCACCACGCTGGCCCAGGCGCTCGACGCCGGCGGCAGCGCGACCGCGGCCGCGTCCTCCGCCGGCGATGCGCTGAAGGCGGCGCTGGATCACGTTTCCGACGCGCAGGCGTCGATCGGCGCGCGCGGCGCGCGGCTGACGCTCGTCTCCAACGCGATGACCGACATGGCGGTGACGCGCGAGACGCAGCGATCCTCGCTCGAGGATACCGACGTCACCCAAGCGATCACCGACCTGCAAAAGACCATGACGATCCTGCAGGCGACGCAGGCGAGCTTCACCAAGCTGACCTCGCTGTCGCTGTTCGATTATCTGAAATGACCTTGGGTGGTTAACCGGATGGCGAGAAAAATGAGTGAATCCTCGCCCCATCCGGTCGTTACCTGAAATACGGCCGACCGTTCGCAAGATCACAGGGGGAAGTTCAGTCCAATGTTTCCGGCAATCGGCCTGGTCGTCCTGATTGTGATGGTGTTCGGCGGGTTCGTGTTCACCGGCGGCGCGCTCGGCCCGGTGATGGAAGCGATTCCGCACGAGATGCTGATCATCGGCGGCGCCGGCGTCGGCTCGCTGATCATCGGCAATTCGACCAAGGAGCTGAAGGCCCTGGGCGGCGGCGTCATGAAGGTGCTGAAGGGGCCGAAATACAAGAAGCAGGACTATCTCGACACGATCTTCCTCGTTTCCAAGCTGATGAAGATGCTGCGGATGGACGGGCCGATCGCGCTGGAACCGCATGTCGAGGAGCCCAAGTCCTCGGCGATCTTCGCCGAATATCCGCGGCTGCTCGCCGACCATACGCTGATCAACCTGATCTCCGACACGCTTCGCCTCGTCGTCGTCTCGTCGGGCACGCTCGACGTCCATGCGGTCGAGGACGTGATGGACAATGCGATCAAGACCCACCACCACGAAGTGCAGGGGCCGCAGACCGCGCTGCAGTCGCTGTCGGACGCCTTGCCCGCGCTCGGCATCGTCGCGGCGGTGCTGGGCGTGGTCAAGACGATGGGCGCGATCGACAAGCCCCCGGCGATCCTGGGGGCGATGATCGGGTCGGCGCTGGTCGGCACCTTCATGGGCGTGCTGCTCGCCTACGGGCTGGTCGGGCCGCTCGCCAACCGGCTGAAGCAAGTGATCGACGCCGACGCGGCGATCTATCACACCGTCAAGCAGATCATCATCGCCTCGCTCCACGGCCATCCGCAGCCGCTGGTGATCGAAGCGGCCCGATCGGGCATCGCGCACGCCAACCAGCCCGCCTTCGCCGAAGTGTTCGACGGCCTCAGGGGGCGTTGAGGTGAGTTGCGTGTCGTTTGGAGCATCGAGCCCTGAATCTGAACCGTTCGCCTTGAGCCCTTCGACTTCGCTCAGGAGAGCCTTGTCGAAGGGCGCTTTCCGGAAACGTGCTTCGACAGGCTCAGCACGAACGGGAAAAAGGTGCGCCCGATTCGGCGTTTGCTGTTCCAGCGGCCGTCCCGAAGGGACCGACTGATGCCCGCGCGCGCTCCCCACGGATCGAACCAGCCGCCCAAGATCATCGTCAAGAAGATCTTCGCGGATGACCACGGCGGCCATCACGGCGGCGCGTGGAAGGTCGCCTATGCCGACTTCGTGACGGCGATGATGGCGTTCTTCCTCCTCCTCTGGCTGCTCGGCGCGACTAACGAGAAGCAGCGCAAGTCGCTCGCCGACTATTTCGCGCCGACGCTGGTCACGATGCGCGAGAACAGCGCGGGGTCGAACGGCCTGTTCGGCGGCGCCTCGCTGACCGACAGGGACCATTATCCGCACAAGGCGCAGCAGACCGGCACGCGGTCGATGACGATCCCGGTCGACGCCTCGGGCGGCACCCAGGTCGGCAGCGGCCAGAAGGGCACGCTGAAGAGCCGGGCCGAGCTGGCGAAGGAGGACGCCCGCAACTTCGAGCGGATGCACCGGCGGATCGAGACGGAGATCGCCGACAATCCCAAGCTGAAGGGCCTCGCCAAGCACGTCCATTTCGTGCGCACCCGCGACGGCCTGAGGATCGACCTGCTCGACGATGCCGATTATTCGATGTTCGCGCTGGGCACGACTCAGCTGGAGCCGGCGGCGAACAAATTGCTGGGCCTGATCGCCGAATCGATCAAGTCATCGTCCAACCCGATCATGATCCGCGGGCATACCGACAGCCTGGCCTATGGCGACCCCAGGACAATGAACAACTGGATGCTCTCGTCCGGCCGCGCCGAGGCGACCCGGCAGCGGCTCGCCGCCGGCGGCATCCCCGAGGACCGGTTCGACCGAATCGAAGGCGTCGCCGACCGCGAACCGATGATCGCCGACAACCCCGCCGACCCGCGCAACCGGCGAGTCGCCATCACCCTGCTCTACCGGCGCGGGGTGTTCGGGCAGTAGGGCGGCGTCGACGGGTTCGCGGCGGACGGTGCGTCCGGACTCCTGGGCTCCTGCTTTCGCAGGAGCACTGGGCGCGGAGTGATCGGCGGTCGGGTCCGAGTCGAGATCGAGATCGGCCTCGGCTTCAGCCTCGGCATCCGCCCCGGCCTCGGCCCGCGCGGCGCGTTCGGCCTCGACCAGCGCGGTGGCGAGCTCGGCGAACCAGCGGTCGCGCTCGGCCTCCTGGACGGTGCGCATCGCCTCGCGCACCGCGCGCTCCTCGGCGTCGAGCAGATAGCGTTCGGTGTCGGACAGGTCGCGCTCGTAGCCGTCGTCGCCATAGTCGCCGTCCTCGTCGCCGAAGAAATCGTCGGGCGGCGGGAAGCGGGTGCGCCAGCGCTGCCCGATATCGTCCCACCAGACCGGCTGATCCTCGTCCGCCGCGGCCTTGGGCTCGGGGTGAAGTGGAGAAAGTGGAGAGTGTCGCAGCGGTTCGGCGGGGCTCGCGAAGGCGACCAGGCCGGCGGCCTCGGCGCGCGCCCATTGCTCGGCGGTCCAGGCGGCGCGGGCGTCGGGATCGAGGTCGCGCACGTCTATCTCGCCCGCGGTGCCGCGCCCGGTGCGCAGCCAGCGGTCGGCGCGGGCGAGCGACAGGACGGCGCCGAGATCGGGATCGACCTCGTCGCCGGCGATGCGCGCGGCGAGGAACATTCCGGTGCGCGCCGGCCCCTCGTCGCGGTCGATCAGGTCGAGGAAGCCGTCGAACTCGGCGGCGACCAGCCGCGCGGCCTGATGCGTCGCCTCGCCGGCTTCCTTGTCGGCAAAGCGATCGAGGCGGGCGAGCATCGTCGAGGCGAGGCGGTTGTCGTAGCGGTGGCGCGTGACGGTCTCGCCGTCGGGCCGGGTGACGGTCTCGACCTGCCCGTCGATCGCGCGGGCGAGCAGCGTATCGGCGATCTTCTCGCGCGCGAGCAGATTGGCGGCGCGCCAGCCGAGCGCGAACGCCGCGCCTGCCGCCCGCCGGCGCAGCGCATAAGCCGAGGATTGCGCCATGCCGACCAGGCGGCAGGCCGAGCCGACGGTGTGGCCTTCGGCAATCGCCTCCAGAAACGCGCGCTGCCGATCGGGCGTCCAGCCGTCATACCGCTGCGCGCGATCGGCGAGCGCCGGCAGGGCGGTGGTGGTGTGTGAGATGGTGTCCATGACGTTCCCTCCCCATGAGAACAAAACAGGACCATCTCTATATGCACGAACGGGGCTTGTAGGAAAGCCCCGCGCACCAAAAAATTTGCGAAGCAAATTTAAGGCCGGCGCGTCCGCGCCGGGCGGGGCCGGCCAGCGGGTGGCGCAGCCAACCCGTCTGACGTCACGGATTTACTCCCGTGACGGCCATCACAGAATAGGCATTCGCTTGAAAGTAGCGATAATAGGCGCTATGCAAGCAGGGCCTTGTAGTTTGGCTCGTTGATCGAGACGATCATAGGACTAGGACTTATGACAACTGCCCAACCTCTGCTGGAGGTTTCGGCGAAGGATGTCGCCAACCGTTTCGGCTTCTACACCGACGAGGCGATGCAGCGGCCGGTGGGAATCCAGCGGCACGGCACGACGCGCGTGGTGATGCTGTCGCTGAAGGAATATGAGCGGCTGAAGCGTCGGGACCGGCAGGTGATCCGCACCGAGGACCTTGATGACGAAACGCTCGACGCCATCCTCAATGCCCCCATCCTCGAAGAGGCCGAGCGGCTCAACCACCTCATGGGCGATCCCGCAGGCGACTGACGTTCTGTCCTACGTCTATCTCTGGGCGCGCGAAGCGGATCAGGGGCGCGACGAGGGGAGCAAGGAGCGGCCGGTCGTCGTTGTGCTGTCGGTGACTGACGTAGAGGTCACACGCGGGTGGTCGTCGCGCCGGTAACAACGTAGCCGCCGCGCGCCCGCGATGCGGTAGTGGAAGTGCCTGCAAAGGTGCTGGCGCATCTCGGGTTGGGCGACGCGCGATGTTGGATCGTTGCGAGCGAGGTCAACAGCTTCATCTGGCCGGGGCCGGACCTGCGACCAGTAGGGCGGATCGGCAACATCTCTCCCTACTGGCAAAGTGCCGGGTAATTTGCTGCGCAGGGTGCGAGATTTGTATGGACGGTCGTTGCCCCGCGTTACCCCGCGTGGGAAATAAACTAAACTGCCATCTCACTCATTGTCATTGTTAATCCTATAGTCGTTCATGAACGCAAACATGAACAATGACGCATTTGCATCGACTTCCAAATCATCATCGTCGAAAAAAGAATAACTAGAATATAAATATCTTCTCAGCTTCTGTTTTATGAAATTTGCGTCTCTTTCTAAGATATTCGTCAATTCAGGAATGCACAGAAATTTCGTCAAGAGATAGTCGGAAACGATCAGAATTCTGATAAATTGACCAGTTAGCGACATCTGATCAAGATTCAAATATTGCCCGTTAGTCATAAAAGCACGGAGCGCGACGCCGCTGTCGAAGTGAACGCCGCTGCTCAAATCAGGATAAACTATTTCAAAAAGAGCGTAATCATCAAATGAAATAGATTTTGCTCTTTGGGAAAAAGATACTCTAGAGTCAAACAAGTCTCCAGATTTTACCTCAACGATTTTTCCGTAATCAATATCACCATTCTTCTTCTGACGATAAGGATAATGCTCTGTCCCAGCTAGCGCATGGGCCAATAGCGAGGCACTATAAGACGGATCAGCCGTGAGGCTGCCAATAAGAATGGAGCATTCATATATACGTCGCAATAGAGCAAAAATTTCATTGTCACCGGCGTCCTCAAACCGATCCATTATAATCTTGAGTGCGCTATGACATTGAGAAAGTAATAAAAACTGGAAGAATAGTGCTTGGTTTCTTCGGGATACTATTGGCGCTCTGTGGCAATAGCTACCAAGGTGAATTGCCAAGTTACTCAAGAAAGAAGGAAGATTCTTAATCGCCACGTCCGAACCGGTTTGAGGCTCATTGAGATCAATGCCAAATTCTTTGGCTTCCAGATACTCGGTGACGGCCATCTCCCAAGCGGCTCGATCATCGGGAGTTGCAAGCTCGTAATTTTCTTCAGTTAGCATAAGGCCATCGGTCTGGCGATAAGCATATAATAAATGACCAGGAATACCGGCAGACTTTGCGGTCTTTTCAAATTCTCTTCTGCTTTCTGATTTCGAGTAGAGCCACCCACCTGTGAAGAGCAGATCTCTTGGTCCGTACTTTCTTCCGAAAGACTCCCGGAAGTCTTCTTCTATTTGGCTCATGAGTTCCCGAGTTTTCTCATTCGCGATCAGAAAACGACTGGAACGGCCGTTAGCGTCCTTCAGGCATTTGACGCGCTCGCTCTTGCAGCACTCAAAATACGCAATGCCGCTTCCACAACAGCAAGGTTCGGTGTCCTCAAACTCAATTTCCAATTCTCCCCCCTTTTTATCGGCACTTACTCCGCCGCAACCCGCTCCCCCTCGGCATCTGCACCCCCTGCGTTCTTGTCCCCCATCCCCAACAACGGCGCCAAATACCGCCCCGTAAAGCTCCGCGGCTCCCTCGCCACGTCCTCCGGCACGCCCTCCGCGACGATCTCCCCGCCCTTGACGCCGCCCTCCGGCCCGAGGTCGATGATCCAGTCGGCGGTCTTGATCACATCGAGGTTGTGCTCGATCACCACCACCGTATTGCCCTGCTCGACCAGCGCGTGGAGCACTTCGAGGAGCTTGCGGACGTCCTCGAAATGCAGGCCCGTGGTGGGTTCGTCCAAAATATACAGCGTGTTGCCGGTGGCTCTGCGGCTCAGCTCCTTGGCGAGCTTGACGCGCTGCGCCTCGCCGCCCGAGAGCGTCGTCGCCTGCTGGCCGACCTTGACGTAGCCGAGGCCGACCTCCGCCAGCATCGCCATCTTGTCGCGGATGGGCGGCACGGCCTTGAAGAACTCGGCGGCGTCCTCGACCGTCATGTCGAGCACGTCGGCGATCGACTTGCCCTTGAACTTCACCTCCAGCGTCTCGCGATTGTAGCGCGCGCCGTGGCAGACGTCGCAGGTGACGTAGACGTCGGGCAGGAAGTGCATCTCGATCTTGAGCACGCCGTCGCCCTGGCACGCCTCGCAGCGGCCGCCCTTGACGTTGAACGAGAAGCGGCCGGGCTTGTAGCCGCGCGCCTGCGCCTCGGGGAGGCCGGCGAACCAGTCGCGGATCTGCGTGAAGGCGCCGGTATAGGTCGCCGGGTTGGAGCGCGGGGTGCGGCCGATCGGCGACTGATCGATGTCGATGACCTTATCGAGATGCTGGAGGCCGGTGATCTTCTCGTGGCGGCCGGCGAGGATGCGGGCGCCGTTCAGGGCGCGCGCGGCGGCGGCGTAGAGTGTGTCGATGGTGAGGCTCGACTTGCCCGAGCCCGAGACGCCGGTGATGCAGGTGAAGGTGCCGAGCGGGATCTTCGCGGTGACGTTGCGCAGGTTGTTGGCGGTGGCGTTGTGGACGGTCAGGTGCTTGCCGCTGCCCTTGCGGCGCTTGGCGGGCACGGGGACTTCGCGGGTGCCGTTGAGGTAATCGGCGGTGATGCTGGTCTTGCTCGCGAGGAGCTGATCGAGCGTGCCGTGGGCGACAACCTCGCCGCCGTGGACGCCGGCGCCGGGGCCCATGTCGATGACGTAGTCGGCGGTGCGGATCGCGTCCTCGTCATGCTCGACGACCAGCACGGTGTTGCCGAGATCGCGCAGGCGCTTGAGGGTCGCGAGCAGCATGTCGTTGTCGCGTTGGTGGAGGCCGATCGAGGGCTCGTCGAGGACGTAGAGCACGCCCGACAGGCCGCTGCCGATCTGGCTGGCGAGGCGGATGCGCTGGCTCTCGCCGCCGGAGAGGGTGCCGGAGGTGCGGTCGAGGTTGAGATAGTCGAGCCCGACGTTGTTGAGGAAGCCGAGGCGCTCGTCGATCTCCTTGAGGATGGCGCGGGCGATCTCGTTCTGCTGGGGCGAGAGGTCGGCGGGGAGGTGGGCGAAGAAGGCGAGCGCGTCGACCACCGAGAGGCGGGTGACGCTGGAGATGTCGCGCATCGCCACCTTGACCGCCAGCGCCTCGGGCTTGAGGCGGGCGCCGTGGCAGGTCTCGCACGGCTGGGCGGCCTGGTATTTGGAGAGCTCCTCGCGCATCCAGGCGGATTCGGTCTGGAGCAGGCGGCGGTTGAGGTTGCCGATCACGCCCTCGAAGGGCTTGCGGACCTCGTAGGACTTGCGGCCGTCGACGAAGCGGAGCGTGACGGGCTTGCCGTGGGTGCCGTGGAGGATGATCTGGCGGACCTCCTCGGGGAGGTCCTTCCACGGGGTTTCGAGCGAGAAGTCGAACTCGCGGGCGAGGGAGCCGAGGACCTGCATGTAATAGGGGCTGGGCGGGTTGGATTTGGCCCAGGGGACGACGGCGCCCTTCTTGATCGAAAGGTCGTGGTTGGGGACGACGAGATCCTCGTCGAACAGCATCTTCTCGCCGAGGCCGTCGCATGCCGGGCACGCGCCTTGCGGGGCGTTGAAGCTGAACAGGCGCGGCTCGATCTCGGCGATGGTGAAGCCCGAGACGGGGCAGGCGAAGCGTTCGGAGAAGACGATGCGGTTGTCGGGGATGCCTGCTCCCTTGAGATTCCCCTCCCTGGACAAGGGAGGGGTTAGGGGTGGGTCGGCCGGCGAGGGCTCGCTGCGCTCGCCACCCACCCCCGGCCCCTCCCTTGCAGGGAGGGGAGCCATCGCTGCCGCAACCGTCGTATCGACCAAATCGACATAGGCCAGCCCGTCGGCGAGCTTGAGCGCGGTTTCGAAGCTGTCGGCGAGGCGCGTGGCGAGGTCGGGGCCGACCACCAGGCGATCGACCACCACTTCGATGTCGTGCTTGTATTTCTTGTCGAGCGCAGGCGCCTCGTCGATCTCGTAGAGTTCGCCGTCGATGCGGACGCGAGTGAAGCCGGCCTTCTGCCACTCGGCAAGCTCCTTGCGGTATTCGCCCTTGCGGCCGCGGACCACCGGCGCCAGCAGGTAGAGCCGCGTGCCCTCGGGCAACGCCATCACGCGGTCGACCATCTGGCTGACGGTCTGCGCGCTGATCGGCAGGCCGGTCGCGGGCGAATAGGGGATGCCGACGCGCGCCCAGAGGAGGCGCATGTAATCGTAGATTTCGGTGACCGTCGCGACCGTCGAGCGCGGGTTGCGGCTGGTGGTCTTCTGCTCGATCGAGATGGCAGGCGAGAGGCCCTCGATATGATCGACATCGGGCTTCTGCATCATCTCGAGGAACTGGCGGGCATAGGCCGACAGCGACTCGACATAGCGGCGCTGGCCCTCGGCATAGATGGTGTCGAAGGCGAGGCTCGACTTGCCCGAGCCGGAGAGGCCGGTGATGACCGTCAGCGTGTCGCGCGGGATATCGATATCGACGCCCTTGAGATTGTGCTCGCGCGCGCCGCGGACGGAAATGGTGGTGAGGGCCATGAAGCGAGTTCTAGCTTTGTTCTGGACGGGAGGCTAGGGGGGAGATAGGAGCGCGGTGCGGGCTTCGCTACCGGTGTTCCCCTGTGAGGCACGCCCGTCGCGCCAAACGCCCGCACACGTTCCGGGTTATCGGCCCGGCGCCTCGATGAACGCACCTCGCCTTCGAATGTAGCGGCATCGCTCCGGCCTGCCAATGCCGGAATGAGCTTTGCGGCGAGCGGCTTGCGCGGCTAGCGTAGCAATGTCGAAGGGGGCGCCATGCAGATTTCGGAGTATCTCGACCAGGTTCGCGCGCAATATGAAAGCGGCCACGCGACCGAGCACAGCTACCGCCCCGCGCTCCACGCGCTGTTCAAGAGCGTCGATCCCGCGCTGACGGTCGTCAACGAACCGAAGAAGTCCGAAGCGGGTATGCCCGATTTCCTGTTCGAGCGCGATGGCGTGCCGGTCGGCTGGGCCGAAGCGAAGGATATCGACAAGGACGTCATCCGCCTCAAGGGCTATTCGATCGAGCAGCGCAAGCGGTACGAGAAAGCCTATCCCAACCTGATCTACACCAACGGCGTCGATTTCGAGTTCATTCGCGAAGGGCAGAGCGTCCACTTCGTCTCGATCGCCGATTTCCTGATGGGCCTGCAGCCCAATCCCGATCGCTTCGACGAGCTGGAGCGGCAGCTGAAGCTGTTTGCCGAGCAAAAGCCGATCAGCATCCGCTCGGCGGCGAAGCTTGCCGAAATCATGGCGGCCAAGGCGGCGATCATCAAGGACGAGATCGGCATCGCACTGGGCGACGATCCGGCGTTCCATTCGGGCCTGGGCGGTCAATACAAGAGCTTCAAGGCCAACCTGCTGCCGCAGCTGACGCCCGACGAGTTCGCCGACATCTACGCCGAGACGATCACCTACGGCATGTTCGCCGCGCGCTTCCACGACACCGATCTCAACACCTTCAGCCGGCAGGAAGCGATGGAGGATCTGCCGGCCTCGAACCCGTTCCTGAAGGGATTGTTCGAATATATCGCCGGCCCCGAAACTGCCCAAGCGCCTTGAATATATCGTCGATGATCTGGTGCAGGTGATGCGCGCCAGCGACCCGCATTCGCTGTTCCGCGATTTCGGCAAGTTCGACGCGCGCAACGACCCCTTCGTCCATTTCTATGAGGACTTCCTCGCCGCCTACAACCCTGCCAAGCGCAAGAGCCGCGGCGTGTGGTACACGCCCGAGCCGGTGGTCGATTTCATCGTCCGCGCGGTGGACGAGGCGCTGAAGACCGAATTCGGCCTGGCGGATGGGCTCGCCGATACAAGCAAGGTGACGGTCGATTGGGACACCGGGCAGGACGATCCCAGGACGGGCAAGCCGCGCACGGTGAAGAAGGAAGTCCACAAGGTCCAGATTCTCGATCCGGCGACCGGCACCGGCACCTTTCTTGCCAAGGCGGTGCAGATCATCAGCGACCGGGTGAAAGCGCGCGCGCCGGGCAAATGGTCCGGCTATGTCGAGCAGGACCTGCTGCCGCGGCTGCACGGGTTCGAGCTGCTGATGGCGAGCTACGCCATGTGCCACATGAAGCTCGACATGATGCTGGACCAGACCGGCTATAAACCGAGCGCCAGTCCGCCGCGCCTGTCGGTGTGGCTGACCAATGCTCTCGAGCCCGCCGAGCGCGACGTGCGCGAGCTGTTCTTCGCGCCGCTCGCCGAGGAAGCGCGCGGCGCGAGCGAGGTCAAGCGGCAGACGCCGATCATGTGCGTGATCGGCAACCCGCCCTATTCGGGGGAGAGCGCCAACAAGGGCGACCACATCATGAAATTGATGGAGGCCTACAAGAAGGAGCCGGGCGGAAAGGAGAAGCTGAAGGAACGCAACCCGAAGTGGATCAACGACGATTACGTCAAGTTCATCCGCATGGCGGAGGATGTGATCGCGAAGAACCCGTCAGGCGGCGTGCTGGGGTTCATCACCAATCACGGCTATCTCGACAACCCGACCTTCCGCGGGATGCGGTGGCACCTGCTCAAGACGTTCGACAAGATTTGGGTGCTCGATCTGCACGGGAATGCGAAGAAAAAAGAAGTGAGCCCGGACGGCTCTACTGACAAGAATGTCTTTGACATTCAACAAGGTGTTGCTATTGTTATAGCTATTAGGCTCGGCAGTGGCTCGGCAGTGGCTCGGCAGTGGCTCGGCAGTGGCTCGGCAGGCCGAGCTCGCGGAAATTCATCACGGCGACCTCTGGGGCAGCCGCGCCGCCAAGAACGAGGCGCTCTGGGCGGGAACGCCGGCAAACCTGTCCCCTGCGCCGCTGCCGCATAAAGGGCCGCAATTCCCCTTCGTCGCGCGCGATTATGGGTTGGAAGGAACCTACAACCGGGGCTTCTCCATTGCGCAGCTGATGCCGGTCTCTTCGAACGGAATAGTGACAGCCCGAGATTCGTTGACGATCGATGCGGAGCGGCAGGCCCTATGGAACCGACTCACGGCCTTTCTGGCCGGTGAGCCCGAAGCGGTCAGAACACAATTCCGGCTCGGGAAGGATGTCCGGGACTGGAAGGTCGAATGGGCGCAAGCCGACCTCTGTCCAATCAGCGAAGATCACCTGCAGCGCATCTCCTATCGGCCTTTCGAGACACATTGGACCTATTACACCGGTCATTCCAGAGGGATACATTGCTATCCCCGCAATGAGGTGATGCGGAACTACCTTGAAGGTCCAAACCTCGGCCTGCTCGTCAGCAAAGCCCATAAGGACGCAGTGTTCGCGCACGTCTTTGTGACGAGGGCGATCAGCGAGGCTATTTTTCTGTCCGGCACCACTGCCAGTAACGCAATGAATCTGCCGCTCTATCTCTACCCCGATCAAGCGACGCAACAGCGCGACGCGTTCGCACCGAAGCACCGCGTCCTGAATCTCGACCCCAAGCTCTACGCCGCCATCTGCAAGGCCGCCGGGATCGATCCCGCGGATCAGGCGGGGCCGGATGACGACTTCCGGGCCGCCGCCGGCGAGGCGCGGCCGAGCGAGGTCAAGGTTTTCGATTATGTCTATGGCGTGCTCCATTCGCCCGCATATCGCGAGACCTTCGCCGAATTCCTCAAGATCGACTTTCCGCGCATTCCCTGTCCGCCGTCTCCGCAAGTCTTCCGCCATGTCAGCGAAAAGGGCGAACAGCTCCGCCGCCTGCACCTGATGGAACCAGCGGCGGTCGGCGAGACGCCTTATCCCTATGTCGGCGAAGGTGACGACGTGGTGGCGAGCGGCTTTCCGACGTTCGAGGCGGACACGGAACAGGGCGGTCCTTCAACCCGCTCAGGGCGAACGGGGCGGGTGCATATCAATGCCGACCAATATTTCGCCGGTGTGCCCGAAATCGCCTGGACCTTCCCTGTCGGCGGTTATCAGCCCGCGCAGAAATGGCTGAAGGACCGGCGCGGCCGCGCGCTGAGCTGGGGCGACATCGGCCACTATCAGAAGGTCGTGAAGGTCCTGGTCGAAACCGACCGCATCATGCGGACGATCGAACTGCCCCTCGCAACGCAGGATTTGGGACAGGACGATCCGGCGCAGTGCCCCGACTCGCCCTGACCCGGAAGGACGGCGCCCGGTCCGCCTACGCCGCCACCGTCCGGACGGTGATCATCACGCGTTCCTGCTCGCGGACCAGCGCGGCGTAATGGTCGGCCATGCGCAAATGGGCGCAGCGCACCGCGCGGTCGACCGCGAGCGCGGCGAGATTGCGTTCCTGCGACTCGCGCCGCGTAAAATATTCCTGATTGCCCGGCGGCCCCATGATATCGGCCATAACGTGCTCCTTCCTCGCCAAATGGAACACCCTTTTTCGCCGCGACTCACCTTGCGGGGACTCGGCGATGATTCACTATATCATCCGCCCAAGGGGGAGTCTTGATCTGGAGCAAGCGGGAGTATTTGCTTCAGCTGAGCTGAATCGGGTCCGGCGGCACCTGCAAAACACCGCGGAAATTCGCGGGAAAAGCGCTGGAATTTCGCGCTCCGAACGCGTAGAGAGCGCAGCCATGGACAGCGACGGCACGACGGCGCGCGGAGTCGATTATTCCCGCGTCTTCACCCAGGCGATCGACCGGCTCCACGCCGAAGGCCGATACCGCGTCTTCATCGACATCCTGCGCAACAAGGGCGCGTTTCCCAACGCGCGCTGCTTCGCCGGGCACAACGGGCCGCAGCCGATCACCGTGTGGTGCTCCAACGACTATCTGTCGATGGGCCAGCACCCCAAGGTGATCGCGGCGATGGAGGAAGCGCTGCACGACGTCGGCGCGGGCTCCGGCGGCACGCGCAACATCGGCGGCAACACGCATTACCATATCGACCTGGAGGAGGAGCTCGCCGACCTCCACAGCAAGGAAGCGGCGCTGCTGTTCACCAGCGGCTACGTCTCGAACGAGGCGACGCTCTCCACCCTCGCCAAGCTGTTTCCCGGCATGATCGTCTTTTCGGACGAGATGAACCATGCCTCGATGATCGCCGGCATCCGCCATGCCGGGTGCGAGAAGCGAATCTTCCGCCACAACGACGTCGCACATCTGGAAGAGCTGCTCGCCGCCGAGGACCCGGCCGCGCCCAAGCTGATCGCGTTCGAGAGCGTCTATTCGATGGACGCCGACATCGCGCCGATCGCGGCGATCTGCGATCTTGCCGACAAATACAATGCGCTGACCTATCTCGACGAGGTCCATGCGGTGGGCATGTACGGCCCGCGCGGCGGCGGGGTGTCGGAGCGTGACGGCCAGGCGCACCGCATCACCGTGATCGAGGGGACGCTGGGCAAGGCGTTCGGGGTAATGGGCGGCTATATCGCCGCCGACATGACGGTGATCGACGTGATCCGGTCATACGCGCCGGGGTTCATCTTCACCACCAGCCTGTCGCCGGTGCTGGTCGCGGGCGCGCTGGCGAGCGTGCGGCATCTGAAGGCCTCGCCGGCCGAGCGCGAGGGGCAGCAGGCCGCCGCCGGGCGGCTGAAGGCGATGATGCGCGAGGCCGGGCTGCCGGTGATGGGATCGACCACGCACATCGTGCCGCTGATGGTCGGCGATCCGGTCAAGGCCAAGCGGATCAGCGACATCCTGCTCAGCGAATATGGCGTGTACGTGCAGCCGATCAACTATCCGACGGTGCCGCGCGGGACCGAGCGGCTGCGCTTCACGCCGGGGCCGACGCATGACGAGGCGATGATGCGCGAGCTGGTGACGGCGCTGACCGAGATCTGGGACCGGCTGGAGCTGCGCGCGGCGGCGTGATTCACGCCGGACTGGCGAGCTTCATCAGGACCAGCCCTCCGACGATCAGCACCGCCGCGACGAGCCGCAGCGCGCTTGCCGCCTCGCCGAGGAAAACGATGCCCGCGACGAACGCGCCGACCGCTCCGATCCCGGTCCACACCGTATAGGCGGTGCCGAGCGGCAGCATCCGCATCGACCAGGACAACAGCCCGAAGCTCGCCAGCATCGCCCCGACGGTCACCGCGGACGGGCCGAGCCGAGTGAAGCCTTCGGATTGCTTCATCGCGAACGCCCAGACGACCTCGAGCATTCCGGCAACGATCAGCACGGCCCAGGCCATGGACGTTCTCCCACCATTTCGATGCCGGGCCGTCCCGGACTTCAACCCAAGCGGGGGAGGACGTGGCCTCGCGCCTATCCGGATAGCATGGGCGGCGCCTCGATCAACCTCGCGCGGCGCCGTGGCTCAGGCGGCGCGCTTCTCGAGCGCGTGCGCGGCTTCGGCCATCAGCGTGGCGAGGATCTCCGCAACCGGCTCCTCCTTCGTGACCATGCCGACCGACTGGCCGGCCATCAGGCTGCCGTGCTCGACATCGCCGTCGATCACCGCGCGGCGCAGCGCCCCGGCCCAGTAATGCTCGATCTGGAGCTGCGCTTCGGCCATCGCGATGCGGCCTTCGTCGAGGGCCTGCGCGACCTCGCGCTGCTTGGCGGTGAACAGGTCGGCGCCGGCGTTCTTGAGCGCGCGCACCGGGATTACCGGCAAGCGCGGATCGATCTGGACGCTCGCCACCGCCTCGCGCGCCGAGGCGCGGACGAACGCCTTCTTGAAATTGGGGTGCGCGATCGATTCGGTCGCGCAGACGAAGCGCGTGCCGAGCTGGACGCCGGCCGCGCCCATGTCGAGATAGCCGGCGATCGCCTCGCCGCGGCCGATCCCGCCGGCGACGAACACGGGGACCTCTCCCGCGACCTCGGGCAGGATCTCTTGCGCGAGGACGCTGGTCGCGACCGGACCGATATGCCCGCCCGCCTCCATCCCCTCGACGACCAGCGCATCGACGCCCGAGCGGATCAGCTTCTTCGCCAGCGCGAGCGCAGGGGCGAAGCAGATCAGCCTGGCGCCGTTCCCTTTGATCGCGTCGAGCGAGCCCGCCGGCGGCAGGCCGCCCGCCAGCACGACATGGCCGACGCCGTGCTTCGCGCAGACCGCGATCAGGTCGAACAGCTGCGGATGCATGGTGATCAGGTTGACGCCGAACGGCCTGTCGGTCAGCGCCCTGGTCCCGGCGATCTCGGCATCGAGCAGCTCGGGGCTCATCGCCCCGCAGGCGATGACGCCGAAGCCGCCGGCGTTGGAGATGGCGGCGACGAGGTGGCGTTCGCTGACCCACGACATCGCGCCGCCCATCACGGCGACCTCGCTGCCGAGGAAGGCGGCGCCGCGCGCCATGCGGCGCTGCAGCCGATCGGTTCCGGAAGTGGTGTGGGTCATCGCGCGGGCGTTAGCGTCAAGTCGCGCCTGTCCGCAAGCACGCGCTGGTTCTGCAACCCGACGGCGAGCTGCTCGCGCAGGTTGGCGAGGACCGCCGGCCGTTCGTCGGGCAGCGGCCGCGCGGGCTTGCCCTCGCGCAGCCGCGCGCGGTCCCTGGCCGACGGCTCGACGACGCGCACGCGCACCGGCGCGACGCCGCGCTGGCGAACGCCCAGCTGCTCGGCCGCGCCGCGGCTGAGGTCGATGATCCGGCCGCGCGCGAACGGCCCGCGATCGTTGATGCGGACGATGATCCGCTTGCCCGTGTCGAGGTCGGTCACCTCGACATAGCTCGGCAGCGGCAGCGTGGTGTTGGCGCCCGTCACCCAATCGGGGCGGAAACGCTCGCCATTGGCGGTCTGCGAGCCCGATTCGGGGCCGTACCAGCTGGCATAGCCGAGCATGTCGTAGGTCGGGTCGGCGGCGGGCACATAGGTGGTGCCGCGCACCGTATAGGGCTGGCCGATCCGCACCGGCGCGTCGCTGACCGGGCGGTAATGCACCCCCGATCCGCACGCCGCGAGCAGGGCGGCGAGCGGCAGCGCCAGCCAGCCGCGCTTGATCCCCGCCACGTCGCCTACCCCGCCCATCATCGGCGATTCTATAGGGAAACTCGCCCGTTGGGAATCGCCTCCCCGCCGGGAAGGCCGTAAAAGGCCGCTACCGGGCAAGCGCCTTCAGGCGACCGCCTCCTCGGCCTCGTCCGCATCGAGACCGTAGGCGGTGTGGAGGACGCGCACCGCGAGCTCGGTATAATCCTCCTCGATCAGCACGCTGACCTTGATCTCGCTGGTGGTGATCGCGAGGATGTTGATGCCGCGCTCGCCCAGCGTCGTGAACATCGTCGCGGCGACGCCCGCATGGCTGCGCATCCCGACGCCGACCACCGAGATCTTGGCGACGCGCGTGTCGTGCTTCAATTCGGTGAAGCCGATCGTGCCGTTGGCGCCGTTGAGCACCTCGATCGAGCGCGCGAGGTCGGCCTGCGGCACGGTGAAGGTGACGTCGGTCGACGAGCCCGAATGCGCGACATTCTGCACGATCATGTCGACGTTGATGTTCGCCTCGGCAAGCGGCGAGAAGATCGCGGCGACCGCGCCGGGCTGGTCGGGCACCGCGGTCAGCGTGATCTTCGCCTCGTTCTTGTCGTGCGCGATGCCGGTGATGAGCTGCCGTTCCATATCGTCCACTTCCTCCTCGCCCACGATCATCGTGCCGGGTTCCGAACCCCCATCCTCGTCGAGGAACGACGAGAGCACCTGAACGCGGACCTGTTCCTTCATCGCGAGCCCGACCGAACGCGTCTGCAGCACCTTGGCGCCGACGCTGGCGAGCTCGAGCATTTCCTCATAGGTGACGCGCTTCAGCTTGCGCGCCCTCGGCACGATCCGCGGATCGGTGGTATAGACCCCGTCGACATCGGTGTAGATGTCGCAGCGGTCGGCCTTCATCGCCGCCGCCATCGCCACCGCGCTGGTATCGGAGCCGCCGCGGCCGAGCGTCGTCACCCGCTCGCCGGTCGCGACGCCCTGGAAACCGGGGATCACCGCCACCTCGCCGCTCGCCAGCGCGGTGTTGAGCGCGACCGTGTCGATCTCGGCGATGCGCGCCGAACCATGGCCGTCCGAGGTGCGGATCGGCAGCTGCCAGCCCATCCAGCTGCGCGCCGGAACGCCGACCGCCTGCAGCGCGATCGCGAGGAGGCCGCTCGTCACCTGCTCGCCCGACGAGACCACCACGTCATATTCGCGGCGGTCGTAAAGCGAGCTCGCCTCGCGGCAGAAATTGACCAGCCGGTCGGTCTCGCCCGCCATCGCCGAGACGACCACCGCGACCTCGTTTCCCGCCGCAACCTCGCGTTTGACACGCTGGGCGACGTTGCGGATGCGCTCCATCCCGGCCATCGAGGTGCCGCCGAACTTCATCACGATGCGTGCCATGGCGTGTTTTTGGTATTTCCTTACCGAGGATCGGGGCGCCCTGATAGAAACCGACTCGGTCAAAGGCAAGCGAGACTCCGGGTCGCCGTTCCGCCTTACGGCAAACGCTTCTCGACTTCGCTCGAAGCGAACGGCAGAAGGAGCGAACGGCAGAAGGACTGCGCATGACTCCCGACACGATCACGATCGACCCTGCCGAGGCCGCGCATTTCGGCGCGCTGGCGAAGGACTGGTGGGACCCGAAGGGCTCGTCGGCGATGCTCCACCGGCTCAACCCGGCGCGGCTCGGCTATATCCGCGAGCAGGTCGATCGCCACTGGCAGGGCGACGCGGCGGGCTTCACCCCGCTCGCCGGCAAGCGCGTGCTCGACGTCGGCTGCGGCGCCGGGCTGCTCGCCGAGCCGCTCGCGCGGCTGGGCGCGGCGGTGACGGGGATCGACGCCGCGCCGGAGAATGCCGCCGTCGCCAGCCATCATGCCGCGCAATCGGGCCTTGCGATCCGCTATCGCGCCGGCGAGCTGGCCGCGCTGGAGGCGGGGCGGTTCGATCTCGTCACCTCGCTCGAAGTGGTCGAGCATGTCACCGATCCCGCGCTGTTCGTCCGCGAGCTCGCCGACCGCGTCGCCGAGGGCGGGCTGCTGATCCTGTCGACCCCCAACCGCACCGCGCTGTCGCGCCTCGCGATGATCGTGGTCGGCGAGGGCACCGGCCGCATCCCGCGCGGCACGCACGACTGGGACAAGTTCCTCGCCCCCGACGAGCTGAGCAAGCTGGTCGAGGCCGCCGGCCTGTCGGTGATCGACCGCCGCGGGCTGAGCTTCTCCCCGGCGCGGGGGTTCGTCCTCTCCGACGACCTCAGCCTCGACTATTTCGTCACGGCGGTGCGCGACGGGACGCGCGGGGGTGCCGCGAGATAGCACGGCGCGCCATGCCCCCGCCCCTGGGCGTGGCGATGCTCGCCGCGCTGCTGGTGCTGCTCGCCTTCGCGCGGCCGCTCGACCATGACGAGAGCCAGTATGTCGCCGCCGCGGCGCTGGCGCGGCACGCGCTGGTCTATCGCGATTTCGCCTATCTGCAGACGCCGCTCCAGCCGCTGCTGTTCGCTCCGATCGTCTCGCTCGCCGGGGCGCTGGCCTTCCCGGCGCTGCGCCTCGGCAATGCGCTGCTCGGGACGGCGGCGGCGGCGTTCGTCTATGCCGCGGCGCGCGCTGGCGGGGGCGAGCGCCGCTGGGCGCTCGCGAGCGCGGCGCTGTTCGCCTGCACCGACGCGTTCCTGTTCAGCGCCGCGGTGGCGCGCAACGACATGCTGCCGGCGTTGCTGTTCGCGGCCGCATTGTGGCTGCTGGTGCGGCAAGCGCGCGGCGCGGACGGGCGCGCCGCCGCCGCGCTCGCCGGGCTGCTGCTGTCGGCGGCGACCGCGGCCAAGCTGTCCTATGCCGTGCCGGCGATCGCGGTCGGAGGGCTGGCGCTGATCGACCGCCGCATGCGTCCGGGCTGGCTGATCCTCGGCGCGATCCCGCCGGCGCTGCTCGTCGCCGCGACGTGGCATGCCGCGCCCGGCGCCTTCGCGTTCGACGTGCTGCGCTTTCCGACGGTCGCGCCCGAGCACTATTATGCCGCCGGCCGCGCGTGGAAGCTCGCGCTATGGGCGCGCGCGCTCGATACGGTGAAGTTCCTCGCGCTCGGGCCGGCTCTGCTCGCGCTGGTCGTCGTCGCGCGCGCGCGGCGGCGGAATCGCGTTTCGCGCCTGCTCGACCTGCTGATCGTCGCCGGGCTGGTCGCCGCGCTGCTGCCGGCGCCGACCTGGCGGCAATATCTGCTGCCGATGCTGCCGCCGCTGTTCGTGCGGCTCGGCCTCGCCTGGCAAGCGGCGCCGCCGGGCCGGGCGATGCGGATCGCCTGCGCGGTGTTCGCCGCCGCAGGGCTGGCGCCTTCGGCCGCGAGCCTGGCGGGCGGGCTGCCGCTGCTGACCGCGATCCGCGACGGGGCGGCGCTCCGCAGCGCAATGGACCGGGCAGGCGCGGCCGGGCCGGTCGCGACGCTGTCGCCGCAATTCGTTCCGGCGACGGGGAGGAGCATCGACCCGCGCTTTGCCGCCGGCCCCTTCTATTTCCGCAGCGACCGCCTGCTGTCCGCAGGCGACGAGGCGCGCTTCGGCCTGATGAGCCGGCGCCGCGCCGCCGCCGCGCTCGCCGCGCACCCGCCCGGCGCGGTCCTGGTCGGCGGCGAGGGCGAATGGACCAGCGGCGACGCGCGGCTCGACAGCGCGCTCGAGCGGCTCGCCGAAGAAGCGGGGTGGCGCGCGGTGCCGGTCCCCGGCACGCCGTTCCGGCTCTATCTTCCGCGCACCCGGGCGGCGAGCGCGTAAAGCCCCATCGCCGCCAGCAGGACGACATGGACGGCCAGCGTCAGCGCGGCGGTGAAGGCGACCAGCCGCGCCACCGCGTCGCCCTCGCCAATCAGCACGATCGCGAAATTGGCGAACAGCAAGTCCTTGTTGGGCACCAGCGGCAGGCGCGAGACGAGCAGCCGCGCGGCGGCGAGCAGCAGCCACAGACCGACCGGCACCGCCGGCAGCGCGAAATGCCACATCAGCGCGAGCAGCGCCGACCCGGCCACCAGCCGCGCCGAATGGATCGCGAACACGATCCACAACTCGCGCCGCGGCAGCGAGAAGACGCGCCGGGAGAAGATCAGCCACGGCAGCGAGATCGCGACGATCGCCGCCACCGACCAGCCGAGGTCGTGCGCCTGGTCCGGGGTGATGAGGCTCCAGCCGATCGGCAGCGCGACGGCGAGCATCGCCAGCGTGATCGCGTTGCCTGCGACCGCCGACAGGATCATCGAATCCTTGACGGCCCCGAACGGCGCCGCGACGCGCGTGCGCCCGCGCGCCCAGGCATAGAAATAGGCGTCGCCCGAATAGCCGAGCAGCGCGTCGTTGGCGATCCGCTTGCGGACCAGCGCGAAGAAGCCGGCGAGCGGGATGCCCCACAGCCGCCGGAAGATGACGTAGTCGAACGCCGCCGGCGACAGGTAGAAAAGCGCGAAGACGAGGTAGAACAGCGCGCTTTCCGGTGCGATCCGGCCGAGCCCGGCAAGCCCCGAGCCGAGCAGCTCGCGTCCGACGCCGACCACCATCGCCGCGGTCAGCACGCCGCCGAGCAGAACCGGCCAGCGGCTTCGGGGGCCCGCTTCCAGCCCGGGGAGCGCGGGTTCGGGGGGAGGGGTGATCGGCTCGCCCTTCCTGCGTTCGTGCTGAGCTTGTCGAAGCACGGTGGTCGATCCGTTGACGTTGAGAGGATACGCCCTTCGACAAGCTCAGGGCGAACGGATGATGGGAACGCCCGGCCCTATCCCATCGGCAGCCGGTGCGGCAATTCGATTCCGCGCGAGCAATGGCGTCGGACGGGGCGAACGGTTAAGCGCGGACGGACGATGACCGCGCCTGCCGCCCGCCACATCCTGACGTTCGCCCAGACGCTCGACGGCGGCGGGGTCGAGCGCGTGCAGTTGCGGCTCGCCGAGGACTGGCTGGCGGCGGGACGGCGCGTGACGCTGCTCCTCGGCTGCGATGCCGGGCCGCTTGCCGCCGAGCGGCCGCGGGGACTGGAGCTGGTGCCGCTCGGCGCGCCCGCCTACCACCGGCTCTACGCCGCGCCGCGCCACGTCCGCGCGCTGGCGCCCGACGCGATCTTCTGTCCGGGCAACCATTATACCAGCGTCGCCGCGTGGATCCGGCTGCGGCTGGGGAACGCCTGCCCGCCGATCGTCGCCAAGGCGTCGAATACGTTCGTCCGCGGCGACCAGGGCCGGCTGACCGCGGCGGGCTATCGTGCATGGCTGAAGCTGCATCCGCGATTCGTCGACCATCTCGTCGCGCTGAGCCCGGCGCTCGCCGCCGAGGCGGGCGCGATGACCGGGCTGCCCGCCGGGCGAGTCGGGGTGATCCCCAACCCGCCCGCGCGCTACGCGGCCGATCCGGCGCCGCCTGCGCTGCCCGAGCATCGGTTCGTGCTGGGGGTCGGCCGGCTCGAGCCGCAGAAGCGCTGGGACCGGCTGATCGCCGCATTTGCGCGAATCGCCGATCGCGAGGCGCGGCTGGTGATCCTGGGCGAAGGGCGCGCGCGGGGGGCGCTCGAGGCGCAGGTCGGGGCGCTGGGCCTGGGCGCGCGCGTCAGCCTGCCGGGGCACGCGCTCGATCCGCGGCCGGCGCTGGCGCGCGCGGGGGTGGTCGCGCTGACTTCCGATTTCGAAGGCATGCCCGGCGTGCTGCGCGAGGCGCTGGCGCTCGGCACGCCAGTGGTCGCGACCGCCGCGAGTCCCGCGGTGCGCGAGATCGTTTCGAGCGCCGCGCTGGGCTCGATCGTTCCGCCCGGCGAGGACGACGCGCTGGTCGCCGCGCTCGACCATTGGCTCGCGCCCGGCCGCGCCCGGCCGGCGCCGGTGCCCGAACCGGGGATCGGCGCGGCCGAGGCCTATCTGGAGCTGTTCGACCGGCTGGTCGCGGCGCGGTTCAGGGCCTGACGCGGTCCGGGTGCGCGGCGGCGACGGGGCCGAGCGCGGCCATCGCGACATCGGCGGCGAGCAGCTTCGGAAAACCGTCGAGCGGCACGTCGAGGCGGCGCGCGTTGTAGAGCTGCGGCACCAGGCAGACGTCCGAAAGGTCGGGCGCCGCGCCGCCGAGGAACGGGCCGTCGCCCGCCATCGCCTCGAGCGCGGCGAACCCCTCGGCGATCCAGTGGCGATACCAGGCGTCGCGCGCGGCCTGGTCGGCGCCGAACTGCGATTCGAGCCGCTTCAGCACGCGCAAATTATCGAGCGGGTGGATGTCGCAGGCGATGACCAGCGCGCGCGCCAGCGCGGCCGCGCGCGCCAGCGGGTCGGCGGGCACGAGGCGCGGCTCCGGGAAGGCCGAATCGAGCCAGTCGATGATCGCGAGGCTCTGCACCAGCGCCGTGCCGTCGGCTTCGAGCGTCGGCACCAACCCTTGCGGGTTGCGCGCGCGGTTGGCGGCGTCGCGCTGCTCGCCGGCCAGCAGGTTCACCGGGCGCGTCTCATACTCGACGCCCTTCAGGTTGAGCGCGATCCGCACGCGGTAGCTCGCCGACGAGCGCCAGTAATCGTAGAGGACGATGGTCATGCCGCCGGCTCCGCTTCGAGTTCGATCTCGCCGCTGTCGGTTTCCGAGCGGCGTTCGAGCGCGACCTTGATCATCGCGGTCATCGGGTCGGCGAGCGCGAGGCCGATCACGCCGAACAGCGTGCTCGCCAGGATCTGCGCCGACAGCGTCAGTGCGGGCGGCAAGTCGACCGTGCGCCGCGCGACCATCGGGATGACGACATAGCCGTCGAAGGTCTGGATGACAAACCAGGCGATCAGCGCGGCGATGCCGGTATCGACCCCGGCGCTGAACCCGACCGCGGTCATCAGCAGGCCGGTGATGAACGAGCCGATATTGGGGATGAAGGCGAGGATCGCGTCGATGATGCCGAGCAGGAGCGCCATCGGCACGCCGAGGATCGACAGGATCAGCCAAGTCAGCACGCCCTCGAACGCCATGCCGGTCAGCCGGCCCGCGAGCAGGATGCGCAGCGTCGTCGCCATCCGCTCCAGCGTGATCGCGAATTCGCGGCGGTAGGCGACCGGCACCATCCATTGCAGCCCGCGATCGTAGATGCGCGGCTCCATCGCGACGAACAAGCCGATGACGACGATCACGAACAGGCTGGTGACGACGCCGATCGCGGTGCCGACCCATGAGGTGAGCTTGCCGACCGAGCCGAGCACCTGGCGCGCGATCCCCTGGATGTCGCCGGTGCCGGGGGTGATGCCGAGGCTCGCCGCCCAGTCGGCGATGCGTCCCGCCTGTTCCTGCAACGTCGCCTGGAGCTGCGTGAACTGCGCGACGAGCTGGACGCCCGTCATATAGAACACGCCGGAAAGGAACACGATCACCAGCACGACGACGATCGCCAGCCGCGCGCCGCGGCGGATCGGCAGCACCCGGCCGAGCAGCCGCACCCCGCCGTCGAGCATCGTCGCGAAAACGAGGCCGGCGAAGATCAGCAGCAGCGGCTGGATCAGCAGCACGACGAGCCCGACCGCGCAGACGAGCCCGATCCACACGCTCGCGCGCTTCAGCTCGCGGCGCATCGCCGGGTCGCGCATTTCGTTCGGGCTGGGACTCGCGACGAGCGTGTCGGGGCGCTGCTCGTCGGGGCTGCTCATTTCTTCGCCGGATTGGGGTGGAGCGACAGGCCGACGCGGCCGCCGCGGAAGTCGGTGAACCAGGTCAGCGGATTCCACGTCGCGCTGCCGTCCAGGGAGAAGGTGATGAACTCCGCCCTGCCGCCGAGATATTCCCACGGCACCGGGCCGCCCAGCCCCTCCTCGATCAGCGGGAAGCGGCTGTCGGCGCTGCGGTCGCGATTGTCGCCCATCAGGAACACGTCGCCCGCCGGCACGGTCACCGGCCCGTAATTGTCGCCGAGGCTGTCGGGCTCGAGGTCGATCGTGTCGTAGCTGCGGCCGTCGGGCAGCGTCTCGGTGATGATCGGCAGGTGGCAGACCATGCGGCCGTCGGGACCCATTTGGCGCGCGCCGGGATATTGGATCGGATCGCAGGTCGAATTGTCGTCGACCGGCAAGTCGCGATAATGAAGCGGCCCGCGCGCGATCGGCGTGCCGTTGAGGATGACGACGCCGTGCCTCAGCTCGATCGTGTCGCCGGGCAGGCCGATCACGCGCTTGATATAATCCTCGCGCTTGCCCGGCGGAGTGACGATGACGACGTCGCCGCGCTTGGGCATATGCCCGAACAACCGGCCGTGGATGAACGGCAGCGGATGGAAGATCGGCGAGACGAACGACCAGCCGTAGGGATATTTGGTCACCACCAGCCGGTCGCCGACCAGAAGGTCGGGCAGCATCGATTCGGAGGGGATGTAGAAGGGCTTGGCGATGAAGCTCTGGAACAGGAACACCGCGAGGACCAGCCACAGGATGCCCTTTACCTCGGCCCACCAGTTGACGCCGGCCTTCTTCGCCGGCGCGGCCTCGGCCCCGTCCTCGTGCTTCACCTCGGCGTCCAACAGCTGCTCCTCACTCGATCTCGTTCCGCGGCACCGCCTCGATGACGACGAAGGCCTGCGCCCAGGGATGATCGTCGGTCAACGTCAGATGCACCAGCGCGACGTGGCCGTCCGGCGTCATCGCGTCAAGCCTCGCCCGGGCCCCGCCGGCGAGCGCCAGCGTCGGCGCGCCCGAGGGAGCGTTGACGACGCCGATGTCCTTCATGAACACGCCGCGCCTGAATCCGGTCCCGACCGCCTTGGAGAACGCCTCCTTGGCGGCGAAGCGCTTGGCGAGCGTGCCGGCCTTGGTGAACGGCCGGCGATTGGCCTTGGCACGCTCGATCTCGGTGAACACGCGAGCCTCGAACCTTGCGCCGAAGCGGTCGAGCGACGCCTGAATGCGCTCGATATTGCACAGGTCGGAGCCGAGGCCGATGATCACGCCGTTCCACCCGCATTGCGGGGAGGATTGAGAAGGGGCGTCACCGCGCCTCGTCCATTGCTGCGCGCATCCGGCGGACGCTTTCGGCGAGGCCGACGAAGATCGCCTCGCCGATCAGGAAATGGCCGATGTTGAGTTCGCGCACCTGCGGGATCGCGGCAACGGGCGCGACATTGTCATAGGTCAGGCCGTGGCCGGCATGAACCTCGATCCCGTTCTTGGCGGCCAGCGCGGCGGCGTCGGCGAGGCGGCGCAGCTCCTCGGCGCGCGCGTCGCCGTCGAGCTCGGCGTAGCGGCCGGTGTGGAGCTCGACGACCGGAGCGCGGAGGCGGATCGCCGCCTCGATCTGGCGCGGGTCGGGCTCGATGAACAGCGACACGCGGACGTCGGCGCGGCCGAGCTCGGCGACCATCGGCGCGAGGTGGTTGTGCTGCCCGGCGGCGTCGAGCCCGCCCTCGGTGGTGCGCTCCAGCCGCTTCTCGGGGACGATGCACGCGGCGTGGGGACGGTGGCGGAGCGCGATTTCCAGCATCTCCGCGGTCGCCGCCATCTCGAGGTTGAGCGGGATCGCAAGCTCGGCCGACAGCCGCGCGATGTCGGCGTCGGTGATGTGGCGGCGGTCCTCGCGCAAGTGCGCGGTGATGCCGTCGGCGCCCGCCTCGGCCGCGAGCAAGGCCGCGCGCACCGGATCGGGATAGGCGCCGCCGCGCGCGTTGCGCACCGTCGCCACATGGTCGATATTGACCCCGAGGCGCAGGCGTTCGGTCATTTCTTCAGCCCCCGGCTGCCCGGCTTGGTCGCAGGTATTGCGGCGAGCTCGGGCGGCAGCGCGTCGGCCGCATAAGCGGGGACGTCGAGCCGGCACAGCGAGACCAGCGGCACCCCGACATCGGCGCGGCCGTTCGACCGGTCGATGATGCACGCCGCACCGAGCAGCTCGCCGGGATGCTCGCGGATCGCCGCAAGGCATTCGCGCGACGACAGGCCGGTGGTGACGATGTCCTCGACCATGACGACACGCGCGCCGGCGGGAATCTCGAAGCCGCGGCGCAGGCGGAATTCGCCGTCCTCGCGCTCGACGAACACCGCGCGGCAGCCGAGCGCGCGCGCGGTCTCATAGCCCGGGATGATTCCGCCGACCGCCGGCGAGACGACCATATCGACCTCGCCGAATCTCGCCGCGATCGCTTGCGCCAGCGCGCGGCACAGGCGCTCGGTGCGGACCGGGTCCTGGAACACCAGCATCTTCTGCAGGAAGGTCGGCGAATGCAGCCCCGAGGACAGGACGAAATGGCCGGAGAGCAGCGCGTCCGCCGCGCGAAATTCGGCCAGCACCTCGTCTTGGGTCATCGTCCGCCTTTCCTCCGGTCAGGGCACCGGCTCAATAGGGACGCCGGGACGCCGGCGCAACGCGGCCCTTGAAGGAAAAAACGCGCGCGCAGCTTGAGGCGGGCTGGACCAATGCGTATAGGCCAAGGAAAAGGGGCGTATTCCCGTCCTTGCGATCGCGAAAAGATTGCTTCCAACGAGGGGATGGACTGACGAAGATGCGGATGATTCGGTTGAAGACGATCGTCCTCGCGGCCGGCCTGGCGCTGGCCGGCGCAGGCCCGGCGGTCGCGCAGCAGCAACAGCAGACCGCCGCCCCGGCGGCGGCCGCAAGCGTCGCGAACCCGGCGACGCCCGCGCCCGCCGCCGCGCAGCCGACCAATCCGCTGCTGGCGCAGGACGGCGCCCCGGCGATGGCGGTGACGCCCGGTGTCGGCCAGCCGGTCGACGGCAAGATCGGGCTGCAGCCGCAGTTCAGCCCCAACGGCCGCCGCGCCGCGCACATGCACAATGCGCTGCTGATGCCGATCATCACCGCGATCTCGGTGCTGGTGCTGGTGCTGCTGCTGTGGTGCGTCTATCGCTATCGCCGCGCCGCCAACCCGGTGCCGTCGCGCACCTCGCACAACACCGTGCTCGAGGTGTTCTGGACGCTGGCGCCGGTGCTGATCCTGGTGATCATCGCGATCCCGTCGATCGGGCTGCTCCAGGCGCAGTTCAAGCCCGCGCCCGACACTGCCGTCACGCTGAAGGCGACCGGCAACCAATGGTATTGGACCTACGAATATCCCGATCTGGGCGACATCCAGATCACCTCGAACATTCTCAAGGAAAAGGACGAGGTCCAGCCCGGCGATCGCTTCCGCACCGACGCCGACGGGCCCAAGCTGCTCGCGGTCGACAATCGCGTGGTGCTGCCGGTCGGCGTGCCGATCCGCTTGATCACCACCGCCGCCGACGTGATCCACAGCTGGGCGATGCCGGCGTTCTGGATCAAACTCGACGCGGTGCCGGGGCGGCTCAACGAGACCAGCTTCACGATCGACAAGCCGGGCCTCTATTTCGGCCAATGCTCGGAGCTGTGCGGCGCCAACCACGGCTTCATGCCGATCGTCGTCGAGGCGGTGCCGCCGGCGGAGTTCGCCGCGTGGGTCCGCGCCAAGGGCGGCAAGATGCCGGGCGACGCCAGCGCGCCCTCGACCGCCGCGCCGGCGCAGCCCGGCGCCGATGTCGGCGATGCGACCTCGACGCCTGCGCCGAACACGCCGCCCGTCGAGAACGGCGTCGCGACGCCGCCGACCACGGCGCAGCCCGCCACCAGCAACGCGCCCGGCTCCAGCAAATCGGAAATCTGAGCTCATGACCGACACCACGCTCACCGCCCACGCCTTCGAAGCGCATCACGAGGACGCGCATCACGAGGCGGACCACAAGCCGGCGTTCTTCCAGCGCTGGTTCATGTCGACCAACCACAAGGACATCGGCACGCTCTACCTGATCTTCGCGATCTGCGCGGGGATCATCGGCGGCACGATTTCCGGCTTCATGCGCGTCGAGCTGATGCATCCGGGCATCCAGTATCTTCCCGAATGGGCGACCGCAGTATTCGGCGGGCAGCCGACGATCGACCAGGCGCGCGACCTGTGGAACATCATGATCACCGCGCACGGCCTGATCATGATCTTCTTCACCGTGATGCCGGCGATGATGGGCGGGTTCGGCAACTGGTTCGTGCCGATCATGATCGGCGCGCCCGACATGGCGTTCCCGCGGATGAACAACATTTCGTTCTGGCTGCTGGTGCCAAGCTTCTCGCTGCTGCTCGCTTCGCCCTTCTTCGGCGGCGCGGGCACCGGCTGGACGATGTACGCCCCGCTCTCGACCTATGGCCAGCCGGGGCCGGCGGTCGACATGGTGATCCTGTCGATGCACTTGGCCGGCGCGTCGTCGATCCTCGGCGCGATCAACTTCATCACCACCATCTTCAACATGCGCGCGCCGGGCATGACGCTGCACAAGATGCCGCTTTTCGCCTGGTCGGTGCTGGTCACGGCCTTCCTGCTGCTGCTGTCGCTCCCCGTCCTGGCGGGCGCCATCACCATGCTCCTGACCGACCGCAATTTCGGCACGACCTTCTTCGATCCGGCCGGCGGCGGTGATCCGGTGCTCTTCCAGCACCTGTTCTGGTTCTTCGGCCATCCGGAAGTCTACATCCTGATCCTGCCGGGCTTCGGCATCGTCAGCCACATCGTGTCGACCTTCTCGCGCAAGCCCGTCTTCGGCTATCTCGGCATGGTCTACGCCATGGTGGCGATCGGCGCGGTCGGCTTCGTCGTGTGGGCGCACCACATGTATACGACGGGCATCTCGCTCGACACGCAGCGCTATTTCGTCTTCGCGACGATGGTGATCGCGGTGCCGACGGGCGTGAAGATCTTCTCGTGGATCGCCACCATGTGGGGCGGCTCGGTGGAGTTCCGCACGCCGATGCTGTGGGCGATCGGCTTCATCTTCCTGTTCACCATCGGCGGCGTCACCGGCGTGCAACTCGCCAATGCCGGCCTCGACCGGCCGCTTCAGGACACCTATTTCGTGGTGGCCCACTTCCACTACGTGCTGTCGCTGGGTGCGGCATTCTCGATCTTCGCGGGCTGGTACTATTGGTTCCCGAAGATGACGGGCTATATGTACAGCTCGATGATCGCCCGGACCCATTTCTGGGTGACCTTCATCG
>DASTWI010000040.1:0-8232 GCA_035776635.1 Sphingomonas sp. | reverse complement strand
TCTGGCGGATATATTTGGCGTTGTGGCTGATGAGGCGGTGGCGCTTGCCGGCCACGCCGTGCTTGATCTTGCCGGTCGCGGTGAGCTTGAAGCGCTTCTTCACACCGCTCTTGGTCTTGAGCTTGGGCATTTTCGTCTCCTTGTGCTTCGCGACGATTACGGACGGCCACGGCAGCCCATACCGGCCGGGCAGTCCCTTCATTCCATCTCGCGGGAAGGCGCGCCGATAGCCGAACGCGGACGCGAATGCAACACACGGGAACGACTCGCGCTTTTCGCGGATTGACGCGCAATGGCGGATGCCGATGCGCCCGTAACGAGAGACCAAGCGGCCGCGCCCGACGCGCGGCCTGCGCGCGCGATCGGCACGCCGCTCGCCAGCGTGATCGCCGTGGTGACGACGCTGATCGGACTTATCGTGCTCGCCTGGGCGGTGCTCTATATCACCAAGGGGCGGTTCCTGAAGCATCCGTTCGAGCGGATCGTCGGCGGGCTGACGCACCGCGAGGTCAAGATCCGCGGCGATTTCCAGCTCTATTTCGATCCCATCACGTTGAGGTTCCGCGCCGAGGGGCTGTCGATCGCCAACCCGAAATGGGCGGGGCAGCCGAACCTGTTCTCGGCCGACCGCATCGACGCGCGGATCGCGACGCTGCCGTCGATTTTCGCCAAGGACCGGATCAACTGGCTCGATCTGCAGAACGGGCATGTCGATCTCGAGTGGGACAAGGGCCACCGGACCAACACCTGGACGTTCAGCGAGAAGAAGGGCAAGCCGCTCGAGCTGCCGCTGATCCGCCGCGCGCTGGTCAACGGCACGGTGCTGCACTATCGCGATCCCAAGACGCAGCTTTCGGCCGATATCGCGGTGAAGACGGTGCGCGCCCAGGATACGCGGTTCGCCAACGCGATCCGCTTTTCCGGACACGGCAGCGCGCGCGGCACGCCGTTCACGCTGGCGGGGGCGCTGCTGTCGCCCAACGCGACCGTGTCGGGCGGCGAGAATCGGCTGCAGCTGCACATCAGGGGCGCGAGCACCACGGCCGACGTTGCCGGCACCCTGCCCGGCGCGACCGAGATCGAGGGCGCCAACCTCCATGCCGACGTGCGCGGCGGCAACCTGTCGGATGCGTTCGCGGTGTTCGGGATCGCGGTGCCCGACACACGCGCCTACCGCCTGACCTCAGCGCTTACCAAGCATGACGACGAGTGGCGCTTCACCGGGCTCAAGGGCCATTTCGGCGACAGCGACCTCGCCGGCAAGCTCACCGTCGCACTGGAGCAGCCGCGAATGAAGCTGACCGCGACGCTGGCGACGCACCGGCTCGATATCGTCGATGTCGGGCCGTTCATCGGCTACAATCCCGACGCCGCCGCCAAGGGCAAGGCCGGGATCGTCCGTCGGGTCGGCGGCACCCCGCGCATCCTGCCCGATGCGCCGCTGAGGATCGAGGCGCTGAGGAATTTCGACGCCGACGTGCGCTACACGGTCGGCGCGATCACGGGGAAGAACGTGCCGGTCTCCAACATCGGCCTGACGCTCGATCTCGAGAACAGCCTGCTGAAGCTGTCGCCGCTGACCTTCGACATCGCCGGCGGGCATCTGTCGTCGGATATCGTGATCAACGCGCGGCGCGATCCGGTCGATACCGACTACGACATCCGCCTGTCGCCGACGCCAATGGGGCGGCTGCTCAAGGGCTTCGGCGTATCCGAATCGGGCACCACCGGCACGCTCAAGGCGCGGATCAAGATGCACGGGCTGGGCAACACCGTCCACCAGTCGCTCGCCAATTCGAGCGGGCGGATCGCGGTCATTTTGCCCGCCGGGACGATGTGGGTGCGCAACGTCCAGCTCGCCGAGCTCGATATCGGCACCTTCATCCAGAAGATGTTCGAGCACGAATTGAAAAAGCCGGTCGAGATCAACTGCGGCCTGATCGCCTTCACCGTGCGCGACGGCATCGCGGCGGCCGATCCGATCCTGATCGACACCAAGAAGAACGTGATGCTCGGGCGCGGCGGGTTCAGCTTCAAGAACGAGTCGCTCGACCTCGCCTTTCGCGCCGACGCTAAGACGTTCAGCCTGTTCTCCGGCCAGTCGCCGGTCGGCATCCAGGGCTATTTCGCCGAGCCCAAGCTCGACGTGATCAGCCCCGAGCTGCTGGGCCGCGCCGGAGCGGCGCTCGGGCTCGGCATCGCGGTGAGCCCGATCGCGCCGATCATCGCCTTCATCGATCCGGGCGATGCCAAGGCCGCCGCCTGCGGTCCCGTGCTCGCCGGCGCCAACGCACAGGCGCAGCGCACCACCAAAGGCAAGCCGCGCGATGATGTCGGCAACGGAACCACCGCCAAGTCGGAAAGCGGCAAACAGTCCAAATCCGAGGAGAAGAAGCAGCACAAGAAGTTCCTCGGCATCTTCTGATCGGCTATGATCGCGCGATTGGAGGAGAGGATTCATGGCGGACGAGGCAGGCACGATGGCGGGCGTGATCCCGCACCTGACGATCGGCGACGGCAAGGCCGCGGAGGCGATCGATTTCTACACCCGCGCGTTCGGTGCCGAGGAGCTCGGCCGCCACATGGCCGAGGACGGCAAGCGGGTGATGCATTGCCACCTGAGGATCAACGGCGGGTCGCTGATGCTCAACGACGACTTTCCGGAATGGACCGGCGGCATCGGCGCGCCCGCGGCGGTGACGCTCCACCTGCAGACCGACGATTCCGACCGCTGGTTCGCGCGCGCAACCGAGGCGGGCGCGAGCGTGACGATGCCGCTGGCCGACCAGTTCTGGGGTGATCGTTATGGGCAGGTGACGGATCCGTTCGGCCATCGCTGGTCGATCGGCGGGCCGCTGAAGGGGTGAGGCGGGCGAGGTTCGCTTGACCCTCTCCGCTCGTCCTGAGTAGCGGTCGAGTAGCCCGAAGGGACGTACCGAGATCGCGTATCGAAGGACACCAAATGCTTCGATAACGAGCCCTCGATACGCTGCTTCGCAGCTACTCGGCCTCTACTCAGCACGAACGGATTTTATCATGCCGAACGCCGCCGATCTCGCCTGCCACCGCATCCCCGGCGCAGGGCCGGCGGTCGTGTTCCTGCCGGGCTATGCCTCCGACATGAGCGGGACCAAGGCGGTGGCGCTTGAGACTTGGGCAAAAGAGACGGGCCGCGCGTTCGTGCGGTTCGACTATCGCGGGTGCGGCGAAAGCCCGGGCGCGTTCGAGGAGTTCACGCTCGCCGACTGGTACGACGACGTGCTGGCGATGCTCGACACGATCGAAAGGCCGGTGGTGATGGTCGGATCATCGATGGGCGGGTGGCTGATGCTGCTCGTCGCGCGCAATCACCCGGAGCGCGTCGCCGGGCTGGTCGGCATCGCGCCGGCGCCCGATTTCACCGACTGGGGCTTTACCGCGGCGCAGAAGCGGGCGTTCGTCGCCGACGGGCGCGTGCTCGAGCCCTCGCCTTATTCGGACCAGCCGACCGTCACGACGCGCGGCTTCTGGGAGGCGGGCGAGCGGCTGCATGTGCTCGATGCGCCGATCGGCTTCGAGGGGCCGGTTCGAATCGTGCAGGGGCAGGCCGATCCCGACGTGCCGTGGCAGCACGCGCCGCGTATCGCCGCGGCGCTGCGTTCAGCCGACGTGCAGACATGGCTGGTCAAGGACGGCGATCATCGCTTGTCGCGTCCCGGCGACATCGCGCTGATCATCCGCGCCATCGAGGACGTGCTCGCTTGCTCCTGATCCCGCTCCTGCTCGCCGCGCACCAGGCGACCGCACCCAAGCCCGTCGCCGGCCCGCCCTCGCCCGAGGAAGTCCGCTACCACGACTGCCTCGGCCTCGCGACGAGCGCGCCCAAGCAGGCCGAAGCGCAAGCCAATCGGTGGCGCCTCGACGGCGGCGGATTCGTCGCGCAGCAATGCCTGGGCATTGCCTATGCCAATCAGGGCAAGTGGCCGGCCGCGGCGGCGGAGTTCGAAGGCGCAGCGCGCGCGGCGCAGGCGGCGCACGACGATCGCTCGGCGAGCTATTGGGCCGAGGCCGGCAACGCCCGGCTCGCCGGAGGCGACCCCGCCGGCGCGCAGACCGCGCTCAATGCCGCGCTCGCCGCCGGGACGCTGTCGGACGTCCAGCGCGCCGAGGCGCAGCTCGACCGCGCCCGCGCACTGGTCGCGACGGGCGATCTGGCGCAGGCGCGGGTCGATCTCAACCATGCGCTGGCGGTGGTGCCGAAGGATTCGCTGGCCTGGCTGCTGTCGGCGACTCTCGCGCGGCGGATGGGCGACCTCGCGCGCGCACACAAGGATATCGCCGAAGCCGAGAAGCGCGCGCCCGACCAGGCGCCCGTCGAGTTGGAGGCGGGCAATATCGCGGCGATGAGCGGCGATGAGGAAGGGGCCAAATCGGCATGGCGGCGCGCGGTGACGCTTGCGCCCGATAGCGCGGCCGGGCGGGCCGCGGCGCAGGCGCTGCAACAGTTCGCTACGCCGGAGGTGCGCTGACCTCGCGTTGAAAGCCCTTGCGGAAGCGGCCGACTGCGGCGCCCAAAACCCTCATCCGAATCTCGTCGCCCGCTCTTCCATTGTCCGCGCTCCTCCCGATATCTGTCGCGGAATCAGTCGCTCATCCGCCATGAGCGTTATCCAATGAACGGAGGCAAAGCTCAGCCATGAAATATCTCCACACGATGATCCGAGTGACCGATCCCGATGCGACGATCCGCTTCCTGGAGCTCGTCGGCCTTAGCGAAGTGCGGCGGATCGAGAGCGAGAAGGGCCGCTTCACGCTGATCTTCATGGCCGCGCCCGGCGAAGAGGGCGAGGCCGAGGTCGAGCTGACCTACAATTGGCCGCCCGAGGACGGCAGCGCGCCCGAGAATTACGGCGGCGGCCGCAACTTCGGCCACCTCGCTTATCGTGTCGACAATATCTACGAGACCTGCCAGCGGCTGATGGACGCCGGCGTGACGATCAACCGGCCCCCGCGCGACGGCCATATGGCGTTCGTCCGCACCCCCGACAACATCTCGATCGAGCTGCTGCAGGACGGCCACCTGCCGCCACAGGAGCCGTGGGCGTCGATGCCCAATACCGGCGAATGGTGAGCGCCGGCGGCTGGTCCGACACGCGCTTCACTGAGCGGGTCGGAGTCGAGCTGCCGATCGTCCAGGCGCCGATGGCGGGCGCGGGCGGCAGCGCGCTGGCGATCGCAGCGAGCCGGGGCGGCGCGCTCGGCTCGCTGCCGTGCGGAATGGCGAGCCCCGAGGCCGTGCGGGCCGAGGTCGCGGCATTCCGCGGCGCGAGCGCGGGGCCGGTGAACCTCAACTTCTTCTGCCACACGCTGCCCGATGGAGTGGACGAGGACGCGTGGCGGGCTCTGCTCGCGCCGTTCTACGCCGAGCTGGGCATCGCCGACGCGAACGCCTCCGCGCCGCTGCGCGCGCCGTTCGATGAAGCGATGTGCGCACTGGTCGAGGAGGTGCGGCCCGAAGTGGTGAGCTTCCATTTCGGCCTGCCCGCGCCGGCGCTGTTCGACCGCATACGGGCGGCAAGCGCGCTGGTGTTCGGCAACGCGACCAATGTCGCCGAGGCGCGATGGCTGGCCGACCGCGGGGTCGATTTCATCATCGCGCAGGGCTGGGAAGCCGGCGGGCATAGCGGCCGCTTCCTCGGCGCCGACCCGGCCGAGCAGATGGGGCTGTTCGCGCTGCTGCCGCAAATAGCCGATTCGGTCGAGGTGCCGGTGATCGCCGCGGGCGGCATTGCCGACGCGCGCGGGATCGCCGCCGCGTTCATGCTCGGCGCGGCGGCGGTGCAGATCGGCAGCGCCTATCTGCGCACGCCCGAAAGCCTCGTCTCGCAGATGCATCGCGCCGGGCTGGCGAGCGAGGCGGCGGAGCATACGGTGATGACCAATTTGTTCTCCGGCAGGCTCGCACGCGGGATGCGCAACCGGCTGATCGACGCGCTGGGCGCGGTCAATCCGGCCGCGCCGCCCTACCCTTATGCGAGCAACGCGCTGGCGCCGCTCAGGCGCGCGGCCGAAGCGCGAAGCGACGGCGGCTTCTCGCCGCTCTGGGCCGGGCAGGCCGCGCGGCTGGGACGCGACGAACCGGCCGAGGCGCTGACCGAGCGGCTGGGCCGTGAGGCGCTGGCGCTGCTCGGCGGGCGGGGTTAGGATTCGCGCCATGCTCGAGATCGTCCGCATTCCAGCGCTCAGCGACAATTACGTCTGGCTGGTCCATGATTCCGCCAGCGGCGAGACGATGGCGGTCGATCCTGCCGAGGCCGATCCGGTACTCGCTGCCGCGCGCGAGCGGGGGTGGACGATCGGGCAGATCTGGAACACCCACTGGCACCCCGACCACACCGGCGGCAACGCCGCGATCAAGGCGGCGACCGGCGCGATCGTCACCGCGCCGGTGGCCGAAGCGGCGAAGATCCCGACGCTCGACGTCGCGGTGCGCGAGGGAGACATTGTGCGGCTCGGCGCGCACGAAGCGACGGTGCTGGAAACGCCCGCGCATACCGCTGGGCACGTCAGCTATCATTTCGCCGGGGACAATGTGTTGTTCGTCGGGGATACTTTGTTCGCGATGGGCTGCGGTCGGCTGTTCGAGGGGACGCCTGAGCAGATGTTCGTCAATATGCAGCGATTGGCGGCGCTGCCGGGCGAGACGCGGGTTTATGCCGCGCACGAATATACACTGGCGAACGGCCGCTACGCACGCGCTGCAGAGCCCGATAATCCCGCGATCGCCGAGCGGCTAATCGGCGTCGAGGCAGCACGCGCGGCGGGAGAGGCGACGCTGCCGACGACGATCGCGCTGGAACGCGCGACCAACCCTTTCATGCGGGCGCGCTCCGCTGCCGAGCTTGGCGAAAAACGCGCGGCAAAGGATGCATTTCGCGGCTGAATGCCCTATATCGACGGGCGACAGGGGCGGATGCGAAGAGGAGTTCGGGTATGCGTCGGCTTGCCCTGGTTGCGTTGAGTCTGCTGGTCGCCGGATGCGCTGCCGGCGCCGACGCGCCGCCCGGCACGACCAACCCCAAGCAGCTCGCCGAAATCGCCGACGCGCTGAAGGGACTCACCCCCGGCAAGCCTCAGGCCTGCATCGACCAGACGCGGGTGTATAACATCAAGACTTTCGAGAACACGATCCTCTATCAATATTCGCCGCGCGAAATCTATCGCAACGACACCAGCGGCGGCTGCACCGGGCTGCGCTACGGCGATATCGTCGTGTCGCGCACGCCGGCCGGCCGGCTATGCCGCGGCGACATCATCCACACCATCTCTCCGGGCAGCAATACGATGAGCGGGGCGTGCGGGCTCGGGTCGTTCATTCCCTACAGGAGATAAGCCGATGCGTCGTCTGTCCTATGTCCTCGCGCTCGCCGCCGTTGCCGCGACGGCGGCCGGAGCCGCCATCTCGCACAATGACGATGCGGCGAAGCGCGATCTCGCCAAGGCGCTCGCCGGGCACGTTCCGGGAAAGACGGTCGAGTGCATCGATCCCAAGTTCGCCAGCGGACCGCAGATCATCAGCCACGACACGTTGCTCTATCGCCAGGGCTCGACGATCTGGAAGGCCAATGTGATCGGTCCGTGTCCCTCGCTCGAGGAGGGCGTCACGGTGATCAACGACATCTACGGTGGGCGGCTGTGCCATAACGACAAGTTCCGCACGCTGGCGCCGGGCGAGTCGATCCCGTCAGCCTACTGCCGGCTGGGGAATTTCACTGAATACAAGCCGGCGAAGTGAGCGGCGCCTGCGGGCGGTGATGCTTTCCTGCCGTTCGTGCTGAGCGACGTCGAAGCACGATTCCGATTGACCGCCAATCGCCCGACTTCGTTCAGGGTGAACGGAGCGGGGTGCGTTTCGGCCGCTATTCGTGCCGCAGCGCATCGATCGGATTGAGCGCGGCGGCGCGGCGGGCGGGGAAATAGCCGAACACCACGCCGATCACCGCCGAAATCGCGAAGGCGATGAAGTTGATGCCGGGATAGAATACCCAGTCGACCTTCATCACCGGCGCGAGCGCCGCGACCGCGACCTGCGCGATGACCAGGCCGATCAGGCCGCCCAGACACGACAGCGCCACCGCCTCGACCAGGAACTGCATCAGCACTTCGCGCGCGACCGCGCCGATCGCGAGGCGGATGCCGATCTCGCGCGTCCGCTCCGTCACCGACACCAGCATGATGTTCATGATGCCGATC
>DASTWI010000039.1:0-8021 GCA_035776635.1 Sphingomonas sp. | reverse complement strand
GATTTCTTCTGGAAGATCATGACGCCCAACGGCGGCAGCCCCTCGGGCAAGCTCGCCGATGCGATCGCCGAGTTCGGCGGGCTCGACAAGCTCAAGGACGAGTTCAATTCGAAGGGCGCGGGCCAGTTCGGCTCGGGCTGGGCGTGGCTGATCGCCGACGCTTCGGGCAAGCTCAAGATCACGAGCACGCCCAACCAAGACAATCCGCTGATGGATTGCGTCGCCGAAAAGGGCACGCCGATCCTGGGCAACGACGTGTGGGAGCACGCTTATTACCTCACCTACCGCAATGACCGCGGGGCGTATTTGAAGGCGTGGTGGGACGTGGTGAACTGGGACGAGGCCGGCAAGCGCTTCGACAGCGCGCGAGGTTAGGGCTCTCATAGCCCCTCCCCTTCAGGGGAGGGGTTGGGGCGGGGCAGTCCCGCAAACGCACGCCCGGTGAGACATTCCCCACCCCCAACCCCTCCCCTGAAGGGGAGGGGCTTTTGGGAGGGTTCACCCCTCCGGCGGGATGTCGGTGACGGCCTTGTCCTCGACCATCAGGCCGTGCTTGAGCAGCATCGGCACGTTGGCGATGGCAAACAGCAGGGTCAGCGGGATCGCGCCCCAGACCTTGAACGCCACCCAGAAGTCCCAGGTCGAGTTGCGCCAGACGGCCTCGTTCAGCACCGCCATGAACACGAAGAAGCACGCCCAGTTGCGGGTGAGCTTGCGCCAGCCGAGCGCGCTGAGACCGGGATAGGCGGTGCCGAGCATCGATTGCAGCACCGGGCGGCCCGTGAAGAGGCCGAAGAACAGGATCGCGGCGAACATCGCGTAGATGATCGTCGGCTTGATCTTGATGAAGGTCTCGTCGTGGAACCACAGCGTCAGGCCGCCGAACACGACGACGAGCACGCCGGTCATCCACAGCATCGGCGAGATGGTGCCGGTCTTCCACCGCGAGACGACGAGCGCGACGACGGTCGCGACCATGAACGCGCTGGTCGCGGCGAGCACGCGCACGATCGGCGCGCCTCCGGTCAGGAAATTGACCGCGAAGAACACGATCAGCGGCCCGAAATCGAGCGCCATGCGTAAGCCGGGGGAGGTTTCGCGAGATTTTGTGGTCATCATGGAATTCCGTTCGTGTCGAGCGAAGTCGAGACACGTGGCCGAGCGAAGCCGCCAACGCTCGAAAGCGCTTCTCGACTGCGCTCGAAGCGAACGGGAAAAGAGGTGCGGCTCATTTCCGCACGCTGTCCACGCCGGCGATGATCCGCGATACTTCGTGGGCGTCGAACGGGCGGAGGTCGCCGATCGTCTCACCGACGCCGATCGCGTGGATCGGCAGGCCGTATTTCTCCGCCGCCGCGACCAGCACGCCGCCGCGCGCGGTGCCGTCGAGCTTGGTCATGACGAGGCCGGTGACGTCGGCGGTCTCCTTGAACACCTCGATCTGGCTGAGCGCGTTCTGCCCCGTGGTCGCGTCGAGGACGAGGACGACGTCGTGCGGCGCCTCGGGGTTGAGGCGGCCGAGCACGCGGCGGATCTTGGCGAGCTCGTCCATCAGCTCGCGCTTGTTCTGCAGGCGCCCGGCGGTGTCGACGATCAGCACGTCGGTGCCGTTGGCGGTGCCGCGCTTGACGCCCTCATAGACCAGGCTCGCCGCGTCGCCGCCCTGCTCGCCCGAGACGATCGGGATGCCGATCCGCTCGGCCCAGACCTTGAGCTGGCCGATCGCGGCGGCGCGGAAGGTGTCGCCGGCGACCAGCATCACCGAATAGTCCTGCTCGGTGAGGAGGTGGGCGAGCTTGGCGATCGTGGTGGTCTTGCCCGATCCGTTGACGCCGATGACGAGGATCACCTGCGGGCGCGGGAAGGCATCGATCTCGAGCGGTTCGGCGACGGGGGCGAGCGCCTTCTCGATCTCCTCGGCGACGACGAGGCGGACGCCGAGGTCCTCCATGTTGCGCTCGAACTGGCCCTCGGCGAGGCGATCGCGGATGCGGCGCGCGGTCTCGGGGCCGAGGTCGGAGGCGATCAGCGCCTCCTCGATCTCGTCGAGCTGCGCGTCGTCGAGCCGGCCGAGGCCGAGCCCGGCAAGGTTGCCGACCAGCCGGTCCGACGTGCGCCGGAACCCGCCGAGCAGTTTCTGGTGCCAGGAGGGGGAGGGGGTGTTCATGCGATTCCGATCAATGCGCCGTCTTCGACGCCTGTGACTGTTACGCGGGCGATTGCTCCAATCTCCATTCGTGCTGAGCCTATTGACTTCGACAGGCTCAGGGCGAACGGGGGGCGGAGGCGGGCCTCGGCGAAATTGGGAGCGTGGCCGCGGTCACCCGGCCGTTCGATCAGGACCGCTTGCTCGGTGCCGACCAGGCTTTCGAGCCAGCTTGCACGGCGGCGTTCGGCGGCCTGGCGGAGGCGGGCGGCACGGGCCTTGCGGACCTCAGCCGCAACTTGCGGCATTCGCGCCGCTGGCGTGCCGGCGCGGGGCGAGTAGGGGAAGATGTGCGCGTGGACGATGTCGCAATCGTCGATCAGCGCAAGGGTGTTGGCGAACATCGCGTCAGTCTCGGTCGGGAAGCCGGCGATGAGGTCGGCGCCGACCGAGATGTCGGGGCGGGCGGCCTTGAGGCGCTCGACGATCGCCACCGATTGGGCGCGGGTGTGGCGGCGCTTCATGCGTTTCAGGACCAGATCGTCGCCGGCCTGGAGCGAGAGGTGGAGGTGCGGCATGATCCGCGGCTCGCCCGTCACCAGCGCGAACAGGCGGTCGTCGATCTCGATCGAGTCGAGCGAGGAGAGGCGCAGGCGTTCGAGTCCGGGCACATGGCGCAGGATGCGCTCGACGAGCTGACCGAGGCTCGGCGCGCCGGGGAGGTCGGGACCGTAGCTGGTGAGGTCGACCCCGGTCAGCACCACCTCGCGATGGCCGGCATCGACCAGCATCGCGATGCGGTCGATCACCGCGCCGGCGGGAACCGAGCGGCTGTTGCCACGGCCGAGCGGGATCGCGCAGAAGGTGCAGCGGTGATCGCAGCCGTTCTGCACTTCGACGAAGGCGCGGGCGTGGCCGTCGAAGGCGGTGGCGAGGTGCGGCGCGGTTTGGCGCACCTGCATGATGTCGCCGACGAGGATGGAATCCGACGTTTCCCAGGCTGACGGCAGCAGCTTCTCGCCGTTGCCGATCACGCGATCGACCTCGGGCATCGCGGCGAAGCTCGCCGGGTCGATCTGCGCGGCGCAGCCCGTGACCACCAGTTCGGCGTCGGGGCGGGCGCGGCGGGCGCGGCGGATCGCCTGGCGGGTCTGACGGACGGCGGCGTTGGTGACGGCGCAGCTGTTGACGACGACCGTGTCGCTACCGTCGAGCAGCGTTCGAATCGTCTCGCCCTCGGCGAGGTTGAGCCGGCAGCCGAGATTGATGATATCGGGACCGGTCACGCGCGCAACGAGGAGGGGAGGGCGAACATGGGCGACGATCTAGGGGCGGGCGGCACCGAAGTCCATGCGGCAGCGCGCGGCGTGCTCGCCTTCTGGTTCGACGAGACGCCGCCCGACAAATGGTTCGCCAAGGACGCCGCGCTCGACGCGGCGATCGCCGACCGGTTCGGAAAGCTGCACGATGCGGTGCTGGCGAGCGGCGCGGCGGGATGGGAGCGCGAGACCGACACGCTGCTTGCGGCGGTCATCCTGCTCGATCAATTCTCACGCAACATATTTCGCGGGAAGGGGGAAGCGTTCGCCGGGGACGCGCTCGCGCTCGATCTTACGCATCGCGCGCTGGCGCGGGGATGGGATGCGGCGATCCCGCCCGAGCGTCGCGCTTTCCTCTACATGCCGTTGATGCACGCCGAGGATTGCGAGGAGCAGCGGCTGAGCATTCAGTGCTTCACCAAGCTCGGCAATCCCGACAATCTCGATTTCGCGCGGCAGCATCGCGTGGTGATCGACCGGTTCGGGCGGTTTCCGTCGCGCAACGCGGCGTTGGGGCGCTCTTCCACCGCGGAGGAGAAGGCGTATCTCAGCCAGCCAGGCGCCGGCTGGTGACGCGCTTTTCGGGCGCGGCCTGGACCTCCAGCAGCCGGCGCTCGGCGAGATGGCGGCGGGCGTCGGCGATGCTCAGCGGGCGGCCGTAGAGCCAGCCCTGCCCCTTCGAGCACCCGAGTGCGCGCAACCGTTCCTCGATCGCGGCGTCCTCGATCCCTTCGGCGGTGATCGGCAGGTTGAGGCTGTCACCCAGCCGCGTGATCGCGTTGACGATCGCCGCGCTCTCCGCGTTCTCGTTGATCGAGGTGACGAAGCTGCGGTCGATCTTGATGCGGTCGAACGGCAGCGCGCGCAGGTGCGCGAGGCTGGAATAGCCGGTGCCGAAATCGTCGAGCGCCAGCGCCACCCCCTGGTTTTTGAGGCTGCCGACGATCGACTGCGCCAGCGCGAGATTCTCGAACAGGGCGCTTTCGGTGATCTCGATCTCCAGCCGGGCGGGCGGGAAGCCGGTTTCGGTCAGCACCTTGATGATCTTCTGCGCCAGCCACGGGTCGCGCAGCTGCCAGGGCGAGACGTTGATCGACAGCGTGAGCGAGGGGTGCCAGTCGCGCGCGGCCATGAACGCCTGGTGCATCACCGACAGCGACAGCTCGGCGATCATTCCGGTTTCCTCGGCGATCGGGATGAACAGCTCGGGCGAGATCAGCCCGCGGGTGGGGTGTTTCCAGCGCGCCAGCACCTCGAAGCCGTGGAGGCGGCCGGTGGTGAGATCGACCTGCTGCTCGAAATAGGGGACGATTTCCTGGCGCGGGATCGCGGTGCGCAAGCCCGTTTCGAGCTCGTTGCGCGCCTGGAGCTCGCGCTCCATCGACTGGTCGAACCAGGCGAAGCGGTTCCGGCCGGCCTTCTTGGCGGCGTACATCGCGATATCGGCGCTGCGGGTGAGCGAATCGATCCCCGAGCAGTCGAAGTCGGATCTCGCGACACCCAGCGACGCGCTGACGTGGAGGTGCAGGCCATCGACGCCGAACGGCTGCGCGAGGCGCGAGACGAGCTGCTCGGCGACTCGCTCGACCGTTTCGGGATGCGCGGGCTCGAACGGCATCGCACAGGCGAATTCGTCGCCGCCGAACCGCGCGACCAGCGCGCCCGCGGGCAGGCGATCGGTGATCGCCGCGGCGACCTGGCGCAGCAGCGCGTCGCCGACGGTGTGGCCGTGCATGTCGTTGACGGTCTTGAAATGGTCGAGGTCGAGCATCATCAGCGCGAGCGCCTTGCCCGACCGCTGGACGCGCACGAAGGCGGCCGCGCCCTCTTCCGGGAAGGAGCGGCGGTTGAGAAAGCCGGTCAAGGGATCGCGCGCGGCGAGCTGCTGCGCGCGCTGCTCGGCTGCGGCGCGGACCAGGATTTCGGTGGTCAGGCTGCTGTGCCGGCGCCAGCCGATCAGGATCAGCGCGACGTTGAGGAGGAGCGCGATGACAAGCGTGCGATCGGGGATCGTCGCGCCGGACAGATAATGCTGGACGGTGCGCGACAGCACCGCGCTGCCGGTGCCGACGAACAGCAGGATCGCGGCAACGGTGATCGCGCCGGTGACGAGATCGCCCCGCCGCAAGGGCGCTGCGCTGTCGTCGATCAAAGCCGTGGAAGCCAAATGGCGTGCCCCTCGCGATCGGTATCAGCGTGCGCTATTCCACAAGGCGAGTGTAGAAGAGGTTAAGGGACATGCTCGTTCCGTTCGCTTCGAGCGGAGTCGAGAAGCGGTTCGGACCTCTGGCCTGGTTTCTCGACTTTGCTCGAAGCGAACGGGGGAATGGGCGAGGGCCATCGCTTGCCTTCGTGCTGCCGATCCGCTAGGGGCGCGGCCACGTTCCGCAACGAACGCATGAATGGCAAGCGCCCACGGGCGTCCGCTGGCCGGCGAGGTTTCGCCCGCCGGCGCATTTTGCGTTTGGCGGATGGCGATGTGAGGTGAGTGTATGTTCGACAGCTTGAGCGATCGGCTTGGCGGCGTGTTCGACCGGCTGCGCGGCCGTGGCGCGCTGACCGAGGCCGACGTGCGCTCGGCGATGCGCGAGGTGCGCGTCGCGCTGCTCGAGGCCGACGTCGCGCTCCCCGTCGCGCGCGAATTCACCGAGAAGGTCACGGAAGCTGCGGTCGGGCAGAACGTGCTGCGCTCGATCACGCCGGGGCAGATGGTCGTCAAGATCGTCTCCGACGCGCTGACGGAGATGCTCGGCTCGGACGAATCCGAGCTGATGCTCGACGTGACACCGCCCGCGGTGGTGATGATGGTCGGCCTGCAGGGCTCGGGCAAGACCACGACCACGGCGAAGATCGCCAAGCGCCTGTCGGGCAAGGACCGCAAGAAGGTGATGATGGCGTCGCTCGACGTCAATCGCCCGGCCGCGCAGGAGCAATTGGCGACGCTCGGCACGCAGACCGAGGTGGCGACGCTGCCGATCGTCGCCGGCCAGCAGCCGGTCGATATCGCGCGGCGCGCGCTGCAGGCGGCGAAGCTGCAGGGTTATGATGTCCTGATGCTCGACACCGCGGGGCGGCTCCATGTCGATCAGGCGCTGATGGACGAGATGAAGGCGGTCGCCGACGTGGCGAGGCCCGCCGAAATCCTGCTCGTCGTCGATTCGCTGACCGGCCAGGACGCCGTCAACGTCGCGCAGAGCTTTTCCGAACAGGTGCCGCTGACGGGTGTCGTGCTCACCCGGATGGACGGCGATGCGCGCGGCGGCGCGGCGCTGTCGATGCGCGCGGTCACGGGCAAGCCGATCAAGTTCGCCGGTGTCGGCGAGAAGCTCGACGCGCTCGAGGCGTTCCACCCGAGCCGGGTCGCCGGGCGCATCCTCGGCATGGGCGACGTCGTCAGCCTGGTCGAACGCGCCGCCGAGACGATCCAGCAGGAAGACGCCGAGAAGATCGCGGCGAAGCTCGCCAAGGGCCAGTTCGACATGAACGACCTCAAGGCGCAGCTCCAGCAGATGCGGCGGATGGGCGGGCTGGGTGCGCTGGCCGGAATGCTGCCGGGGATGAAGAAGGCGCAAGCCGCGATGAACGCCAGCAACATGGACGACAAGATCCTCGTCCGTATGGAGGCGATGATCGGCTCGATGACGCCCAAGGAGCGCGCCAAGCCCGAGCTGCTCAACGCCAAGCGCAAGATCCGCGTCGCCAAGGGATCGGGCACGACGGTGCAGGATCTCAACAAGCTGCTCAAGATGCACCAGGAAATGTCCACCGCGATGAAGCGGATCAGGAAGATGGGCGGCCTCAAGGGTATGATGGCGATGCTGGGCAAGGGCGGCATGGGCGGCCTCGGCAACGCGATCGGCGGCGCCGACATGGGCGCGGCGATGGACAAGATGGGCGGGCTTCCCGGCCTGCCCGGTGGTCCGGGCAATATCCCGCCTGAACTGGCGAACTTGATGAACAAGAAGAAGAAATGACGCCGCGGCGTCGCACTGTTTGAAAGAAGGAAAGACTAAATGGCACTCAGCATTCGTTTGTCGCGTGGCGGCTCCAAGAAGCGGCCCTATTACCGGATCGTCGTCGCCGACGCGCGCAGCCCCCGTGACGGCCGCTTCATCGAGAAGATCGGCACCTACAACCCGCTGCTCGCCAAGGATTCGGCCGAGCGCGTCAAGCTCGATGGCGACCGCGCCAAGCATTGGCTCGGCGTCGGTGCGCAGCCGACCGACCGCGTCGCCCGCTTTCTCGACGCCGCCGGCGTGCGCGAGCGTGCTGCGCGCAACAATCCCAAGAAGGCCGAGCCCGGCGAAAAGGCCAAGGAGCGGGCTGAGGAGCGTGCCGAGAAGCTGAAGGCCGCGCAGGAAGCCGAGGCCGAGGCCAAGGCCGCGCCGGCCGAGGAAGCGCCCGCTGCCGAGAATGACGCCGAGGCCGAAGCCGTCGTAGCGGCCGAGGTCGAGGCGGCGACCGAGGAGCCGACGCCCGAGGCCGAGCAGGTCGCCGAGGCGACCGCCGAAGAAACTCCGGCCTCTGAATGAGCGCCGATGATCCCCTTCCGGCCT
>DASTWI010000038.1:0-19211 GCA_035776635.1 Sphingomonas sp. | reverse complement strand
CTGCGCAAAGCCGCCGAGCGCACCATCCACGGCCTCTGGAACGCCATCGGCCGCATCCTCGATCTGTTCACGCCTCAAGAATGCGCCAACTACTTCGCCAATGCCGGTTATGACGCAGAATGATCGGAAACCGCTCTAGCGGGGGTCCGGCGCGTTCGCTCCGCGCACGTCGAACGGGTTTCCGGGCGTCAGCGTCGCGGTGCGCCGGCCGGCGCTCCGGCGATCGCCTCGCGCAGCGGTTTCGCCCGGAAATGATCGTCATAGGGACACGCCCGCCGCGGCCGTCCGTCCGTGCGCGGCTGCGCCCGGTCGAGCCAGGTGTAGCGATCGCTCATCCCCCAGGCGAGCACGTCGCGAAGCGCCGGGTAGCTCAGCATGAGGTCGAGATAGGCGCGCGCATAGTCCGCCACCGCCCGGTCGCGCACCGCGACGTCGGGCGGCAGGCCGTTGTCATGCACATCGAACTCGGTGACGACCAGCTTCAGCCCCATTGCGACTACCGCGTCGAGAAAGCGCCGCCACTCGGCCTCCTGCTTCGCGACCGTGCCAGCGACGTCCGGTCCTGCGGTCGCGATATGCGACTGCACCCCGAGCGCATCGACCGGCGTTCCGCGCGCCTTGAGCGTCTCGAGCAGCTTCAGCACGCCCGCGCGATGCCGTTCGTTCCCGGGCTCCCAGCTCATATAGTCGTTATAGACCAGCTCGGCGTGCGGCGCGGCCTCCCGTGCTGTGCGGAAGGCGAGATCGACCGTTTCGACCGTCCCGCCGATCGCGCGCGACAAATTGGTCTCGTGCAGCCCGCCGGTTTTGGGATCGACCGTCTCGTTGACCACGTCATAGCTGCCGATCCGCGTGCCGTAGCGGTCGCAGACCGTGCGGATGTGCGTCGTCAGCATCGCCGCCGCGCGCTTCGACGGCGCCGCGCCGAAATCGTAGCTGCGCTCCCACGCCGGCATCCACTTCGGCTGATTCCACAACAGGTTGTGCCCCCGCATCGCGAAGCCGTGCGCCTCCGCCCAGCCAAGCATCGCGTCGAACCGCGCGAAGGCGAAGCGGTCGGGCGCGGGCCGCAGCGCCTGCCATTTCAGCTCGTTCTCAGGGACCAGCAGCCCGCAGTCGCGAATCAGCAGCTCCGCGTAATGCGGATTGGCGAACGACCCGAGATCGGCGCCGGGCGGCCCCCATTTGAAACACGACCCGAACCGCCGCCCGCCCGCCGCTGCGACCTTCTGGAGCGATTGCGGTTCGGCCGTGAAGGCGGCGGCCGGCGCGGCGACCCCGACCGCGAGCCCGGCGACCACCGCCAGGCTCTCGCGCCGGGTGAGGCCGCCGCCGCTCACCTCACCGCCAGCCGGCGTCGACGAAATAGGCGTGCCCCGTACACAGATGCGCGTCGTCGGAGGCGAGGAACAGCGCCATCGCGGCGATGTCGGCGGGCTGGATGCGGCCGTTGAGACACTGGCCGGCGATGATCTCGGCCTCGCCCTCGGGCGTGTACCATTTCATTTGCCGCGGGGTCTGGACGTTGCCTGGCACGATCGTGTTGACGCGGATGCCGTCGCGCCCGAAATCGCGCGCCAGGCTGCGCGTCAGCCCCTCGATCGCCGCCTTGGCGGTCTGGTAGAGCACCAGCTCGGGCAGCGCGAGATGCCAGCTGATCGACCCCAGGTTGAGGATCACCCCGCGCCCCCGCGCCTTCATGCCCGGCGCGACAGCTTGCGCGGCGAAGAACTGGTGGCGCAAATTGACCGCCATCCGCTCGTCCCAATAAGCGGGCGTCACCTCGGCGATCGTATGGCGATCGTCGTTGGCCGCGTTGTTGACCAGCACGTCGATCCCGCCGAACTCGGTCTCGACCTTACGGATCGCGGCGACATAGGCCCCGACATCGGTGATGTCGCACGGCTCGAACCGCGGCGCGTGCGCGGCCCCGGGGGTCAGCCGCTCGACCAAGGCGTGCGATTCGGCATCGAGCACGTCAACGAAAGCGACCCGCGCGCCCTGCGCCACGAACGCCTCGACCACCCCGGCCCCGATCCCCGATCCGCCGCCAGAGATGAACACGTGCTTGTCGGCGAGGCTGGGATACCGCGCCCGCGCCGAGGCGGCGCCGGTCTGGGAAGTTTCCTGCAACATAATCATCGGGCCTTGAACGCCGGCAACTCGGGCCGGGGAGGGAAAAGGGTCACGCGCGTCCGCCGAGCAGGCCGCGCGCGGCAAGGTTGGCCATCAGCGCGCCGATCCCGAGCCGCCACGGCGGCGCGTCCTTCGAGGTCGTCACGCGGTTGACCAGCCGGCCGAGCCGCGGCGTCGCGATCGCCACGCTGTCGCCGACCTTGTGGGTGAAGCCGCGCCCCGGCTCGTCGCGATCCTGCGTCGGCGCGAACAGCGTGCCCAGGAACAGCACGAAGCCGTCGGGATAATGATGCTCGCTCAGCGCCTGGCGGACCAGCTCCTCGGGGTCGCGGCTGATCTGGCCCATCGAGCTGTGCCCGGTCAGCCGGTATCCGTCCTCGCCGGCGATCTCCAGGTCGACCTCGGCGCTGCGCACGTCGTCCATCGTGAAGCCCGCGTCGAACAGCCGCACGAACGGCCCCAGCGAGCACGACGCATTATTGTCCTTGGCCTTGCCGAGCAGCAGCGCCGAGCGCCCCTCGAAATCGCGCAGGTTGACGTCGTTGCCCAGCGTCGCGCCGATCGCGCGGCCGTCCGGCGCGACCAGCAGCACCACCTCGGGCTCGGGATTGTTCCAGGTCGAATCCGACCGCACCCCAACGGCGGCGCCCCAGCCGACCGTCGAGAGCACCGGCGACTTGGTGAATATCTCCGCATCGGGCCCGATCGCGACCTCGAGATATTGCGACCACATCCCGTCTTCGATCAGCGCGTTCTTCAACGCCTCCGCCTCGGCCGAGCCCGGCGCCACCGAGCGGATCGAGCCGCCGACCCGGTCCTCCAGCCGCCCGCGCACCTCGGCCGCCTTGCCGGCATCGCCGCGCGCGCGCTCCTCGATCACCCGCTCGATCGCCGACACCGCGAAGGTGACGCCCGACGCCTTGACGCATTGCAGATCGATCGGGCTGAGCAGCCGAAGCGCGGCATCGGGCTCGGGTGAGAGCCGGATCGCCTCGAGCGGCCCCAGATCCTCGCCGTCGAGGGACACCGGCGCGCCCGCCGCGGCGAAGGCGGCGACGGTCGGCGCGATTGCGGTGACGTCGATCAGATGCCCATCGCGGACCAGCACGACGCACGGCCCGGCCCCGCGATCAACGCGGCCGACGAAGCGCCCCTCGCGCCAATCCGCCGGAAGCGCGCTTTCCACCGCAAATGCCGTCGCCGTGCCGTTCATTGCACCCCCGTGATCATATTGATCTTGATAGCGCTACCAATAGGCGCCACCATTTGTCTGTCAAGCGAGCTTATCGACATAATGTATCCAGTTCGGCCGGCAGCGCGGGCGCGGGCGGCAGCGCGACGCCCTTCGCGGCGGCGGCCGCCTCCAGCGTCGCCGGATGCGTGCCCGATGCGGGGTCCAGGTCGCCGGCGTAGAAGCGATCGCGTTCGGCCTCGGCGAGCGAGACGAACCGCACCCCCTGGCTCTTGTAGAAGTCGAGCAGCTTGGGCAGCAGCACCGAATCGAGCGCGCCGACATGCATCAGCAGCACCAGCGGAATCGGCCGTCCCTCGACCTTTTGCGACGCCGCTTCGGCATAAGCCAGCGTGTCGGCGGCGGCGCGCAGATAGCTCGCCTTCAGCCGCGCGACCGCCGCATCGTCCCCCTTGGCAAGGCAGCGCGCATAGGGTTCGTTCCAGGCATAATCGCCGAAGCTCATCGTCACGCTGGCGATCTTGTAATGGTGGTCGCTCAGGAATCGCCGCACCTCGGTCCGCTTCGCCGGCGTGTCACCCTCCGACAGGAACGGGAAGCGAAGCCAGTGCCAGTCGGCCCCCTTCATACGCGGCGCGATCACCGCTTCGTTGCGTAGCAGGTCGGCCTCCCAGGCGGCGGCCGAATTCTTGTTGAGGTCCATGTGCGACCAGGTGTGGTTGGCGAGCACGTTGCCGCCCGCGCGCCACGCATCGAGCGCCGGCACCGACGCCGGCTCGCCCGCGGCGAACCCGCCGTTGGTGAAGCCGTAGGTCGGCGGCACGCCATAGGCCTTCAGCGCGGCGGCGATCCGCGCCATGATCGCGACCCGGCTGTCGCCCTTGGGCAGCGGCCCGTGGACCGGCAGGTCGTCGAAGGTGATCGCGACCTCCGGCCCCGATGCGTCACCTCGCCGGCCGAACAGCGACAACGGCACCGCCGACCCCATCGCCGCATAGCCCGCCGGGCCGGGATGCAGGTGATCCCCCGAATCCATCGCCGGCGCGAGCCGTTGGGGATGCTGCGGATCGCGCGTCACCTTGTCGAAGTCGATCACGGCGTCGAAATGCCCCGGCGCGCGGATCCAGGCGTTGATCGCCTGCCGGTCGGCCTCGACCGCGGCGTCCGGGTGGTAATAATCGTTGCCGCTGAACGGCATGATCGTCGCGCCGGTGACGCGGATGCCGTGCGCGTGCGCGCGGTCGATAATCTGGCGATAGGCGCCGATGATCCGTTCGCGCTGCTCGGTGAGCGCGGCCTCCGACACCGGATGCTCGCGCGTCAGCGTGCCGAGGTCGTTGACGCCCTCCAGCACGATCACGTCGCGCACCCCCGGCCGCGCCAGCACGTCGCGCTCGAACCGCGCGAGCAGGTTGGGGCCGAGTCCGTCGAGCAGCACGCGATTGCCACCGATCCCGGCATTGACCACGCCGATCATCGCGGTCGCCGGATCGGCGCGCAGCCGCGCCGCGAGCACGTCGGGCCAGCGGTCGTCGCCGTCGGTGGTTGCGGCATGCCCGTCGGTGATCGAATCGCCCAGCGCGACGATCGTCCGCGCGTCGGCGGGCGCGGCGACCGCGATCCCGCTCAGCTGATACCAATGCTCGACCGTCTTCGCGCTGGCGAGCGCCGCATCGCCGACATGATCGCCGTGGAGCACGAAGCTGGTCGAGCGCGATCCCGGATGTCCGGTCTGCTGCGCCGGCGCGGCGGGCAGATGGAAGCTCACCGCAACGTTGCCGCCGGGCGCCGCCCCGAACGCGACCGGATCGGACAGATATTCGGCCCCCGCCGGGATCGTCACGCCCGGCTTGCCGTCGAAGCTGAGTGCGGTGTCGCTCGCCGGATCGATTCCCGAGGTCCCCGGCTTCACCGCGCGCGCGATGTGCGCGGCGTCGATCACCAGCGGCGCGGTCCCGAACGCATTGGAAAACCGCACCCGCACCTCTGGCCCGCCGATCGACAGATGCACGATCTCGCGCAACGTCGCGTCGGCCATGTCGGCGGGGGGGAGCGCGTTATGCGGCTCCGGCACCTGCTGCGCCGCGCCCCACGAGGCGACCCAATGCTGCTGCGCCGCGGCGGGCGAGGCCGTGGCAATGAGCAGCACGGCGATTGCCATCGTGCGGCCGCTCGTCACCCCGGACTTGTTCCGGGGCCGACGGTTCGGCAAGAGCCGCCGCCGCTGTGCTTGCGGAACGGTGGATGCCGGAACAAGTCCGGCATGACGGCTGGTTTCCCCCATCACTCCGTCACCGTCAGCGTCGTGGTCTGCAACTCCGCCGAGCTCGGCCCGGTCATCACCTCGAATTCCCCCGGTTCGACCACGCGCTTCATGTCGCGGTTCCACAGCGAGAGCTCGCGCGGGGTCAGCGTCATCGTCACCGTCTTGCGCTCCCCCGGCGCCAGCGCGACTCGGCGGAAGCCCTTCAATTCCTTCACCGGCTGCGTCACCGAGCTCACCACGTCATGGATATAGAGCTCGACCACTGCCGCGCCCGCCCGGCTCGAGGTGTTGGTCACATCGACCGACACATCGACGCTCCCCGCCGTGCCGATCGTTGCCGCCGACAGCCGCGGCGGGCTCATCGTGAAGGTCGAATAGCTGAGGCCATAACCGAACGGGAACAGCGGCCCGTTGTCGCCGATCACATAGCCGCGGTGCGCCGAGGGCTTGTAGTTATAGAACATCGGCAGCTGCCCGACGCTCTTCGGGAAGGTGACGGGCAGCTTGCCGCTCGGATTGGCGTCGCCGAACAGCAGATTGGCCATCGCCGTCCCGGTCGCCTGCCCCAGATACCAGCTCTCGATCAGCGCATTGGCCTGATCCGCCACTGTGTTGACGGCGAGCGGCCGTCCGTTGGTCAGCACCACGACGATCGGTTTGCCGAGCGCCTTCAGCGCGTCGAACAATTCCTGCTGCTGTCCGACCAGCCTCAGGCTGTCGCGGTCGCCGAGGTGGTTGGGGGCCCAGCCTTCGCGGCTGGTCTGCTCGTTGCCGCCGAAGTTGAGCACGATCGTGTCGGCGCCCTTGGCGACCTCGACCGCCTGCGCGATCAACGCGCGGTTCTGCGCGGGATCGGCGAGCTCGACCTTGTCCTGCCACCAGTCGTCGCTCTTGGTGATCTCGACGCCCTTGGCGGTGACGATCCGCGCGCGATTGCCGACCTTGGCTTTGATCCCGTCGATCAGCGACACCGTATGCCGCGGCACGCCGTAATAGCCGCCGAGGTGCGCCGTGTCGGCATCGGGCCCGATCACCGCGATCGTGCCGGCGGGCTTGAGCGGCAGCACGCCGTCGTTCTTGAGCAGCACCGCCGATTCCTCGGCCGCCTTGACCGCCAGCGCGCGCGCCTCGGGCGTATCGGTCGCCGCCTCGGCCGCCGCGGCGTCGGCATAGGGATGCTCGAACAGCCCGGCGCGGAACTTCATGTCGAGCACGCGCCGCACCGCCTGGTCGACCTCGGCCTCGCTGACCTTGCCCGCGCGCACCTGCTTGGCCAGCGTGGCGTAGGAGAGGCCGTCGGGCAGGTCCATGTCCACGCCGGCATCGAGCGCCTCGCGCGCCGCTTCGTCCAGGCTGCCCGCGACATGGTGCAGCGTCATCAGCTGGTCGATCGCCGAATAGTCGCTGGTGATCGCGCCCTGAAATCCCCATTCGCCGCGCAGCACGTCGGTCAGCAGCCATTTGCTCGAGGTCGAGGGGATGCCGTCGATCTCGTTGTACGAAGGCATCACTGCCTCGACGCCGGTGCGGCGGATCGCCTCCTCGAACGGCGGGAAGAAATTGTCGCGAAGCTCGCGCTCGGAGATCGGCGCCGGCCCGACATTCTCGCCGCTCTCGGCCTGACCGTGCCCGGTGAAATGCTTGAGCGTCGCGAAGACGTGCCCCGGCGTCACCACGCGCGCGTGCCCCGGCCCCTGCAGCCCCTCGATCGCCGCGACGCCCATCTCGCCGACCAGATAGGGGTCCTCGCCGAACGTCTCCTCGATCCGTCCCCAGCGCGGGTCGCGCGCGATATCGACCACCGGGGTCAGCGCCTGCGTCACGCCGCGCGCGCGCATCTCGCGCGCGGTGACGGCGTTGACCTGCCGCACGAGGTCGGTGTCCCATGACGAGGCGAGCGCGATCGGGACCGGAAAACTCGTCGCGCCGAGCGCCGCATAACCGTGCAGCCCTTCCTCGTGGAACAGGATCGGGATGCCCAGCCGGGTGTTCTCGAGCGCCCAATGCTGCATCGCGTTGACCAGCCGCACCGTCGCGGCGACGTCGCGCCCCGGCTCGACCCGCGGCGAGATCGGCCCGTGCGCGTCGGACGGCCGCGCCACCCCACCGATCCCGTTCGGATAGGCTTTCGCCGCCTTGGCCGGATCGAACTGCAGGCGGGAATCGAAGACCTTGTCCTTGTCCTGCCAGATCACCTGGAGCTGAGCGACCTTCTCCTCCAGCGTCATCCGCGCGAGCAGGTCATCGACCCGCGCCGCGACCGGCGCGTCGGGATTCTTGTACGTTGGCGCTCCCGTCGCGCTTTGTGTCGCGGGCGCCGCCAGCGCCACCGCGACCGGCGCTCCTGCGGCCACCGCCGCCGCCGAAAGAACCAGCGACAACCGCGCGCGCCTGCCGAACATATCCCCTCCTGCCCTAGCGGGCGCTTGACACGCCCCATCTTGATAGCGCTAACATGCAATCAACCGACCAGACTTGTCAATGCCCGATCGATGCCGCAAAGGCAAAGGGGCGCGCGGGAGAGGAAAAGATGATCAACCGGCTGATCCGGGCGGCGGCGTTGCTGATCGCGCTGCTGACGATGACGACGACGCCCGCGCGCGCCGAAGACGGCTATGCCTTGTGGTTGCGATACCACCCCTTGCCCGCCGCGCAGCGCGCCGCTGCGTCCCGCGTGGCGACCGCGCTGGTCGCCCCCGAAAAGCCCTCGCCGACCATCGCCGCGGCGGTCGCCGAGCTGCACCGCGGCCTCGCCGGCCTCCTCGCGCGGCCCTTGCCGACCGCGGCCTCGCCGATATCGGGCGCGATCGTGCTCGGCACCCCGGCGAGCCAGCCCGCGATCGCCGCGCTCCACCTCCCGCTCGCCCCGCTCGGCGACGAAGGCTATCTCATCCGTTCGACCACGATCGCCGGCGCCCCCGTCACGGTGATCGCCGCCAACACCGACATCGGCGTGCTCTACGGCGCCTTCGCCTATTTGCGCGCGGTGCAGACCGGCGCGCCGCTCGACCATCTCGATACCGCGTCGGCGCCGAAGATCGCGCTCAGGATGCTCGATCATTGGGACAATCTCGATCGCACCGTCGAGCGCGGCTATGCTGGCGAATCGATCTGGGACTGGTGGAAGCTCCCCGACTGGCGCGACCCGCGCTACACCGATTACGCGCGCGCCAACGCTTCGATCGGGATCAACGGCACCGTCCTCAACAATGTCAATGCCTCTCCCGACATCCTGACGCCGCGCTTCATCGCCAAGGCCGCCGCGCTCGCCGACGTCTTCCGCCCCTACGGCATCAAGATCTACCTCTCGGTCAATTTCGCCTCGCCGATCGCGCTCGGTGGCCTCAAGACCGCCGACCCGCTCGACCCCGCTGTCGCCGCCTGGTGGAAGGCGAAAGCCGACGAACTCTACCGCGCGATTCCCGATTTCGGCGGCTTCCTGGTCAAGGCCAATTCGGAAGGCCAGCCCGGCCCCGGCGACTATCACCGCAGCCATGCGCAGGGCGCGAACATGCTCGCCGCCGCGCTCGCCCCGCACCACGGCGTCGTCATCTGGCGCGCATTCGTCTACAACGCGAGCGGCGAGGGCGACCGCGCCAAGGAAGCCTATGACGAATTCAAGCCGCTCGACGGCCAATTCGCCGACAACGTCATCCTCCAGGTCAAGAACGGCCCCATCGACTTCCAGCCGCGCGAACCCTTCTCGCCGCTGTTCGGCGCGATGCCCAAAACCCCGCTCGCGCTCGAGGTGCAGATCACCAAGGAATATCTCGGCTTCGCCACGCACCTCGTCTATCTCGGCGCGTTGTTCGAGGAGGTGCTGAAGGCCGACACCTACGCCCACGGCCCCGGCTCCACCGTCGCCAGAGTGATCGACGGCGAGCTTGAGCACCACCGCCTCACCGCGATCGCCGGCGTCGCCAATATCGGCAGCGACCGCGACTGGTGCGGCTCCGACTTCGATCAGGCGAACTGGTACGCCTTCGGCCGCCTCGCCTGGGATCCGACGGCTTCGTCGCGCGCCGTCGCCGCCGAATGGGCGAAGATGACCTTCACTCTCGATCCCGCGTTCGTGAAGCCGGTGGTGGCGATGATGATGGCCTCGCGCCAGGCGGTGGTCGATTACATGACCCCGCTCGGCCTCGCGCATCAGATGGGCACCGGCCACCATTACGGCCCCGCGCCCTGGGTCCACGATTTGCCGCAGGCCGAATGGAACCCGGTCTATTACAACCGCGCCGACGCGACCGGCATCGGGTTCGACCGCACCGCGACCGGCAGCGACGCCGTCGCACAATATGCCCCGCCGGTTGCTGCGCGCTTCGCCGATCTCGCCACCGTCGGCGACGATTATCTGCTATGGTTCCACCATCTGCCGTGGGATTACCGGATGGCGTCGGGCGAGACCTTGTGGGACTCTCTTGTCCATCATTACACGAAGGGCGTCGAGGAAGTGGCGGCGATGCAGCGCACCTGGGCGGCAATGCGCCCTTATGTCGATGACGAGCGCTTCGCCAAGGCGACCACCTTTCTCGCCATTCAGCACCGCGAGGCCAAATGGTGGCGCGACGCGTCCATCGCCTATTTCCAAAGCGTGTCGAAACGGCCCCTGCCGCCGGGCGAAGTCCCGCCGGCGCACAGTCTCGCCACTTACGAAGCGTTGCGATTCCCGCACGCGCCGGGCAATTGAGCATCATGACCGAAACATCCTCCAGGCCCGGTGCGACGCGCCGCGGTCGCGCCCCGACGATCAGCGATGTCGCGCGCGCCGCCGGCGTCTCGTCGATGACCGTCTCGCGCGTGATCAACGGCGACGCGCGCGTCCGTCCGACCACTCGCGCCAAGGTCGATGAGGCGATCACTCGCCTCAACTACACGCCCAATCCCGCCGCCCGCAGCCTCGCCGGCGCCGAGCCGATCCGCATCGGCCTGCTCTACAGCAATCCCAGCGCTGCCTATTTGAGCGAGTTCCTGGTCGGCACGCTCGACCAGGCGAGCCGCTCCGATATCCAGCTCGTCATTGAGAAATGCGAGCCCGGCGGCGGCGAGGTCGAGGCGGCGCTGCACATGGTCGCGGGCGGCGTCCATGGCCTGATCCTGCCGCCGCCCTTGTGCGATTCGTTGGAGATGGTCGCGGCGCTCGCCGAGCGCGACGTGCCAGCGGTGGTCGTCGCCACCGGGCGCCCGCCCGAGCGCGCCTCGGCGGTCAGCATCGACGACCATGCTGCGAGCCTCGCGATGACGCGCCACCTGATCGCGCTCGGCCATCAGCGGATCGGCTTCATCATCGGCAATCCCAACCAGACCGCAAGTGCGCGCCGGCTGGAGGGCTATCGCGAAGCGATGGCCGAAGCCGGGCTGGAGGTGCCAAATACGCTCGTCGCGCAGGGGCTGTTCACCTATCGCTCAGGCCTCGACGCCGCCGAGCAGTTGCTGACGCTGGAGGATCGCCCGACCGCGATCTTCGCCAGCAACGACGACATGGCGGCAGCGAGCGTGGCGGTGGCGCACCGCCACGGCATCGATGTGCCCGGCGACCTCACCGTCTGCGGCTTCGACGACACTGCGATCGCGACGACGATCTGGCCCGAGCTCACCACCATCCACCAGCCGATCGCCGCCATGTCGCGTGCCGCGCTCGACCGCCTCGCGCGTGAGATCCGCGCGCAGCGCAGCGGACAACGGCTGCCGCCCGAGCATCAACTCCTCGACTTTCAGCTGATCCGCCGACAATCCGACGCCGCCCCTCGCCGCCGACCACCGGCCATTGTCACCCGGCTGAGCTAAGCGGCGAGCGAGAACGGAAGCTCGGATAACTATTATCGCGGGCATAGAGCCCCCATCGTCACCTGAACGATCCGGGTCCCGCCGGACTCCGACTCAAGTGCGGGGTGACGGAAGGTCCGCGGATCGACGATTGCCTACCAAAGGCGGTCCTTCCCGCAAAAGGCGGTGATCCATTCTGGCGGGCCGTGATGTTAGTTGATCGCCCCGACCAACCCGATCAGCGCGCCCCAGCACAGTAGTGCGCCGAATGCGGCGATCAGCACGCCGACGCCGCGCGGCAGCACCGCGTGGCGCTCCGTCGGGCGGTGCTTGCTTGCTGGCGATGCGTTCATGGCGACCCCTCCCACGACGAGCATGATTTTAACATCGAACAAATTGATTGAGAATCCCTGAATATTTTTCCCCCGCGGACGCGACATCAGCCGGTCTTGCCCAGTGCTCGCGACGGCGATAGAAGCACCGCCGTGACGGGTTCCCAGCGATGGGATCAAAGGGAAGTCCGGTGCGCGGAGGCATCCTCCGCAAGCCCGGCGCTGCCCCCGCAACTGTGACCGGAGAGCCGGCGCGTCATCATGCCACTGGGCCGTTTGGCCTGGGAAGGCGGCGCGCCAGCAGTGACCCGGAAGCCAGGAGACCTGCCCGCCACGGTCGATCCTTCGCGCGGACGGGGTGTGCCGGGCGGACGAGGGCCTTTCCTCGAGCGAGCGACGCTTCATGCCGCTCGCATGGTGCGCGCGGCGCCCGACGAGGAAGACCGATGCCGCATTACGCCCCGTTGCTCCTTTCCGCCGCCGCGCTGACCGCGGCCCCGGCCTTCGCCCAGAGCGCCGACGACATCGTCGTCACCGCGACCGGCGTCGCACAGCCCGCCGATCAGGCCGGGCAGGCGGTCACGATCGTCACCCGCGCCGATCTCGACACGCGCCAGACAGTGTCGCTCGCCGATTATCTCGCCACCACGCCGGGTGTCTCGGTCGCGCGCAGCGGCCCGATCGGCAGCCAGACCAGCTTGCGCATCCGCGGCGCCGAGGCCGAGCAGACGCTGGTGCTGATCGACGGCATCCGCGTCAACGATCCCGCCTCGCCCGGCGGCGCGTTCGACTTCGGCAACCTGCTCGCCGGATCGATCGCGCGCGTCGAGGTGCTGCGCGGCGCCGATTCGGTGCCGTGGGGCAGCCAGGCGATCGGGGGCGTGGTCAACATCGTCACCCGGCAGCCGACCGAGGGCCTGCAGGGCCGCGCCAACGCCGAATACGGCTATGCCGGCACGGTCAACGCCAATGCCGCGCTGTCGGGCAAGGCCGGGCCGGTCTCGGCGGCGCTGACCGGCGGCGTCTTCCGCAGCGACGGCATCTCGGCCGCCGCCGACGGTTCGGAGCGCGACGGCTATCGCCAGCTTGCCGGCACCGGCAGCATCGGCGTCGCTCTCGCGCCGGGCATCGGCATCGACCTCAAGGGCTATTACGCGCATTCGAAGCTCGATCTCGACGGCTATCCGCCGCCCGATTTCGTTTTCGCCGACGACGCCGAATATTCGAAGGTGCAGGAGCTCTACGGCTATGCCGGCCTGCACGCGAACCTCGCGAACGGCCGCGCCGACAACCGCATTGCCTTCACCATCGGCGACACCAACCGCGACAATTACGACCCGACCGTCGGCGATGCGCCGATCTATTTCTATCGCGGCCGCTCCGAACGCTACGAATATCAGGGTGACTTTCGCCCGCTCGACCAGGTCCGCATCGTCGCCGGCGCCGAGCATGAGGACAGCCGCTATTTCGATGGCGTGCGGCGCGCCTCGACCGGCGTCACCAGCGAATATGGCGAGCTGATCGTCACCCCGATCCAGCCGCTGACGCTGACCGGCGGCGTCCGTCACGACGACCACGACGCTTATGGCAGCCACATGACCTACGGCGCCGACGCCGCGCTTGCGCTCGCGACCGGCACGACGCTGCGCGCGAGCTACGGCGAGGGGTTCAAGGCGCCGACGCTCTATGAGCTCTACAGCGACTACGGCACCGCGTCGCTCCGGCCCGAGACCGCAAGGAGCTACGATTTCGGCGTCGAACAATCGCTGCTTGACGGCCGCGCGCGCGCCTCGGTCACGTATTTCCATCGCGACACCCGCAACCAGATCGACTTCCGCTCCTGCGCCCCCGACGAGGTCGCGGACGCGGGGTCGATCTGCTTCGACCGGCCGTTCGGCACCTACGCCAATATTGACCGCGCCCGCGCGCGCGGCGTCGAATTCGCGCTGGCGCTGCGCCCGATCGACGCGCTCAGCCTCAGCGCGAGCTACACCTACACCCATGCCGAAAACCGCACGCCCGGCGTCGGCTTCGGGCAGGACCTCGCCCGGCGGCCGCGTGATACCGTCAGCGTCTCGGCCGATTACCGGCTGCCGGTCGGCTTGTCGCTCGGCGGCACGATCCTGATGGTCGGCGACAGCTTCGATTATGCTGCGCTCGACCCGCGACTCGACGGCTATGTGATCGCCAGCCTCCGCGCCGAACTGCCGATCACCCGGTCCGTGTCGCTCTACGGCCGCGTCGAGAATCTGTTCGACGAGCACTACCAGACCGTCGCCGGCTACGGCAGCTATGGCCGCGCGGCCTATGGCGGCATAAGGCTGCGGTTCGACTGATGCGCGGCGTTACGATCCTGCTCGGGCTCGCCCTGCTCGGCGCCTGCGCGCCCCGGCCGACGCGCTCGGGCGGGATCGTCTCGACCAATCCGTGCGCCGACGCGATGCTCGTCGAGCTCGCGCCGTGGGACCGGATCGCCGCGATCAGCCATTATTCGAAGGACCCCGACACCAGCTCGATTCCGCCCGAGGTCGCGAAGCATTTCGACGCGACCTCGGGCACCGCCGAAGAGGTGATCGCGCGCCGCCCCGACCTCGTCGTCACCTCGAGCTTCACGCCAGCGGCAACGCGCGCGGCGTACAAGCGCGCAGGCCTCAAGGTGGTGACGCTTGACTCGCCGACCAGCGTTACGGCGAGCGAAGCGCAGGTCATGCAACTCGCCGACGCGCTCGGCCTCCACGCCCGCGGCATCGCGATGGTGCGCCGTATCGAGCTGGCGCTCGCGCACGCCGCGCCGACCCCCGACGACGCCGCGCGGCCGTCGGCGCTGCTCTACCTCTCCGGCAATCTCGCCTCGGGCGGCGGCACCCTGCTGGACGAGCTGACGCACCGCGCCGGGCTGCACGATGCCGCCGCCGATTACGGATTGCAGCATACCGGTACGCTCCCGCTCGAGACGATCATCGATCGACCGCCCGACCTGATCCTGATGCCCGATCTGTCCGACCGACCATCGGCGCTGCGCGCCAACGTGCTGCAATATCGCACGCGGATCGCGCTGTTCCCGCGCCGGCTGATGAACTGCGGCGGGCCGGTGATCGGTTCCGCGGTCGAGGCGCTCGCGGCGGCGCGCCGGCAGGTGACGCGATGAGCCGGACTGCCGGCCTCACCGCGCTCGCCATCGCGACGGCGCTGCTGTTCGGCCTGTCGCTCGCCGCCGGCAAGGTCTGGGTGCCCGCCAGCGCCTGGTTCTCGGCCGATCCGCGTTGGTGGATTGTCGTCGAGCTTCGTTTGCCGCGCGCAGTCCTCGGCCTCGCGATCGGCGCGGTGCTCGGCCTGTCGGGCGCGGTGCTGCAGGGCTATCTCAGGAACCCGCTCGCCGATCCGGCGGTGGTCGGCGTCTCCTCGTCCGCCGCCTTGGGCGCAGTTGCGGCGATCGTGTTCGGGCTGGCGGGGAGTTTCGGCCTGTTCGCCTGTGCGATGCTCGGCGCGGCCGGTGCGATGGCGCTGCTCGCGGCGCTCACCTGGCGCAGCGAGAGCGCAGTCGCCTTCATCCTCGCCGGCACGGTGATGGCGAGCCTCGCCGGCGCGATTACCGCCTTCCTGATTTCGATCGCGCCCGATCCCTATGCCACCGCCGAGGTGATCGACTGGCTGATGGGCGCGCTCACCGACCGCGGCTGGCGCGACGCGCTGCCCGCGCTGCCGTTCATGGCCGCGGGAGGCGCGCTGCTGCTCCTGACCGGCCCGGCGCTCGATGCGCTGACGCTGGGCGAGGCGGCGGCGCGGTCGATGGGGGTGCGGCTCGGCCGGCTTCAGGCGCTGGTCGTCGCCGGCACCGGCCTCACCATCGGTGCCAGCGTCGCGGTTACAGGCGTGGTCGGCTTCGTCGGCCTTGTCGTCCCGCACCTGCTGCGACCGATGTTCGGGCATCGGCCCTCGGCGCTGTTGCTTCCTTCGGCGCTCGGCGGCGCGGCGCTGGTCCTCGCCGCAGACAGCCTGTGCCGTCTCGCGCCTGGCGCAGCCGAAGTGCGACTGGGCGTCGCTATGGCGTTGATCGGCACGCCGTTCTTCCTCGCGCTGCTGCTGAAGGAGCGGAGGCTGGGGTGGATCTGACCTTCGATGCCCTGAGTGTGACGCTCGCCGGCCGCCCGGTGTTGCGCAACGTTTCCACCGTTTTCCGCCCTGGCCGCGTGACGGCGATCCTCGGTCCCAACGGCGCGGGCAAGTCGACGCTGGTCAAGGCTGCCGCCGCGCTGGTCGCGCCGCAATCGGGCTGCGTGCGCCTCGACGGCCGCGACATGGCCGTGCTCCCCCCGCGCGAGCGTGCCCGCCGTATCGGATATCTGCCGCAGGACGCGTCGGTCCACTGGAACATCGCCGCGCGCGAGATCGTCGCGCTGGGCCGCGCCCCGCACCGTGCGCCCTTCGCCGGGTTCGGTCCGCGCGACCACGCCGCCATCGCCGACGCCGTCGCTGCGACCGAGATCGCGCCGTTGCTCGAGCGCCCGATCGGCGAATTGTCCGGCGGCGAGCGCGCGCGCGTCCTGCTCGCCCGCGTGCTGGCGGGGGAGCCGGCTTGGCTGCTCGCCGACGAGCCGCTCGCCAGCCTCGATCCGGCGCATCAGATCGACATCCTCGACCGTCTGCGCGCCCGCGCGGCGGCAGGCATCGGCGTCGTTATCGTGCTCCACGACCTCGTCCAGGCCGGCCGCGCCGCCGACGACGTGCTGCTGTTGCGGGACGGCGCGGTCGCCGTGTTCGGTCCCGCGATCGAGGTGCTGACGCCCGAACGGCTCGGCGCGGTGTTCGACATCCGGCTGTCGGTATTGCCCGATGCGGCGGGTCGCCCGCTCTGCGTTCCGGTGGCGCGCGCGACCCCCTGACTCCGGTGCCCGCTTGTGGCAGAAGAAATTTTATTACAAAGCCGACTCAGCGGCGGACCGGCTACGCGCGCCCGCGCGTTGACCGGGAAAAGACCGGATTCGAGGAGAGATCATGCGTACCATCGACCACCATATCGTCGGCCATTCGGGCGGGGGCGCCTCGCGGAACCACGAGGTGTTCGATCCTAATACCGGCAAGGTGCAGGCGACGGTGCCGCTCGGCGGCAAGGCCGATCTCGACCGTGCCGTGGCCGCTGCCCGGGCTGCGCAGCCCGACTGGGCCGCCGTCAACCCGCAGCGCCGCGCGCGCGTGATGTTCAAGTTCAAGGATCTGGTCGAGGCCAACCTCGAGGATCTCGCGCACCTGCTCGCCTCCGAGCACGGCAAGGTGATCGCCGACGCGCGGGGCGACGTGCTGCGCGGGATCGACGTCATCGAGTTCGCCTGCGGCATTCCGCACGCGCTGAAGGGCGAATATACCCAGGGCGCCGGGCCGGGCATCGACGTCTATTCGCTGCGCCAACCACTCGGGATCGTGGCCGGCATCACTCCGTTCAACTTCCCGGCGATGATCCCGATGTGGATGTTCGGGCCGGCGATCGCTTGCGGCAACGCCTTCATCCTCAAGCCGTCGGAACGCGACCCCTCGGTCCCCATTCGCCTCGCCGAGTTGATGCTCGAGGCCGGCTTGCCCGAGGGCATTCTCCAGGTCGTCCATGGCGACAAGGAAATGGTCGATGCGATCCTCGACCATCCCGCGATTTCGGCGGTGAGCTTCGTCGGCAGCAGCGATATCGCGCATTACGTCTATTCGCGCGGCGTCGCCGCCGGCAAGCGCGTGCAGGCGATGGGCGGGGCGAAGAACCACGGCATCGTCATGCCCGACGCCGATCTCGATCAGGTGGTCAACGATCTCGCCGGCGCCGCGTTCGGTTCGGCAGGCGAGCGCTGCATGGCGCTTCCGGTGGTGGTGCCGGTCGGCGAAAAGACCGCCGATGCGCTGCGTGAGAAGCTGATCCCGGCGATGGGCGCGCTACGCGTCGGCGTCTCGACCGACGCCGAGGCGCATTACGGCCCCGTCGTCACCGCCGAGCACAGGAAGCGGATCGAAAGCTGGATCCAGAAGGGTGTCGACGAGGGCGCCGAGCTGGTCGTCGACGGCCGTGGTTTCAGCTTGCAAGGCCATGAGGAAGGCTTCTTCATCGGCCCCTCGCTGTTCGACCGCGTCACCCCCGACATGACGAGCTACAAGGAGGAGATCTTCGGCCCGGTCCTACAGATGGTCCGCGCCCCCGATTTCGAGACCGCGCTGCGCCTCCCCAGCGAGCACCAATATGGCAACGGCGTCGCGATCTTCACCCGCAACGGCCACGCCGCGCGCGAGTTCGTCCAGCGCGTCAACGTCGGCATGGTCGGGGTCAACGTGCCGATCCCGGTGCCGGTCGCCTATCATACGTTCGGCGGCTGGAAACGCTCGGGCTTCGGCGACATCGACCAGCACGGCATGGAAGGCGTGCGCTTCTGGACCAAGAACAAGAAGGTCACGCAGCGCTGGCCCGACGGCTCGGCGACCGGCGAGAACGCCTTCGTCATCCCGACGATGGGGTGAGGCGATGCGTCGCTACCCTTTCGTCATGCTGACGAAAGTCAGCATCCAGAGTCGTGAGCGCCATCGCCTGCGACTCTGGATGCCGGATCAAGTCCGGCATGACGATGGGAGTTACGGTAAAGGCTCGAACCCGAAGTCCTCGGCGAGGTCGCGCCATGTCGGGTTATCCGCCTCGATCAGCTCCAATTTCCAGCGCCGCCGCCAGTTCTTGATCTGCTTCTCGCGCAGGATCGCCGACTCCATTGTCTCGTGTATCTCGAACCAGACGAGTCGCTTGACGCTGTACCGTTTGGTGAATCCATCGGTGGTCCCTTCGCGATGTTGATAAATCCGCCCAAGCAGATGCGAGGTGACTCCGGTGTAGATCGTGCCGTTGCGGCCGCTCGCGGCGATATAGACCGCCGGTTGCTTCTCCATGTCCTGCCCCTCACCCGTCATGCTGACGAAAGTCAGCATCCAGAGTCACGAGCGGCATCGTTTCGGACTCTGGATGCCGGATCAAGTCCGGCATGACGAAAGGGGGCATGTCTCATCCGATGCGGCGCGGAATTGCGGCGCTGGCGCTGATCGTCGCCGTGGCGGGATGCCACGGCGACGATAGCGCCAAACCTTCGCGCCAGGACAACGAGGCCGCGGCGGCGATCAGCACCGCGATCACCGCCAACAGCACCGCCGCGAAGATCGAAGGCTTGCCGGTGCCGCAGCCGACCGCGCATGCGCTCGCCTACCAGATCCCGACCAGCTTCGTCGGGCGCTGGGGAATGACCAAGGCCGATTGCGATCCCGACAGCCTCGCGGTGAAAGGGCTGCTGAAGATTGGCCCCGACGGGCTGAAATTCTGGGAATCGGAGGGCGATGTCGCCGACATCACCCGCCATTCGCCCTATGACATCACGCTTCGGCTCGCCATGACCGGGGAGGGCCAGAGTTGGGTGAGCATCACGCGCCTGACGCTCGACGCCGCCGCGACGCAGCTGGTGCGCACCGAAGACAATCGCTCCTACCGCTATCATCGCTGCTAGAAAGA
>DASTWI010000037.1:0-107575 GCA_035776635.1 Sphingomonas sp. | reverse complement strand
TCAGCACTTCGCGCGCGACCGCGCCGATCGCGAGGCGGATGCCGATCTCGCGCGTCCGCTCCGTCACCGACACCAGCATGATGTTCATGATGCCGATCCCGCCGACCACCAGGCTGATCGCGGCGACCGCGGTGACGATGCCGGTCAGCAGGTTGGTTGCGCCGCTCAGCGTCTCGGAAATCTGCTTGGGGTCGACGATCATGAAATCGTCGCCCTGCCCCGGCTGGATTTTGCGCCGTTCACGCAACAGGCTGGTTAGCGAGGCCTTGACTCGATCGGTATCATAAGCAGCATCGATCCCAACCAACAATGCCTTGATATCGGTCGAGCCGATGAAGCGACGCTCGACGGTCTTGATCGGCATGATGACGAAATCGTCCTGATCGCCATATTGCGCCTGCCCCTTCGAGGTGAGCAGGGCGATGACCATGCACGACACATTGCCGGCCATGAAGCGCTTGCCGATCGGATCCTCGTCCTTGAACAGGTTGGTCTTCACCGTGGTGCCGATGATGCACACCGTTTTGCCGGCCTGCTCCTCGGCCGGGGTGAAGATGCGGCCCTCCGCGAGCGGCCAGGGCTGGACCTCGAAATAAGCGTCGTTCATGCCGAACAGCGTCGTGGACCAATTGTTGCCGTTGTGGATCGCCGTCACGCTGGTCTGCGCCTGCGGGGCGACCGCGGTGACGCCGGCGACCTGCTGCTCGATCGCGGTGACGTCCTGTGGTTTGAAGTCGGGAGGGCGTTGCCCGCCGCCGCCACGGCCGAAACCCTGGCCGGGATGAACATGAAGGATATTGGTGCCGAGGTTGGCGATGCTCTTCTGCACCGCCGCCGAGGTGGCATTGCCGAGCGTCACCATCGTCACCACCGCTCCGACGCCGATGACCACGCCCAGCACCGTAAGGAACGACCGCAGCAAGTGGCGCCGGATCGAGCGGAAGGCGAGGACGAGCGTGGTGCCCAGCACGACTCAACTCTCCTCCCACCGACTGTCAGTGCAGTGATGGCGCGGACTAGCCTTGGAATTCAAGGGCCGCGGTTCGGCTTTCCGGCGCGAAGGGGAGCACGGAGGAGGGAGATGATCCGTGATTCTTGGCCATGATGCGGCTTCGCTCGCGCGCCAAGCCAACGCGCTCCACCCCTTCGTATGACAAATTCAAGACAGGACGCGACAAACCGCCTCGGGGTTCCTATATGAGCGGCGAACACGGACCAGATGGGCCCGAGATGCTGACCACGAATCCTTTCGACGACGACAAGCTGCGCGAGGAGTGCGGCGTTTTCGGTGTTTCCGGCGCGGAGGGCGATGCTGCCGCATTGGTCGCGCTTGGGCTGCACGCGCTGCAGCACCGCGGCCAGGAGGCCGCCGGCATCACCAGTTTCGACGGCGCGCATTTCCATACGCATCGCGCGATGGGTCATGTCGCCGGCAATTTCGATAATGACGAGACAATCCGGTCGCTCCCCGGCAGCGTCGCGGTCGGGCACGTCCGCTATTCGACGACGGGCGAGACGGCGCTGAGGAACGTCCAGCCGCTCTACGCCGATCTCGCCACCGGCGGGTTCGCGATCGCGCATAACGGCAATATCTCGAACGCGATGCGGCTCCGTCGCGATCTCGTCCGCCATGGCTCGATCTTCCAATCGACCTCGGACACCGAAACGATCATCCACCTGGTCGCGACATCGAGCTATCGCACGCTGCTCGACAAGTTCATCGACGCGCTGAAACAGGTCGAAGGCGCCTATTCCCTCATCTGCATGACGCCCGAGGGGATGATCGCTTGCCGCGATCCGCTCGGCATTCGGCCGCTCGTCATGGGCAAGCTTGGCAACGCCACCATCTTCGCCTCGGAAACGGTCGCGCTAGACGTGGTCGGCGCCGACTATGTCCGCTCGGTCGAACCCGGTGAGCTGGTCATCGTCACCGGCGAGGAGGTCCGCTCGATCCGCCCCTTCGCGCCGCAATCGCCGCGGCCTTGTATCTTCGAATATGTCTATTTCTCGCGGCCGGATTCGATCGCCGACGACCGCTCGGTCTATTCGGTGCGCAAGGCGATCGGCGCGCAGCTCGCGACGGAGAGCCCAGTCGAGGCCGATCTGGTCATCCCCGTCCCTGATTCGGGCACCCCCGCGGCAATCGGCTATGCGCAGGAATCGGGGATTCCGTTCGAGCTTGGGATCATCCGCTCGCATTATGTCGGCCGCACCTTCATCCAGCCGGGCGACAAGATCCGCCACCTCGGCGTCAAGCTGAAGCACAACGCCAACCGCGCGCTGATCCAGGGCAAGCGCGTTGTGCTGATCGACGATTCGATCGTGCGCGGGACGACGAGCCTCAAGATCGTCCAAATGATGCGCGAGGCCGGCGCGGCCGAGGTTCACATGCGGATCGCCAGTCCGCCGACCAAACATTCGTGCTTCTACGGCGTCGACACGCCCGAACGCGCCAAGCTGCTCGCTGCCAAGATGGACCTCGACGGGATGACCAAGTTCATCCATGCAGACAGCCTCGCCTTCCTGTCGATTGACGGGCTCTACAAGGCGCTGGGCGATGCGCGGCGCGCGGATATCCGGCCCAGCCATTGCGACGCCTGCTTCACGGGCGACTATCCCACCACGCTGACCGACCAGGACGACATCGCCGCTCCGATCGACCAGCTCGCGCTGCTAGCCGAGCGAGTCAACTAGCGCTCGCCCGTTCGGGCTGAGCCTGTTCCAGCCCATTTGCTGAACACGCGCCCTTTGACAGGCTCAGGGCGAACGGGATTGACTGCATGGCCGATCGTCCGCTTTCCGACCGTATCGCGCTCGTCACCGGCGCCGGCCGCGGCATTGGTGCTGCGACCGCCGAAGCGCTAGCGGCGCGCGGCGCACACGTCGTCCTCACCGCACGCTCGGCCGACGAGCTCGAGGCAATCGAGGATGCGATCTTCGCCGCCGGCGGCAGCGCGACGATCGCGCCGCTCGACCTCACCGAGACCGACAGCATTGCCCGCCTCGCCACCGCGATCGGCGAGCGCTGGGGCCGGCTCGACGTGCTCGTGCTCAACGCGGCGCGGCTCGGCACGCTGGCGGCGGTGCCGGCGATCGACCAGCGCGAGCTGGCGCAGGTGCTGACGCTTAACGTCAGCGCGCAGGCAGCGCTGATCGCCGCGTTTGACCAGCTGCTCCGCAAGGCCGAGGCCGGGCGCGTGATCGGCTTGACTTCGACCGTTGCCCGAGCCCCCCGCGCCTTCTGGGGCATGTACGGCGCGTCCAAGGCGGCGTTCGAGACATTGCTCGCCGCTTATGGCGACGAGGTGGAGAACATCAGCAAGATCCGCGTCGCGATCGTCAATCCCGGCGCCACGCGCACCAAGATGCGCGCCCGCGCCTACCCCGGCGAGGACCCCGCCTCGGTCAAGCCGCCCGAGGTGGTCGGCGAACGGATCGCGCAGCTGCTGGTCGAGGATTTTCCGACCAACATGTTCGAGCGGGTCGAAGGCTGACGCCCCGCCGTCAGATGACGTGGGGCTGCTTGTCCACCGTCCAGGTCTGGCCCTTGGCGAGGAGCTTCTGCAGGTCGGCGACCTTGCCTTCGCTCGCCGAGCGGTTCTGTTCGACGACGGCGCTGTCGAAAGTCGGCGCGGGATCGTCGTAGATCACGCCGAGCGCAACCGGGAAGCCGACCGGGGGCATTTCGACCAGCATGTGCGCGAGGCCGCGATTGGCCTGGTCGTGGCGGATCACGCCGGCCGCCTGCCAGTCGCCATCGACGACATCGACCACCTTGAGCACCAGCCGATCGGCATCGAGCGCGAGGCCCTTGGCGCCGTTGTCGAACAGCAGCGGCTCGCCGTGCTCGACCCATAGCTGGTTGGCTGCGGCATTGGGCTTGGCGGTGAACGGTGCGAACACCTCGTCATTATAGACGATGCAGTTCTGGAAGATTTCGACGAACCCCGTTCCCTGATGCGCGTGGGCGGCCTTGAGCACCTTGGGCAGGTTCTTGTGGACGTCGATCCCGCGCGCGACGAACCGCGCGCCCGAGCCGAGCGCGAAGGCGCACGGCCGCGCCGGGCTGTCCACCGAGCCGAACGGGGTCGACGGCGAGCGCGTGCCAACGCGGCTGGTCGGGGAATATTGGCCCTTGGTCAGGCCGTAGATCTCGTTGTTGAACAAGAGCACCTGGCAATTGAGGTTGCGGCGGAGCAAGTGCATCGTGTGATTGCCGCCGATCGACAGCGCATCGCCGTCGCCGGTGATGACCCACACGTCGAGTTCCGGATTGGCGAGCTTCACCCCCGTCGCGATCGCCGGCGCACGGCCGTGGATCGTGTGGAAGCCGTAGGTTTCCATGTAATAAGGGAAGCGCGAGGAGCAGCCGATCCCCGACACGAACACCGTCTTCGCCGGATCGGCGCCGATTTCCGGCAGCGTGCGCTGCACCGCCTTGAGGATCGCATAGTCGCCGCAGCCGGGGCACCAGCGGACCTCCTGGTCCGATTCCCAGTCCTTGAGGGTGGTCTTGATCGGCGTCATCTCGTTCATCTGACGGGTCCAAATTTCACTAAGTTAGCGCTTATGAGCTTAAAAACCGGGGTCACGACAGCATCGCGTCGATCGCCGCTTCGATCTCGGCGATGCGGAACGGCTGGCCCGACACCTTGTTGAGCGGCTTCGCATCGACGAGGAATTGATCGCGGAGCACCGTCTTCAACTGTCCCGTGTTCATTTCCGGCACGAGGATGTGATCGAAATTCTCCAACAAGTCACGCAGGTTCGCCGGCATCGGCCAGATGTGCCGGAGGTGGATATGGCTGACCTCCAGCCCGCGCCGGCGCGCGCGGCGCACCGCCTGATGGATCGCCCCGAAGGTCGAGCCCCAGCCGACCACCGCGAGCCGGCCCGAGGTGTCGCCGAGATCGACGCGCTGGTCGGGAACCTCGATCCCCGCCACCTTGTCGCGGCGCAGGTTGGTCATTTCCTGGTGGTTCGACGGCGAATAATCGATGTTGCCCGTCCCCGTGCGCTTCTCGATGCCGCCGATCCGGTGAAGCAGGCCAGGCGTGCCCGGCTTGACCCACGGCCGCGCGAGCTTCGCATCGCGGGAGTAAGGCTGGAACCCGCCTGCCGGCGGCTCTTCGAGAAAGGCGACAGGAAATGGAGCGTAGCTGTTGATATCAGGGACTTTCCACGGCTCCGCCGCATTGGCGATATAGCCGTCGGTCAAGAGCATCACCGGAGTCATATATTGCGTCGCAATGCGGCACGCCTCGATCGCGCAATCGAATGCGTCCGCCGGCGAGCGCGCGGCGATCACCGGCATCGGCGCATCGCCGTTCCTGCCGTAAACCGCCTGATAGAGGTCCGATTGCTCGGTCTTGGTCGGAAGCCCGGTCGAAGGGCCGCCGCGTTGCGAATTGACCACCACCAGCGGCAGCTCGGTCATGATCGCGAGCCCGATCGCCTCGGTCTTGAGCGCGATGCCCGGCCCCGAGGACGAGGTGACGCCGAGTTGCCCGGCGTAGGAAGCGCCGATCGCCGAGGCGACCGCGGCGATCTCGTCCTCCGCCTGGAAGGTGGTGACGCCGAATTCCTTGAGGCGCGACAAATGGTGCAGGATCGCCGAGGCAGGGGTGATCGGATAGCCGCCGAAGAACATCGGCACGTCGGCGAGCTGCGCGCCCGCGACAAGGCCGTAGGCGATCGACTCGGCGCCGGTCACGGTGCGGTAGAGGCCCGGCTCCGCAGGCGCGGCGGGGACGTGAAGCTGACCGACCATGCGGCCGAGCTCGGCGGTCTCGCCATAGGCATGGCCGGCGTTGAGCGCGGCAATGTTCGCATCGGCAAGCTCGGGCGCCTTGGCGAACTTGGCCTTGAGCCAGTCGACGATCGGCGCGCGGGGACGATCGAACATCCACAGCGCAAGGCCCAGCGTCCACATGTTCTTGCAGCGCAGCGCTTCCTTGTTGCCGAGCCCGAACGGCTTCACGGCATCGAGGGTCAGCTGCGAGATGTTGAGCTTCAGCACCTGCCAGCGCGACAGGCTGTCGTCCTCGAGCGGGTTGGCGTCGTATTTCGCCTTGGCGAGGTTGCGCTCGCCGAACTCGCCCTCGTCGGCGATGATCAGGCCGCCGGGCTTGAGCTGCTCGACATTCACCTTGAGCGCCGCGGGGTTCATTGCGACGAGCACGTCGGGCGCGTCGCCCGCGGTATCGACCGAGGTCGAGCCGAAGTTGATCTGGAATGCCGAGACGCCGAACAGCGTGCCTTGCGGCGCGCGGATTTCGGCGGGAAAGTCCGGGAAGGTCGCAAGATCGTTGCCCGCGAGCGCGGTCGACAGGGTGAACTGGCCGCCGGTCAGCTGCATACCGTCACCGCTGTCACCGGCGAAGCGGACGACGACGGATTCGGCTGGGGGTGTGGCGCTCGCCTCGTCGCGAGTCACCTTGGGGGCGGCGGTTGCCATGCTGTGTTCCTGCAAACGATCGATGTGCGCCCTCTACGCCCGGGGGCCGCTCCCCCCAAGGTAGAATTTGCCGGGGCGCGCGCAACTGGTTCTTTTGCGTGTGGGGAGTGAGCGCTCATTCCCAAAGGGAAGCAGTGCTCCCGCGGAAGCAGGAGCCCAGGGCCGCCGACAAAATGCTTGTATCTCCTGGGCTCCTGCTTTCGCAGGAGCATATGGCACCTACACCGTTCGCCCTGAACCTGTCGAAGGGCTGTTCTTCTCATGTCGATAAAGAAGAACGGTGCTTCGACAAGCTCAGCACGAACGGGAACGGGTTCCGGCAACCTGCTCTGAATTCCGCCCGCGCGAGGATCAGACCATCCGGCTCTGCTTGACTGCTGCCTCGATGAAGCTGGCGAACAGCGGGTGCGGGTCGAAGGGCTTGGACTTCAGCTCCGGATGGAACTGGACGCCGACGAACCAGGGATGGTCGGGACGCTCGACGATCTCGGGCAGCGTGCCGTCGGGGGACATGCCGGAGAAGACCAGGCCGCCCTTTTCCAGCGGCTCGCGATAGGCGGTGTTGACTTCGTAGCGGTGGCGGTGGCGTTCGCTGATCTCGGTCGTGCCGTAGATCGACGACACCACGCTGTTCCCCGCCAATTTCGCCGGATAGGCGCCGAGCCGCATCGTGCCGCCCAGGTCTCCGCCTGCCTCGCGCTTTTCGAGGCCCGATTGCGACATCCATTCGGTGATAAGGCCGACCACCGGCTGGTCGGTAGGGCCGAATTCGGTCGAGGAGGCGTTCCGGACGCCGGCAAGGTCGCGCGCGCCCTCGATGCACGCCATCTGCATTCCGAAGCAGATGCCGAAATAGGGCACGCCACGCTCGCGCGCGAAGCGGACGCTGGCGATCTTGCCCTCCGCGCCGCGCGAGCCGAACGCGCCGGGGACGAGGATCGCGTGGCACGGCTCGAGCTTGGCGGCGATCTCGCCGTCGTCGGATTCGAACAGCTCGGCGTCGATCCAGCGGATGTTGACCTTCACCCGGTTGGCGATGCCGCCGTGGACCAGCGCTTCGTTGAGCGACTTGTAGGCGTCCTGCAGGCCGACATACTTGCCGACCACGCCGACCGTCACCTCGCCCTCGGGGTTCTCGAGCCGCTCGACGATATCGGTCCAGCGCGAGAGGTCGGGCGCGGCGCCGGGCTCGATGCCGAACGCCTTCAAGACCTCGCGATCGATCCCCTCGGCATGATATTGCAGCGGCACCGCATAGATGCTGGGCGCATCGAGCGCAGGGATCACCGCTTCCTTGGGCACGTTGCAGAACAAGGCGATCTTGGCGCGCTCGCCCTCGGGGAGCGGCTTTTCGCAGCGGCAGACCAGCACATCGGGCTGGACGCCCAATGCAGCGAGCTCGCGCACCGAATGCTGGGTCGGCTTGGTCTTCAATTCGCCCGCGGCCGAAATGAACGGCACCAGCGTGACGTGGATGCTGATCGAATTGCCGCGGCCGAGATCGTTCTTCAGCTGCCGGATCGCCTCGATGAACGGCAGCGATTCGATATCGCCGACGGTGCCGCCGATCTCGCACAGCACGAAATCGAGGCCCTCGGTATCGGCCTGGGCGAATTGCTTGATCGCGTCGGTGACGTGCGGGATCACCTGGACGGTGGCGCCGAGATAGTCGCCGCGCCGCTCGCGCTGGATGATCTGCTGATAGATGCGGCCCGAGGTGACGTTGTCGCTCTGGTGCGCGGCGACACCAGTGAACCGCTCATAATGGCCGAGGTCGAGGTCGGTCTCAGCCCCATCGTCGGTCACATAGACCTCGCCGTGCTGGTACGGGCTCATCGTGCCCGGATCGACGTTGAGATAGGGATCGAACTTGCGGATGCGGACCTTGTAGCCGCGCGCCTGCAGGAGAGCGGCGAGCGACGCCGCCATGAGACCCTTGCCGAGCGAGGAGACCACGCCGCCGGTGATGAAAATGAACCGCGCCATGGGACCCACTGCCTAGCCGCTGAAACCAAGGTTGGACAAGCGCCCGAATCCCTTCGGGCGCGAAAAATTAAACGACCGGTGCGGGATTATTGCGCGAGCGGGACCGAATCGTTGGCCGGCGCCGGCTGGTTCGCGGCGGCCGCTGCGGCGGCGTTCTGCGCGGCGCTGGCGAACGGCGCGGCGCCGGGCGCGGGCGCCTGGGCGGCGGGCGCGACCGGCGGCGTGCGCGCCAGCGACGTGTCGATCGAGGTGTCGTGCCGGGTCGCCGCCAGCACCGCCATGATGATCGACAGCAGCACGAACAGGCTTGCGAGCACCGCCGTCGCGCGAGTCAGGAAATCGGCCGCGCCGCGCGCCGACATCAGCCCCGACGGGCTGCCGCCCATGCCCAGGCCGCCGCCCTCCGACTTCTGCATCAGGATCACCGCGACGAGGCAAGCCGCGACGATGGCATGGAGAACGAGCAGGAAAATGAACATGGGCGTAGAAACAATCCGTGCGGGAAACCTGGCGCGCACATAAGCGACCGTGCGGGCGCGATCAACCACCGCCGCACCCGGCACGCGAATCCGGGAAACATTTCGCGCCCGCACTGAAACCGGAGCGGCGCGCAAACGTTATCGGCACAGCAACCTTCAGCCGGGTGTCATGCCTTACGCCAATCGGAAACCGCTGCCGTGACGACAATCGCCGAACAGCCGCTCAAGACCTGGATGCGCACCTTGGTCGATTATGTGCGCTCTGGCGAGCCCGATCTCACCAATCGCCAGATGGCCTTGCTGATGATCGTGTACCTGAAACCGGGTCCGCACACGGTGCGCGGATTGGCGCGCTGCCTGAACGTTTCGAAGCCGGTGGTGACACGCGCCTTGAACAGGCTCGGGTCGCTCGGCTATCTGCGCCGCCAGCGCGACGACAGCGACAAGCGCAACATCTTCGTCACGCGCACGGCTGAAGGGGCAGATTTTCTTGAAGAGTTCGGACACTTCCTCGACGACGACCCCAACGTGCCCACCGTCCGCCACCACGCCACGGCGTAACGCCTTCGCGCTGACCGGGCGGTCGACAAGGCTCGATCCGCGCCGTCACGCAGTCCGCGCCGATCTCGCCGACGTCCGTCTCGCCTCCCAGGTGTTCGCGCCGCATTATGCCGAACCGATGGCGATGGCCGCGGTTCGCGCGACTCCGATTCTCGCCGCGCCTTCGGTCGACGCCGAAACGCTCGGCGCGCTGGCGCCCGGCGAGGTTTTCGACGTGCTGGAGATTGCATCCGTGCTGACTTGGGGGCAACGCCGCAGCGACGGACTGGTCGGCTATGTCGCGCGCGACGCGCTCGACCGGCGGCCGGCGGAGGAAGCGGCATGACGCGGAGCGTGTTCATCGACGGCGGCGCGGGCACCACGGGGCTCGAGATCCGCGAGCGGCTGGCCGGCCGGGGCGAGATCGCGCTCGTCCAGCTCGACGAGGCGCGGCGCAAGGATCCCGCGGCGCGGCGCGACGCGCTCAATTCGGCCGATTTCGTCATCCTCTGTCTTCCCGACGATGCGGCGCGCGAGGCGGTGTCGCTGATCGACAATCCGCGGACGCGGGTGATCGACGCCTCGACCGCGCACCGCGTCGCCGACGGCTGGACCTATGGCTTCGCCGAGCTGGAGCCGGGGCAGCAGGCGGCGATCGCCGAGGCGCTGCGAGTCAGCAATCCCGGCTGCTATCCGACCGGCTTCCTGGCGCTGGTGCGGCCGCTGGTTCGCGCGGGCCTGGTCCCGCACGACTGGCCGCTCAATGTTAACGCTACCTCCGGCTATTCGGGCGGCGGCAAGGCGATGATCGCCGAGTTCGAGGGCGGCGGCGGCGGCGCGGCCTATCGCGGCTATGCGCTCGACCTTGCGCACAAGCACGTGCCAGAGATGCAGCGCCACGCGCGGCTGGCGCACCCGCCGATCTTCGCGCCGGCGGTCGCGCGCATCTATCGCGGCATGGTGGTCGAGGTGCCGCTGCCGCTATATGCCTTCGGGCGGCGGCCGTCGCTCGAGGCGGTCGAGGGCGCGCTGCGCGAGGCCTATGACGGCTCGAAGCTGATCCGGGTCGAGCGGCGCGAGGACGGGCTGGTCGATATCGCCGCCGATGCGGGAACCGACCGGCTGACGCTGAGCGTCCACGGCAATGCCGAAGCGGGACAGGCGCGGCTGATCGCGACGCTCGACAATCTCGGCAAGGGCGCCGCGGGGGCGGCGGTTCAGAACCTCAACATCATGGCCGGGCTCGATCCGGTCGCCGGGCTGACGCTGTGACGCGGCGGCCCGCCAGCAAGGGAGAAACCATGCGACAGCCCGTCTCGAAGCTGCTGCTGTTCGGCGCGACCGGCGATCTTGCCCAGCGGATGCTGCTGCCCTCGCTGTTCGGGCTGCACACCGACGGGCTGCTGCCCGACGGGCTGACGATCACCGGCACCGCGCGCAGCGATTACGACGACAAGAGCTATCGCGACTTTGCCGCCAAGGCGCTCGAGGAATTCCTGCCCAAGGAATTGAAGGACAAGGCGAAGATCAAGGCGTTCCTCGATCGGCTGTTCTATCAGCCGCTCGACATCACGCATCCCGAGGGGTTCCCGAACCTCGCCAAGAAGATCGGCGACACCTCGGGCGGGCTGGCGATCTTCCTGTCCACCGCGCCGAGCCTGTTCGAGCCGACGATCAAGGGGCTGGCCGAGGCGGGGCTGGCGCATGGTCTCGTGCGCATCGGCCTCGAAAAGCCGCTCGGCGAGGATCTGGCGTCGAGCCGGGAAATCAACGACGCGGTCGCCTCGGTCTTCCCCGAGGACCGCACGTTCCGCATCGACCATTATCTCGGCAAGGAGACGGTGCAGAACATCCTCGCGCTCAGGTTCGGCAATTCGATGTTCGAGCCGATCTGGAACGCGCAAGGCATCGACAACGTCCAGATCACGATCGCCGAGACCGTCGGGCTCGAGGATCGCGCGGGCTATTACGACGGCACCGGCGCGCTGAGGGACATGGTGCAGAACCATATCCTGCAGCTGCTCGCGCTGATCGCGATGGAGCCCCCTGCCCGTTTCGACGGCACCGCGATCCGCGACGAAAAGGTCAAGGTGTTCCGCTCGCTGCGCCAGATTCCGCCCGGGGAGGTGCCGCACGTCACCGTCACCGGCCAGTACGGCGCCGGCGCGATCGGGACGGAGATCGTCAAGTCGTACATCGACGAGCTCGGCAAGCCCTCGACCACCGAGACCTTCGTCGCGATCAAGGCGCATGTCGACAACTGGCGCTGGCAGGGCGTGCCCTTTTACCTGCGCACCGGCAAGCGCATGGCGACGCGGCGCAGCGAGATCGCGATCCAGTTCAAGCCGGTGCCGCACTCAATGTTCGCCTCGCGCGGCGGGCTGTTGCACCCCAACACGCTGATCATCCGTTTGCAGCCGGAGGAATATATCCAGCTCCTCGTGATGACCAAGGAGCCGGGGCTCGACCGCGACGGCATCCGGCTGAAGGAAGTGCCGCTGAACCTCAGCCTCGACGCCGAGTTCGCCGGCACGCGGCGGCGGATCGCCTATGAGCGGCTGCTGCTCGACCTGATCGAGGGCGACCAGACGCTGTTCGTCCGGCGCGACGAGGTCGAGGCGCAGTGGATGTGGATCGACGCGATCCGCGAAGGCTGGACGGCGAACGACACCAAGCCGAAGGCGTACCCGTCGGGCAGCTGGGGTCCGTCGTCGGCGATCGCGCTCACCGAGCGCGACGGGGTGACGTGGCAGGACGATTGAACGGGACTAACCCTCCCCCGTTCGCCCTGAGCGAAGTCGAAGGGCGAGTGCCAGGAAACCGTGCTTCGACTTCGCTCAGCACGAACGGATGGTGGGCCGATGTCCGCACATGAAATGAGAGACTATTGATGACCGAGATCGAATGGTGGGAGTATGATGACGCCGAGGAATTCGCCGATGCGGTCGCCGGCGATATCGGCTTCATCATCGAGAGCGCGATCGATGCGCGCGGCGCGGCGGTCATCGCGCTCGCCGGCGGCAAGACGCCGCTGCCGATCTACGCCAGGCTGGCCGAGGCCAAGATCGACTGGAAGCGAGTCACCATCGTTCCCGGCGACGATCGCATCGTGCCGCTGGGCGACCCCCTCTCCAACGTCACGGCGATCGGCAAGACGTTCGTCCCCAAGGGCGCGCGAGTCATTCCGCTGGTGAGCGCCACCGCGCCCGACTACAAGGCCGCCGGCCGTGCCGCCGACGCGATCCTTCAGGACCTGCACTGGCCGCTCGACCTCTGCCTGCTCGGCGTCGGCGGTGACGGGCATTGCGCGTCGATCTTCCCCGGCCCCGATTACGACGAGGCGCTGAACGGCCCGGTCGAGCGCCGCGCGCTCGGCGTGATGCCCGATCCGCTGCCCAGGGAAGCGCCGGTGCCGCGCGTCACGCTGTCGCGCGCGGCGATCGTGTCGGCGCGTGCGCTGATGATCGCGATCACCGGGGATGAGAAAAAGGCGGTGCTGGAGCGCGCGATCGCCGAGGGGGCATCGTCGAACCTGCCGGTCGGACGGGTGCTCGCGGATGTCGAGCTGCCGGTTGATATCCATTGGGCGTCATGAACCACCAACAGCCGTTCGCCCTGAGCCTGTCGAAGGGCGTATGCCACCCGGGCTTCGACAGGCTCAGCCCGAACGGATCAGAGGGATGGCAATGACAAGTCTCCACCCCGAAGTCGCCGCCGTCACCGACCGGATCATCGAGCGCTCGCAGCCCGAGCGCGCCGCCTATCTCGCGCTGATCGAGCGTGAGCGGGAAGCGGGGTCGCTGCGCCCGAACCTCGGCTGCGCCAACCTGGCGCACGGCTTTGCGGGCACCGAGGAGGACCGCGAGGCGCTTAAAGGCAACCGCGCGGTAAATATCGGAATCGTAACGGCTTACAACGACATGTTGTCAGCCCACGCGACCTATTACCGCTATCCCGAGCAAATGAAGGTCTGGGCGCGTGAAGTCGGCGCCACCGCGCAGGTGGCGGGTGGCGTGCCGGCGATGTGCGACGGCGTGACGCAGGGCTATCCGGGCATGGAGCTTTCGCTGTTCAGCCGCGACACGATCGCGCTGTCGACTGCGATCGCACTCAGCCACGGCATGTTCGAAGGCGCGGCGTTGCTCGGCATCTGCGACAAGATCGTGCCGGGGCTGCTGATCGGGGCGCTGCGCTTCGGGCACCTCCCGACGATCCTGATCCCCGGCGGCCCGATGCCTTCGGGCCTCCCCAACAAGCAGAAGGCGCACGTTCGCGAGCTCTATGCCGAGGGCAAGGTCGGTCGCGACGACCTGCTCGATGCCGAGATCGGCGCCTATCATTCGAAGGGCACCTGCACCTTCTACGGCACCGCCAATTCCAACCAGATGATGATGGAGATGATGGGCCTCCACGTCCCCGGCGCGGCGTTCGTCAATCCCGGCACCAAGCTGAGGCAGGAACTGACCCGCGCCGCGGTCCACCGCCTCGCCGAGATCGGCTGGGACGGAAACGATTATCGACCGCTTGGGATTTGCGTGGACGAGAAGGCGATCGTCAACGCGGCGGTCGGGCTGCTCGCGACGGGCGGCTCGACCAACCACCTGATCCACCTCCCCGCGATCGCCGCGGCCGCGGGAATCCGCATCGACTGGGAAGATTTCGACCGGCTGTCGCGCAGCGTCCCGCTGGTCGCCCGCGTCTATCCCAACGGCTCGGCCGACGTGAACGGGTTCGAGGCGGCGGGCGGCATGGCGTTCGTGATCCGTGAGCTGCTGTCGGCCGGGTTGATCCATCGCGACGTGATGACGGTCTCGCGCGGCGACCTTTCCGCTTATGCCGAAAAGCCGCAGCTCGAGGACGGCGCGCTCGCCTGGGCCGATCCCGGCCCGAGCGGCGACGAAACCATCCTGCGGCCAGCCGCCGAACCCTTTTCGCCCGAAGGAGGCTTCCGCATCCTGAAGGGCAATATCGGCCGCGCGTGCATCAAGGTCTCGGCGGTCGAGCGCGACCGCTGGATCATCGAGGCCCCAGCGCGCGTGTTCACCGATCAGGCGTCGGTCCAGGCGGCGTTCAAGGCGGGCGAGCTCGATCGCGACGTGGTGGTCGTCGTCCGCTTCCAGGGGCCCCGCGCCAACGGGATGCCGGAGCTGCACAAGCTCACCCCGGCCTTGGGGGTGCTGCAGAATCGCGGCTACCGCGTCGCGCTGGTCACCGACGGGCGGATGTCGGGCGCGTCCGGCAAGGTGCCGTGCGCGATCCACGTCTCGCCCGAGGCGCTGGGCGGCGGCCCGATCGGCAAGATACGCGACGGCGACCTGATCCGGGTCGACGCGGTGACAGGAGAGTTGCACGCCATGGTCGACGAGCACGAGTGGGCGACGCGCCCGGTGGCGGAGGCGCCGCCGCCCGAGCTGGGCATGGGCCGCGAGCTGTTCGCGTTGATGCGCGGCCTTGCCAACGAGGCCGAGCGCGGCGGTTCGGCGCTGCTGGCGACGATGACCGCATGAGCGGACAGGAAGTCGTCGCCGCGGATATCGGCGGCACCAACGCCCGCTTCGCCATCGCTGAGGTCGAGGACGGACGAGTCGTCTCGCTGGGCGAGCCGGTGACGCTGGAGACCGCGCAGCACGGCAGCCTGCAGCTCGCCTGGCAGGCGTTCGGCAAGAAAATGGGCCGCGAGCTGCCGCGCGCGGCGGCGATCGCGGTCGCCTCACCGATCAACGACACGTTGATCAAGATGACCAACAATCCGTGGATCATCCGCCCGCCGCTGATCCCCTCGCGGCTCGATGTCGACACCTGGACGCTGATCAATGACTTCGGCGCGGTCGGCCATGCAGTCGGGCAGCTCGAGAAAAAGTGGTTCGTCCACCTGTGCGGACCCGACGCGCCGCTGCCCGATCACGGCTCGATCACCGTGTGCGGCCCCGGCACCGGGCTGGGCGTCGCGCAGGTGCTGCGGCTCAAGGACAAGGGCTATCACGTCATCGAGACCGAGGGCGGGCACAAGGATTTCGCGCCGCTGGACGGCATCGAGGACGAGCTCGTCCGCCGGCTGCGCAAGACCTACACGCGCGTCTCGGCCGAGCGCGTCTGCTCGGGCCCCGCGATCGTCAGCATCTACGAGACGCTGGCGGCGATCGAGGGCAAGAAGGTCGTGCAGGACCAGGACGATGTCGAGCTGTGGCGCCTCGCGCTCGAGGGCAAGGACAGCCTCGCGGTGGCGGCGATGGACCGGTTCTGCCTTGCGCTCGGCGCGGTGGCGGGCGACCTTGCGCTCGCACACGGGCCGACCGGCGTGGTGATCGCCGGTGGCCTGGGCCTGCGCCTCAAGGACAATTTGCTCGAATCGGGCTTCGGCCAGCGCTTCGTCGCCAAGGGGCGCTTCCAGTCGCTGATGGCTTCGATCCCGGTCAAGCTCATCACCCATCCGCAGCCGGGCCTGTTCGGCGCGGCCGCCGCCTTCGCCCAGGAGCATACGCGATGACCATCGAGACGATCATGCAGACCAGCCCCGTCATTCCGGTGCTGGTGATCGACGACGCCGCGACCGCGCGCCCGCTTGCCGAGGCGCTGGTCGCCGGCGGGCTCAAGGTGCTCGAGGTGACGATGCGCACGGCGTGCGCGCTCGACGCGATCCGCGAGATGAAGCAGGTTCCGGGCGCGATCGTCGGCGCCGGCACCGTGGTCAACACCGGCCAGTTCGAGCAGGTGATGGACGCGGGCGCCGAGTTCATCGTCTCGCCCGGTCTCACCGAGCGCCTCGCCCGCCCGATCATCGATTCGGGCGTGCCCTACCTCCCCGGCATCGCCAACGCCGGCGACATCATGCGCGGGCTCGACTTGGGCCTCACCCACTTCAAGTTCTTCCCGGCCGAGACCTCGGGCGGACTCAAGGCATTGAAGAGCCTCGCCGCCCCCTTCTACCAGTGCAAATTCTGCCCCACCGGCGGCATCACCGAAGCCACCGCCCCCGACTGGCTGGCGTTCAAGCCGGTGCTGTGCGTCGGCGGCAGCTGGGTTACGGGCGGCACCATGGCCGAGGTCGAAGCGAAGGCGCGCGCGGCGGCGGGGTTAAAGGACAGCTAGCGCCCAAATTCGGACATAGGAATTATCGTCACCCCGGACTTGATCCGGGGTCCCGCTTCTTCGGACCCTCGCCCAAGCCGTCGGTCAAAAAACAGAAAAACAGCGGGACCCCGGCTCAAAGGCCGGGGTGACAGGAGATGGGAAAACGGCAGTTTTCCACCATTAGCTGCCGGATCGCGCCCTACATTTCTCCCCGAGCCCGCCGGATTGCATACCATTTCGCCACATTGGCGTTCTGCTCCTCCAGCGTGTCGGCGAAGACGTGGCCGCCGGTGCCGTCCGCCACGAAATAGAGCGCCTTGGTCTGGGCCGGATGCAGCACCGCGTCGATCGACTTGCGGCCGGGGTTGCAGATCGGGCCGGCGGGCAGGCCGGTCATCGAATAGGTGTTGTAGGCGTTCTTCGCGCGGACTTCGGATTCGAGGATGCGGCGGCCGAGCGGGCGGCCCTTGGTGATCGGATAGATGATCGTCGGATCGGCCTGGAGCGGCATTCCGGCGCGCAAGCGGTTCATATAGACGCCGGCGACCGTCGCGCGCTCCTCGGGCTTGGCGGTTTCCTTTTCGACGATCGAGGCGAGCGTCAGCGCCTGTTCGGGGGTCGTCACCGCAAGGTTCGGCGCGCGCTTCGCCCAGGCCGCGGCGAGGTAGCGCGTCATCGCCGCCTGCATCCGCTTCAGCACCGACGCGCGCGTGTCCTCGCGCTCGTAGCTGTAGGTGTCGGGCAGCACCGAGCCCTCCGCGGGCACGCCGATCGTGCCGGTCAGCCCCTTCGCCGCCATCAGCCGGTCGCGGACCATGACCGAGGGCAGCCCCTCGGGAATCGTCACCAGCCGCTGCAGCGTGCGGCCGCCCTGCATCATCCTGAGGATGTCGGACTGGCTGAGGTGCGGCGGCAGGCGGTATTCGCCCGCCTTGATCGGCGCGCTCGAGCCGAGCAGCTTGGCGAGCACCACGAATTGCCGGGCCGAGCGGATCGCGCCGGCCTTCCGCAGGTCGGCCGCGGCATCGGACAGCGTCTCGCCCTCGCGAACCAGCACCGTCGTGGTCTGCTTCGCCGGCCCTGCCCCGCCCCAGCTCTGGACCAGCACGAACAGCCCGACGATCGCCGCGATCGCGACGATGAGGCCGAAGCAGCCGAGCTTGCGCATGTCAGCCCGCGCCCACCATCACACCGCCTTCATCACCAGCGAGGCGTTGGTGCCGCCGAAGCCGAAGCTGTTGTTGAGCACCGCCCGCACCTGCCGCTTCTTCGCGACGTGCGGAACGAGGTCGACGCCCGCGCAGCCCTCGCTCGGATTGTCGAGATTGAGCGTCGGCGGCACGATCTGGTCGCGCATCGCCAGGATGCAGAAGATCGATTCGACCGCGCCCGCGCCGCCGAGCAGGTGCCCGATCGCCGACTTGGTCGAGCTCATCGACAGATTGGCGATGTTGTTGCCGAACAACCGCCGCACCGCGCCCAGCTCCAGCTCGTCGCCGAGCGGTGTCGAGGTGCCGTGCGCGTTGATGTAGTCGATGTCGGAAAGGTCGAGGCCCGACTTGCGGATCGCCATCGCCATCGAGCGGTAGGCGCCCGAACCCTCGGGGTGCGGCGCGGTGACGTGATAGGCGTCGCCTGACAGACCATAGCCGATCACTTCGGCGTAGATCTTGGCGCCGCGCGCCTTGGCCCGCTCATATTCCTCGAGCACGACGACGCCGGCGCCCTCGCCCATCACGAAGCCGTCGCGGTCCTTGTCGTAGGGGCGGCTCGCCTTTTCGGGGCAGTCGTTGAAATTGGTGCTGAGCGCGCGCGCCTGCGCGAAGCCGGCGATGCCGAGCGGACAGATCGCGCCCTCGGCGCCGCCCGCGAGCATCACGTCGGCATCGTCCATCGCGATCATTCGCGCGGCGTCGCCGATCGAATGCGCGCCGGTCGAGCAGGCGGTGACGACCGCGTGGTTGGGGCCCATCAGCCCGTATTTGATCGAGACCTGACCCGAAATGAGGTTGATGAGCCGCCCGTGGACGAAGTGCGGACTGACTCGCCCCGGCCCCTTCTCGTGGAGCACGATCGATTCGCTCTCGATCCCCGGCAATCCGCCAATCCCCGCGCCGATCGAGCAACCCGCGCGCAGCCGCTCTTCCTCGCTCATGTCGAGAAGCCCGGCATCCTCGATCGCTTGCCCCGCCGCGTCGATGCCGTAGACGATGAACGGATCGACCTGGCGCTGGATCTTGTGATCGACGCGCGTGTTCGGGTCGAAGCCGTATTCGTGACCGGCCGGTTTCACCTCGCAGGCGATTCGGCACTTCTGGTCCGACGCGTCGAACCGCGTGATCGGCCCGGCGCCCGATTTCGCGCCGATGATGTTCGCCCAGCTCGTCTCGACGTCACCGCCCAGCGGGGTGACCAGTCCAAGACCCGTTACGACGACACGCCGCATTCATCTTCTCCAAACAGCAGAACAGGCCCAGACCCTTGCGGGTTGAGCCTGTCGAAGCCCCGTTGCGCCCTCTCCGTAGGCCGGAGGGTGCTGCCCTTCGACACGCTCCGGGCGAACGGATCAAGCGCTGACGATCAGCCCTTGTGCTCGTCGATATAGGTGATCGCGTCCTTGACGGTCGTGATCTTCTCGGCGGCGTCGTCGGGGATCTCGACCCCGAATTCCTCCTCGAACGCCATCACCAGCTCGACGATGTCGAGGCTGTCGGCGCCGAGATCATCGATGAAGCTCGCGTCCTCGGTCACCTTGTCGGCCTCGACGCCGAGATGCTCGACGACGATCTTCTTCACGCGATCGGCAGTCTCGCTCATGTGTCTTCCCTCTCTAGCTTGGGGTTTGGATTACCTGAACGCACGTAGAACGGTGCCTTCGCGCTGGCAAGTGCCGCGGTGCGCGCCGCCGATGCGGTTTGTGATGCGCCGCCCCCGGCGACATGCTACCTGTCGGCTCAGTCGGCCGCGGGGGGCCGGCGGGGTTGCCAAGAGGTTTCGCCATGCTCGTGATCGTCGCCGCGCTGATCCTGCTGTTCGTGCTGTTCTACTTGATGACGAGCATCAAGATCGTCCGCCAGGGCTATGAATATACGATCGAACATTTCGGCCGCTTCACGACGGTGGCGAAGCCGGGGTTCAATTTCTATCCGTCCTTCTTCTACCGCGTCGGCAAGCGCGTGAACATGATGGAGCAAGTGCTCGACATTCCGGGGCAGGAGATCATCACCAAGGATAATGCGATGGTCGCGGTCGACGGCGTCGTATTCTTCCAGGTGCTCGATGCCGCCAAGGCGGCATACGAGGTCAGCGACCTGTTTCTCGGCATCATGCAGCTGTCGACCACCAATTTACGCACGGTGATGGGATCGATGGACCTCGACGAGACGCTGTCGAAGCGCGACGAGATCAATGTACGGCTGCTCAACGTCGTCGATCATGCGACCAATCCGTGGGGCGTCAAGATCACGCGAGTCGAGATCAAGGACATCCGCCCGCCGACCGACATCGTCAACGCGATGGGCCGGCAGATGAAGGCCGAGCGCGAGAAGCGCGCGAATATCCTGGAGGCGGAGGGCGCCCGCGCGTCCGACATCCTGCGCGCCGAGGGCAAGAAGCAATCGGCGATCCTGGAGGCCGAGGGCAAGCGCGAATCCGCCTTCCGCGAGGCCGAAGCGCGCGAACGCGCCGCCGAGGCGGAAGCCAAGGCGACCAAGCTCGTCTCCGACGCGATCGAGCAAGGCAGCGCGCAAGCGATCAACTATTTCGTCGCGCAGAAATATGTCGATGCGGTCGGCAAGTTCGCCAGCTCGCCCAACGCCAAGACGATCCTGTTCCCGGTCGAGGCGACCCAGCTGATCGGCACGCTGGGCGGGATCGGCGAGCTCGCCAGGGAAGCGGTCGGCAAAACCGCCGAGGCCGTGCCGCCGCCCGTCACTGCGCCGGTGGTCCGGCGGCGCAGCGGGACGGGAGACCAGGGCGCGGCATGACGCTGGAGACGCTTGCCGCCCACCCCGGCGCGCTGTGGCTGGCCGCCGCCGTGCTGCTCGGCATCGGCGAGCTGGCGATTCCCGGCGTGTTCCTGGTCTTCCTTGCGGTCGCCGCGGCGATCACCGGTGTCGCGACGCTCGTTCTCGCCGATCTGCCGATCGCCGCGCAATTGCTATCGTTCGCGGTGTGGAGCGGCGTGACGGTGGCGATCGGCAAGCGCTGGTATCGCGATTATCCGGTCGAGACCGCCGATCCCCAGCTCAACGACCGCGCCTCGCGACTGATCGGCCAGACGGTGACGGTGATCGAGCCGATCCGCGACGGCGACGGCCGCGTGCGGGTCGGCGACGGGGCGTGGCCGGCGCACGGCCCCGATGCCGAACGCGACTCCCGTGTGCGAATCGTCGGCGTCGCCGGCAGCACGCTGCTGGTCGAGCCGGTGGATGGCCATTCGACGGAATAATGCCCTCTGCTCCGTTCGTGCTGAGCTAGGCGAAGCGCGGTTGCGCCCTTCGACAAGCTCAGGGCGAACCGGCGGGCGAGTCAGGACCTCATTTCGTCAGGGAATGGATTCCTGCTCGCGCTGCTGCGCGCGCTTTTCGGCGGAATAGCGCTTGAGCTGCTGCATCGCGCAGCCGGTCTGGCCGCCCGAACCGACCACCGAGCAGGTGTCGGGCAATCCCGACGCCTCGCGGCTCACCTGGTCGATCAGCGCCGCCCGGTTGACCCAGCTGTTGTTCGCCGCCGGATGGGGCAGCTCGCGGAATTGCGTCGGGATACGGAACTGCTCGTCCTCGCCGGCGCGCGAGCACACGATGACTTCCTCCGCGGTCGATTTGGGACACGGCTGGTCGCCGGTCACGGTGACGCTGCGCACGCGCTGCGGCGGCGTGTTCGATTGCGCCAGCGTTTCCTCGTGCGGCTTGTCCGGTGCCGAGGCCTGGGCCTGGGCAAGCGTGCGCGTGTTGCTCGACCGCGCCGTCTGGGCAAGCGCGGCAGCCGGAAGCGTGAGCAGCGAGATCGCGATCAAGGTGCGGAACATGGGGCGACTTCTCCTCGTTGCTCGATCCGCCGGTGTGGATTGCTCCGGCCTGAACACGATGTCGGGACGGAAGGCGGCGAATCCAAGGCACGTCGCCGCGAAATGCGCCCGGTTGCGCTCATCGGCGCATCGGCTATGGCGGCGCGCATGATCCTGGTCGTCGACAATTACGACAGCTTCACCTGGAACCTGGTCCATTATCTGATGGAATTGGGCGCCGAGGTGCGTGTCGAGCGCAACGATGCGCTGACGGCCGCCGAAGCGCTCGCGACCGGCGCCGATGCGTTCCTGATCTCGCCGGGCCCCTGCACGCCCAACGAGGCGGGGATCTCGCTCGATCTCGTCGCCGCCTGCGCGAATGCGGGGAAGCCGCTGCTCGGCGTGTGCCTCGGCCATCAGGCGATCGGACAGCATTTCGGCGGCCGTGTCGTGCGCGGCGGGCTGATGCACGGCAAGACCTCGCCCGTCAGCCACGACGGAACGGGCGTGTTCGCCGGCCTTCCCTCGCCCTTCGTCGCGACACGCTATCATTCGCTGATCGTCGAGGACTTGCCCGAGGTGCTCGCGGTCAACGCCACTGCGGGCGATGCCGCGGTGATGGGCGTCCGCCACGTGACGCTGCCGATCCACGGAGTGCAGTTTCATCCCGAAAGCATCGCCACCGAGCACGGTCACGAGCTGATCGCCAATTTCATGGCGATCGCGGGGTTGGAAGCCAGGAGGCCCGACTGACCATGGTTCCCGACCCGCACGCTTTTGCCGCCGATTGGCTGGCCGCCTGGAATGCGCACGACGTCGAGGCAGTGTTGCGCCATTTCCATGACGATGCCTGCTTCACCTCGCCCTTCGCCCGCCGGCTGCTTCCTGAAACGGGCGGGCGGCTTGTCGGCAAGCAGGCGATCCGCGACTATTGGACGATCGGGATCACTCGCGTGCCCGACCTTCACTTCACCTTGGTCGACCTGTTCGTCGGCGTCGATTGCCTCGTCATCGGCTACGCCAACCAAAGCGGCGTCCGGGTCAGCGAGGTATTGAAATTCGCCGGCGATCTGGTGATCGAAGGCCACGGCACCTATCCGCCCGAGCTCGCGTGACCACCCTCGCCCTCCTCCCCGATCCGTCGAGCCCGCTATCCCGCGAAACCGCGGCGCAGGCGTTTGCCGACATTCTCGATGCGAAAACCGGCGAGGAGGCGATCGCCGAGTTCCTGATCGGCCTGTCCGAACGCGGCGAAACCGCGATCGAGATCGCCGAGGCCGCACGCGCGCTTCGCGATCGGCTGATCCCGATCGACGCGCCGCCGACTGCGATCGACGTGTGCGGCACGGGCGGCGACGGGCACCACACGCTCAACGTTTCGACCGCCGTCAGCCTCGTCGTGGCGGCGGCGGGCGTGCCGGTCGCCAAGCACGGCAACCGAGCCGCCTCCTCCAAGGCCGGCGCGGCCGACACGCTCGAAGCGCTCGGCCTCGACATGGAACGTGCGGGTGCGCTCGCCGAGGCGACGTTGCGCGACCTCGGCATCGCCTTTCTGTTCGCCGCCAACCACCATCCGGCGATGAAGCGGATCACGCCGATCCGCCGCCATATCGGCCGCCGCACGATCTTCAACCTGATGGGCCCGCTCGCCAACCCGGCGCACGTCACGCGGCAGCTGATCGGCATCGCGCGGCCCGACTACGCGCCGGTCTATGCCACCGCGCTCGAGCAGCTCGGCACCGAGGCCGCGCTGGTCGTATCGGGCGCGGAAGGGCTCGACGAGGTGTCGGGCGCCGGCCCGACGATCGCCGTGTCGGTCGGCTGCATTGCCGTGCCCGATCGAATCGCGCCCGAGGACGCCGGGCTGCCGCGCCACCCGATCCTGGCGATCCACGGCGGCGATCCGGCCTATAACGCCGCCGCGCTGCGCCGCTTGCTCAAGGGCGAACGCGGCGCCTATCGCGACGCGGTGCTGATCAACGCCGCAGCCGCATTGATCGTCGCGGGCCGGGTCGATACCCTTTCCGACGGCGCCGCGCTGGCCGGCGAAACGCTCGACTCGGGCGCTGCCGATACGCTCCTCGACCGCTGGATCGCCTATTCATGACGACGATGCTCGACCGCATCCTGGAAACCAAGCGCGCCGAAGTCGCCGCGCGCAAGGCATCGACGCCGTTCAGCGAGATCGACGCCGCCGCCAAGGCGCAGTCGATGCCGCGCGGCTTTCGCGCCGCGCTCGACGCGAAGGCGAGGACCGGCCACGCGCTGATCGCCGAGATCAAGAAGGCGAGCCCGTCGAAAGGCCTGATCCGCGCCGATTTCGATCCTCCCGCGCACGCGCGCGCCTATCAGGCCGGGGGCGCGGCGTGCCTGTCGGTGCTGACCGACGAACGCTGGTTCCAGGGGGCGGCGGCGTATCTGACTGCCGCGCGCGCCGCGTGCCGGCTGCCGGTGCTGCGCAAGGACTTCATGGTCGACGTGTGGCAGGTGCCCGAGGCGCGCGCGATGGGCGCCGATGCGATCCTGCTGATCGTCGCCGCGCTCGACGACGGCGCGCTCGTCGAAATCGAGGCGGCGGCCATCGAATGCGGGATGGACGTGCTGGTCGAGGTCCACGACGCCGGGGAGCTCGACCGCGCGCTCAAGCTCACGTCGCGGCTGATCGGCGTCAACAATCGTAATCTCAAGGACTTCACGGTCGACTTTGCCAGAACCTATGAGCTGGTCGACCGTGCTCCGCCGGGCTGCACCTTCGTGGCGGAAAGCGGGCTCACCACTCGCGCCGACCTCGACGCGATGGCGGAACGCGGCGTCCACTGCTTCCTGATCGGCGAGGCGCTGATGCGTCAGGACGATGTCGAGGCGGCGACCCGGGCGCTGGTCGGGTGAGCGAGCTCACTCATCTCGACGCGGCCGGAGCGGCGCGGATGGTCGATGTCGGCGACAAGGCGGTGACCGCGCGCGAAGCGGTCGCATGCGGCCGAATCGCGATGTCGGCCGACGCCGCGCGGGCGATCCGCGACGGAAGCGTGGCCAAGGGCGACGTCCTCGCCGTCGCGCGTGTCGCGGGGATCATGGCGGCGAAGAAGACCGCCGAGCTGATCCCGCTCTGCCATCCGCTTCCGCTGAGCCGCGTCGCGATCGACCTCGCGCCCGATGAGACCGGAGTCACCGTCACCGCGACCGCGGCGACCGAGGCCAGAACCGGAGTCGAGATGGAAGCGCTGACCGCCGCGTCGGCCGCGCTCCTGACGATCTACGACATGGCCAAGGCGATCGATAAACGCATGACGATCGAGAACCTCCGCCTGATCCGCAAGACCGGCGGAAAATCAGGCGATTTCAGCGCCTAGGGTATCGAACTTCAGCACGAACACGATGTGCGCTTCAGCGGAAATTGTCCGCATAGGCCTGCAGCTTGAGCTTGCGCTCGGGCGCCGGCGTCACCGTGAAGGCCAGCCCCTCGCGCTCGCAATAGGCCTGCGCCGCCTCGAACGTCGGGAAGCTGAGCCGCACCTGGCTGCTGGTGTTGGCCGATCCTGCCCAGCCGGTCAGCGGGTCGGGCCGCTGCGGCTCGGTCTGTTCGTATTCGACGATCCAGCGGTCGGTGCGGTACTTGCCCGACTGCATCGCATTCTTCGGGCGCTGATAGATGCGGACGGTGTGCATGGCGGCTCCCTTAGCTCGATTGCGCGCGGCGCGCATCAGCCTTTTTCGTCCGCGTCGTCGCGCTCGCCGCCGCCGGGTCGTCGGGCCACGGGTGCTTGGGATAGCGGCCGCGCATCTCCTTCGCCACCGCCGCCCAACTGCCCGCCCAGAACCCCGGCAAGTCGCGCGTCGTCTGGATCGGCCGGCCCGCCGGCGACGTGAGGCTGAGCACCAGCGGCACGTGCCCCTCCCCGACGGTCGGATGCCGGTCGAGCCCGAACAGCTCCTGCGGGCGCAATGTCACGGTCGGGCCCCCTTCCGCGGCATAGTCGATCGCGTGGGCGTGCCCGGTCGGCGCGGTGAAGCGCGCTGGCGCGAGCCGGTCGATCGCCTGCACCCCCTCCCACCCGATCAGCCCGCGCAGCGCGCCGTCGAGCGCGCCCGGATCGATCTCGCCGAGCCGCCGCTTGCCGGCGACGAGCGGCGCCAGCCAGGCGTCGAGCCGGTCGAGCAGCACCGCATCGTCGAGCGCCCGTCCCGCAAAGGCAGCGCGGCGGCGCAGCGCCAGCGTCGAGTCGCTCCACGGCAGCAGCGCCAGGCCGTGCCGCCGGACGCCCTCGACCAGCGCCGCGGACACGGCCTCCGGATCGGCGTCGGGATCGGGCCCGGCGGCCAGCCTGATCGCGCCGAGCCGGCGTTCGCGGATCGCGCGGACGCCGCCGATGGCCGGATCGAACTCGGCGGTGCGGCGCGTGGCGATTCGATCGCTGAACAGCGCCTCGACCGCGGCTGCGTCGATCGGCGCGGCGGAGAGGATTCGCGCGCCGGCGGCCATGCCCTGCGTCTCGGCGACCGCGAGCCATTCGGCGCGCGCGAGCGGCGACGCCGGGTCGAGCCGGAACCCGCGCCCGCCGGCCGACGCCCAGGTCTCGCCGCTTGCGTCGCGCCGCCGCGCAATGCGGTCGGGAAAGGCGAGCGCGACCGCCACCCCGATTTGGTCGTTCCCGCACTCCCCGATGCCGCCGCCGCTCTCGCGCCGATGACCGAGAAGAGACCGATAGCGTTTCGCCAGCCCCCTCGCCGCCTCGGCGCGTCTGCCGCGCTCGCCCAGCCAGCGGCGGCGGCGCATCTCCAGATCGGCCTCGCTCCCTCCCAGCCCGCGCTCGCCGAGCAGCACCGCCACCTCCGCCCCGGCCTGTCCGATCCCCAGCCGCTCGGCCTCGATCAGCATATGCGCGAGCCGCGGCGGCAGCGGCAGGCGGGCGATCGCGCGGCCGTGCCCGGTCGGCCGTCCGTCGGCGTCGAGCGCGCCGAGTGCGCCCAACCGCGCCCGCGCCTCGACGATCGCGGGTTCGGGCGGCGGATCGAGCCATGCCAGCGCGCGCGGGTCGGCAACGCCCCAGATCGCGCAATCGAGCGTCAGCCCCGACAGGTCCGCCTCGAGGATTTCCGGCGGATCGTAGCGGGGCAGCCCGGCGGTCGCGGCCTCCTCCCACAAGCGAAAGGCGACCCCCGGCGCCTGCCGCGCCGCACGCCCCGCGCGCTGCGCCACCGCCGCCTGGCTCGCACGCTCGGTGACGAGCCGCGTCATCCCCGCCGCGCGATCGTAGCGCGGGCGCCGCGCCAGCCCCGAATCGACCACCACGCGAACGCCGTCGAGCGTCAGGCTGGTCTCGGCGATCGAGGTCGCCAGCACCACCTTGCGCCGTCCAGCGCGGTCGGGCGCGATCGCGGCGCGCTGCGCGGCCGGATCGAGGCTGCCGTGGAGGCGGTGCAGCGCGACGCCCTCACCCAGCCCGGCGAGCCGCTCCGCCGTCCGCTCGATCTCGGCGACGCCGGGCAGGAACGCCAGCACCCCGCCTTCCGCCTCGGCGAGCGCAGTGCGGATCGCCGCGGCAACGGCATCCTCGATCCGCGCCTCCGCCGCGCGGCCGAGATAGCGCAGCGCCAGCGGATGGCTCCGCCCCGCGCTCTCGATCACCGGCGCACCGCCGAGCAGGCTGGCGAAGCGCGCGCCGTCGAGCGTCGCCGACATCGCCACCAGCCTGAGGTCCGGCCGCAGCCCGCCCTGCGCATCGAGCGCCAGCGCGAGGCCGAAATCGCTGTCGAGACTGCGCTCGTGAACTTCGTCGAACAGCACCGCCGAGACGCCGGGAAGCTCGGGATCGGCCTGGATGCGGTTGACGAAAATGCCCTCGGTGACGACCGTCACCCGCGTCGCCGCCGAGCGCCGGCTGTCCATCCGCGTCGCATAGCCGAACGTCTCGCCGACCCGTTCCCCGGCGCATTCCGCCATCCGCTCGGCCGCGGCGCGCGCGGCGAGCCGGCGCGGGCTGAGCAGCAGGATTTCACCCGCGCACCACGGCTGGTCGAGCAGCGCCGGCGCAACCGCGGTGGTCTTGCCCGCGCCCGGCGGGGCGACGAGCACCGCGTTGGAATGCGCGCGCAGCGCCGCAATGAGGTCGGGCAGGACCGATTCGATCGGCAAGCTCATGTTGCGACCGACAAGCAGAAAAGACGTCGCTTGGCGAGCGTGTCCGCGCAACGATCGCGTGCGGGCGGCGTTGGCATGGGTGAAAGGAGAGCGCGGATGAGCTTGCTCGACGACATGACGCGCGAGGTGAGCGGTGTCGACCTCACTACGCTGGCGGATCGGCTGGGACTGACCCCGGCGCAGGCCGAATCGGCGCTCGCTGCGCTTGGCCGTGCGGAGCCGGAGCCGGGCGATACGGCCGATCTCGCCGCGGCCAAGGCCGGACTGCCGCGCGATCAGGTCGCCCGGCTGCTCGAGGCGATCGGCGGCGAGGATGGCTTGCGCCGCATCGTCGGCGCGCTGAGCCAGGGCGGTGGCATCGCCAGCGTGACGTCGGGCCTGTTCGCAAAGGACTAACGGGCCGGAGCCTGACCACCGTTTGCAGGCGAGGTCGCCAATCTGGTCCAGCTATCCTGTTGTATTCCTGCGAAAGCAGGAATCCAGAGTATGGAGTGCTGACCTCCGTGACTCCTGGGCTCCTGCTTTCGCAGGAGCACTGAGTTTCGGCCTCGTAAGCACCAAGCCGAGGACGAGTCGGGCAGCTTTCCTGCCCCTCGTAAGGCGCTGGCAACCGCGTCCTAGTATCACACCGACCAACCCTGCTACGCGGCGGATCGAGGAGATCCGCTTGGCGCCGCACAGCCATCACCCCGGCCATGAGGCCGACTACGGCCACCACCACGCGCCGGCCGATTTCGGCCGCGCGTTCGCGATCGGCATCGCGCTCAACATCGGCTTCGTCGTGGTCGAGGCGGGGTTCGGCTTTCTCGCCCATTCGGTCGCGCTGCTGGCGGACGCCGGACACAACCTCTCCGACGTCCTCGGCCTCGCCGTCGCCTGGGGCGGCGCCACGCTGGCGAAGGCGCCGCCGTCGAAGCGCTTCACCTATGGCCTGCGCGGCTCGTCGATCCTCGCGGCGCTCGTCAATGCGCTGCTGCTGCTCGTCGCGCTGGGCGCGATCGTGCTCGAGGCGGTGCAGCGGTTCGGCGCGCCGGCGCCGACCGCCGGTGCGACCGTGGCCGCGGTCGCCGGCGTCGGGATCGCCGTCAATCTCGCCACCGCCGCGCTGTTCGCGCGCGGACGCAGGGGCGACATCAACGTGCGCGCCGCATTCCTCCACATGGCCGCCGACGCCGCGGTGTCGGCCGGCGTGGTCGTCGCGGGCGTCATCGTCTGGCGCACCGGAATCGCCTGGATCGACCCGGCCGCGAGCCTTGTCATCGCCGCGATCATCTTCTGGCAGACATGGGGCCTGCTCCGTGAATCGATCGAGATGTCGCTGTCGGCGGTGCCGCGCGGCATCGACTTCGATGCGGTCGGCGAGGCGCTGTGCGCGCTCCCCGGCGTCGCCGACACGCACGACCTCCACATCTGGCCGATGAGCACGACCGAGACGGTGCTGACCGCGCATCTCGTCATGCCGAAGGGTCATCCCGGCGACGCTTTCCTCGCCGAAGCGCAGGCAATGCTGCATCGGCGCTTTGCGATCGGTCATGCGACGCTGCAGATCGAGGTCGACCCCGCTTGCTATTGCGCGCTCGAGGGCGATCGCACGGTGTGACAGCTTGCCCTCGCGGCGAAGCGGCGCGATCCTCGCGGGTTCACGCGAGGCAGCGACTCGGATGATCCATCGTCGCCAGTTTCCGGTGCTTCTCTGGCTCGGCCTCGTCGCCCTGCCCCAGCCCGCCGCGGCGCGCGACACGCAGGGCTGGGACGACGCCAGCACCGTGGTCCGCGATGGGCTGGTGCTCGCCGCGCTCGGTATTCCGGCGATCCGCGGCGACTGGCAGGGCGATCTGCAGGCGGCGGGCAGCATGACCGCGGCGGAGCTCGGAACCGTCGCGCTCAAGGAAGGCTTTCCCGAGTGGCGCCCCGACCACAGCAGCCGGCGCAGCTTTCCCTCGGGCCACGCTGCGGTCTCGTTCGCCGCCGCCGCGACACTGCAGAACCGCTACGGCTGGAAAATCGGCGTTCCGGCGCAGCTCGCCGCCGGGTTCGTCGGGCTGGCGCGCGTCGAGGCGCGCAAGCACCATTGGTACGATGTCGCGGTCGGCGCGGCGATCGGCGAAGCGAGCGGCTTCCTCATCACCTCGAAACGCGATGCGCGCGTGACGGTCCTCCCCTGGGGCAACAGCCACGGCGGCGGCGCGACGATCGCCGCGCGGTTCTGAAATCCGCGCGTCAGCGCTGGGCCGGCAGCTCGGGCTCCAGCAGGCGGTGGAGGTGGACGACGACGTATTTCATCTCGGCATCGTCGACGGTCCGTTGCGCCGCGCCGCGCCACGCCTTTTCGGCGCTGGCGAAATCGGGGAAGATGCCGACGATGTCGATCGACTTGAGGTCGGTGAAATCGAGCGTCTGCGGATCGGACACGCGCCCGCCGAAAACGAGGTGGAGCTTGCTCATGACAAGGGCCTTCAATTGCAGGAGTCGGCGACGCCTGTAGAGCGGGACGCGCGAAATTGGAACCGATGCCCCGGCTCGAGAGGGCCGTTCTTCTCCCGCCGGAAAACAAGAGCGGCGCTTCGACACGCTCAGCACGAACGGGACCGGCACGTCCGATTTCGTGCAATCATCCCGCAACCGTCGCCGGGAGCGATTTCACTCCGCTGCGGGCGTTGTCGTCGTTCCGCCGCTCGCAGGCTTCTTCGCCTTGGCGGCCGCCGCGCTCGCCGCCGCTTCGCCTGCGGTGCCGGCGGCCTCGACCACGCCCTCGAACAGGCGGTTGACCTCGGCCTTCGCCGCCTTGGGGCTGATCCCGCGCGCTTCGAGTTCCTGGAGGCCGGTGTCGCGCGCGGTCGCTGCCGCGGCAGTGGCGGCGGCGGTCAGGCGTTTGCCGACCGGGCCGAGCAATTCGGTCTCGCGCGCGGTCTTCGGCAGCACGGCGCCGGCCAGGAAGCCGACCGCCGCCCCGCCCGCGAGCACCGCAAGCGGGTTCCCCTCCATCGCGTCGCCGGCACGCTGCAGCATGTCCCGGCGCGGCTTGCCGGACTGGCGGGAAGTGGTGGTGCTCGTCATCGGGATCTCCTCGCTCGACGGGATCGCGCCCGTTCGGTTGGCAAACTCTCGGAAGCCGCGTCGGTTTCCTTGCGCGGGCGCTTGCGGCGTTTGCCGCGCAGCGCCAGGAACGACAGCAGCGCGACCATGCCCGCCACCGCGAAGGGGTGCCGCCGCGCGCGCTCGGCGCCGGCCTCGCCGGCGCGGCGCACCTCCTCGGCGATGTCGTCGAGCAACCGGCGCGGGGCGAGCCGCGCCCTGAGCTCGTCAGCGGTCGCCTTGAACCGCGCGCGGGCACGCTCGGTCCGCCGTTCCGCCCGCGCGAGCCGATCGCCGCTCAAGCTCATAGCAAGTCGTCCTCCTTGCTCAGCGCGAGCTTGACTCGCCGGAACGCCAGCCAGCCGCACAGCGCCGCGGCGAGCGCCGCTCCGACCGTGACGATCGCGGTCGCCGCGAGGACGCCGATATGACGGCTGAGAAACAGCAGCACTCCGACCAGCAGCACCAGCATCGCGGCCAACGCCAGCGCCGCACAGGCGAACCCGAACAGGATCGCCAGCCTTCCCTTGACGATGCGGCGGAAGATGATCGCGCGCACCCGGGAGATCTCGGCACGGCCGAACTCCTTGGCGTCATCGACCAGCTGTCCGCACAGCTCGGCGATGCTTGCATCCGATTCGGGTGTATTGTCGTTCGGCGCCTGGTCCACGTTGCCCCCTCGACGGCGCCGTCAGGCTTCGCGATCGGTGCTGTCGAGCCCCGACTTGACCAGCCGTGCGAGCACGAAGCCGAGCGCCGCCGCCGTGCCGACCGCGACCGCCGGGCTCTTGCGCGTGAAATTCTTCAGGTCCTCGATCAGGTCGTCGATGTCCTTGGACTTGAGCTGGTCCGAAAAGCCGGCGATCGACTTCGCCGCGGAGCGCGCATAATCGCCATATTGCGCGCCGAGGCTGTCGTCGACCGAGCTCGCCGCAGTGTCCATCAGCCGCGAGAATTCGTCGAGCGCCCCGCCCGCCTTGGCCTTGCCGTCCTCGGCATAGGCGCGGGCCTTGCCGGTCGCCTGCTGCTTCAGCTTGACGGCGCTGTCCTTGAAGGTCGTCGCGGCGGTGGTCTTCGCCTTGCTCGCTTCCTCGCCGACCGCGTGGGCGGCGTCGCTGATCTTCGCCTTTGCCTTGGCGGTCGAGGAGCGCGGCTTCTTCGGCTGCGTGCCGATCGGCGCGGTCGGCGCGCTGGTGTTGGTCGTGTCGTCCGCCATGGTCGCTCTGCCCTCTTGCCGTTCGGTTTCGTCAACAACCCGTCCGCCGCCGGGTTCCATCTTGGCCCAAGCGAATTGCGGTGCCGCGCGCCAGCCGCTAGAGCCGCGCGCGTGCCGCCGCCCCTCGGCGCCTCAGCTCAATCTAGGAGGACCGTTTCGTGACCGCAATCATCGACATCCACGCGCGCCAGATTCTCGACAGCCGCGGCAATCCGACGGTGGAGGTCGACGTGCTGCTGGAGGACGGCAGCTTCGGCCGCGCCGCGGTGCCCTCGGGCGCCTCGACCGGGGCGCACGAGGCAGTCGAGCGGCGCGACGGCGACAACTCCCGCTGGGGCGGCAAGGGCGTCGACGGCGCGGTCGAGGCAGTCAATTCGGAGATCACCCAGGCGGTAATCGGCATGGATGCCGAGGACCAGGCCGATCTCGACCATGCGATGATCGAATTGGACGGCACCGAGAACAAGGGGCGGCTGGGCGCCAACGCGATCCTCGGCGTCAGCCTCGCGGCGGCCAAGGCGGCGGCGGATGCGCGCGGGCTGCCGCTCTACCGCTATGTCGGCGGCGTCTCGGCGCACCTCTTGCCGGTGCCGATGATGAACATCATCAACGGCGGCGAACATGCCGACAACCCGATCGACTTCCAGGAGTTCATGATCGTCCCGGTCGGCGCCGACTCGATCGCCGAGGCGGTGCGCACCGGTTCGGAGATCTTCCACACGCTCAAGAAGATGCTCCACGACAAGGGGCTCGCGACCGGCGTGGGCGACGAGGGCGGCTTCGCCCCCGACATCGCCAGCACCACCGACGCGCTCGACTTCATCATGCGCGCGATCGAGGGAGCGGGATACACGCCGGGCGACGACGTGATGCTCGCGCTCGATCCGGCCTCGACCGAGTTCTTCAAGGACGGCAAGTATCACATCTCGGCCGAGGGCAAGGTGCTGAGCCCGGCGGAAATGGCGGCCTATTACGGCGATCTCGTCGCCCGATACCCGATCTTCTCGATCGAGGACGGCATGGCCGAGGACGATTTCGAGGGCTGGAAGGCGCTCACCGACCTGATCGGCGACAAGGTGCAGCTGGTCGGCGACGACCTGTTCGTCACCAATCCGAAGCGGCTGAAGCAGGGCATCGACCAGGGCATCGCCAATTCGATCCTGATCAAGGTCAACCAGATCGGCACGCTGACCGAGACGCTGGAGGCCGTCTCGATGGCGCAACGCGCCGCCTACACCGCGGTGATGTCGCACCGTTCGGGCGAGACCGAGGATTCGACGATCGCCGACCTCGCCGTCGCGACCAATTGCGGGCAGATCAAGACCGGCAGCCTCGCCCGCTCCGACCGGCTCGCCAAATACAACCAGCTGATCCGCATCGAGGAGGAGCTGGGGGACGCCGCGCGCTATGCCGGTCGTGACGTCATCCGAACGAAATAACCGCTTGATCCGCGAATCGCGTTGATTCAGAGAGGGGTGGATGACCACGCCGTCCACCCTTCGCACCATGCTCCGCCGGGCGCTGTTCCCGGCGGCGATGCTGATCGTGATGGCGTTCTTCGGCGGCTATGCCGTGCTCGGCCCCAACGGCGTGCTCGCCTACGGCCAATACAAGCGGCAGCTGACGGTCAGGCAGGCGCAATACGAGCAGCTCGACAAGCAGCGCGCGGTGCTCAAGAACCGAGTGAAGCTGCTCGATCCCAAGCACGTCGATCCCGACATGGCCGACGAGCTGACGCGCAAGCAATTGGGCGTCGTCGCCCCCGACGAGGTGATCCTGCCGCTGAAGTAGATGCGCCTCAAACGCTCTGCACAAGCAGGAGCATGGAGGCTGGTGGATCGACTCCCCGCGCCCCTCGTTCTCCCATCGCCAGCCCGTAGAACGCCCCCGTCCCGCCGGGGTCATTGCACCCGGCGCGGAAACCGTCCTATAGGCGCGCGCATCCGATCCTCCCCTACGGAAACGAGGTATTCCCCCCGTGGCCAAAGCCCCCGCACAAGCCCGTAAAGTCGAACCCCCCAAGCCCAACCGCGAACGGCCCGACGAGCCCCAGCGCTATGAGGCAAGCAAGGAAGAACTGCTCGACTTCTACAAGCAGATGCTGCTGATCCGCCGCTTCGAGGAGAAGGCCGGGCAGCTCTACGGGCTCGGGCTGATCGGCGGCTTCTGCCACCTCTATATCGGCCAGGAAGCGGTCGCGGTCGGCGTCCAGTCGGCGCTGACCGACAAGGATTCGGTCATCACCGGCTATCGCGACCACGGCCACATGCTGCTGTGCGGCATCCCGCCCAAGGACGTCATGGCCGAGCTGACCGGGCGCGCCGCCGGCATTTCCAAGGGCAAGGGCGGCTCGATGCACATGTTCAGCGTCGAGCATAAATTCTACGGCGGCCACGGCATCGTCGGCGCGCAGGTGTCGCTCGGCACGGGCCTCGGCTTCGCGCACAAGTATCGCGACGACGGCGGCATCGCGCTCGCCTATTTCGGCGACGGCGCGGCCAACCAGGGCCAGGTTTATGAAAGCTTCAACATGGCCGAGCTGTGGAAGCTGCCGATCGTCTATGTGATCGAGAACAACCAATACGCCATGGGCACCAGCGTCAACCGCTCGAGCGCCGAGGATCAGCTCTACCGCCGCGGCGAATCGTTCCGCATTCCCGGAATCCAGGTCGACGGCATGGACGTGCTCGCCGCGCGCGGCGCCGCTGAGGAGGCGCTCGCCTGGGTGCGCGCCGGCAAGGGGCCGATCATCCTCGAGATGAAGACCTATCGCTATCGCGGCCACTCGATGTCCGACCCCGCCAAATACCGCAGCCGCGAGGAAGTGCAGTCGGTGCGCGACAAGTCCGACCCGATCGAGCAGGCCAAGAAGGAGCTCGAGGGGATGGGCGTCAAGGAAGACGAGATCAAGGGAATCGAACAGGAGATCAGGAAGGTGGTCAACGAAGCCGCCGACTTCGCCGAGCAGACGCCGGAGCCCGCGTCCGAAGAACTCTATACCGACGTGCTGGTGGAGACCTACTGAGATGGCGATCGAACTGAAGATGCCGGCGCTGTCGCCCACGATGGAGGAGGGCACGCTCGCCAAATGGCTCGTCAAGGAAGGCGACGCGGTCAAGGCCGGCGACATCATGGCCGAGATCGAGACCGACAAGGCGACGATGGAATTCGAGGCGGTCGATGAAGGCACGATCGCGAAGATCCTCGTTCCCGAGGGCGCCGACGGCGTCGCGGTCGGCACGGTGATCGCCATGCTCGCCGAGGAAGGCGAGGACGCGAGCTCGGTCCAGGCGCCGAAGGGCGGCGACAAGGCCGAGGCGGGCGAAGGCGCCAACACCCAGCCGAAGGAAGACCAGCCCGCCGACACCGCGCCCAATGCGCCCGAGAGCCCGACTCCGCACGAGGTCGAGACCGGCGCGCGGCAGATGTTCGAGGCGGCAAGGCACGACGCCGCGAGCGACCCCGAGGTTCCGGAAGGAACCGAGATGGTCAAGCTCACGGTCCGCGAGGCGCTGCGCGACGCGATGGCCGAGGAAATGCGCGCCGACGAGCGCGTGTTCGTGATGGGCGAGGAAGTCGCGCAATATCAGGGCGCGTACAAGGTCACCCAGGGCTTGCTCGACGAGTTCGGCGACCGCCGCGTGATCGACACGCCGATCACCGAATACGGCTTTGCCGGCGTCGGCACGGGCGCGGCGATGGGCGGGCTGAAGCCGATTGTCGAGTTCATGACCTTCAACTTCGCGATGCAGGCGATCGACCACATCGTGAACTCCGCCGCCAAGACCAATTACATGTCGGGCGGCCAAATGCGCTGCCCGGTGGTGTTCCGCGGCCCCAACGGCGCGGCGTCGCGCGTCGGCGCGCAGCATTCGCAGAATTACGGTCCGTGGTACGCCAGCGTCCCCGGCCTGATCGTCATCGCACCCTACGACGCCGCCGACGCCAAGGGCCTCCTGAAGGCGGCGATCCGCACCGAGGACCCGGTCGTGTTCCTCGAAAACGAGCTGATGTACGGCCGCAGCTTCGAGGTTCCCAAGCTCGACGACTGGGTGCTGCCGATCGGCAAGGCCCGAATCATGAAGCCGGGCAGCGACGTGACGATCGTCAGCTATTCGATCGGCGTCGGCGTCGCGCTCGAGGCCGCCGAGAAGCTCGCCGGCGAAGGGATCGACGCGGAGGTCATCGACTTGAGGACGCTGCGCCCGCTCGACAAGGCGACGGTGCTGAAGTCGCTCTCCAAGACCAACCGCATGGTGGTGGTCGAGGAAGGCTGGCCGGTCTGCTCGATCGCCTCCGAGCTTGCGGCGATCGCGATGGAGGAGGGCTTCGACGACCTCGACGCCCCGGTGCTGCGCGTCACCAACGAGGACGTGCCGATGCCCTACGCCGCCAATCTCGAAAAGCTGACGCTGATCGACGCCGCCAAGGTGGTGAGCGCGGTGAACAAGGTCTGCTACACCGGCTGACTGCTGACTGCTGACGGCTGGTCGGCTCGGCCCGGATTCGCGCTCCGGTGCTCCTGCGAAAGCAGGAGCCCAGGGTCCGGATCGACGGCGCTTGTCACCTGGGCTCCCGCCCTTCGACTCCGCTCAGGAGAGCCTTCGCAGGAGCACGTCCGCCTGCGGCCGGGGCCGGCGCGACGCCGCCCCGCCCGGCCCCGGTTACTGCGTCAGGTGCGCCGTCGCCACCGCCTGGCGGAACAGCGCGGCCAGTGCGTCGGGGATGCTGTCGTCGGTCGACACCTTCTGATACAGCCCCGGCGAGGCGCACGACTGCAGCGCCGGCGCGACGTTGGGCAGATAGGGCGCGACGTTGCTTTGCGACCAGGCATTGCCGGTCAGCGAGTCGGGCAGATATTCGGTGTAGAGGATCGCAATCCGGATATTGCGCTTCTTGATCGCGTTGCACTGGTCGATATGCGTCGGCTGCAATTCGCGATGGGTGCGCCCCATCCCGCTCAGATATTCGTCGCTCATCCCGTCGGTGATGATGAACAGCAGCTTCTGGGGATCGTCCGCGGTCGCGCCGGTGCCCGGATTGGGGATGATCGGCGTCGAATAGGATCCGGTGCCGTTCATCCTGTCGAACGCGGTCCTGAAGTCGGTCGACTGGTCGTCGATGTTGCTCGACGAGGTGATCCAGCTGTTCTTGTACCAGAAGGTCATCGGCAGGTCGGTCGCCGCATCGACCACCGCCTGCATGTTCGTTGTGGTGTCGAGCTTGGTCGGCGAAATCAGCGTCTGGAAATTGGGACCGTAATCGAACCGGTACACGGCCATCCGATACGAGACCTTGTTCTCGTCGGCGATCTGCTTCGCGGTCGGCACCAGCTCGCGCACCGCTTCCTGCTCGGCGTCGATGCGCATTTCGATGTTCGGCTTACCGTTATAGGACAGGTTGTGATAGGCCAGCCAATAGGAATCGGCATAGAATCCGCTCGATTCCTTGACGGTTACCAGCGTGCCGCTCTGGTTGTAATATTTGACGTATTTCACGTTGTTCACCGTCGTGGTGCCGACGATGCTGTGCGCGTTGTCGCTGGCGTCGAGCCAGATGTCCCGGCCTTGATTGTCGCGCACGTAAACGCTCTCGCTGTGCGGCTGCTGAAGGTGGCACGCAAAGGCGCATCCCGTCGCGTTGCGCATCCGGCTGAGGCCGTCGGTCGTCGCCGGCAGCAGCATCGACGGCGACGTGTCGAGCAAGAGGTAGAAGTCGATATAGGGCGCCTTGTCGGCATTGGCGGTCGAGGTTCCGCCGATCTCGATCGTCGATCGGCCGAGAATCCCGCCGAACGCGTTCTTCGACAATGCGTGATAGGTGACGGTCGCGATCCGGCCCGGCGTCGAGGCGCTGTAAACCGGCGTGATGGTGACCGTCAGGTCGTCCGAGCTGTAGATGAGGTCGTCGCCGAGCATCGAGGCCTGGGCGTTGAACATGTTCTCCGCGGCGGTTTTCGCCGTCGCGTCGTCCTGCAGCATCATCGGCTGGGTGACCGCCGCTAGCGCTGCTGCGTCGGCGATCGCGTTGAGCTTGGTCTGCAGCCGTGCCGCGCGCGCGTAATCGACCCCCATGCCGGTCGCGAACACCATCGGGATCATTGCGAAGGCGAAGATCATCAGCACGTTGCCGCGGCGGCTGGCGCGCAGCTTGGCGAACACGGCGGTCAGGCGCGTCATCATGGCGGGAACCCCTTTGCGCGGGCGGTTCGAGGCGGCGCGGTCGGTCATGAGGCCAGCATCGGGATCGCGTTCGACCGGCGCGGATTCATGAAGATGTGGTCGCTGAAGGTGATCGGACCGATCAGATTGCCGCCGACCATCGGGCGGTAGCGGTAGATGATCTGGCTCAGCACGACGTAAGTGTTGGGCACTGCGATATCGGTCGGAACGTTGAGGTCGTTCGGATCGACCTCGGTCCCGTCGTTCGACTGGCTCCAGTCGATCGACGCGACGCCGTTCGCGTCGATCTTGAGCTGGCTGATGATCAGCGTCGCGTTGGCGGTCGAATAGGGCGTCATCACTTGCCGCGCGCCGTTGAGGATCGAGTCGGCCTGCGCCGGCGTGATCGTCACGTTCTGCGTGGTCAGATCGGCGAGCGCGCGATCGGTGATCACCACTTTCCGATAGGCGGAGATCGCATCCATCAGCTGGAAACCGCCCAGGTAGATCAGGATCAGGAACGGCGCGGCCATGGCGAATTCCACCGCGCCAAGCGCGCGGACGTCGCGGCCCAGCGTCATGATCCGGCGAAGGAGGCGCGCGCCGGTCATTGCGTGTACGTTTCCGACTTGAAGACGGAGGTCGCGACCAGCAGCCGCTTGCCGCCCTGGCTGTTGGCGAACGCCAGTCCCAGCGGCCCCGAAATCACGGGGAACAGGTACATCGTCCGCATGACGACGATGCTCCCCGGCGGACCGGGATTGAACTGCCAGTTGTTGGTGACGTTGCCCTTGCTGTCGTAGGTCAGCGTCGGCGCTGCGGTGTCGATGTCGTCGAAACTGTCGGCGTTCTGCACATCGACCATCAGGTTCGCGCATTGCATGAATGCCGGCAGGTTGGAGCAGGCGGTCGCCTGGAAGTCCTGCTGGCTCATGCCGCTTTGCTGCGCCTGGTCGGTGACGAGCTGGCGCGCCGTTTTTTCGGCGGTGGTTTCCAGCGTCTGTTGCGCGAAGAACACGATGCTGGTCTGGATCGTCGCGAGGATCAGCGCGATGAAGGGTGCGGCGACGAGCGCGAATTCGATGATCGTCGCGCCGCGTCTATCGCGGGCGAGCGCGGTCAGCCTCCGTCGAGGGATGCGCGCCGTTTCGATCTTCCTCATGCCCCACATCGGCGTTGGTCCGGTCCACCAATGACGGACCTCTATGGCGCGAGCCGTTAAGAATCTCTCAACCCGCGCCGCCGGTGGCGCACCGCTCCGCGCGCCGCTAACAGGCGGGCATGGACGAGCCCGACCCCGAGCGTGCGCTGGCGCTGAGCTATGCCGTCGAGGGCCGCGCCGCGGCGGCGGCGCTGCTCGCGCTCGACGATCGGCTGGCGGCGATCCTCAGGGGCACGCGCGAGCCGCTGGTCGGGCAAATGCGCCTCACCTGGTGGCGCGAGGCGCTGGAGGCGCTCGATACCGCGCCTCCTCCCGCCGAACCGGTGCTCGCCGCGCTCGCCGCCGAGGCGCTGCCGCGCGGCGTCCACGGCGCCGGCCTCGCGCCGATCGTCGACGGCTGGGAAGCCTTGCTCGCCGAGCCGCTCGACGCCGCGGCGATCGAGCGTCACGCCGTCCGCGGCAGCGCGCTGTTCCAGGCGATCGCCGCCGTGACCGGCGCATCGGACGATCCCATCGCGGCCGCCGGCGAAGGCTGGGCGCTCGCCGACCTCGCCCGCCACCTCACCGACCCCGAGGCCCGCGGCCGCGCCGCCGCGCTGGCGCGCGCCCGACTCGCCGCCGCGCTTGCGCCGCGCTGGAGCCGGCGGGGCCGTGCGCTCGGCGCGCTCGCCCATCTCGCGCGGCTCGATCTCGCCGGGCGCGAACGCTCGCCGCGCCGCGTCTGGCGGGTGCTCGTCCATCGCCTCACCGGGCGATAGGCTTCCGCCCGCCCGGCAAAGGCGTTAGCGTGCCGAAAAGCCATGGGGGAAACGCGAATGTGGCGCTATCTGGCGGGCGGGATATCGGCGTTGCTGCTGGTCGCCGCCGGCTTCTTCTTCTTCCGATCGGGCGCCAAGCCCGACACACCGCTGTTCGGCCCCGCGCCGCAGGCCGCCGCGACGCCCGCGCCCCTGCCCGCGGCTGCGCCCTCCGCCACCGAGAAGACTCGCGAACAGAAGCGCTTCGACCGCTACGACAAGGACCGCGACGGCAAGATCACGCGCGAGGAATATCTCGCCTCGCGCCGCAAGGCCTTCGCGAAGCTCGACACCAACCATGACGGCCGGCTCGATTTCGAGGAATGGGCGATCCGCACCACCACCAAGTTCGCCACCGCCGACGCCGATCGTTCGGGCGCGATGACCCCGGCCGAATTCCTGACCACGCGAGTCGAGCGCAAGGCGGCGCCCAAATGCGCCTGCGCGAAGGACGACGACGACTAGGCCATCCACCCCGCGAGAGCCTGCCGCGCCCGCGCGGTGTAGAGCTTCTTGCGGTCCACCTTCTTCGACCGTCCCTCGATCGGCGGGAACAGCCCGAAATTGACGTTCATCGGCTGGTAGGTCTCCGCCTCCGCCGCGCCGGTGATATGGCCGAGCAGCGCGCCCAGCGCGGTCTCCGCCGGCGGCGGCGCGAGGCTGCCCCCGGCCAGCTCCGCCGCGGCGAAGCGCCCGGCGAGCAGCCCGATCGCGGCGCTCTCGACATAGCCCTCGCACCCGGTGATCTGCCCGGCGAAACGGATGTTCGGCCGCGCCTTCAGCCGCAGCGTCGCGTCGAGCAATTCGGGCGAGCGGATGAAGGTGTTGCGATGCAGGCCCCCCAGCCGCGCGAACTCGGCCCCCTCCAGCCCCGGAATCGTGCGGAACAATCGCACTTGCTCGGCATATTTGAGCTTGGTCTGGAACCCGACCATGTTCCACAGCGTGCCGCCGGCGTTATCCTGCCGCAGCTGCACGACGGCATAGGGCCAGCGTCCGGTCCGCGGATCGTCGAGCCCGACCGGCTTCATCGGCCCGTAGCGCAGCGTATCGACGCCGCGCGCCGCCATCACCTCGATCGGCATACAGCCCTCGAAATAGGGCGTGTCCTTCTCCCACGCGCGGAACTCGGTCTTCTCGCCGTCGATCAGCCCCTGGTGGAAGGCGAGATACTGGTCCTTGTCGAGCGGGTAGTTGATGTAATCCTTGCCGTCACCCTTGCCCCACCGCGACTGGAACCAAGCGACTTCGAAGTCGATGCTGTCGCGATGCACGATCGGCGCGATCGCGTCGAAGAAGGCGAGGGCATCGGCCCCCGTCGCCGCCCCGATGCTCCCGGCGAGCGCGCTCGCGGTCAGCGGCCCCGTCGCGACGATCGCCAGCCCCTCGGCGGGCAGCGCATCGATCCGCTCGCGGACGACGGTGACATTGGGATGCGCCTCGAGCGCCGCGGTGACGCCGCCCGAAAACCCGTCGCGATCGACCGCCAGCGCCGAGCCGGCCGGCACCCGATGCGCATCGCCCTGGCGCAGGATCAGCGAGCCCAGCGCGCGCATCTCGGCGTGGAGCAGGCCCACTGCGTTGCTCTCGGCATCGTCGGACCGGAAGCTGTTGGAGCACACCAGCTCGGCGAGCCCGTCGGTCTGGTGCGCGGGCGTCATGTCCCCGCCCCCGCGCATCTCCGACAGCCGCACGCGCCAGCCGGCCTCGGCCAGCTGCCACGCCGCCTCCGATCCCGCGAGCCCGCCGCCGATGATGTGAATGTCGTACCCGGTCATGCCGCGCCGCTTAGAGCAAGATGGGGGGAATTCCCACCATTCGTCCTGAGTAGAGGCTGAGCGAAGTCGAAGCCTCGTATCGAAGGACAATCAGGGAGCGCCCCCTAGCTGTCCTTCGATACGCCATTTCGACTTCGCTCAATGGCTGCTCAGGTGGTTGAGACGTTAGCCGGAAATGCCAGCCGGGAGGGATTATCCTACCCCCGTTCGTGCTGAGCGAAGTCGAAGCACCGTTCTTCTTTTCAGCTCGAGGAAAGAACGGCCCTTCGACAAGCTCAGGGCGAACGGAGATGGGTAGACCCCGTGCGCTACCGACCCGTTCGCCCTGAGCCTGTCGAAGGGCGACCTCCAGCCCCTAAGCCGCAGCGCTCGGCGATGCCTGCCGCACGCCCTCATCGACGTGGTCGGCGAATTGCGCGAAATTCTCGACGAACAGGTCGACGAGCCGCGCCGCCGTCGCGTCGTACGCCGCCTTGTCCGCCCAGGTCTGCCGCGGGTCGAGGATCGCTGGATCGACGCCGGGCACGGCGACCGGCACCTTGAACCCGAAATTGGGATCGGTGCGGAACTCGGCGGCGTTGAGGCTGCCGTCGAGCGCGGCGTTCAAGAGCGCCCGTGTCGCCTTGATCGGCATCCGCCGTCCGACGCCATACCGCCCACCGGTCCAGCCGGTGTTGACCAGCCAGCAATCGACCCCGCCCTTCGCGATCCGCTCCTTCAGCAGATTGCCATAGACCGAAGGATGCCGCGGCATGAACGGCGCCCCGAAGCAAGTCGAGAAGGTCGCCTCCGGCTCGGTCACCCCGATCTCGGTCCCGGCGACCTTGGCGGTATAGCCCGACAGGAAATGATACATCGCCTGCTCGGGACTGAGCTTGGCGATCGGCGGCAGCACGCCGAACGCGTCGGCGGTCAGCATCACCACGTTGTGCGGCACCGGCCCCATGTTGGTCGGCGAGGTGTTGGGGATGAAGCCGATCGGATAAGCGCCGCGACTGTTCTCCGCGAGGCTGTTGTCGTCGAGGTCGAGCGCACGCGTCTCGCCGTCGATCACCACATTCTCCAGCACCGTGCCGAACCGCTTCGTCGTGGCGTAGATCTCCGGCTCCGCCTCTTCCGACAGCCGGATCATCTTGGCGTAGCAGCCGCCCTCGAAATTGAACACCGCGGTGTCCGACCAGCCGTGCTCGTCGTCGCCGATCAGCGTGCGCGCCGGATCGGCCGACAGCGTCGTCTTGCCGGTGCCGGAAAGGCCGAAGAACACCGCCGTATCGCCCTTCGGCCCGATATTCGCCGAACAGTGCATCGGCATCACGCCCTTGGGCGGCAGCAAATAGTTGAGCACCCCGAACACCGACTTCTTCATCTCGCCGGCGTAGCGCGTGCCGCCGATCAGGATCAGCTTGTCGGTAAAGCTTACCGCGATCACCGTCTCGCCGCGGGTGCCGTGCCGCGCCGGATCGGCGCGGAAGCTCGGCAGGTCGATGATCGTGTAGTCGGGCGCGAAGCCCGCCAGCTCGCTCGTCTCGGGCCGCACCATCATCGTGCGGATGAACAGGCTGTGCCAGGCAAGCTCGTTGACCACCCGCACGCGCACGCGATGCTCGGGCTCGGAACCGCCGTAGAGATCCTGGACGAACAGCTCATCCTTGCCCGCGAGCGCGGTGAGGAAATCGGCCTTCAGCGCGGCGAAATGCTCGGGCGTCATCGGCGCGTTGCTCTTGCCCCACCAGATCGTCTGGTCGGTCTCGGTATCGCGGACGGTGAATTTGTCCTTGGCCGACCGCCCGGTATGCGGCCCGGTCTCGACCACCAGCGGGCCGTCGGCGGCAAGCCGCCCCTCCCCGCGCATCAGCGCCGCCTCGACCAGCGGCGCGGTCGGCACATTCCAGTGGATTTTCGCAGACGAACGAATGCCCTGAGCCTCAAGGCCCACGGCCGGTACACGACTCGGCACGATCACTCTCCCCAGTCAAAACACCGTTGCGGTCTTTTGCCGCATACGGTCGTCAAACCTGTCCCCGGAATATCGGCGCCCACCCGCCGCGTCAAACCGCGATAAAGGCGTAGCGCGCCGGTTGAGCGGTCAAAGCCCAGATAGCCCCTCCCCTTCAGGGGAGGGGTTGGGGTGGGGAAGTGAGGAATTCCAGCGATACGCCTGCCCTTACTCCCCCACCCCCAACCCCTCCCCTGAAGGAGAGGGGGCTTGAACCCGGCAACGCCCCCTCCCCCAGACCACCATTGCCGTTTCCCCGCACAGGCTCTAGGTCCCTCCTCCCGGCTACCCCAAGGAGGCGCCCCGGCGATGACGGCCACGATCGCGCTCGTCGACGACGACCGTAACATCCTGACTTCGGTCTCGATCGCGTTGCAGGCGGAGGGATTCCTGACTCGCGTCTATTCGGACGGCGAGACCGCGCTCAAGGCGCTGACCGACAACCCGCCCGACCTCGCGATCTTCGACATCAAGATGCCGCGGATGGACGGTCTCGAGCTGCTGCGCCGGCTGCGCGAAAGGAGCAGCGTGCCGGTCATCTTCCTCACGTCCAAGGACGACGAGCTCGACGAGGCGCTGGGCCTCGCGATGGGCGCCGACGACTATATCGCCAAGCCGTTTTCGCAGCGGCTGCTGATCGCCCGCATCCGCGCGATCCTGAGGCGCAGCGAATTGAGCCAGAAGGCGGCCGACGACGACGCGGCGGAAGCGACCGAGAAGCTCGAGCGCGGCCGGCTGACGATGGACCCGGCGCGCCATCGCGTCGCCTGGGCGGGCAAGGACGTGACGCTGACCGTCACCGAATTCCTGATCCTCGAAACGCTCGCGCAGCGCCCCGGCATCGTCAAGACGCGCAACCAGCTGATGGACGCGGCCTATCACGACGACATCTATGTCGACGACCGCACGATCGACAGCCATATCAAGCGCATCCGCCGCAAGTTCCGCCAGACCGATCCCGAATTCGACGCGATCGAAACGCTCTATGGCGCCGGCTACCGCTTCTCCGAGGAGTGAGCCGCGCGAGCGCGACCTCGCGCTGCGCTGGTCGGGCCGCGTCTCGCTCACGCGCCGCATCCTGGCGGTCAACATCTTCGCGCTGGCGCTGCTCGCCGGGGGGTTCTTCTATCTCGATTCGTATCGCGCGCGGATCGTCGACAACCGTGTCCACCAGGCGAGCCGCGAGGTGCGCCTGATCGCCGAGGCGATCAGCGCCGCGCCCCCGGCCGACCGCGACCGCCTGACGCTGCGCCTCGCGCGCGAGACGCGCACGCGCATCCGCCGCTACGACACCGCCGGCCGCGAGACCGCAGACACCAGGCGGATGGGGCTGCGCAACTTCCGCTTGATCGATCCCGACAAGGAGCCGTGGCAACAGAGCGTCGCGCGATTCCTCGACGCCGGCATCGACACGATCGTCGGCGCCGCGCGCGCTCCGCTCTACCGCGAGGCGAAGAACGAGGACGGCCTCTACTGGCCCGACGTGCGCACCGCGCTTGCGACCCGTGCCGCGCCCGCGACGGTGTGGCGCGCGCCCGACCGCACTCCGGTCATCACCGCCGCCGCGCCGCTTCCCACCGGCGGCGCGGTGATGACGACGATCAACGCGCGCGACATCACGCAAACGGTGCGGGTCGAGCGCGCGCGCCTCAGCATCGTGCTCGGCGCGGTGACGCTGGTCTCGATCCTGCTGTCGCTGTTCCTTGCGCGCACCATCGTCCGCCCGCTGCGCCGCCTCGCGCGCGCCGCGGTGCGCGTCCGCCTCGGCCGCGCGCGCGAAGTGGTGGTGCCCCGCCTCCCCTCGCGCCGCGACGAGATCGGGATGCTCGCGCGCGCTCTCTCCGACATGAGCCTCGCGTTGCGCGCTCGGATCGACGCGACCGAATCGTTCGCCGCCGACGTGACGCACGAGATGAAGAACCCCCTCGCTTCGCTCCGTTCCGCGGTCGAGGGACTCTCGACCGTGCGCGACCCCGCGCTGCAGGCGCAGCTGCTCGATGTCGCGCGCGACGACGTCCACCGCCTCGACCGCCTCATCACCGACATTTCCGACGCCTCGCGGCTCGACGCGCAATTGAGCCGCGCCAAGTTCGATCCGGTCGATATCGGCGCGATGATCGCCGCGCTGCTCGACACCCGCGCGCGCCGCGGGATCGAGCGCGGCGTGCGCCTCGCCTTCGACCGCCGTCCGAAGGACACGCTCATCACCCTCGGCGACGGCGCGCGGCTTGAGCGCGTGTTCGAGAACCTCATCGAGAACGCGATTTCCTTTTCTCCCGACGACGGGCTCGTCGCCATCGCCGCCGGAATCGAGGACGGCCAGCTCGTCGTCCGCGTCGAGGATGAGGGCCTCGGCGTGCCCGACGAAGCGCGCGAGGCGATCTTCCGCCGCTTCCAGTCGATCCGCCCGCATGGTGAAGCGTTCGGCAAGCATTCGGGGCTCGGGCTCGCCATTGCACGGACGATCGTCGAGGGGCATCAAGGGACGATTGCGGTCGAATCGCGCGAGGACCGTTTGTCGGGCGCGCGCTTCGTCGTGAAACTGCCGTTGGCCGGCAGCGCAGGGGGCGAGCGATGACGACGGTTTCCTCGGAGACGCTGCACGCCTCGTGCGTCGCGATCGACGGGCGCGCGGTGTTGATCGAGGGGCCGTCGGGCAGCGGCAAGTCCGACCTCGCGCTGCGCCTGATCGACAAGGGCGCGAAGCTCGTTTCCGACGACTATACCGTCCTCGTCCGCGAGCGCGACCGCCTCTATGCGCAGCCTCCGGCGACGATCGCCGGCAAGATCGAGGTGCGCGGTTTGGGGATCGTCGAACTTCCGCACGAAAAGCGAAGCCCTGTTGCCCTGGTGGTTTGTCTGATTGATCAGATCGAGCGGATGCCCGAGGAGCGCGAGCCCCGCCGCGTCGCTGGCGTGACGCTGCCCGAAATCGCCCTCAATGCGCACGAAATGTCGGCGCCGATCAAGGTCGCGCTGGCGCTCTCCCGGGTTGCAGGCTGAAGCTATGCCGCAGCAACGAAAGGATATTCTACTCGTCACCGGCATGTCGGGCGCGGGCAAGTCGACCGTCCTCAACACGCTCGAGGATCTGGGCTGGGAGGTCGTCGACAACCTCCCCCTCGTCCTCCTCGAACGCCTTCTCGCCAGTCCCCTGCCCGAGGGCGCCGACGGCGACTCGCGCCCCCTCGCGATCGGCTTCGGCGCCGGCACGCGCGGCTTCGAGCCCGAAAGAATTGTCCATCGTATCAAAAGATTACGCGACGAGCACGGCCACGACATCGGCACATTGTTCCTCGACTGCGCGGGCAGCGAGCTCGAACGCCGCTACGCCGAAACCCGCCGCCGCCACCCCCTCGCGCTCGACCGTCCGGCAAGCGACGGCATCGCCCGCGAACGCGAATTGCTCGCGCCGCTCAGGCGCTGGGCCAACCGTCTGATCGACACCACCACCCTCTCGGCAAATGCGCTCGCGCAGCAGGTCCGCACCACCTTCTCCCGCGAGGGATTGGGGGAGCCGGTGCTGTCGATCATCTCCTTCGGCTTCGCGCGCGGCCTCCCGGCCAATGCCGACCTCGTCTTCGACATGCGATTCCTGCGTAATCCGCATTGGGACGACGCGCTGAGGCCCGGCACCGGGCTGGACGCCGATGTCGCCGCCTATGTCGCCGCCGACCCCGCCTACGACACCGCGATGGCTGAGATCGAGGCGCTGCTGCTGACGCTGCTGCCGCGCTACCGGGCCGAAGGAAAGGCCTATGTTACCATCGCGTTCGGGTGTACCGGAGGGAGACACCGCTCGGTTCATGTCGCCGACCGCATGGCGTCACGGTTGCGCGCGGCGGGTTTTTCGCCCACGGTCGCGCATCGCGACCTGGCCACGGCGCCGCAGGATTCGCTGGAAGACCCGCCGGCCAAAGGATGAGAGTTTCAGGAACGAAATTGGCATGATCGGCTTGGTACTCGTCACGCACGGGCGGCTCGCCCAGGAGTTCGTGACTGCGATGGAGCACGTCGTCGGCAAGCAGGAGCGGATCGCGTGCGTCTGCATCGGTCCCGACGACGACATGGAGGCGCGGCGGCAGGACATCGCCAGGGCGATCGCCGAGGTCGATACCGGGCGCGGCGTGATCGTGCTGACCGACCTGTTCGGCGGCACGCCGTCCAACCTCGCCATCTCGCTGATGGAGGCCGGACGGATCGAGGTGATCGCCGGGATCAACCTGCCCATGCTGATCCGCCTCGGCGGCGCGCGCAAGGCGATGAAGGTGACCGACGCGGTTGCCGCCGCGCGCGAGGCGGGGCGCAAATATATTTCGGTGGCGTCCGAAGTGCTCGGCGAGGCTGCTGCCTGATGCGGACCGAACGCACGGTCCTCATTACCAACCGACGCGGGCTCCATGCGAGGGCGAGCGCCAAGTTCGTCACGCTCGCCTCGACCCAGCCGGTCGAGATCACCGTCGCGCGCGACGGCCAGGCGGTCACCGGCACCTCGATCATGGGCCTGATGATGCTCGGCGCGGCGATGGGCGACACGATCGTCATCAGCGCCGAAGGCGACGGCGCGGAGGGCGCGGTCGGCGCACTCGCCGACTTGGTCGAGGCGAAGTTCGGCGAGGATTGACCCGCTGTTTGGCCAGGCCCTGGCCTGTCGAGCTTGAACACTTTCCGTGCTCCTGCGAAAGCAGGAGCCCAGAGGCATGGGCGACACCGCCTGTACCCTGGGCTCCTGCTTTCGCAGGAGCATTATTTCATCAAAGATGGATAGTCCTCAAAGCCGCGCCATGCCCCGCCAGATCACCGCCTTCTCGAACCCGCTGATCAAGCGGATGCGGTCCTTGCGCGAGAAGCGGCATCGCCGCGAAGAGGGCCTGTTCCTCGCCGAGGGCCTGCGCATCCTGACCGAGGCGCGCGAGACCGGCCGCGTCCCGCGCTACCTGTTCTTCGCCGCCGCGAGCGCGCATCACCCGCTGGTCGCCGCGCTGGTCGCCGCGGTCGAAACCGCCGGCGGCGAGGCGATCGAGACCGTCCCCGACATCCTCTCCAAGCTGTCGGGCAAGGACAATCCGCAGGCGGTGGTCGGCGTGTTCGACGAGTTCGAGGTGCCGCTCGCCGCGCTCGACCGCTCGGCATCGGGCATCTGGCTGGTTGCCGAACGTCTGCGCGATCCGGGCAACCTCGGCACGATCCTGAGGACCGGCGACGCGGTCGGCGCGGGCGGGCTGATCCTGGTCGACGAGTGCGTCGATCCCTTTTCGGTCGAAGCGGTGCGCGCGAGCATGGGGGCGCTGTTCACGGTGCCGATCGCGCGCGCATCCTGGGCCGATTTTCTCGCCTGGCTGCGCACCGGCCCCGGCCAGCTCGTCGGGCTGAGCCTGGAGACCGACAACGACTATCGCACTGCGCGGTACGAGGGGCCGGCCTTCCTGCTGACCGGCAACGAAGCGCAGGGCCTGCCGACATCTTACGCAGCGGAGTGCGACCTGCTGGTCAAGCTGCCGATGCTGGGCAAGGCCGACAGCCTCAACGCCGCCGTCGCGACCGCCGTGATGGCCTATGAGGTGCTGGCACAGCAGCGGGGATAATCGGCTGCCCCGTTCGGCCTGAGCGAAGTCGAAGGCCGATTGCGCTGGAGCGTCGGCGGTGCGCGGAAACGCCCTTCGACAAGCTCAGGGCGAACGGCGGAGTTGGGCGGGACGAGGGAATACCGCACCACCCCCGTTCGTCCTGAGTAACCGCCGAGTAGCTGCGAAGCAGCGTATCGAGGCGGTGTATCGAAGGACATCAGGCCACCGGCGCCTCGATAACGATACCTCGATACACCCTGGCGGCTACTCGGCCTCTACCCGGCACGAACGGACGGGGTTTTTGCAGCTCACTCCGGCCGCCACTGCCGATTCTCCTCGGCGACCCGGAGCACGTCGTAGGCCGCCTGCGCCGCTTGAAACCGCTGCGCCGCCGTGGTGTCGCCGGGCTTCACGTCGGGATGGTTTTCCTTCGCAAGCCGCCGCCACGCCTGGCGCACCGCCTCGAAATCCGCGTCCGGCTCCAGCTCGAGCACGTCGAGCGCGCGCATCTCGTCGCGCGACCGGCTGCCGTCGCCGGGCCCTGCCCAGCCGTAGTGCTTCGCCTCGCTGAACCCCGCCGCCTCGCGCCGCTCCTCGGCCTCGCGCGCCTTCGCCTCTTCCTCGCTCAGCCCCTCGAAATAATTCCAGTTGCGATTGTATTCGGCGGCGTGCGCGGCGCAGAAATACCAGCGCTCTTTGCTGTTGGGCGATTTGGGCGCGGGGCAGTCACCCGGCTCGGTGCAGCCATGCCGGTCGCAGAGGCGAACCCTGACCGCCTCGCGCTCGGCGCCATAGCCGCGCCAGCGGGGAAAACCCCAGTCATGCGATCGGGAGGAACGTGGCATCGCCCCGACATAAGCGAAGCCCGCGCGAGCGCAAGCGGGTGCGCGAAAGCGGCCGGCGCCGCTCATCGGCTCATATCGGCGCCAGAGGGTCTGTAAGCCGGGTTCTGTCCTCCTCCTTCGCCGCAACGGCTTGGGAGGATGGGCGACCATTCCTCTAGGCCTGAACTCGCATTCAGGCTCAAGCGACCAACCCGGGCGTCGGGCCGGAACGAAGCCCCGGAGCTCGAAGCCCCTCGACGCCCCTATTCGGTCTTGCTCCCGGTGGGGTTTGCCGTGCCGGTCCCGTTGCCGGTCCCGCGGTGCGCTCTTGCCGCACCCTTTCACCCTTGCCTGCCCGCGAACGAGCGTCGGCGGTCTGCTTTCTGTGGCACTGTCCCTGACCCCGCTCGCGCAGGGCCGGCGGGCGTTACCCGCCACCGTCGTTTCCGTGGAGCCCGGACTTTCCTCGCCCCCTGCCTCGGCAGAGGCCGCGGCCGCCCGACCCTCTGGCGTTTTGTGCATAGCGCCGGGGCGGCGCTATGGGAAGCGGCACCAGCCCACTCCCCCGCCCGGCCACCCAATGCGATTATCCTGCGGGTGGGGGAGTGGGCTGGTGCCGCGGCCGGGTTCAGCGCAAGCTGAACCGCAAAAACCCTCTCAATCCCCCTGCGGCCTCGGCAACAGCAGCGCGAACAGAATCATGCGCAATTCTGCGTCGATCTCGCCGTCGATCAGCTCGGGCCGGAAGCGGCGCTGGAACGCCATGATCGCCGCCATCGGGTCGCCGACGTCGTAGCCGAACCGCTCGAGCGCCATCAGGAACCCGCCTTCGCCCCAGCCCGGGTCGAGCAGGTTCTTCGTCGGGCGGGGCAGCGCGAGCCGCCGCCGCGCGAGCTCGTGCCAGGGGAACAGCTCGCCCGGATCGCGCTTTCGCGCCGGCGCGACATCGGAATGGCCGACGACGTTGCCGCGGGTGATCTCGTGCCGGTCCTTGATCTCGGCGACCAGGCGAACGACGCTCGCGACCTGCGCATCGGGAAAGGGGCGATAGCCCCACTCGTGGCCGGGATTGACGATCTCGATCCCGATGCTTGCCGAATTGACGTCGTCGACGTCGCGCCAGTGCGCCTTGCCGGCGTGCCAGGCGCGCTTGTCTTCCGCGACCAGCCGAAGCACCGCGCCGTCCTCATCCACGACATAATGCGCGGAAACCTTCGCTTGCGGATCACGCAGCCGCTCGATCGCGGAGGCGGCATCCTCCATGCCGGTATAGTGCAGCACGATCATGCTGATCGGCAGCGTGCGCGCGTCGAAATTGGGCGAAGGCGCATCGATCCGCTTCATGACGGACGGGCTTGTCGCCGGGCGGAGGGAAAATCAACCCGGGGCGACGTCACACAACCTCAATCCGTTCGCCCTGAGCCTGTCGAAGGGCGTTTGGCCGAATCGGGCTTCGACAAGCTCAGCCCGAACGGAACCAGGGCGAACGCAACGCGGGTGAAGGAGTCTGGCCCTCACGCCGCGATGCTGCCGCCGGCGCTCCCCGGCCCCGTCGCCTCGTAAAAGCCCTTGAAACGGCCCGAGGGCGTGAAGGCTCTGGTCTGACCGATCACCGTCTCGCCGGCGCCGAGCACCAGGAGGCCGCCGGGCCGGATCACCTGCGCCATCCGGTCGAACACCGTCGCCCGATGCGCTTGCGACAGATAGAGCAGCACGTTGCGGCACAGCACGACGTCGAACCGGCCGATCGGCGGCGGATCGCCGACCAGATTGTGCCGCTTGAACTGGATGCGGCGGACGAGGTCGGGCCGCGCCACCCACTCCTCGCCATCCTGCTCGAACCAGCGCATCATCCGCCGGATCGGCAGCCCGCGCTGGATTTCGAATTGCGAATAGCGCCCCGCCCTTCCCCGCGCGAGCGCCGCTTCGGATACGTCGGTGGCGAGAATTTCCGGGCACGCGCCTTCACCTGCCTCCTCGCGCTCCGCGAACGCCATCGCGAGCGACAGCGGTTCCTGCCCGTTGGCGCAGCCCGCCGACCAGATTCGCACCCGCCGGCCCAGCGCGAGCGCGTTGAGGCCGTCGACCGCGGCGGCGATCATGTCGAACACCGCGGCGTCGCGGTAGAAGAAGCTTTCCTGATTGAGCAATGCGTCCACCACCTTGTCGCCGAGATCGGGGTTGCGGCCGTCGAGGATCTTCGCGACCAGCACATCGAGCGTCGCGATGTCGCGTTCGCGCATCAGCGGCTTGAGCGTCGTCTCGACTCGCCAGGCGCGGTTTGCCGCGATTTGCTGCCCGGTCCGCGATTCGAGCAGCGCGGCGAGAATGTTGAGCGCACCCGAAGCGCCCGTGTCCGGGGCCGACGGCGGCATCATGCCGGCCGCCTCTGGCTCGCGACGAGCCGGCCGATCGCATCGGGCGGCAGGATCGTCGCGGCGTCGCCGGCGCGCGCTACCGCGCCGGGCATTCCCCAGATGACCGAGCTCGCCTGATCCTGGACGACGACGCAACCGCCAGCGCGCGCCACCTTGCCGGCGCCCTCTGCGCCGTCGCGTCCCATGCCGCTCAGCACCACCGCGAGCGTGCGCGCGCCGAACACCTCGGCGGCGGAGGCGAGCATCGGATCGACCGACGGCAAGCAGCCGCTCGGAGCCTTCGTCCGCACCAGCCGCAGCGCCGGGGCGCCCTCGGCAAGGCGGATGCAGCGCAAGTGCGCATCGCCCGGCGCGAGGATCGCCCGGCCGGGGCGGATGCGCATATGGTCGATCGCCACGTCGCACGGCCGCCCGGCGAGGATCGCCACTTGCGCGGCGAAATAGGGCATGAACGATTCGGGCAAATGCTGCGTGATCAGGATCGGCAGCGTGAAGCTCGACGGCAGCGCGCGCAGCACTTGGCTCAATGCGTGGATGCCGCCGGTCGAGGCGCCGATCGCGACGACATCGAAATCGTCCCCAGCCGCCGGCGCGGTGCGGGCGCGTTCGGGTCTGGCGGGCGCCGCGCGCGAACGGGCGAGGCGGTGGAGCTTGTCCTCCAGGTTCGCCGCGAACCCGCCGATCATGCTGCCGTTGCCGGGCTTGACCAGCGTATCGACCGCGCCGAGCGCCAGCGCCTGAACGGTCGCCGCGGCATCCTCTTCGCAGGCGGACGAGACGACCACCACCTTGGCCTTGCCCGCGGCCGCGATGATGTCGGGCAGCGCGGTGAGGCCGTCGATCCCGGGCATTTCGATGTCGAGCAGGATGATATCGACCGCCTCCTTCGCGAGAAAGGCGAGCGCCGCGCGCACGTCGGAAACCGCCGCGGCGACCTCATAGCCGCGGCCCTGGTCGATCATCCGCGCGATCACCGCGCGGGCGACGACCGAATCGTCGACGATCAGGATGCGCGCGACCGGCCCGGCCCAGTCCGGCCGCGATCCGGGGTCCAAGGCTGCGGCCATCGCGAAGCCTCCGCCCGCTCAGGCCACGCCGACGATCTGCAGCTTGCTTTCGAGTGTTTCGCGGTCGAACGGCTTCATGACATATTCGTCGGCGCCCGCCTCGATCGCCGCACGAATATAAGCCATGCCGTTCTCGGTGGTGCAGAACACCACCTTGGGCTTTTGCGCGAGCGCGCTGTCCTTCAGTGCGCGGAGGAAGTCCATCCCGCTCATCACCGGCATGTTCCAGTCGAGCAGGATGACGTCCGGCGCCGAGGCAAGGCAGCTGTCGAGCGCCTCGCGTCCGTCGCCGGCTTCGCTCACCTCGAAATTCAGCGTCTCCAGGATGTGCCGGGCGACCTTGCGGATCACCTTCGAATCATCCACCACGAGGCAAGTCTTCATGCGCGCATCCTGTCTGCGGGAACTGTCTCCCGACCCGTTCTGCCGCAAATGCGTAAGCGTCTCGTTAATCGGGGGATTGGCGACAGGGACAAGCTGCCCCCGTTCGTTCGAGCGTCGTCGAGGACCGCTGCCGCCGCCTAAGCCGCGGCAGCCAGTCCCGGTATCATCGCGCGAAGATCGATCGCGAGCACCGGTTCGCCGTCGAGCTCGACGATGCCGCTGCCGATCGCGCGCCAACCGGCGCACAGCGTGATACCCCCGGCGAGCGGCTGAAGCGCGCATGGTGTAACGTCCTCCAGCGCATCGACCAGGATCGCGTAGGCATGGCCTTCGATGACCGTGATGACGGCGCGGCCCTGCGTCTTGGCGTCGGCGGCGAGGCCGAGCACCGCGCGGGTATCGATTACCGTCACCACCTTGCTGCGCAGCGCGGCAAGCCCGCGCACGCGCGCGTCGGCGCGCGGCACCGAGACGATCTCGCCGATATCCACCACTGATTCGACCTGGTCGGAGGCGATCGCCACCGGACGGTCGCCGATCCGGGCGATGAGGAACAGGTCGGCCATCAGCGTGCTCCGGCAGTGGCGTGGCGGGCCAGGGCCTCGACGAGGCCGGCCCGGTCGTAGCGATAGATGGCGTCGGCGCCGTCGCGGCGCTCGCGCGACAGCCGCAGCACCGGCGCATCGCCGCCGACCGAATCGTCGTCCATCGCGAGCATCAGCGAGGGCGTCTCGCCCGGCTTGACCGCGGTGGCAACGCGATAGCCGGCGCGTTCCAGCGCAGGGCGCAGGAACGTCGCCATCCAGCCCGCCTCGCGCCCCGCCAGCAAGCAGATCGGCCGGGCCTTGCCGGCGCCGCCGGCAAGCTCGGCATGTTCGGCGAACAACCAGTGCGGGTCGAGCATCTCGATCTGCTCGCCCTGCCAGCCGACGACGCCGGCAATCGGTCCGGGCTCGCGCGCCGGGGTCACCGCACAAGGCAGATCGGCGATATCGAGCGCCTCGGCGATGGCGTAGCCGACCTCGCTCGCGCCGTCGGTGAGGCGCAGGATCGAAACCGCCTCGCGCCCGTCGAGCGTCCCTTGCGCGGCAAGCGGAATGATGCGCCCATCGACCGACAGCCTCAGTTCGCCCGCGGTGAAATGGATGTGCTGCGTCTCGGCCGGCTCGACGCGATCGATCGCCGCGAGCGGCACCGCCCGGCGAACCCCATCGAGGTCGAGGAACAGCAGCGCGGCCTGGACAGGATCGGCCGCTTCGGCCTCGGCCGGCTCGGCGGCATGTGCCTCGCGGGTGAAGTGCAAGCCCGCCGTCGCGGCGATTCCGGTGCCGTCGAGCAGCAGCATCGGCCGGCCGCTGTCGGGCAGCGTCTGGCCGGCATAGACCCCCGCCGCCATCACGGCGGGCGCGGCGGGCTTGATCACCAGTTCCTCGTTGTCGAGCACCGAATCGACCGCGAGCGCATAGGCGCCTCCGACGACGCCGACGATCACCAGCATCGACGGTTCGGCCGCGCCCGGCTCGGCAAGGCCGAGCAGCGCGCCGAGATCGACCAGCGGCAGGCGGCGGTCGCGCACGGTCGCGATCGGCGTCGCGCCGAGCCGGTCGATGCGCACCGATCCGTCGGCGCGCACCCGCACGATTTCCTCGATCGACTGGCGCGACAGCGCGAAGCGCTGCGTGCCCGCGCCGAGCACGATGGCGGAGATGATCGACAGCGTCAGCGGCACATGGATCGTCGTCCTGAGGCCCTTCCCGCGCGTGCTGGCGAGCTCGATCCGCCCGCCGATCTGCTCGACGTTGGCGCGCACCACGTCCATCCCGACGCCGCGGCCGGACACCGCCGTGACTTCGTCCTTGGTGGTCAGCCCCGGCTCGAAGACGAGGTCGAGCTTCGCCCGTTCGGAAAGCGCGCGCAGCTCGGCCTCCGACCGGCCGGTCTCGACGAGACGCCGGATCACCTTGTCGACGTCGATGCCGCGCCCGTCGTCGGCGATCTCGACGCTGATCTGGTTGCCCGACTGCCGCGCCGAAACGTGGAGCGCGCCGTTCTCGCGCTTGCCCGCGGCGCGGCGCTCGGCCGGGGCCTCGAGACCATGGTCGATCGAGTTGCGGATGATGTGGCCCAAGGGATCGCGCATCATCTCGATCATCTCGCGATCAAGCTCGACGTCGGCGCCCTCGATCGACAGGGTGACGGACTTGCCGAGTCCCGCCGCCGTGTCGCGCACCATCCGCGGCAATGCGGAGAACAACGCGTCGATCTTCTGCATCCGCGTGCGGGTGACGGTATCGCGCATTTCCGCCACCGTCAGCGACAGCCGCTCGAGCGATGCGTCGACTGCGGGATCGTCATTGTCGCGAAGCCGCCGGGCGAGCTCGTTGCGCGCAAGCACCATGTCGGACATGCCGCTCATCATTCGATCGAGCAGCTCGACGGTGAGGCGAACGCTGCGCGTCGGCGCGCGCTGGACAGCGGATACCGCCTGCGCCTGGACCGCGGGCGCAGCTTCGCCGTGAAGCGCGGCGATCAGCAGCTCCTCGCCCGAATCGTCGAGCGCGGCGCCGGCGTCGATCGCCTCGACGATCTCGCCGATCCGGTCGACCACCGCGAGCACGGCGTTGACCAGCGCCGCATCGGGCGCGCGCTCGCCGGCGCGCACCTCCGACAGCACGTCCTCCGCGGCATGGCTCAATCGCGCGAGCCGCGGCAGGTCGAGGAAGCCGCAGCTTCCCTTGACGGTATGCACGAAGCGGAAGATCGCATCGAGGCGCGCGCGGTCCGACGGATCGGCCTCCCACGCGACGATCTCGCCGGCCAGCGCCTCCATCGTCTCGCGCGTCTCGGCGATGAATTCCTGTAAGAGGTCGTCCATGGTCCCCCGGAGCGCTGAATCGCGCGCAGGACTGTGGGGGAAGAGCGGTTAAAGAGCCGTTTACCGGGCGCCACCATTCGGGGGATTACCCACCCGTTCGGTTCGAGCGAAGCCTCAAGCGAGATCGAAAAATCGACAACCGCTGCCGAGCGTCACCTCCCCACCCGTTCGGTTCGAGCGAAGTCGAGAACCGCTGCCGGGCGGAACCGAGGCATTCTGGCTCCGTGTCTCGACTTCGCCCGACACGAACGGAGATAATGGCAAGTGCGGGGCGCAACCCGTTCAGGCGCAGTTCTTTTCCTTCGCCCCTTCGAACCGCGCCATCCAGTCCTCGAGCACCGGCGCGATGCGCGTGCGCCATTTCGAGCCGTTGAAGATCCCGTAATGCCCCACCCCCTTGGCGAGGAGATACTGCTTCATCCCCTCGGGCAGGTTGGGCGTCAGGTCGAGCGCGGCCTTGGTCTGCCCGATCCCCGAGATGTCGTCGCGCTCGCCCTCGATCGCCAGCAGCGCGACGTCGCGGATCGCGCCGAGATCGACCGGCCGGCCGCGATGCGTCATCTCGCCCTTGGGCAGCGCATGGCCCTGGAACACCAGATCGACCGTTTGCAGGTAGAATTCCGCGGTCATGTCGCACACCGACAGATATTCGTCGTAGAACGCCTTGGTGGCCTCGGCCTCCTCCTCGTCGCCCTGGACGAGGTGCTTGAACATCTCCCAATGCGACATCAGGTGGTTGCCGAGGTTCATCGACATGAACCCGGCGAGCTGCAGGAACCCCGGATAGACCTGCCGCCCCGCGCCCGGATAGGTCATCGGCACGGTGGCGATCGCATTCTGCTCGAACCAGGCGTGCGGCCGCTCGGTCGCCATCAGGTTGACCGCGGTCGGCGCCTTGCGCGTATCGACCGGCCCGCCCATCATCGTCAGCGTCCGCGGCCGGCACGGGTTGTCGTCGGCGCTCATCAGCGCCGCGGCGGCAAGGCACGGCACCGACGGCTGGCACACCGCCAGCATGTGCGTCCCCGGCCCGATTTCCTCCAGGAACGCAACGATATAATCGATATAATCGTCGAGATCGAATTGCCCGTCGGCGAGCGGCACCAGCTTCGCGTCGCGCCAGTCGGTGATATAGACGTCGGCCGACGGCAGCATCCGCTCGACCGTGCCGCGCAGCAGCGTCGCATAATGGCCCGACATCGGCGCGACGATCAGCAGCTTCGGCCCGCCCGCGACGCCCTCGCGGACGAAATGCTTGAGCTGCCCGAACGGCTTCCTCAGCACGATCTCCTCATGGACCGCGGCCTCGCGGCCGTCGATCACGGTGCGGGCCAGCCCGAACGCCGGCTTGCCGCGCGGCGCGGCGGCATGCGCGAACACTTCGAGCGCCGAGGCGAGCACCGGACCGCCGCCGAAATAGGCGAAGGGATTGGCCGGATTGTTGAGCAGGCCCGCGCCCATATTGGCCATCGCGCTGGCACCCGCCAGCCATGACCGCTGCATTTCATAGGCGTCGTAGAGCATGCTCGACCTTGTACCCCGAAACCGGTTTCCGATGGCTGAACGCCTTAGGATGCGTTCAGGACACTGACAATCCGCGATGCGCCAAGTTGACGGGGCCGGATTGCTGCCATACCCGCCGTTCGACTCGACAGCCGATATAGGGACCAGGATGCTGAATCGCCACGCTCTTTGCTGCATCGCCGCAACCGCCGCCGTGGCGCTCGCGGCTCCTGCCCTTGCCCAAAATGCCGCCACGGTGACGCAGCGTTCGGTCGCCGCGCACGAGGCGTTCCTTGCCAGCGACGCGCTTCAGGGCCGCGGCAGCGCGACGCGCGACGAGGCGATCGCCGCTGCCTATGTCGCTTCCGAATTCCAGTCCTACGGCCTCACCCCGGCGCCGGGAATGGACGGTTACCTCCAGACCGCGACGGTGATCCGCGAGAAGCTGGCCCGCCCGGCCAAATTGGCGGCCGACGGGCTGGAACCCTTCACGTCGACGCTCATCGCAAGTTCGGGGACGCCGGTCAGCGGGACACTCACGGTCGCCGCGTCGAACGACCCCAAGGCGCTGCCCGCCGGCGACGTCGTGCTGGTCACCGCGCCCGCTGCCGACCCGACCGCCTTCTTTCGCGCGGCGGTCGCCAAGCACGTCACCCTGCTGCTGCTCGCCGAGAACGACGCGTCGCGCAAGCTGGTGACGATCGTCGGCGGCAAGCCGCGGCTGCCGACCTATCTCGAAGGAATGCCGCCCCGGCAGCGCGTGACGATCGCGATCGTGCCCGCCGATCGGGCCGCCGCGCTCGCCGGGCTCGCCGGCAAGACGGTATCGCTCGATGTCGCGACGGCCCAGGAGCGTGCGACGACGACCAACGCGATCGGCTATCTGAAAGGCAGCGATCCCAAGGCGGGGACGCTGCTGTTCACGGCGCATCTCGATCATCTGGGGGTGCTCCCCGACGGCACGGTCATGCATGGCGCCAACGACGACGCCTCGGGCACCACGGCGGTGCTCGAGCTCGCGCAGGCGCTCAGCACCGGCAAGCAGCCCAAACGCAGCATCCTGTTCGTCTGCTACGGCAGCGAGGAACTCGGCGGGTTCGGCTCGACCTGGTTCGCCGAACATCCGCCCGTCCCGCTCGACCGGATCGTCGCCAATATCGAATTCGAGATGATCGGCGCGCAGGACCCCAAGCTGCCGAAGGACACGCTGATGATGACCGGGTTCGACCGCTCGAACCTCGGCGCGGCGCTGAAGGCGCATGGCGCGCTGGTCACCGGCGATCCCTATCCCGAGGAGCATTTCTTCGAGCGCTCCGACAATTACTCGCTCGCGCTGAAGGGCGTGGTCGCGCACACCGTGTCGGGCTGGGCGGTGACGCCGACCTATCACCAGCCGACCGACACCTATGCCAATCTCAACCTCGAGTTCATGACTCGCGCGATCCAGTCGCTGGTCGCGCCCGCCGAATGGCTGGCGAACAGCGACTTCACGCCGCAATGGAACCCCGGCGGCAAGCCCGTCGAGCACTGATGCTCCTCCCTGTTCCGGGAAGATCAGGCGCGAGCCGCCCCTATGAATGTTGGAAAATACCTGTCACGCTGCCGGGCGTGGACCGGCTATCTCTCCCCCTGAGCCTCTCGCCGACGATCGTCTCTTCGACCTGCGGCACCGATACGCTCCGAAGTGTCGACTTTGTCCACTTAGGCCTTCGCTTTTCTCGATTCTTCAATCACTTGTTCTTCAACCTTTTGGTTGAACGAAAATCGCCTTTTTCGCCGTCGACACGACCAGCACCACGATGAGGATCGCGATCGTGTCGGCCACCCAGTCGCGCACGTCGCAATCCCGGTGCAGCACCGGGATCGACTGGCCGAGTTCGATCAGCGCGCCCAGGAACGACAGCCGTTCGGCGATCCTGAGCGGCAGCATCGAAGGAAAGCCGAACAGCGCGAGCAGCGTCAGCGTGGCGAAGGCGAGCGAATGTTCGAACTTGTCGCCGAGATCGTCGAGCGGCAAGTGCGGCGGCTTCGGATCGAGCGCCATGAACAGCGTCACGATAAGCGCCGCGGCGAACAGCCAACGGAACGGGCGAGGGTTTCTGACCATGCGCCGCTCCTAGCCTTATCGGCTGCCGGCTGCGAAGCGAATTTGACCGGGGCCTCGCGGAGCGGCAAGTGGCGATTTTCGAGAATCACTCACGGGCCTGCCGCCGGCCGGAAATGGGATCACGATCATTCGCCAGGTAGCCGCCCTTCCCTACGCGATCGACGCCGACGGCACGGCGCGGGTGATGCTGATCACCTCGCGCGAACAGCGCCGCTGGGTCATCCCCAAGGGCAACCCGATCGCCGGCCTCAACCTGCATGAGGCGGCCGCGCACGAAGCCTTCGAGGAAGCGGGCGTATCGGGCATCCCCTGCCCCACCGCGCTGGGCGAATATCGCTACCTCAAGCGCCGGCGCGACGGCACCACGCGCAACGTCGTCGTCGCGGTGTTCCCGCTGGCCTATCAGCGCCAGGCCGGCGAATGGCCCGAGCAGGACGAGCGCGAGACGCGCTGGTTCACCCTCACCGAAGCGAGCGACTCGGTCGAGGAACCCGAGCTCAAGAGCCTGATCCGCAATTTCCGCGTTCCCGCGATCACGCCGGGGATCACTGAACGCGTGCTGCCGACCTCGCAGACCACCACCTCACGGGAGAAGAAGCCGATGATGCGCTGGTTCCAGAAGCTGATGCCGCAGCAGGGCCGCTTCTTCGACCTGTTCGAGGCCCACGCCGCAACGCTCGTCGCCGGCGCCGACGCGCTCGCCAAGCTGCTCCAGGGCGGCGACACGATCGACGCCAACATCGCCGAGATCGTCCGGCGCGAGCATCAGGCCGACGACATCACCCGCGAGGTGCTGCTCGACGTCCGCCGCATCTTCGTGACGCCGTTCGACCGCAGCGCGATCACCGATCTGATCGGGGTGATGGATGATGCGATCGACGAAATGAACGGCACCGCCAAGTCGATCCAGCTCTACGAGCTTCGCGACTTCGCCCCGCAAATGCGCGACATGAGCGGGATCGTCGTCGAGGCGGCGCGAGTCACCGCCGAGGCGATCCCGCTGCTCAGGCACCTCAGCCAGAACGCCGGGCGTCTCCACGAGCTGACCGCGCGGCTGATCCAGCTGGAGGGCCATGCCGACGACATCCACGCCGCTGGCCTCAAGACGCTGTTCAAGGCGAGCCGCGACGGCGAGGCGATGAACTTCATCATCGGGCAGGAGGTCTATCGGCATCTCGAACGCATCGTCGACAAGTTCGAGGATATCGCCAACGAGGTCCAGGGCCTCGTGATCGACCACGCCTGAGCGCCCGCGCCGATGCTGCTCACCCTGCCGCTGCTCTACGCGCTGATCGCGGTCGCGCTGGCGTTCGATTTCCTGAACGGCTTGCACGACGCCGCCAATTCGATCGCGACAGTGGTCTCGACCCGCGTGCTCAAGCCGCATTACGCGGTGATGTGGGCCGCGTTCTTCAACTTCGTCGCGTTCCTCGTCTTCGGGCTCCACGTCGCGCAAACGGTGGGTGCCGGAATCGTCAGCGCCGACGTGATCGACGCTGCGGTGGTGTTCGGTGCGCTAATGGGAGCGATCAGCTGGAACCTCATCACCTGGGTCCTCGGCCTGCCGACCTCGAGCAGCCACGCGCTGATCGGCGGGCTGGTCGGCGCCGGGATCGCCAAGGCGGGGCTGTCGCCGATCGTCTGGGCCGGCGTCATCAAGACGGTCGTGTGGATCGTGCTGTCGCCGGGCATCGGCATGTTGCTCGCGCTGGGAATGGTGCTGGTTGTCGCATGGACCAGCCGCAGGCTGACGCCGCTGGCGGTCGACAAGCGCTTCCGCAAGGTGCAGCTCTTTTCGGCGGCGCTCTATTCGCTGGGCCACGGCGGCAACGATGCGCAGAAGACGATGGGGATCATCGCCGTGCTGCTCTATTCGCAAGGACTGCTCGGCGGGCAATTCCACGTGCCGCTTTGGGTGGTGCTGTCGTGCCAGGGCGCGATGGCGCTCGGCACGCTCGCGGGAGGCTGGCGGATCGTCCACACGATGGGATCGAAGATCACCCGGCTGACCCCGCCGCAGGGCGTCTGCGCCGAAACCGGTGGCGCGCTGACGCTGTTCACGGCGACCTGGCTCGGCATTCCCGTCTCGACCACGCACACGATCACCGGAGCGATCATCGGTGTCGGCGCGGCGCGGCGGCTGTCGGCGGTGCGATGGAACGTCGCGAGCAACATCGTCGTCGCCTGGGTGGTGACGCTGCCCGCGGCTGCAATCATCGGTGCGCTGTTCTACGAAGTTACGCGGCTGTTCTGATCAATCGCCCGTCACCTTGAGCGGTCCGACATCGCCCATGCCGACGGTGCCGCTGGCCATCGCGAGCATCGCGTCGAGGCTCTTCTTCGCCTTGAGCCGCAAGTCCTCCGCGATCTCGATCCGCGGCTCGAGATCGCGCAGCGCGATATAGAGCTTCTCCATCGTGTTGAGCGCCATGTACGGGCAGATGTTGCAGTTGCAGTTCCCGTCCGCCCCCGGCGCGCCGATGAAGGTCTTGCCCGGCATCGCCTTTTCCATCTGATGGATGATGTGCGGCTCGGTGGCGACGATCAGCGTGTCGCCGGGCATGTCGCTGGCATAAGCGAGAATGCCGCTGGTCGAGCCGACGTAATCGGCATGGTCGAGGATCACCGGCGGGCATTCGGGATGCGCGGCGATCGGGGCACCGGGATGTTCGGCCTTGAGCTTCAGGAGCTCGGTCTCGCTGAACGCCTCGTGGACGATGCACACCCCCGGCCACAGGATCAGGTCGCGCCCGGTCTTGCGCGCAAGATAGCCGCCGAGATTGCGGTCGGGACCGAAGATCACCGGCTGATCCTTCGGAATCTGCGACAGGATCTTCTCCGCCGACGAACTGGTGACGATCACGTCGCTGAGCGCCTTCACCGCCGCCGAACAGTTGATGTAGGTCAGCGCGATCGCGTCGGGATGCTGCGCACGGAATGCGGCGAACTGCTCGGGCGGGCACGAATCCTCGAGGCTGCACCCGGCGTCCATATCGGGGAGCACGACGACCTTCTCCGGCGACAGGATCTTCGCCGTCTCGGCCATGAAGCGGACGCCGCAGAAGGCGATCACCTCGGCATCGGTCGCCTGCGCCTTGCGGCTCAAATCGAGGCTGTCGCCGACGAAATCGGCCAAGTCCTGCAACTCGGGCTTCTGATAATAATGCGCCAGGATGACCGCGTTGCGCTCGCGGCGCAGCCGGTCGATCTCGGCGCGCAAGTCGAGTCCCGCCAAAGTGCCGCCGATGCCGTTACGCGCGTCCATGCCCATGCTCCCGTTGCGCGGCCCACATGGCCCCGCGACAGGCCGCGATCAAGCGGTGAGATACTGGGTCAGCGCGAGTAAGGGCGGCGAGAACGCGATCGGGCGGATCAGCACCAGCCCCAGCACGATCGCGCCGAAGCCCCAATAATAGGCCGGATGCACCTTGCCGCGCGTCCGCACGTCGTAGATCAGCGCCGCAGCGATGAACGGCAGCAGCGCCGCCCAGATGCCCCACAGGATCCAGCTCCCCATCAGCGGCAACGGCAGCAGCCGCGCGACGCCGGGCACCATCACCTGGATCGCGCCGCACAGCATCAGCCGGCGATGCCAATCGCTCGCCCCGCGCCGCCGCACCGCCGCCCAGGTCAGCCCGGCGAACACCAGCAGGATCATCCAGTCCATCACCAGGAAAACGTTGACCTCGAAGAACGGCGGAACGCGGTGATAGCTTGCGCACAGCGCGTCGACGCTCGCCCCGACCAGCACCATCCAGCCGACATAGACCGCCGCGATCCGGCCGAGCCGCTGGTGATCGACCACAGCGCCGCGCCAGACCAGCCAATTCTGCGCGAGGTAAAGGCCGAGCCAGCCCATGAAGGTCAGCCCATGGACATGCACCCACCACGGCGAATGAAAGGTCGAGCGCCCCGCCGAGAGCTGCATGACGAAACCGCTGACCGCGGTCGCGGCGATGACGAGCGACATGACGAAGAAGAACAGCCGGTCGCGGACGGCTGGATTGACCTGCGGCGGCGCAATGGTTGCCATGACACATCCCCTTTTGAAGGTGTCTGTCCGATGCGCCCGTTTTTTTCTTATTCTACCCGATCACTGCGTCGCGCTCAATTGGCGTTGGCCAGCACCTCGGGGATCGGCTTGGTCACGTCCCATTGCTCGAACGATTGGCGCTCGGGCGGAAAGGTGACGACGACGCGCGCGTGGCGAAGGCCGGCGGCGGCGAGCGGCTTTGCCATCAGTGCTGCAATCGCGCGGCGGGCGTGCTCTCGCGCCTGCGCCATCCGCTCGGGCGAGCGCGCCTCGCGGCCGGCGACCGCTTCGGCGTGGAGCGAGGTGCGCCGGCTCAGCGCCTCGCCGGCGGCGCGGGTGACGAACAGGCCGGTGGTCTTGACCAAAGTACGCCGCCCCTCGTCGGTATTGGGCTGGGCGATGGTAACGTCGGGCGCGTCCACCACCAAGGTATGCGCCTTGTCATCCCATGTGAGGTCCCGCGCCCCGATTTTTGAAACGTCGACGAAATAGCCGACCGTATAGGGCATCTTGACCACCTGGTCGGAGCGCAGCCAGCCGAAGCCGCGGATATCCGACGCGGTCGCCTGGACGATCCCCGAAAGCTGCGCGACCTGCAGCGTGCCCATGCCGGCCAGCTTGGCGCTGACGATCTGGCTGACCCCCGGGCCGCCGTCCGGCGCCGGCGTCTCGACATAGCGCTCGCTGACTCGGTCATAGACGAACGCCCCCGCCGCGATGATCACCAGCACCGCAGCGAGCGCTACCAGCCAGCGAACCGGGTCACGCCTCAGATGCCGCTCCACGCATCCGCCTCCCACCGCACCTGACCACGGCGTTCAAGGTCGATCAGGTGCGCGAGCACCGAGCGTTCCGCTGCCGGTCTCAGCCGCGGATCGATGCCCACGTACATTTTTGCGACCAGGCCCGGCAGGTCGCCGACGCCGCGCGCGAGAAGGCGCAGAATCTGCCCTTCGCGCTGCTTGCGATGACCGATCAACCCGCGCACGAAGCGGCGTGGCGCGTCGATCCTCTCGCCGTGCGCGGGGTAATAGACGCGATCGTCGCGCGCCATCAGCTTTTCGAGGCTCGCCATATACGCCGCCATGTCGCCGTCGGGCGGAGAGACGACGGTGGTCGACCAGCCCATCACATGATCGCCCGAGAACAGCGCGCCCGTTTCCTCGAGCGCGAAGGCGAGATGGTTGGACGTGTGCCCCGGCGTGGCGATCGCAGTCAGCGTCCAGCCCGATCCAGCGACGCGGTCGCCCTCGGCGAGAATGCGGTCGGGAGTGTAGCCGCGGTCGAACGCGGCATCGGCGCGCGGGCCGAGATCGTTCAGCGCGAGCGGTGCGCAGCCGACGATCGGGGCGCCGGTCGCGGCCTGGAGCGGGCGGCTCGCCGGGCTGTGGTCGCGATGCGTGTGCGTGACGAGGATGGCCGTCACCGGCCGCTCCGCGATCGCTGCGAGCAGCGCCTCGACATGCGCCGGATCGTCGGGACCCGGATCGATCACCGCAAGCTCGGTCGTGCCGACGAGGTGGGTCTGGGTGCCGCTGTAGGTATATGGCGACGGATTGGGCGCGAGAATGCGCGCCACCAGCGGCTCGAGCTGGATCAGCGCGCCGGTGGGAAAGTCGCTCATCGTCCGCGAGATGGCGGTTCCGCGCTCTAATGACAAGCTCATGTGGGGGCTTGAGCGAACTGCCCCGATATCATCAGGCCGGCCCCGCCTGCGCATGTCGCAGGCGATGGCCGGCCCGGCCCCTCCCTGAGAGCCTCAGTCGTCGTCGCCGGCGTGAGCGAGTTCGTCCCGCATCTCCTTCAGCGACTCGTCGATCGACGAGAGCGCCTGCTGGCGCTCCTCGGCGCTGAGCGCCGCGTCGTTCGTCACCTTGACTCGCGCCGCCTGCAGGCCGTTCATCGCCGCGCGATAGGCATTGCGCTCGATTTCCGCGCTGTTCGCCGCGACCTCGGCGCCCTTGGCGGCGACCTTCGCGATTCGATCCTGGCAGATGATGATCCGGTTATGGCTACCCGACTGATCGTTGATCACCAGTTGCTGGCCGTCGCCGCTCGCGCCGCAGGTGGTCGAGCTGACTTCGGGCATATCGGCCATGATCGCATCGACCCGTGCCTTGATCGCCGCCTGATCGACTACCGGCATCGGGGGCATCGGCGGGACCGGAGGGATCGCCCGGGCAGCCGGGATCGGCGGCGCGGGCGGGGGCGGCGGCACGGTGTCGACCGGCGGGGGAGCCGGAACGGAATCGGTCTGCGGCACGGCTGCAACCGCCGCAACCGGCGTCGCTGCGACCGTCGATGCGGCGATCGTCACCGGCTGCGACAGATCGACGCCGATCGTCTTGCCGACCTTGGCGCGCAGTCCTTCGGCGGCTTGCGTCCCCGAGGCGGTGATACCGAGGCCGGTCAGGATGAGCACGCCGACCACGGCGGTGCCGCTCGCGATGCGCGTGCGGGATTTGCGGGCAAGGCCAAGCATCTTCAGTCTCCCCTTGAGGGCATGGATGGTGTGGAGGTGGCAAGCCGCCGAGATCGCCCCGCCGTGCGCCGATTTGACGATCGCGCAGGCATAGGCATGGCGGAACGCGGCGTCGCGGCCCTTCAGCACGCGCGCGTCGTTGGCCATCTCCTGGTCGGCGCGGAAGGCGCGGAAGGCGCGCCAGGCGACGGGATTGAACCAGTGGATCGCGAGCACGACCAGCGCCGCCCAATTGGCGAGAAGGTCGCCGCGGGCATGGTGGCCAAGCTCGTGCGCGAGCGCGAGGTCGCGCTCGTCGGCGTCGTAGCGGTCGGCGAAATCGCGCGGAAACGCGACGTAGCGGCGCAGCACCCCGAACGCGAGCGGGCCGGCGGCGGCGGCGCTCTCGATCACGCGCACGCCGCTCGCGACCGCGGTCGAAGGCGCCGCACCGGCCAGCATCCGCCGGCAGAAGCGGACGTGCGCGATCCAGTGCCAGCCGAAGAACGCCGCCGCGCCCAGCCCCCACAGGCTGGCGAGAACCAACCCCAGCGAGGGATGCTGGGCGGCGGGCGCGGCGGCTTCGCCCAGGCCGAACGGCCGGACCACGAGCACGGTGATCGTGTCGCCGGCCTGGGCGAAAGGCGCAAAGGTGTGCGAAATCGGCGCGATCGTGCTTTCGCGCCAGCTCGCCGGCAGCGGCGGCAGCATCATTCGCGCGAGCGGCAACAGCCAGAGCAGATAGGCGACGCCGGCACCGAAGGCGCGACGCACCGGGCCGCGCAGCGCCAGCACGGCGAGCATCAGCAGCGTCGTCGCGACGACGGTTTCGAGTGCCCAGCCGATCATGACTTGAGCCCCTTCAGCAGCGCCTCGATCTCGGCGATATCTTCGGGCGACAATTCGTCGCGCTCGGCAAGGTGCGCGACGAGCGGCGCCAGCCGCCCGCCGAACAGCCGGTCCATCAGCCGCCGCGATTCGCCCGCGACATAGCCCTCGCGCGCGATCAGCGGCCGGTAGAGATAGCGCCGCCCATCCTCCTCATGCGCGATCGCATTCTTGGCGAGCAAGCGGCCGAGCAGCGTCTTGACCGTGTTGGCGCTCCAGTCGCGTTCGGGCGGGATACGCTCGGCGACATCCTGCGCGGTGAGCGGACTTTCCTCCCACAACACCTCCATCACGGCATGTTCGGCTTCGCTGATACGTTCGGCCACGCGACTCGCCTCCTCGATGTGACTACGCTTGTAGTCTCACTGATTACGCGCGTAGTCAATAGTGTTTTAGCGCAACAGGACACTCGGCGAGGAGCCTGAAAGGTGTCCATGCCGAAAAGGCCTCAGAAGCGTGGATAAGTGTCGGCCGGCTTTACAATAGAAGCAGCCGCCCGAAGGTGATTCACCATTGTCATGCCCACAAACCCTGGCCCGAGCTGCCCTGGCACGGCGGCTGCATCGGATGCGGCGTTCGGTCTCCGACGCTTCAGCAGGGCGGACCGCGTCGTTTCCCACCGATCTCCGACGCGGTCCGCCCTCACCCGGCGTTCACCGGTCCTCACTTCGACGAAAGCGCCAGCCACGGCCCGAGGCGGCGCGAGCCCCGGCATGACACAGCGCGCGCGGATAGATCTCGCGGAACAGCGTCTCGAAGGTCTGCGCCCAGCTGTAGCGGCCGATCGCGTGGGCACGCGCCGCCGCGCCCATCGCTCGAGCGCCGCGCCGCCAGATCGCGACGACATTGTCGGCCATCGCCTGGACGTCATCGACCGGCCCGAGCAGCCCGAGCCCCTCGATAACGCGGTCGCGCATCGCGCCCGAGGCGACGCCGACCACCGCCAGCCCGGCCGCCTGCGCCTCGAGCACCGAAATCCCGAAGGTCTCGTCGGCCATCGCGGAGACGTAGATATCCGCCGAAGCGAGTGCGCGGGCGAGCTCTTCACGGCTCTTCTCGAACCCGGTGAAGGCAATCGGCAGGCCGCACGCAGCCTCGGCCAGCGGCGCGCGAAGCTTACCGTCGCCGACCATCACCATCGCCGCGCCGAGATCGGACGGCAGATGCCTGAACATCGCGACCAGCTGGCCGGCGCGCTTCTCGTTGTCGAGCCGGCCGGCATAGATCAGCAGGGGGCCGTCCCCCGGCAGACCGAGCTCGGCCCGATAGTCGGGGTCGCGCAGCGCCGGAGTGAACAACCCGCCATCGACGCCGAGCGGCAGGATCGAGGTGCGCGCGATGCCGTGACGGGCAAGTACCGTGCGAGCGTCCTCCCCGAGCGTATAGACCCAGTCGAACTCGCGATAGGTGATCTCGGCATAGGCATAGCTCAGCCGGCGCAGCGCGCGGCCGATCGCTTCGCCGAATTTCGCGCGACCGACCCGATAGACGTGTGCGTTGGGAAAATCGGTGCGGTAGCCGGCGACCAGCGCGGTCCGCGGGAACGCCTTGCGATGGTTGATCGCGGTCCACGGCAACACCCACGGGCACAGCGATTCGATCACGTCGGGCCGGTAGCGCGCGAGCAGGTCGCGGACCGTGCGCGTGCGCAGGATGAAACGGTAATGCGGGCTGCCGCGCACCGGCTTCGCGCCCACTTCGGCAAAGATATGGCGGCCGTCGACCCTCACCCTGTCCTCCGGCCCGGGGACGATCTGGAGCAGGTGATGCGGCGTGCGCGTCAGCACATAATCGCGCTTTTCGCGCAGGTAGGTCGTGATCCCGCCGCCGGCAGTCGGCGACCAGCTTTGCGTCAGGTCGCACACGAGTATCGGATCCGAGCCGCCGAGAAGGTCGCGGCGGCTCTCGATCCGGTCGGACATCGCGGTCCCGTTTCGGCGTCAGTGGGCCTTGGCAGTCTCGACGAGCTGGGCGAGCTCGCCCGATTCGTACATTTCCATCATGATGTCGGAGCCGCCGACGAACTCGCCATCGACATAGAGCTGCGGGATCGTCGGCCAGTCCGAATAGGCCTTGATGCCCTGGCGGATGCCCTGGTCCTGGAGCACGTCGACGCTCTCGAACTCGGCGCCGAGATGCTGGAGGATGGCCACCGCGCGGCTGGAGAAGCCGCATTGCGGGAACAGCGGGCTGCCCTTCATGAACAGGACGATCCGGTTGTTCCTGACGAGATCGTCGATGCGGGCGTGAACGTCTTCGGTCATTGGATGTGCTCCTGTCATTCGGGCGTGGCGGTGGTGAGCTGCAGTGCGTGGAGCACGCCGCCCATGCGCCCGCCAAGCGCCGCATAAACCGCCTGGTGCTGCCGAACGCGCGGCAGGCCGCGGAAGCTCTCGCTCACGACGCGCGCGGCATAATGGTCGCCGTCGCCGGCAAGGTCGGTGATCTCCACCTCGGCGTCGGGGATGCCGGTCCGGATCAGCGTCTCGATTTCGGCCGCGTCCATCGCCATCGCGTCACAGCTCCGACATCAGCTGGCGGCGCGCCTCGACCATCTTCTCGTCGAGCGCGGCGCGCACCCGCGCTTCATCGGCGTCGATCCCCGCTGCGGTCAGATCGCCGACCAGCTTGCGGACGACGTCCTCGTCGCCGGCTTCCTCGAACTCGGCATGGACCACCGACCGGGCATAGGCCTCGGTCTCCTCGGAGGTGAGCTTCATCAAGCCGGCGGCCCAGTGTCCGAGCAGCCGGTTGCGCCGTGCGGTCACGCGGAAGGCGAGCTCCTCATCGGCGGCGAACTTCGCCTCGAACGCGCGGTCACGGTCCTCGAAAGTGGTCATATGGTTCGCCATCCCCTTGCTGGCAGCGGTTCCTGCCATCGGAGATAAGGCGCGCGTTGCGCCTGCGCAACGGGCTGAACCAACCCCGTTCGTCCCGAGTAGCCATCGAGCGAAGTCGAGATGGCGTATCGAGGGACCTCCGCCGGTGAATTGTCTCGATACGGGTTCTCGACGGAGCCTGTCCTCGGGCTCGGCTTCGCCGAGAAGCCGGGGGCTCGAGCCCTACTCGACACGAACGGTGGGAGAGGATCCTTCGCGCCAGAACCTTGCTTGCTCGAGCGGTTCAGCCCACCTCCACCACCAGCTTCCCGATCGCCTGACGCGCGGCCATCTTCGCGATCGCCTTGCCGCCCTCGGCCAGCGCGAAGGTCTCGGTCACGCGCGGCGCGATGCGGCCTTCGTGCCAAAGGCGGAACAGCCTCTCGATGTGCGCCTGGTTGGCCGCCGGGTCACGCGCGGCGAACGCTCCCCAGAACACGCCGCAAACGTCGCAGCTCTTGAGCAACGTCAGGTTGAGCGGCAGCTTGGGGATGCCCGCGGGGAAGCCGACCACCAGATAGCGCCCTTCCCAGCCGATCGCGCGCAGCGCCGGCTCGGCATAGTCGCCGCCGACCGGATCGTAGATGACGTCGGCGCCGTCGGGCCCGACCGCCGCCTTGAACTGGTCGGCGAGCGCCTTCGACTGGGCCTTGTCGAACGGCGCGCGCGGATAGATCAACACCGCGTCGGCGCCGGCCGCCTTCGCCGCGGCGGCCTTCTCCTCCGACGACACCGCCGCGACGACGCGCGCGCCGAACGCCTTGCCGAGCTCGACCGCCGCCAGCCCCACGCCGCCCGCTGCGCCGAGCACGAGCAGCGTCTGCCCCTCCTGCAAATGGCCGCGGTCGAGCAGCGCGTGGATCGTCGTCGCATAGGTGAGCAGCAGCGCGGCGCCCTCCGCGAAGCTCCGCTCCGCCGGTAGGCGAAAGAGGCGCGCGGCATCGACCGCCACCTTCTCGGCAAGCCCGCCGTGGCCGATCACCGCGACGACGCGGTCGCCCGCCGACCAGCCCTCGACGCCCTCGCCCACGCTCTCGACCACGCCGGCGATCTCACCGCCGGGGGCGAAGGGGCGTTCGGGCCTGAACTGATATTTGTCCTCGATGATCAGGACGTCGGGATAGTTGATCGAGCACGCCCTGACGGCGACCACGACCTGCCCCCTGCCGGCCGCCGGATCGGCGACCTCGCTCAATTCCAGAGTTTCAGGTCCGCCCGGCGCCTTCGACAGCAAAGCCCGCATGTCCGCTCTCCCTCGCGATCCACGGCCGGTCCTCGGCAAGGCCGGCTTCGTATTTCGAAATCGCGGTATCTCTTGCCAGCGTGAGGCCGATCTCGTCCAGCCCCTCCATCAGGCAGGTGCGGCGGAACGGATCGAGCGGGAAGGCGAAGCGGTCCTGGAATGGCGTCGTGACGGTCATCGTCTCCAGGTCGACGGTGATCGGCTGGTCCTGCGCGACTTCGATCAGCCGATCGATCGCCTCCTGCGGCAGGACGACGGTGACGATCCCGTTCTTGAACGCATTGCCCGAGAAGATGTCGGAAAAGCTCGGCGCGATCACCGCCTTGACGCCCATGTCGGCGAGCGCCCAGGCGGCGTGCTCACGGCTCGAGCCGCAGCCGAAATTGTCGCCGCCGATCAGGATCGGACTGCCGGCATAGCGCGGATCGTCGAACAGGTTGCCCGGCTGCGCGCGCACCGTCTCGAACGCATGGGCGCCGAGCCCCTCACGGGTCACCGTCTTGAGCCAGTGCGCGGGGATGATGACGTCGGTATCGACATTCTTCGCGCCCCACGGATAAGCGCCGCCGGAAACCTGGGTGACGGCTTCCATCAGCGCGACTGCGCCATCTCGATGCCGGGACGGGCGCTCGCGGCATAAGCGGCGACGCCGCTCAATATCGCGCCGGCGATCAGCAGGAACAGGGCTTTCTTCATGGGTGCGACCCCTCTTCGTTGTTCGTTACCGGGACCGGTCATCAAACGACTCAACGCATCAACTCACGGACATCGGACAATTTTCCGGTAACGGCGGCGGCCGCCGCCATCGCCGGTGAAACGAGGTGCGTCCGCGACCCTGGCCCCTGCCGTCCGACGAAATTGCGGTTCGAGGTCGAGGCGCAACGCTCGCCCGCCGGCACCTTGTCCGGGTTCATCGCCAGGCACATCGAGCACCCCGGCTCGCGCCATTCGAAGCCGGCTTCGACGAAGATGCGGTCGAGCCCCTCGGCCTCGGCCTGGCGTTTGACCAGCCCCGATCCCGGCACGACCAGCGCACGCACGCCGTCGGCGACGTGCCGGCCGTTGGCGACCGCGGCGGCGGCGCGCAGGTCCTCGATCCGGCTGTTGGTGCAGCTGCCGATGAAGACGTGCTGCACGCCGACGTCCTGCATCCGCGTGCCCGGCGTCAGCCCCATGTAATCGAGCGACTTCCGCGCCGCGACGCGCTTCGACGGATCGGCGAAGCTCTCCGGGTCGGGCACCGCGCCGGTGATCGGCACCACGTCCTCGGGGCTGGTGCCCCAGGTCAGCGCCGGCGCGATGTCGGTCGCATCGAGCGTCACCGTCCGGTCGTAGCGCGCGCCGGCGTCGGTCGGCAGCGTCTTCCACCAGGCGACCGCCTTGTCCCACGCCGCGCCCTCGGGCGCCATCGGCCGGCCCTTCAGATAGGCGAAGGTCGTCTCGTCGGGCGCGATCAGCCCGGCGCGCGCGCCGCCCTCGATCGACATGTTGGCGATCGTCAGCCGCCCCTCGATCGACATCGCGCGGATCACGCCGCCGGTATATTCGATGACGTGCCCGGTGCCGCCCGCCGCGCCGATCTTGCCGATGATCGCCAGGATCACGTCCTTCGGGCTGACGCCGAACCCCAGCGTGCCTTCGACTCGAACTTCCATCGTCTTCGAGCGGCTCAAGAGCAGCGTCTGCGTCGCCAGCACATGCTCGACCTCCGACGTGCCGATGCCGAACGCCAGCGCGCCCAGCGCCCCGTGCGCCGAGGTATGGCTGTCGCCGCACACCAAGGTCGTGCCGGGCAGCGTGAAGCCCAGCTCGGGTCCGACGACATGGACGATGCCCTGCTCGGGCGCGGTCGCGTCGATATAGTCGATGCCGAACTCGGCGGTGTTGCGCTCCAGCGCCGCCAGCTGGTTGGCGCTCTCCGGGTCCGCGATCGGCAGGCGGTTGCCCGCGGCATCGACCCGCGCGGTGGTCGGCAAATTGTGGTCCGGCACCGCCAGCGTCAGGTCAGGCCGGCGCACCCTGCGCCCGGCCGCACGAAGCCCTTCGAACGCCTGCGGGCTCGTCACCTCGTGGACGAGGTGGCGGTCGATATAGATGAGGCAGGTGCCATCGTCGCGCCGTTCGACGACGTGCGCGTTCCAGATCTTCTCATAGAGCGTCAGCGGCTGGGCCATGATCGGCTCGCATTAACCGAAAAGAACGTGCGTGCAAGCCTGGTCGGAATTTTGTTTCAGCCTCAACTCTTCAGCTTCCAGCCGCGCCTGAGCGCGGCGTAGCAGACCAGCCCGAGCACGACGTCGATCGCGATCACCACGACGCTGCCGAGCGCGATCGGCGAGTCGGCGACGCCGAGGAAGCCGTAGCGGAACCCCGAGATGACGTAGAAGAACGGGTTGAGATGGCTGATCGCGCGGAACGACGGCGCAAGGCTGTCCACCGAATAGAAGGTGCCCGACAGCAGCGTCAGCGGCGCGATGACGAAATTGGTCACGGCCGCGGCGTGATCGAACTTCTCCGCCCAGATCGAGGTCAGGACGCCGATGAAGGCGAGGAAGACCGCGCCCAAGGTGCCGAACCACAGCACCGCCCACAGATGCTGCGGAACGACGTGGATATCGGGCCAGACCAGCATCGCCAGCCATACCGCGCCGCCGACGCAATAGGCACGCGTCACCGCACCGCCGACCAGCCCGACGAGCAGTTCGCCGGTCGACAGCGGCGGCTGCAGGTAATCGACGATCGTCCCCTGGATCTTGCCGACCAGCAATGAGAAGCTCGCGTTCTGGAACGCATTGTTGAGCATCCCCATCACGATCAGCCCCGGCGCGATGAACTCGGCGAACGGCACCCCCATCACCATGCCGCGCCCGCGCCCAGAGAACGCCAGCGTGAAGATGATGAGGTAAAGCAAGGTCGTGACCGCCGGCGCCCACACCGTCTGGAGCTGGACCTTGAAGAAACGCCGCACCTCCTTCACATAGAGGGTGCGAAGCCCGCCCCAATTGACGTTCCGGATCACCGGCACGCCGGGGGCATTCACAACGCTCGAGGGAATTTCGCCGATTTCGGGCTGGCTGGTCATGGCGCGATCGCCTAATCGCTGCCGCGGCCGCCCGCAACCCGGCGCGAACGAAGAATTGAAGGACGACGAATGGCCTGGACCGACGAACGCATCGATACGCTGAAGACGATGTGGGAAAAGGGCATGACCGCCAGCCAGATCGCCGACAAGCTCGGCGGGGTCAGCCGCAATGCGGTGATCGGCAAGGCGCACCGGCTGGGGCTGCAGTCGCGTCCGTCGCCGGTCAAGCCCAACGAGCCTGAGGAAAAGCCCGCGGCCAAGGCCGCAGCGCCGAAGCCCGCGCCTGCGCCCGCAGCCAGGCCGGCCGAACCCAGGGTGGAAGCCAAGCCGGCCGCCCCCGAGCCCGCCCGGCCCTCGCTGCCGCCGACGCCGCAGCCGGCATCCGAGCGCGAGCCGCAGACGATGCTGCGCTCGATCGGCCCCGGCGGGTTCATCCGCCAGTCCCCGGGCGAGCAGCAGGCACCCGCCGCCCCCGCCCCGCCGCGCCGCCTGGTGCCCGCGCGCCCGAGCCCGGAGATTGCCGGCAAGACGACCTTGCTCGATTTGAACGACCGCATCTGCAAATGGCCGATCGGCCACCCCGGCGAGCCCGATTTCCACTTCTGCGGCGATCCGGTGAACCCCGGCTTCCCCTATTGCGTCGTGCATTGCGGCCACGCCTATCAGGCGCAGCTGCCTCGCCGCGATCGCCGCCCGCCGCCGCCCATGCCGTTCGGCGGCCCCCGCGTGCGCTGAGCGCAAGTCGCGGGGCAATACCGCCGAAACGGAGCAATCCCGTGCTCCTGCGAAAGCAGGAGCCCAGGGCCACGTGCCGGTGCGCGGCTTCTGGGCTCCTGCTTTCGCAGGAGCACGGGCGCGGCACGCCGCGCCCGAATTGAGCAATTGACGCAAACCGCGCCTGCGCACGCCTTCGCCGCCGGCTAACCGCAACCGGCCATGATCGGTCCAACGGAGGACGACATGGCACACCTTGTCCCACCCATCGCCAAGGACGCCCGCGGGGCGGCGATCGTCGAGTTCGCGCTCGTCCTGCCGCTGCTCATCTGCCTGCTGATGGGCGTGCTCGGCTATGGTCAGTATTTCCTGCTGGCGCACAGCGTGCAGCAGATCGCCAACGACGCCGCGCGCGCCACCGTCGCCGGGCTCGACGGCGACGAACGGCGGCAGCTCGCCACAACCAGCGTGGCGGACGATGTCGCCGCGCTCGGGCAGTTCCCGGCCGACCGCGTCGGCACCCAGATCGACGAGACCGGGGACACCGTCGCCGTCATGGTGACTCTCGACGCGCACGGCATGGCGCCGTTCACCACTTCGATCGTGCCGATGCCCGCGCCGATGATCGAACGACGCGCGGTGATCCGCCGCGGAGGCCTGACGTGATCCGCCGCCTCGCAGCCTCACGGCGCGGCGGCGCCGGGCTGATCGTCGCCGCGGCGATGCCGGTGCTGATCGGCGCCACCGCGCTCGCCGTCGATCTCGGCTCGGCCATGCTCGAGACGCGCCAATTGCAGGGTGCCGCCGACGCAGCGGCGATGGCGGCGGTCGCCGATCCGTCGCGCGGCGCCGATCTCGCCCGTGCCTCGCTGACGACGACGCACTGGCCCGGCGCGGTCGATGTCGCCGCGGTGCCCGGCCATTACACTGCCGATCCGGCGGTTGCATCCGCCGATCGCTTCGTTGCCGGCGGCGATCCCGCCAATGCAGTGCGCGTGACGCTATCGACCCCGGCGCCGAGCTATTTCGCGCGCATCTTCGGCGCTCACGCCATCCCGCTGCGCCGCAGCGCCACCGCCGCGCAAATCAACCTCGCCAGCTTCTCGCTCGGCAGCCGGCTCGCGGCGGTCAACGGCGGCGTGGTCAACGGCCTGCTGTCGGGGCTGACCGGCAGCACTATATCCTTGAGTGTGATGGACTATAACGCGCTCGCCGGCGCCAATATCGACCTGTTCGGCTTCATCGACGCGCTGCGCACCACCGCCAACCTCAGCGCAGGCAGCTACGACGGCGCACTCGATGCGACGGTGACGACCGGGCAAATCCTGCAGGCCGCCGCCTCGGCCGCCGAAAGCAACGGCGATCTCGCTGCGGCCGCGGCGCTGCGCCTGCTGATGGCGCAATCGAAGGACCAGAGCTTCCGACTCGGCACGCTGATCGACCCCGGCCTGCTCGGCGGGCAGGACAAGGTCGAGTCGAGCACGTTCAAGCTGAACGCGATGGACCTCGTCACCGCGGCGCTCCAGACCGCGACGCCAACGCGGCAGGTCGCGCTCGACGTCGGCGCCGGCATTCCGGGCCTCGCCGCGACCAAGGTGACGGTGGCGATCGGCGAGCGCCCCGAACATTCGCCCTGGCTCGCCGTCACCGCCGACGGCGAGCCGGTGATCCGCACCGCGCAGGCGCGCATCTATGCCGAGACGACGATCGGCGGCGCGGCGCTGCCGGGGCTGGGCGGGCTCGTCGCGATCAAGCTGCCGCTCTACGTCGAGATGGCGAGCGCCGAGGCGCGGCTGAAGGCGATCGACTGCTCGGCCGAAACGAGCCGCGGCGTCACCGTCGAGGCGCGCACCGGCCCGAGCACGATCGCGATCGGTTCGGTCGATACGTCGCGGCTGCAGGATTTCACCACCGAACTCGCGGTCGACAAGGTGACGCTGATCCACGCGCTCCTCGTCAATGTCGACGGCCGCGCCAAGATCGACGCCGGCGCGACGGAAAGCTGGCAGCCGATGTTCTTCACCGCCGCGCAGGTCGCCAATGCCGACGTCGAGACGGTGTCGAGCGGATCGGCGGTGTCGGGGATTTCGGAATCGCTGGTCCGCAATCTCGATCTCGACGTCTCGGTCGGCGGGTTGCTGCCGCTGCCGGTCGGGCCGATCGTCGGCGCGGTCGGATCGCAGCTGATGCTCGTCGCGCCGGTGCTCGACACGCTGATCGACACGATCACCGACACGATCGGCGTGCATTACGGCCAGGCCGACGTCCGCGTCACCGGGATGCGCTGCGGCACCCCGGCGCTGGTGGCTTAGCCCCGCCCGAATGGACGAACCTCGGCTTGCCTCGCCGACTCCCCGCCCCCTATACGGGAGGCGATGTCCGATCTCTTCGCGTCCTCCGCCAAAGCCACGCCCAACTACGATGCGTCCTCGATCGAGGTGCTCGAAGGGCTGGAGCCCGTCCGCCGCCGCCCCGGCATGTATGTCGGCGGCACCGACGAGCGCGCCATGCACCACCTCGCCGCCGAGGTGCTCGACAATGCGATGGACGAGGCGGTCGCCGGCCACGCCAACCGCATCGAGGTGACGCTGGAGCCCGGCAACCGGCTCACCATCACCGACAACGGCCGCGGTATGCCGGTCGATCCGCACCCCAAATTTCCGGACAAGTCGGCGCTCGAAGTGATCATGTCGATGCTCCATTCGGGCGGCAAGTTCGCGGGCAAGGCCTACAACACCTCGGGCGGGCTGCACGGCGTCGGCGTCAGCGTGGTCAACGCGCTGTCGTCCGATACGATGGTCGAGGTCGCGCGCAACCGCGAGCTCTATCGCCAGCGTTTCTCGCGCGGGGTGACGCTCGGGCCGCTCGAACACTTGGGGCAAACGCCCAACCGGCGCGGCACCAGCGTCAGCTTCGTGCCCGATACCGAAATCTTCGGCCCCGAGATGCTGTTCAAGCCGGCGCGCCTCTACAAGCTCGCCCGCTCGAAGGCCTATCTCTTCGCCGGCGTCGAAATCCGCTGGAAATGCGCAGCCCAGTTGATCACCGACGACACTCCGGCCGAGGCGGTGTTCCAGTTCCCCGGCGGCCTCGCCGATCACCTCAAGGAACAGATCGGCGCCCGCGAATGCGCCACCGCGGACTTCTTCTCGGGCAGTCAGGACTTCCCGGACGAGCAGGGCCGCGTCGAATGGGCGGTCGCCTGGCCGTTGTGGTCCGACGGCAGCTACAGCTGGTATTGCAACACCATCCCGACGCCCGACGGCGGCACGCACGAAGCGGGCCTGCGCGCCGCGCTCGTCCGGGCCTTGCGCGCGTTCGGCGAGCTCGTCGGCCAGAAGAAGGCCAAGGACCTCACCGCCGACGACGTCATGACCGGCAGCGAGCTGATGCTCTCGGTCTTCATCCGCGATCCGCAATTCCAGAGCCAGACCAAGGACCGCCTCACCTCGCCCGAGGCCGCCGGGCTGGTCGAGAAGGCGGTGCGCGACCATTTCGACCATTTCCTGACCGACAATATGGACCGCGGCCGCGCGCTGCTCGGCTACGTCCTCGAACGCATGGACGAGCGCCTGCGCCGCCGCCAGGAGCGCGAGGTCAAGCGCAAGACCGCGACCTCCTCGCGCAAGCTGCGCCTCCCCGGAAAGCTGACCGACTGCGCGGCCGACGACCCCGCCGGCACCGAGATCTTCATCGTCGAGGGCGACAGCGCCGGCGGCTCGGCCAAGCAGGCGCGCGACCGCAAGACTCAGGCGATCCTGCCGATCCGCGGCAAGATTCTCAACGTCGCCTCAGCAACGTCAGCGAAGATCTTGGCGAACCAGGAAATCGCCGACCTCATCCAGGCCTTGGGCTGCGGCACGCGCAAGGACTGCCAGCCCGACACTCTGCGCTACGAGCGCATCATCATCATGACCGACGCCGACGTCGACGGCGCGCATATCGCGACGCTGCTGATGACCTTCTTCTTCCAGGAAATGCCCGATCTGGTGCGGCAGGGGCACCTCTATCTCGCGCAGCCGCCGCTCTACCGCCTGACCGCGGGCGGCAAGAGCCTCTACGCCCGCGACGACACGCACCGCGCCGAGATCGAGGCGGGACCGTTCAAGGGCAGGAAGGTCGAGGTCGCCCGCTTCAAGGGCCTGGGCGAGATGAACCCCGGCCAGCTCAAGGAAACCACGATGGACCCGGCGACGCGCAGCCTGATCCGCATCACCCTGCCGCAGGAATATGAGGAGCGCGCCGGCGTCAAGGACCTGGTCGAGCGGCTGATGGGCAACAACCCCGCGCACCGCTTCGCCTTCATCCAGGAGAACGCCGCCCGGCTCGACGAGGAAGCGATCGACGCCTGAAAATTCTCAAAGCCCCTCCCCTTCAGGGGAGGGGTTGGGGTGGGGCCTGTCCACGGGCAATGGTCTCGGTGAGACGGCACTCCCCCACCCCCAAACCCTCCCCTGAAGGGGGGGGCGTAACATCGCCCGGATCGACCGGGACGTTTGCAACAGATACAATTGCCCTTTTTTCGCGTCGCCGTGTAAGAAACCACGGCGTCCCGCGACTAAAGGGGCATGAGCAGGGACACTCCATCCACCAACGAGCGGCGCGCCCGGCGCGACCGGCTCTATGCCGAGGCCGCGGAAATATTGGGGCCGGCGCTCGCCCGCCTCGCCCATGCGGTCGAGCGCGATCCCGACCGGGCGCGTGATCTCGAACAGGACATCCATCTCGCGCTGTGGCGAAGCTTCGAAACCTTCACCGGCGACTGCGCGCTCGCGACCTGGACCTATCGCGTCGCGCACAATGTCGCGGCGAGCCACGCCGCCAGGGGCGCGCGCGCCGCATCGCTCGTCGGGCTTGACGCCATCGCCGAAATGCCCGCGTCCGATGACCCCGAACATGCCGCCGGCGCCGCGCAGGCGCTCGACCGACTGTACGCGCTGATCGCGCGGCTGACGCCCGCCGATCGCAGCGTGATCCTGCTCTATCTCGAAGGGCTCGATGCTCGCCAGATAGGCGAAATTACCGGGCTCACCGCCAACCATGTCGGCGTGAAGGTGCATCGCATCAAGGCGATGCTCGCGCGCCAATTCACTCTCGGAGACCAGCCATGACCGATCCCATCTGTGATCTGTGGGCCAGCCAGCCGATTACGCCGCTGCGCCCGTCGCCCGAAGAACTCGGCCGCCGCGCGCACCGGCTCGATCGCCGCGTGCGACTGCGCAACGCGCTCGAATATGGCGCCGGCGCGATACCGATCCTGGTGTTCGGCGCCATGGCGATCGCCCATGTCGAGCCGCTGATGCGCCTTGCCAGCCTGGCGATCGTGCTCGGCGTGATCGTGGTGATGGTCGGGCTTCACCACCGCGCCGGGGCCTCGCGCGCCGAGGATTGGGCCGCGCCGATCCTCGATCATCATCGCGCGCAACTGATACGCCAGCGCGATGCGCTCGCCAGCGTATGGCGTTGGTATCTGGCGCCGCTGGTGCCGGGGCTCGCGCTGCTGTTCGCGGGCGTCTGGCGGATCGTGTACGAAAACGCCGGCGCGGCGGCCGCGACCGGGCGGATTGTCCCGCCGGTCCTGATCGCGCTCGTCGTCTTCGCCGGCATCCACTGGCTCAACCGCCTCGGCGCGCGCCGGCTCTCCCGCGAGATCGCCGCGCTTGACCGTCAATCCTGATCCCAGCACAGCGGAGAAACCCATGTCGAAATTCATCGCCTCGCTGCTCGGCGCCCTTCTGCTCGTCGGCCAGCCCACGCTCGCCCAGGCACAGGCGCAGCCCGCACAAGCCGCGATAACGCCCGCACCGGCGCTCAAGACCCGGCTCGACCAGCTCGTCGCCTTGCTCAACGGCAAGGGCGATTATGCCGGCCTGTTCGCGCCCGTGTTCCGCCAGGCGGTGCCGCAAGGACAGTTCCAGACCTATATCGACCAGCTGAAAACCCAGGGCGGCCGCGCGACCGGCATCGAGTCAATCATGCCCGTGAGCGCGTGGCAGGCGACCGCCACGGTCGGCTACGAGCGGCTGGTCGCGACGGTGCAGATCGCGGTCGATCCCGCCGCGCCGCATCAGGTGACGGGGCTGCGCATCACCGGCGCGACGCCGCGGGGCGATAATCTCGCGAAGCTCGAGGCGGATTTCCGCAAGCTGCCCGGCGACAGCGGGTTCGGCATCTACGCGCTCGCCGACGACGGCGTGACTCCGGTCGCCGAATATAACGGCGAGGCCGCCGCCCCGCTCGGCTCGGCGTTCAAGCTGTGGGTTCTGGCGGAAACGGCGCGCGAGGTGAACGCCGGCGAGCGGCATTGGGACGACGTGCTGCGCGTCGGGCCGCATTCGCTGCCGTCGGGCATCCTGCAGAAATGGCCCGAGCACGCGCCGGTCACGCTGCAGACGCTGGCGAGCCTGATGATCTCGATCAGCGACAACACCGCGGCCGACACGCTGCTGACGACGCTGGGGCAGGACAAGGTCGGCACGATGGTCCGCACGATCGGCGTCGCCGATCCCGACCGCACGCTGCCGGTGCTGACGACGATGCAGGCGTTCGAGCTCAAGACGCCCGCCAACGCCGCGATCGCCGACGCCTGGGCGAAGGACGATGTCGCGGCGCGCAAGCAGCTGCTCGCCGACAATCGCGCCAGATTCGCGGCGACTCCGGTCGATCCGCACATGTTCGACGGCAAGCCGGTCAGGATCGACACCGTCGAATGGTTCGCCAGCCCCCGCGACATGGCGCGCACGCTCGACTGGCTCAGGACCCATGGCGACGAGACGACGCGCGCGATCCTGGCGATCAGCCCCGGCACGTCAGTCGCCCACCGGTTCGCCTATGTCGGCTACAAGGGCGGCTCGGAGCCGGGCGTGATCACGCTCAACTACCTGGTCCGGACCAAGGCCGGGAAATGGTTCGCCGTCACCGGCAATTGGCACGATGCCGACGCCGCGGTGAGCGAGCCCACCTTCGCCGCGCTGATGAACCGCGCGCTGCTGCTCACGGACCGCTGACTTGCGGCGGCCGTCCAGCGCATGGGAGTTCCTGACGCGCGCGCCGCTGCTCCCCGCGCTGGCGGCCGGGCTCGCCTGGCTGCTGCGTTATTGGCATGACCTCGGGCTCGACCTCGGCCGCACGCCGGAGTGGGCCGGCTGGTTCGACCAGAGCCGCTACATCGCCTCGGCCCGCGCGCTCGCCCGGTTCGACTTCGCGGCCGGCGCGCATTGGTATCCGCCCGCCTACCCGCTGGTCGCCAGCTCCTTCACCGCCCTGATCCCCGCGCAGCCGTTCTTCCTTCCCGACCTGATCCTGTTCATGGCGACCGCCGCGGCGTTCATCCCGGCGATGCGGCCGCTGGGAATGGGGCCGTGGCTCGCCGCGGCCGCGTTCGCCCTCTCGACCCTCGCGCTCGCCCCCGCCGCGGGCTTGTGGATCGAGCCTTGGACGACCACGCTGTCCGCCGCGCTGATCTGGGCGCTGATCGCCGTCGTCGCGCGGATGATCGCCGCCGACCATCCGCCGAGCCCCCTCCTGCTGATCGCCGCCGGCGCACTCGCCGCCGCGCCGCCGCTGGTGCGCCCGGCCGACGGCCTCGTCGGCATCTGCGCCCTCGCCGTCGCGGCGGCGGTCGGCGCGCGGCGCGGGCTGGTGACGCCGCGCCGCATTGGCCTCGTCCTCCTCGGCGGCGTGCTCGTCGTGCTGCCCTATGCCCTGCTGTACCTCGCGATCTACGGCTTCCGGCTCAGCGACTATGTCCGCAGCGGCGCCGCGCAGGGCTTCGCGTTCAGCGACCTGCCGTGGAAGGCCTATGTCCTGCTCGTCACGCCGCAGCCGTGGTTCCCCGGCGACCGCTCGCTGGTCGAGACGCTGCCGTTCCTCTGGCCGGGTTGCGCGGGCCTCGTCACGCTGGCGGTGGTCGGCACGTCGCGCCAGCGGCAGGTCCTCGCGCTCATCGCGACGGTCGCGATCCCGTTCGTCGCGATCCAGCTCGCCTATACCGATTTCCAGCCGCCCGGCCTCTGGCGTTTCCAGAACGCGCATTACCTCAAATGGCTGTTCCCGCTCGGCGGCGCGGGCCTGTGGTTCTGGCTGAGGGCGTTCGGCGTGTGGCGGCATTGGGCGGTGGCGATGGCCGCGACGGTCGCGCTCGGCGCGCTGGCGTGCCTGCGCATCCTGCCCGTCGCGGTCGGCGAGGACCGGCCGGCGCGGATGCTGCTGTTCGAGGGCAATCTGCTGCGCCATTGGCAGGAGGCCTATTTCGCCTCGGCCGTGATCCGCGACGACGCCGGCACGCTGAACAATGTCGGCCGCTTCCATCAGGTGCCCGACGCGCGCGGCGAGCGCGCGCTCGCCGTCGCCCGCCCCTTCGCCGGCCATGCCCGCCGCCTCGATCCGGGCGAATCGCCGCCCTATACCGGCTGGCAGGCGCCCTATGCGCGCTATGGCGAGCGGATTTCGATCGGCGCGCCCTGCTGGCTCGACCGCCCGGCGTGCGCGCTACCCCGCTGAGCCGCGCCACTCGTCGCGAAGCAATCCCCAGATGAAGCTGTCGCGCACGCCGATATGCGTCTCCCACTCGCCGCGCAGCCGCCCTTCCAGCGTGAAGCCGAGCCGTTCGAGCAACCGGTTCGACGCATCGTTCTCGGGATCGGTGTCGGCGAAGACGCGGCGATGTCCTTCGGCGAACAGACGATCGACCAGCGCCGCCACCGCCTCGCGCGCGACGCCCTTGCCCCAATGCGCGCGCACCAGCGAATAGCCGATCTCGATCACGCCGCCCTGTCGTTTCTCGTGCGCTGCCAGCGTACCGACCGCGCGATCGTCGCCCTTCGCCGTGATCGCCCACGCGCGCCAGTCGGAGCGCGCGATGTTCCTGGCGACGGCCTCGCGCGTCTGCTCGAGCGTGTCGTGCGGCGGATGCGACCACCAGACCATCGCCTGTGCATCGGAATAGAGGTCGTGGAGCGCATCGGCGTCCTCGGCGACGAGCGGACGAAGCCGCAGCCGCTCGGTTTCGATGACGGGCATGTCGCTCATGACGCCAGCGCGTCGACCAGCGCCTTGACCTTCTTCTGCCGCCATTGCGGCAACGGCGCGACCAGCCAATAGCCGAGCTTCGACGGCTTGGGCTCGCCGATCACCACGACCCGCCCGGCGGCGATGTCGCGCGCGGCGAGCAGTTCGGGCACCGTCGCGTGGCCCAACCCCTGCGCCGCCGCGTCGATCGCCAGCCCCGCATCGGCGACGCGGACCAGCGCGCCGGCATCCTCGGCAAGGCAGCCCGGCCAGGCGATCGCGGTATCGATTCCGCCGCCGGGGTGCGCGATCGTCACCATCCCCTCCGATTCGATCGCCTCGCCCTCATGCTCGCCCGGCCCCTCGCCCCAGCGGATCGCGAGATCGAGATTGGCCTCGGTGAAATCGACCTCGGCATCGGCGGCGACCAGCACGAAGCGCAGTTCGCCGTCGTCCCTGGCGATCTCGGCCAGCCGCGGCATCAGCCATTTGGCGGTGAGGTCGCGCGGCGCGGCGATGGTCAGCGACTTGGACGACTGCCCCGCCTGCATCGCGCGAACCGATTCCTCGAACTGGAGGAACCCCTGCCGCAGCGCCTCGAGCCCCGCCTCGCCTTCGGGCGTCAGCTCCAGCCCGCGCGTGGTGCGGCGGAACAGCACGACGCCCAGCGTATCCTCGAGCGCGCGGATCTGCTGCCCGACCGCCGCCGGCGTCACCGCCAGCTCGTCGGCAGCGCGGGTAAACGACAAATGCCGCGCGGCCGCATCGAGCACGCGGAGGCCGTTCAAGGGGAGGTGAGTGCGCTTCACGGTGCCGAACGCCCCCCTTCCCGTTCGTGTCGAGCGAAGTCGAGACACGTTTTCGAGCGAAGCGGGAATCGAACCTCGGCTACGCTCGGCAGCGGTTCCCGACTGCGCTCGAACCGAACGGTGAAGGGGCGACTCACTGCGCCACCGCCGGCGCGATCAGCGCGAATTTGGGTATCTCCACGTCGAACCCCGAGCCGTCTTCGGCCATCATATGGTAATTGCCCTGCATCGACCCGGTCGGCGTCGCCAGCGGACAGCCCGAGACATAGTCGAAGCTGCCGCCCGGCTCGATCATCGGCTGCTCGCCGACCACGCCCTCGCCCTCGACCGAATGCCGCGCGCCGCGGCCGTCGGTGATGATCCAGTGGCGCGTCAGCAGCTGCACCGTCTGCTCGCCCTCATTCTCGATGCGGATGTGATAGGCCCAGAACCAGCGCCCGCGCGCCGGCTCCGACTGTTCGGGCAGGTAGCTGACCGACACGCGCACGACGACCCCCCGCGTCTCGGCGACGTTGGGGAACAGCGCCTTCACAACCCGACCGCCTTCAGCGCCTGGTTGAGATCGTCGATCACGTCCTCCGGGTCCTCCAGCCCGACGTTGAGCCGCAGCATCCCCTCGTCGATCCCCATCTCCTGCCGCACCTCATCGCTGACCCCGGCGTGGGTGGTCGAGGCGGGATGTGTCATCAGCGAGCGTGAATCGCCAATATTGTTCGAGATATCAATCAGCCGCAGCGCGTCGAGCAGCCCGTGCGCCTGCGCGCGCCCGCCGTCGACGTGAAAGGCGAAGATCGGCCCGCAGCCGTCCGGCATCTGCTTCACCGCCAGCGCATGCTGCGGATGACTCGGCAGCCCCGGATGGAGCACGCGCGGCACGCGCCCCTCAAGGAAGCCCGCGACCTTCATCGCATTCTCGCTCTGCCGCCGCGCGCGCAAGTCGAGCGTCTCCATCCCCTTGAGCACCACCCAGGCGTTGAACGCGCTCAGCGTCGGCCCGGTGTTGCGGGTGAAGGAAAGCAGCGTCTCCTCGATGAACTGCCTGCCGCCGGTCACGGCGCCGGCGAGCACCCGACCCTGCCCGTCCATCAGCTTGGTCGCCGAATAGGCGACGATATCGGCACCGAAATCGAGCGGCCGCTGCAGCGCCGGCGTGGCGAAGGCATTGTCGACCACGCTGGTGATGCCGCGCGCGCGCGCGATGCCGCACACCGCCTCCAGATCGACCACGTCCATCGTCGGATTGGCCGGCGTCTCGAAGAAGAACAGCTTGGTGTTGGGCCGGACCGCGTCGGCGAATTGCTGCGGATCGCGCGCATCGACCGTGGTGGTCTCGACCCCGAAGCGCGGTAGCAGCGTATCGACCAGCCAGCGGCACGATCCGAACGCCGCGCGGCCGGCGACGACATGGTCGCCCTGGGCGAGCTGGCACAGCAGCACCGCGGTCATCGCCGCCATGCCCGAAGCCATGGTGCGACACGCCTCGGCGCCTTCCAGCAGCGCGATCCGCTCCTCGAGCATCTGCACCGTCGGGTTCTGCAGCCGCGAATAGGTCATGCCGACCTGCTCGCCCTTGAACCGCGCGGCGGCGTCGCCGGCGCAGTCATAGGCATAGCCCGAGGTGAGGAAGATCGCCTCCGACGTCTCGCCCCATTCGGATCGCGCGGTGCCGCCGCGGATGGCCTGCGTCGCGGGGCGCCAGTTGCTGGTGATCGAGCGGTCCTGTCCGGTGCGGCGTTTCATGGCCCGCTCCATGCCGGGGAGGGGCGGAGAACGCAACTGCCGAAGCCGGAGATTCGGGAGAGCAAGTCACCCTCACCCTTCCCACTCGGCTCCGCCGAGCGGGCCCCTTCCCTCTCCCATTGGGAGAGGGAAGGAGCGCCGAAGGCGCGGAAGGGTGAGGGTGACAAGCCCACATCACAGGGCTTTTGCCCCGCCCCGAGGCACGCTAAGCCCGATACCGATGACCACGGCCACCGCGAAGCCCCGTCCGCTGCTGGCCACCCTCCTGCTGGGCCTTGCCGCCGAGGTGCTGTTCCTCTTCCGGCTCGGCTTTCCGCACAAGCAGATGTTCGACGAAATCTATTACGTCCCCGCGGCCAAGACGCTGTGGGCGCTCGAACGGCCGGTCAACATCGAGCATCCCTTGGTCGGCAAGGAGTTGATCGGGCTCGGCATCCGGTTGTTCGGCGACACCAGCTTCGGCTGGCGTTTCTTTTCAACCGTCGCGGCGAGCGCAGTGGTGATGGGGGTGTTTGCGATTTGCTGGCTCACCTTCCGCCGGATGCGGCCCGCGGTCATCGCGGCGCTGCTGACGATCGTGAACATGACCCTGTTCATCCAGGCGCGGATCGCGATGCTCGACGGCTTCATGGCGGCATTCCTGGTGCTCGCGGTTGCGGCGATGCTGTGGGCGATGCGCGGCCCGGCATGGGTGCGCGCGAAGCTGGTGCTTGCCGGCGTGCTGCTCGGGCTCGCCGCGGGCGCCAAATGGACCGCGGTGCCGTATCTCGGGTTCGCCGGGCTCGCCTTCCTCGTCATCCGCATCCGCGACGGCCGAGTCGCCGGGCGCGATCTCGAATCAACGCTCTATGCCCGTGGGCAGACGCACTGGCCGGGCGTCGCGACGCTGCCGGCGCTGCTGATCATCGGCGCGGTGAGCATCGCGACCTATTTCGCGACCTTCGCGCCCGCCTTCTTCTACGCGCATGATCCGCTGACCTGGCGCACGCTGCTGCCGTTCCAGCTGCGCATGTATGCCGAGCAGACCCAGGTGCTGCCGCCGCACACCTATCAGTCGAGCTGGTGGAGCTGGCCGCTGCTGATCCGCCCGATCTGGTATCTCTACGAGCCGGTCGACGGCGCGGTGCGTGGGGTGCTGATGATCGGCAACCCGGCGGTGATGTGGGGCGGGCTGGTCGCCGTGGCCGCGTGCTTCGCCGGATGGTGGCGCGACGAATCGTGGCGGCTACTCGGCGTCGCCGGCCTCTGGGCAGGTTCATACGCGATCTGGATAGTCATTCCCAAGTCGCTGGGATTCTATTATTATTACTATCCGTCGAGCATCTTCCTCAGCCTGGCGCTGGCGGGCGCGCTCGACCATTTCGGCTGGCTGCGCAAGCGGCGGATCGACGAATGGACGGTGATCGTCGCGATCGGCCTGTTCGGCTATTTCTACCCGATCATCTCCGCCCAGGCGCTCGCCGGCCCGCAATCGTACCAGCACTGGATGTGGCTGCCGACCTGGCCTTAGGGAATCAATACCGCCCCCAGACGAAGCGCGACGACAGCGCATAGTTCCACACTGCGCCGACCAGGACGCCGAGCAGCGCCGAGACCGCCCATTGCCCGTTCTGCGCGCCATGCACGAACGCGGCGACGCCGATATTGGCGACCAGCCCCACCGAACACACCACGCAGAACGACACCCACCCGTCGGCAAGCTGCCGCCACCCCTTCAGCCGCCGGTCGCGATAGGTTAGCGTGTTGTTGAGGAAGAAATTCCCGGTCATCGCCGCGACCGCCGCGACGATCTGCCCCGCGACAAAGGAAATGCCGAGCGCCAGATACAGCACCGACAGCACCGCCATATGCACCGCCACGCCGATCGCGCCGATCGCGGAGAACATCGCGAAACGCACCGGCACGATCCGCCCGAACATCCGATCGTAAAGCGCGATGAGATACTCCATCGCCACGACGTGATCGAGCTTGCTCTCCCCCGCCGAACGCGTGCGGAACACGTAGCCGAACTCGCGGAACCGCAGCGGCCGCGGGCTGCCGGTCATGATGTCGAGCAGGATCTTGAAGCCGATCCCCGCCAGATCGGGCGCCAGCTTCCGCACGATGTCGGTGCGGATCATGAAGAACCCGCTCATCGGATCGCTCAGATCGGCCTTGAGGACTTGCCGGGAAAGTCTTGTCGCCAAAGCCGATTTGGCGACGCGATCGCGATCCCATTCGCCGGTCCCGCCGCCCTCGACGAAACGCGAGCCGATCGCCACGTCGAGCTCGGCATCGCCCTGCAGCGCGTCGAGCATCTTCGGCAGCACCGTCTCGTCATGCTGCAGGTCGCCGTCGATCACCGCGACGAGCGGCGCGGCGGTGGCGCACATCCCCTCGATGCACGCCGAGGACAGTCCGCGCCGCCCGATCCGCTGGATCACTCGCACGCGGCGGTCGAGCCGGGCGATCGCCCGCGCCGCCTCGGCAGTGCCGTCGGGGCTGTCGTCATCGACGACGATCGCTTCCCAGGCGCGCCCCTTCAGCGCCGCATCGAGCCTGGCGACGAGGACCGGCACGTTCGCGGCCTCGTTGAACGTCGGAATGACGATCGCCAGCTCGAGCAGGTCGGTCATTTGAGGGGTCGCCTATGGCCCATCAGCCGTTCGCCCTGAGCCTGTCGAAGGGCGTTTGGACCCTGACCTCGCCCTTCGACAAGCTCAGGGCGAACGGAGGAGATTGCTCGTTTCGCCTCACAGCGCCGCCAGCACCGCGTCGCCCATCCCGCTGGTCGAGAGCGTGCCGCCGAGGTCGGGCGTGCGCGCGCCGTCGGCGATCGCGCTCGCCACCGCCGCCTCGATCCGCGCCGCGGGTTCGGGCAGGTCGAGCGAATGACGCAGCAGCATCGCCGCCGACAGGATCGCGGCACAGGGATTGGCCTTGCCCTGCCCCGCAATGTCGGGCGCGCTGCCGTGGATCGGTTCGTACAGGCCGTTGCCGCCGGCCCACTGGCTCAGCGCCGCCGACGGCAGCATCCCGATCGAACCCGCGCACATGCTCGCCTGATCGGACAGGATGTCGCCGAACATGTTGCCCGTCACCATGACGTCGAACTGGCCGGGATTGCGCACCAGCTGCATCGCCGCATTGTCGGCATACATATGGACCAGCGTGACCTGCGGATAATCGGCCGCCACCTCGCTCACCACATCGCGCCACAGCTGCGAGGTCTCCAGCACATTGGCCTTGTCGACCGAATGCAGCCGCTTCTTGCGGCGCAGCGCCATCTCGAACCCGACGCGCGCGATCCGCGCCACCTCGCCCTCATCATAGGCCATCAGGTCATAGCCCTGACGCAGGCCCTCGATCGTGGTGCGCCGGCCCTTCTCGCCGAAATAGACGTCGCCGGTCAGCTCGCGCAGGATGACGAGGTCGATCTCGCGCGCGACTTCGGGCCGCAGCGCAGAAGCGTCCTCCAAGCCCTTGAAAAGTTTCGCCGGACGCAGGTTGGCGAACAGGCCGAGTGCCTTGCGCAGGCCGAGGATCGCCTGCTCGGGCCGCATCGCGCGCTCGAGTGCGTCGCACGCCAGATCGCCCACCGCGCCGAACAGCACGCCATCGGCGCGCTTGGCGAGTTCCAGCGTCGCCGGCGGCAGCGGATGGCCCGCGCCGCGATAGCCCGCGCCGCCGACCAGCCCTTCCTCGAAGTCGAGGCCGAGGTCGAGCGCCTCGAGCACGCGCCGCGCCTCCGCGGTGACTTCGGGTCCGATTCCATCTCCGGCGAGGACGGCGATCAGCGGCATTCGTGTCTCCCTTTTCGGCTCGGCAGATGCCCTTGCCGGGCCGGGACGCTTCACGCAACCGCCCTTTTCAGCCGATCGACCAGCCGGTGCCGCGCGGTGAGCGTTTCGGCGCGGCGGTCGGTGAGCAAGTCGCGCTCGAGGAAATGCCCCGTAAGGCGCAGTCCCGCCAGGATGTCGGGCCAGTCCGCTGCCCTACCCTCGCGGACGAATGCGGGCAGCGGGAGCAAGCGGTCGGCATAGCCCTGCCCCGCCGCCCGGCACACCGCTGCGCCGCTCTTCGGACTGACCCAGATGAGATCGTCGGCCGCGCCGGTGACGACGCAGCGGTCGAGCGCGAGGCCGAAGCCCAGTTCGGCGAGCAGCAGCAGCTCGTAGCGGACCAGCGCCACCGCCCAGCCCCGCGCCGCCGGCGCCGCCTCGATCGCGTCGATCACCCCCGTGAGCGCGGCATGGATGCGCGGATAGGGATGCCCCTCGGGCAGCGCCGCCGCGGTCAGCGCCGTCACCCAATCGAGCGCCGCCGCGGGCAGCGGCTCGCCGAATAGCGGCGCGCGGCTGTGAACCAGCTCGACCGTCAGCTGCGCAAGCTGCTCCTCGGTGCGCGCGCGCCACTCGCCGACGATCAGATTGGCGGGCTGCAGCACCGGCCGCAGCGTGCGCGACCAGCCGCCGCGGACATAGCCCGCCTGCAGCCCATGCTCGGCGGTCAGGGCGCGGACGATCGCGCCGTGCTCGCCGTGCCGGCGCACCGCGAGGACCAGGGCTTCGGCGCGGATGTGCATGGGGTCAGTCGGTCGGTCCCGGCGCGGGCTGCGCGAGATAGGCCAGCCGCCGCACCTCGCGCCGGCCGCGCACCACCGTGTCGAGGATCAGCCCGGCGAACCCGTTGAGGAAAGCGAGGATCATCAGCCCTGTCGCGAGCACCGCGGTCGGGAAGCGCGGCACCAGATGCGTGTGCATGTAGGTGAGGACCAGCGGAATCGCGAGGACTACCGCCAGCGCGGCGAACACCGCGCCGATCCAGCCGAAGAACAGCAGCGGCCGCTCGATGCGGTAGAGCGTGACGATCGTGCGCAGGATGCGCCAGCCGTCGCCATAGGTCGACAGCTTCGACTGCGAGCCTTCGGGCCGCGCGAAATAGGGCGTCTCGACCTCGGCCACCGGCATCTTGAGTTCGAGCGCGTGGACGCTGATCTCGGTCTCGATCTCGAAGCCGGTGGAGAGCACCGGGAAGCTTTTGACGAACCGCCGCGAGAACACGCGATAGCCCGACAGGATATCGCCGAAACTTCGCCCGAACAGCCGCGCGAGCATTCCCGTCAGCATCCGGTTGCCGAGGCGATGCCCGCGCCGATACGCCTCGACCGCCTCGCCGACGCGGGCGCCGACCACCATGTCGAGCTGTTCGTCGATGAGGCGCGCGACGAGCGCGGGCGCGGAAGCCGCATCGTAAGTCGCATCGCCGTCGGCCATGACGTAGATGTCGGCGTCGACATCGGCGAACATGCGGCGGACGACGTTGCCCTTGCCCTGCATCCGCTCGCGCCGGACGATCGCGCCAGCCGCCGCCGCGACCTCGACGGTGCGGTCGCGGCTGTTGTTGTCATAGACGTAGATCGCCGCATCGGGCAGCGCTGCGCGGAAACCCGCGACCGTCTGCGCGATCGCGGCTTCCTCATTGTAGCAGGGCAGCAGGACTGCGATTGTCGGACCGGCCATGTCGCCCCCTTCGTCACCCCGGACTTGTTCCGGGGTCCACCGGAAGGCAAGAGCCGCGGCTGCGAGTCCTGCCTTACCGTGGATGCCGGAACAAGTCCGGCATGACGCTTATTTCTTCGCCGCAGCCTTTTTCGCGGCCGGCTTCTTGGCGGGCTTGGCTTCGCCTTCCTCCGCCTTGGCCGCAGCCTTCTTCGCCGGAGCCTTCTTCGGCGCGGCATCCTTGGCCGGCTTCTCAGCCTTGGCCTTGTCGTCGGCCTTCAGCTTCTCTTCCGCCTTGGCAGGCGCCTTCTTGGTCGCCGCCTTCTTCGCCGGCTCCTCGGTCTTGGCCTCGTCCTTCTTCGCGGGAGCCTTCTTCGCCGCCGCCTTCTTCTTCGGCTTGTGGTCGTGATCGTGGTCGTGGCTGTGCGTGCCGGTGGCGAAGCCGTCTTCCGATTCGATCGCGGCTTCCAGTTCCTCGCGGCTCACCCCGCGGTCGCTGATCTCGGCCTTGTCGAACAGGAAATCGACCACCTTGTCTTCATAGAGCGGCGCGCGCAGCTGGGCGGCCGCCATCGGCTCCTGCTGGACGTACTGGATGAAGCGCTGACGATCCTCGGGCCCGTATTGCTGCGCGGCCTGCGCGATCAGGCGGTTCATTTCTTGACTGCTGACCTCGACGCCGTTGGCCTGGCCGATTTCCGACAGCAGCAGACCGAGCCGCACGCGCCGCTCGGCGATCGCGCGGTAATCGTCCTTCTCGGCTTCCATTTCCTTGAGCGCCGCCTCGGGGTCCTCTTCGTGGCTCGCCTCGTGCTGGAGCTGCGCCCAGATCTGCTGGAACTCGGCCTCGACCATCGACGGCGGCACCGGGAAATCGTGCCCCTCGGCGAGCTGGTCGAGCAGCTTGCGCTTCATGTGCGTGCGGGTGAGCTGGTTGTGCTCCTGCTCGATCTGCCCCTTCAGCAGCCCCTTGAGCTGCTCGAGGCTCTCGAGGCCCATCGACTTGGCGAGCTCGTCGTCGATCGCGCTTTCGCCCGCGGTCTTCACCGCCTTGATGATAAGGTCGAAGGTCGCCGGCTTCCCCTTCAGGCTCGCGACATTGTAATCGTCGGGGAAGCTGACTTCGATCGTCTTCTCGTCGCCCGCCTTGACGCCGACCAGCTGGTCCTCGAAGCCGGGGATCAGGCGGCCAGAGCCGATCTCGACCGACATGTCCTCGCCGGTGCCGCCCTCGAACGCCACGCCGTCGGTCTTGCCGACGAAGTCCATCACGACGAGATCGCCCTGTTTCGCCTTGTAGCTCTTGGCCGCGTCGTCCCAGCGCTTCATCTGGTCGGCGAATTTCTTGAGCTGCGCGTCGACCGCTTCGTCCGCGACCGGCACCGTCAGCCGCTCGAGCTTCAGACCGTCGATCACCGGCGCGGGCACGTCGGGCAGCACTTCGAGCTCGACCTTGACCTCGGCGTCCTTGCCCGCCGCATAGCCCTCGTCGAGCGCCACCGACGGCTGCATCGCCGGACGCAGCTTGTTGTCGGCGATGACCTTCTGCACCCCTTCCTGGATCGAGCTGTTGAGCGCGTCCTGCGCCAGCGCCTCGCCATGCATCTTGCGGATCAGGTTGGCCGGCACCTTGCCGGGGCGGAAGCCGGGCATCCGCACCTGCGGGGCGACCCGCTTCACCTCGGCTTCGACCTTCTTGTCGATGTCCTTGGCGGTGATGGTGAGGGTGTAGGCGCGCTTCAGGCCTTCGTTCAACGTCTCGACAGTCTGCATGGTCTCGTCTTCAATCTCTTTCCTGGGAGGGGGAGCGCCCTTCGCTTCGCTCGGGAGTTGCGTTGCCGAAGCCGTCCGCCGGACGGTTTCGAGTCAACGCAACTGGTGCGGGCGAAGGGACTCGAACCCCCACATCTTTCGATACCGGAACCTAAATCCGGCGCGTCTACCAGTTCCGCCACGCCCGCGTGGGACAGCGAGGTCGGCGGCGTCTATAGCAGCGCGTGGGCCGAGGGCAAGCCGCGTCGCGCCATTGCGAGGCAACCAGCGGCGTAGTGCTTCGTTGGCAACCGGTAGGAAGTCCGGACTGGGAGACTGCCGATGGCCACCCCACCCCCGCCGGCGCAGCCGTCCCCGCCGCCGGCTCCGCCGCCCGAGATCATCCCGCCGGCGCCCGATATCGACGTGCCCGATCCCGGCGCGCCACCGCCGGAGCCGACCGATCCAACCGCATGAAGGACGCGCCATGACCGACCGCAAACCCGATCCCCATCCCGACAGTCCGCCCGACGACCGCAAGGACTCGCGCAGCGACATCGAGCAGGTGGTCGACGCGCGCAGCGACGCCGTCGAGCGCGGCGAAGGCGGCGAGGAACCGGAAACCTTCACCGCTCCCGGCCTGCCCGACGGCCCCGGCGGCACCGGTGGAGTCACCAAACGCCAGGACAAGGACGCGCAATAGCGACGTACTGGCGGGATCGATCCCTCGCTGCAACATCCGCCGCGCCCGTGCTCGCCGCGAAAGCAGGAGCACGCATGACGGCCAACCCTGCGCCGAGTGCCGATCCGACTTAATCCGAGTTAGCGAGATTCCCCCGCAACCTTGTCTGCCGAGGCGGATTGTTCGGCCAAGAGACGCCGCGACCGCCACATGGGACGATAACGATGCTGGCCTCTTTGCATCGCCGGCTGCTCGCGCATGGCGAGAATATCGTCTATCGCGCGGCGGGCTTGCCGATCACGCTCGCTGCACTGGCGATGCCGGGCGACGGCAGCGCGGCCGCATCGCTGCGCCGCGCATATGCCGGCCATTACTGGTCGCCCGGCGATCCCGGCGAGTGGTTCGACCTGATCGCCGGAAGCGCGCTGGTCGTCCCCGGGCTGCTGCTCGCCGCATTGTGGTTCACCTGGCGCAACGGCGCGATCGTCGCGCGACGCAGCGGCCGCTCCATCCTCGCGCAATTCGCCGACCAGCTGCGGTTGTTCGCGCGCTGCGGCATCCTGCCGCCCTGGTATTACATCTTTTCGCTGCACGAGCCCGGCGCGCGACGGCAAGCGCGGTCGTTCCTCAACCGCTGCGAGACCAAGCGCGGGGTCTATCGCCTGCTCCGGACCGCCTTCCGATCCACCTCGCCGCTCGACGACAAAATCGCCTTCGACGAACGCTGCCGAGCACATCAGCTCCCCGTCGCCCCGGTAGTGATGGCATTCCACGACGGCGAGGCCAAAGGCGACGAGCCGCTCCCCTGCGCCGACCTGTTCGCCAAGCCGGCATGTGGGCGCGGCGGCCGCGGCGCGGAGCGCTGGGACCATGTCGCTGCCGACCGCTATCGCAATCTCGCTGGCCGCGAAATGTCGGCCGCCGCGCTCGTCGAGCGGTTGCGGCGCAAGTCGCGCGACCGCGCATGGCTGATCCAGCGCCGGCTGATCAACCATCCGGCGATCGCCGATCTTGGCAATGGCGCACTGTCGACCGTGCGCGCGCTGACCTGCCTCGACGAGCACGGGCGGCCGGAGCTGGTCGCGGCGGTGTTCCGCATGGCGATCGGCGCCAACCGGACCGTGGACAACATCCACGCCGGCGGCATCGCAGCGGCCGTCGATCTCGCGCGCGGCACGTTGTCGGACGCCTCCGATCTCGGCATGGACGCACGGCTCGGCTGGCTCGACCGGTATCCGGAGACGGGCGGCCGCATCACCGGCCGGACCCTGCCGCTGTGGGGCGATCTGTGCGAGCTTGCGGTGAGGGCGCATCGCGCGTTCGACGACCGCATCATGATAGGCTGGGACATCGGACTGACCGTGAATGGCCCGTGCATCGTCGAAGGCAACAGTGGTCCCGACGTCGATCTGATGCAGCGGCCGGCACGGCGCGGGCTCGCCGACGGCCGGTTCGGCGAGCTGCTCGCCTTCCATCTCGCGCGCGCTGCCGAGGCCCCTCACCGGCGGCCGGCGCCGGCGCCCGCGCGCGAATGAACGGCCGCGACGAACTGGCCGATTCTCGTGTAGAGGACCGGATGCCATGACCCCGCACGCGATTCCGCACCTCGGCGCCGACACGCACCTCTACCTGCTGATCGCCATCGTCGCGATCGTCGTTGCGCTGCTGCTCCGCATCCGACTGTTCCGTTCGCTGCTCAATTTCGCGATCACCGCCGCGCTGGTCGCCGTGCTGATCGTCGTCGTCCTCCAGCGCGGCCGGTTCGATCCCTATTTCTCGCAGCTCGTCTCGGCGCTCCATCTGGGCGGGCAGGAGGTCGCGGGGCGCGAGGTGCGCATCCGCATGGCGCCTGACGGTCATTTCTGGGCGCGTGTCAGTATCAACGGCATTCGTCGCCGGATGCTGATCGACAGCGGCGCGACGCTGACCGCGCTGTCCAGCGGAACCGCGGAGGCCGCCGGGCTGAAGACTGACCGCGGGCTGTTCCCGGTGGTGCTCAACACCACCAACGGCGCGATCACCGCGCGCACCGCGACGCTTCCCGAACTCACGCTCGGCGACATCGTCGCCCGCGACCTGCCGGTGGTCGTCTCCCCGGCGTTCGGCCATACCGACGTGCTCGGCATGAACTTCCTGTCGATGCTCAAGTCGTGGCACGTCGACGGCCGGACGCTGGTGCTCGAGCCGCACCATCCGCAACCCGCCGCCTGAGCTATCGACAGCGGAGAAGCGCGCAACTAAGCCTTGGCCATGCTCAAGCTCATCATCGGCAACAAGGCCTATTCGTCCTGGTCTCTGCGCGGCTGGCTCGCGTGCAAACAGTCGGGGCTGCGCTTCGAGGAGGTCGTCGTCCCGCTCTACGACGCCGAATGGGAGCAGCGGCGGCAGGGCGACGAATTCGCCCCCTCATCGGGCAAGGTGCCGATCCTGTGGGACGGCGACACCGTGGTGTGGGACAGCCTGGCGATCGTCGAATATCTCGCCGACAAGGTCGGTCGCGACCGCTTCTGGCCCGCCGACGAGCCTGCGCGCGCGATGGCGCGGTCGATGGCGGCCGAGATGCATTCGAGCTTCCCGGCGCTGCGCCGCAAGCATTCGATGAACATCCGCCAGGCGTTCCCGCCGAAGCGGCCCGACGACGACGTCATGGCCGAGCTGCAGCGGATCATGGAGCTGTGGGCGCAGGCGCGCGCGCGGTTCGGCGGGCAAGGGCAGTTCCTGTTCGGCGAGTTCGGCGCGGCGGACATCATGTACGCGCCGGTCTGCACGCGGATCGTCACCTATTCGCTGCCTGTCGCGCGCTTCGCCGGCGCCTATATCGAGGCGGTGCTGCGCCACCCCTTCATGCAGGACTGGATTGCCGCGGCCCAGGAAGAAGAATGGGTGATCGAGCAATTCGAGCAGCCGGCCAGCATCTGAACCGGCGCTACAGCAGCTTCTCGATATCGGCGGCGATATCTTCGGGCTTGGTCGTCGGGGCATAGCGATCGACCACGCGGCCGGCGCGATCGATCAGGAATTTGGTGAAATTCCACTTGATCGCCTTGGAGCCGAGCAGCCCCGGCGCGCGCTCCTTCAGTGCGCGAAACAGCGGGTCCGCGTCCTCGCCGTTGACGTCGATCTTGGCGAGCACAGGAAAGGTCACGTCGTATGTGGTCGTGCAGAAGCTGGCGATCTCGGCAGCATCGCCCGGCTCCTGATGGCCGAACTGGTTGCACGGAAAGGCGAGGACCTCGAACCCGCGCGGCTCATATCGGCGGTAGAGCGCCTCCAGCCCCTCATATTGCGGAGTAAAACCGCATTTCGAGGCGGTGTTGACGATCAGCAGCACCTTGCCGGCATAGGCGGAAAGAGCGACCACGTCCCCATTCGCCGCCTTGACCTGAAAATCGGTGATCGCGGTCATCGCGCTCCCTCCTCATGCGCCGCAAGCAAGGTATGCAAATTGCGCCGCACCCCCGGCCATTCGTGGGCGAGGATCGAATAGACCACCGAGTCGCGCACGCGATCGGGGAAAACCATATGCCCGCGCAGCACGCCGTCCTGCCTCGCTCCCAGCCGCTCGATCGCGCGGCGCGACTGGCGGTTGAGCCAGTCGGTGCGGAGCTGGACGCACTGGCAGCCGAGCGCTTCGAACGCGTGGCTGAGCAACAGCAGCTTGGCCTCGGTATTGAGCCCGGTGCGATGCACTCGCTTCGCATAGACCGTGCCGCCGATCTCGACGCGGCGATTGGGCTTGCTCATCCGCATCAGCCGGGTGACGCCGGCGACCGCGCCGTCGCGATCGAGCACCGTGAAGGGCAACGTGCGGCCGGCGCCATGCTCGCGCTCCAGCCGCGCGTACCAGGCGTCGATCGTCTCCTCATTGGGGATCGTCGTCGCGAAGGCGCCCTCCAGCCCGGTCGCGAACGCCTCGAGAATCGCCGCGCGGTCGGCGCGCTCCAGCGGGCGCAGCGTGACATGCGCGCCGGCCAGCGTCGGGGTGGTCGTCCAGGCGGCATCGGTCATCGGCGTGTCTCCAAGCTGTTCCGCCGCTAGCGCGATCGGCGGCAAATGCAAATCGGCCCGCGGCGCTTTCGAGCCGCGGGCCGATTCGAACGCTCGACCTGCCGTCAGCTGTGGCGATAGATCCGCGTCGCCTTTCCGGCGAGCGCACCGCCGCTGAGAGCTGTGGCGGTGCCGAGCACCAGCATCCCGACCTGCGGCAGCGTGCCGAAGCCGGCCGCGGCGAGCGGGCTGACCGACACCAGCGACAGGATGCCGAGCACCATCGCGGCGAGCCCGCCCAGCGTCTGCGCCGCCGCCGCGCCGGTCATGGCGTCGCGAGTGACGCGGCGCGCCATGTCGTCATGGCCCACTGCGGCAAGCTGCAGGTCGTTGAGCCGCTGAGTCGTGCCGGCCGAAAGCATCAGGCCGACGCCGCCGACGATGATCAGCGCGGGCAGCAGCGTCGGCGCGGCGACGCCCAGCAGCGACAGCACGCCGAGCGCGACCGCGGCAAGCCCGACCAGCACCTCGACGCCCAGCCCGCCGCCGAACTCGGCGACTTCGGTGCTGTCATAGGCGATGTAGCGGGACAGCGCGCTGTATTCGCTCGAGATGCTGAGGCCCTCGGCCAGCATCGCCGCGCCGAAGACGATGCCGGCGATCGCGGTGAGCAGCGCCGGCAGGACGCCGATCAGCGCGAGGATGGCGAGCGCCATGACGGCGACTCCGCCGATGGTCTTGAGTGTCGAGCCGCCGGCGGTCAGCGCGACGGCGCGTCGCTCTTGCGCGTCGAAATCGCGCATATGGGTAGTGGCATTCATCGATTTTCTCCAATCATCATGATGACCGAAGCAGCGCAGAGAGCGGTTGCGATGTTCCTGCGTTAGGGTCGGACGGAATCATCAACGGTCGCGACCGCGCCCGCGTTCCTGTCGTTCCGCGTTCCGAACGCGAAATAATTGCAATATTTTAAAGCGATGTCCTGCCGGAAGGCTATGCGAGAATGCCGTCGTGGAGGCGCACGACTCGGTCCATCTTGGCGGCGATGCGCTCGTTGTGGGTCGCGACCAGCGCCGCCGAGCCTTCGTGGCGCACCAGGCGGAGGAATTCGGCCAGCACGATGTCGGCGGTATTCTCGTCGAGATTGCCGGTCGGCTCGTCCGCGAGCACCAGCGCCGGCTGGTTGGCGAGCGCGCGCGCGACCGCGACGCGCTGCTGCTCGCCGCCCGACAGCTGCGACGGGCGGTGCGTCAGCCGGTGCGCAAGGCCAAGCGCGGTGAGCAGGGATTCGGCCCGCTCATGCGCCGCGGCCGGATCGGCGCCCCGGATCAGTTGCGGCAGCACGACATTCTCGATGGCGTTGAAGTCGGGCAGCAAGTGGTGAAACTGGTAAACGAAGCCGAGCCGCTCGCGGCGCATGTCGGTGCGCCCGCCCGAATCGAGCTCGACCGCCTCGATCCCGGCAATCTTGATCGACCCGCCGAATCCGCCCTCGAGCAGGCCGACCGCCTGGAGCAGCGTCGACTTGCCCGAGCCCGACGGGCCGAGCAGCGCGACGATCTCGCCCGGCGCGACGCTGAGGTCGACGCCGCGCAGCACGTCGATCACTTGCCCGCCCTGCTCGAAACTGCGCGTGAGGCCAACGGTCCGGAGGACAGGCTCACTCATAGCGCAGCACCTCGACCGGGTCGGTGCTCGCCGCCTTGTAGGCCGGGTAGAGCGTGGCGAGGAAGCTCATCAGCAGCGCGACGACGACGATCGCGACGATCTCCACCGGGTCGGGCTTCGACGGCAACTCGGTAAGGAACCGGATCGACGGATCCCACAGGTTCTGGCCGGTTACCAGCTGCACGAAATTCACCACCGCTTGGCGGTAGAACAGGAACAGGAAACCGATTCCCAGGCCCAGCACGATGCCGATCACGCCGATCGCCGTGCCGACTGTCATGAAGATGCGCAGCATCGCGCGCCGTGTCGCCCCCATCGTCCTCAGGATGGCGATGTCGCGCGTCTTCGATCGCACCAGCATGATCAGCGACGAAGCGATGTTGAACGCGGCGACCAGGATGATGATGCACAGGATCGTGAACATCGCCACCCGCTCGATCTGCAGCGCCTTGAACAGCTCCGAATTCATGTCCTTCCAGGTCTGGATGATGCCGATCGTCTCGACCTTCGGGGCAAGCGGGGCGAGGATCTGGCTGACCCGGTCCGCGTCCACCGTATTGATCTCGACCATGCCGACCGAATCGCCCATCAGCAGCAGCGTCTGCGCGTCCGAAAGCGGCATCAGCACATAGGCCTTGTCGTAATCGTAGATGCCGATCTCGAAGATCGCGCCGACGGTGTACGATACGCTGCGGAACATCGTCCCGAACGGGGTCGAGGGTCCCTGCGGGTTGATGATGGTGATCTGGCTGCCGACTTGTGCGCCCAGCGCTTCGGCGAGCCGCGACCCGATCGCGACCATGCCGCTGCCCGGCTTCAGCGTCTTGAGCGAGCCCATCACCACCTTGCCGTCGATCGTCGGGTTGTCGACGATGTCGGGCACCTGCATTCCGCGCAGCAGGATCGGCTCGGTGCGGCCGTTGAGGCTCGCGAACAGCGGCTGCTCGATCAACGGGACGGCGCTGGTGACGCCCGGAGTCGCCTTCGCCTCGCGCTCGACCATGCGCCATTGCGGAAGGTTGTTGTTGAATCCCTGCACCACCGCCTGGCCGTTGAGGCCCACGCTCTTCTCGAACAGCTCGGCGCGAAAGCCGTTCATCACGCTCATGACGATGACAAGTGCGGCGACGCCCAGCATCACCGCGCCGACGCTGAAGCCGGCGACCAGGACGATGAACCGCTCGCCCTTGCCCGGCAGCAGATAGCGCCGCGCGATCATTCGTTCGTACCGAGAGAGAATCATGCCGTTGCGTGCCCTGCCCCCGGTCGTTCCGATGGCGTTGCTCTAGGGCCTCGCCCGGCGATCGGCAACAGTGCCGCGCCTGTTGCGGATTCGACACAGCGCCGGCGCAATCGTCGGAGAGCGCGAGCATTTGCCGTGACAAGCCCGCCCCCACCCCATAGCCTTCGAGTCACTGAAGCTCAGGCAAAAGCCGGGTTCGGGGAGTTTCCCGCTCCGCCGTCCGCAATCGGATCGGCGTCGCAGCGGAAACGGGACAAGGGGGCTGACGAGCAGTCGTCACGCAGGCGCCCGGGTCGTGAACGGCCCGGGCGTTTGTGTTTTCGCACGCCGCGCGCGCCCGTTCGTCCCCAGCGAAGTCGAGGCATCCGCCGGGCTCGACGCCCGACCGGGTTTGAACCACCATATCGTCACATGGCGAATATCCGTCACCCCAGCGAAGGCTGGGGTCCATGTCTGTCTCAAAGAAGCGCAACGCTTCCGGCTCTTGCAGAGAGACATGGATGCCAGCCTTCGCCGGCATGACGGCCCCAAACCCACAGTGGACGCGCCCCGCGCGCCCGCCTACCTAACGCACAGACGCCCGTGCCGCGGCACGCCAAGGGAGAGCGCCGATGACTCAGCCGTTCGTCCGTCCCGACGTCCGCAGGTTCCTCGATTATCTGGAGACGCTGCCCGGCCCGAAGATGCACGAGATGGACGCGCCCGCCGCGCGGCAGGTCTATCATGCGATGAAGGATCTCGCCGATCCGCCGGTGGGCGAGCTGGCGGTGATCCGCGACCTGATGGTCCCGGGGCCCGCCGGCGATATTCCGGCCCGGCTGTTCGACCCCCGCGACGGTCGCGAGCCGGGCTCGCTGGTCGTCTTCTTCCACGGCGGCGGCTTCGTCATCGGCAATATCGAAACCCACGCGAGCTTCTGTGCGGAGATGGCGCGCGTGCTCGACCTGCCGGTGGTCTCGGTCGACTACCGACTTGCGCCCGAACATTCCTGGCCTGCCGCGCCCGACGATTGCGAGGCCGCCGCGCGCTGGCTCGCCGGCGCGCCCGTTGCGCTCGGCCGCGCCGTCACCGGGCTGATCCTGGCCGGCGACAGCGCCGGCGGCAATCTCGCGATCGTCACCGCGATGGCGCTGCGCGACCGGCCCGCCGCGGCGCCGGTGATCGCGCACTTCCCGCTCTATCCGGCGACCGACGCCAGCAAGCCCTATCCCTCCTATGACGAATTCGCCGAGGGCTATCTGCTCACGCGCGACAGCATGGAATGGTTCATGGCGGCCTATCAGGGCGATCCCGCGCATTTGCGCAGCTCGCCGCTGATCGGCGATCTCGCCGCGATGCCGCCCGCGGTGGTGGTGACCGCCAGCCTCGATCCGATCCGCGACCAGGGCCGCGCCTATGCCGCCGCGCTGATCGCCGCGGGCGTGCCGACCGTATTCCGCGAGGCGAAGGGCATGATCCATGGCTTCGCCAACATCCGCCAGGCGATCCCCTCGGCAAAGGGCGACGTCGCCGGCGCGCTCGCCGCGCTGAAGGCGGTGCTCGCCGAGGCGGAGGGCGAGCGCGCCATGGCGCAGGCCGCGGCGTGAGCGACGTCGCCGCCCTTCCCTACCGCCCCGCCGCGGGGATCATGCTGGTCAATCGCGACGGGCAGGTGTTCGTCGGGCAGCGAATGGATTCGACGCTGGAGGCTTGGCAGATGCCGCAGGGCGGGATCGACCCCGGCGAGGACGCGCTCACCGCCGCCCTGCGCGAGCTGGGTGAGGAAACCGGCATCGCCGCCGACAAGGTCGCGCTCGTCGCCACCGCTGAGGAGGAACTGCTCTACGACTTGCCCGACGACCTGATCGGGAAGCTGTGGGGCGGCCGCTATCGCGGGCAGCGCCAGACCTGGTTCCTGTTTCGCTTCACCGGCGAGGATGCGGACGTCGATATCGCGACCGAACATCAGGAATTCCGCGCCTGGCGCTGGGCCGATCCAGCCGACCTGCCGGCGATGATCGTGCCCTTCAAGCGCGCGCTGTACCGGTCCGTGCTGGCGGCGTTCGCGGCGCATCTCGGCTGAAATGCTGCTGGCATGATCCGAATATCGAAATTTGCTTTACGGACGCCTTTTCTCCGCCGGAAACCGGGGGTAAACGGCCGAATCATGCTGCTCGCGATGCTCCTTGCCGCGCCGGTCGCCGCCCCGGCCGCCATGCCCGGCGCCGACGCTGAGGTCAGCAAGGGCGCGCCGATCCCGCCCAACATCCAGGACATGCTCGATGCGGCGATCGCCTCGGGCAACGATTCGGAAGTGAGCGTCGTCGCCAAATATGCGGTGAAGGCGGCGCCGCAGAGCGCGAAGACGATCAACGACACCGTCACCGCCTGGCGCGAGGCGCAGACCGAAGCGCACGAGGCCAAGGTCGAGGCGGCCAATTTCCTCGACCTGTGGAGCGGCAAGGCGACCTTGGGCGGATGGCTGACGACGGGCAACAGCCGCAACGTCGGGCTCAGCGCCAAGGTCGATCTCGACCGCGAAGGGTTGCGCTGGCGGCACAAGCTCCACCTTCAGGCCGATTATCAGGAAAGCTTCCACCGCACGACGCGGGAACATTATCTCGCGTCCTACGAGCCGAACTACAAGGTCGACGACCGCTCCTACATCTACGGCAATTTGCAGTATGAAAGCGACCGGTTCCTCGGCTTCTACAGCCGCTATTCGGCCTCGGTCGGCGCGGGCTATTCGGTCATCAAGAAGCCGACCATGCGCCTCGACCTCGAGCTCGGCCCCGCCTATCGCTACACCAGCTTCACCGACGATACGCTCGAAAACAACATGGCCACGCGCGGCTCGGTCGATTTCAGCTGGAAACTGTCGCCGTCGATCACCGTGACGCAGCAGGCCGACGCCTATCTCGAACGCTACAATTCCACGGTGACGGGCACCACCGCGCTCAACGCCAAGCTGTTCGGCCCACTCTCGGCGCAACTGTCCTACAACGTCCAGTACGAAAGTATGCCGCCGATCGGCAGCGTCTCGACCGACACCACCAGCCGCGCGGCGCTGGTCTACAGCTTCTAACCACGCAGCGCTCCTGCTTCCAGCCGCGCAGTGCTCCTGCGAAAGCAGGAGCCCAGGGTTACAAACACTGCCGCCCATGACACTGGGCTCCTGCTTCCGCAGGAGCACGCGGAAGTGCTCGAGCCGACAAGGTAAGCCGGCCCCGGTTCTCACCAGCAGCCTTTCCGGCTAGAGCCGGTCCATGACCGAAATGACATCCATCGAACACGACGCGGTTGCCCGCGCGCGCGCCGAGCCGATGCTCGATCGGGTCCGCGCCTGGGCCGCGATCAACAGCGGCACCGCCAACCTTGCCGGGCTCGCACGCATCGCCGATGCGCTGAGCGAAGCGTTCGGCACGCTGCCGGGCAAACTCGAACGGGTCGCGCCCGAGCCCGCCGAGCGCGTCGCTCCCGACGGCCGCGTCGAGCCGCTCGACCACGGCCGCCACCTCCACCTCACCGTTCGTCCCGACGCCCCGGTGCAGATGCTGCTCACCGGCCATATGGACACCGTCTATCCCGCCGACCACCCGTTCCAGGAGCAGCGCTTGCTCGAGGACGACATCCTCAACGGCCCCGGCGTCGCCGACATGAAGGGCGGCCTCGCGCTGATGCTCGCCGCGCTGAAAGCGGTCGAGGCGAGCCCGCTGGCCGAGCGCATCGGGTACGAGGTCGTCATCAACTCCGACGAGGAGACCGGCTCCTTCTCCTCCGCCGCGCTCCTGCACCGCGCCGCGCAAGGCAAGGTCGCGGCGCTGACCTACGAACCCGCGCTCCCCGACGGCACGCTCGCCGGCGCGCGCGGCGGGACGGGCAATTTCTCGATCGTCGTCAAGGGCCGCAGCGCCCACGCCGGCCGCAATCCCGACGACGGCCGCAACGCGATTCTCGCCGCCGCCGATATCGCGCTCCGCCTGATGGAGGCAAAAAGTCCGGCGCTCGCGGTCAATCCAGCGAGGATCGACGGCGGCGGCCCCAACAACGTCATCCCCGACCACGCCGTGCTGCGCGTCAACTTCCGCCCGCAATCATCGCAAGAGATCGCCCGCGCCCGGGCGCATATCGACGCGGTCGCGCGCGACGTCGCCGCCGCGCGCGAGGTCGAGGTGACGGTCCACGGCGGCTTCAACCGTCCGCCCAAGCCGATCGACCCCGGCGCCGCGCGGCTGTTCGATCTGGTCAAGGCCGCCGGCGCCGACCTCGGTCTCGCCATCGCCTGGCGCGCGACCGGCGGCGTGTGCGACGGCAACAACATCGCCGCAGCGGGCGTGCCGGTGGTCGATACGATGGGCGCGCGCGGCGGCGCGATCCATTCGCCGGACGAATATCTGCTGATCGACAGCCTCGCCGAGCGCGCCGCGCTCAGTGCGCTCACCATCCTGCGCATCGCCGAGAAAGGCCGAGCATGACCTTCCGCATCCGCCCCGCCCGCGACGAGGACCTGCAGGCGCTCTACGAGATGGCCAAGCTGACCGGCGGCGGCTTCACCAACCTGCCTCCCGACCGCGATTCGCTGAAGGCGAAGCTCGACCGCAGTCACGCCTGCTTCGAGTGCGAAGAGGATGCGCTCGGCGACGAATTGTTCGTCCTCGTGCTCGAAAACGGCGCGACCGGAGAAGTGCGCGGCACTTGCCAGATCTTCACCCAGGTCGGCCAGAAATGGCCGTTCTACAGCTACCGCATCGGCACGCTGACGCAGCATTCGGCCGAGCTCGACCGCACCTTCCGCGCCGACATGCTGACGCTCTCGACCGACCTCGAAGGATCGAGCGAGGTCGGCGGCCTGTTCCTGCATCCCGGCGAGCGCGCGGGCGGGCTCGGGCTGCTGCTCGCACGCAGCCGCTATCTCTTCATCGCCCGGCACCGTGCGCGCTTCGCCGACCGCATTCTTGCCGAGCTGCGCGGCATCATCGACGAGGCGGGCGGCTCGCCCTTCTGGGATGGCCTTGCCGGCCGCTTCTTCGGCATGAATTTCCAGGATGCCGATCAGTTCAACGCCACTCACGGCAACCAGTTCATCGCCGATCTGATGCCCAAGCACCCGATTTACATCGCGATGCTCTCCGAAACCGCGCGCGCCGCGATCGGGCTCCCTCACCCCTCCGGCCGCGCGGCGATGCGAATGCTGGAGAATGAGGGCTTCCGCTTCGAAAACTATATCGACATCTTCGACGGCGGCCCGACGATGACCGCCGATACCGACGCCGTCCGCACGATCCGCGAAGCCCAGGACGCGACGATCCTCACCACCGATCATGACGGCGGCGAGGGCTCGCTGGTCGCCGCC
>DASTWI010000036.1:0-18349 GCA_035776635.1 Sphingomonas sp. | reverse complement strand
GAGGACATCGCGATCCTGACCAAGGGCGAGATGATCTCGGAAGATCTCGGCATCAAGCTCGAGAACGTCACCGTCTCGATGCTTGGCCAGGCCAAGCGCGTGACGATCGACAAGGACAACACCACCATCGTCGATGGTGCGGGTGATGCCGAGGCGATCAAGGGCCGCACCGAGGCGATCCGTCAGCAGATCGAGAACACCACCAGCGACTACGACCGCGAAAAGCTCCAGGAGCGTCTCGCCAAGCTCGCCGGCGGTGTCGCGGTGATCAAGGTCGGCGGCTCGACCGAGGTCGAGGTCAAGGAGCGCAAGGACCGCGTCGACGACGCGCTGCACGCCACGCGCGCGGCGGTCGAGGAAGGCATCGTCCCCGGCGGCGGCACCGCGCTGCTCTACGCGACCAAGGTTCTCGACGGCGTCAACGGCGCCAACGACGACCAGACCCGCGGCATCGACATCGTCCGCAAGGCGCTGTCGGCGCTGGTCCGCCAGATCGCGGCCAATGCCGGCCACGACGGCGCGGTGGTCGCGGGCAAGCTGCTCGAGGGCGGCGACGTCACGCAGGGCTTCAACGCCCAGACCGAGAAGTACGAGAACCTGGTCCAGGCCGGCGTGATCGACCCGACCAAGGTGGTGCGCACCGCGCTGCAGAACGCCGCGTCGGTGGCGGGCCTGCTGATCACCACCGAAGCCGCCGTCTCGGAAATCCCCGAGGACAAGCCGGCGATGCCGATGGGCGGCGGCGGCATGGGCGGTATGGGCGGAATGGACTTCTGATTTTCACGCCGGGGCGGCGAAAGCTGCCCCGGACGAAAATCGGAGCGGCGCCGCTTGCGGCCCGATCCAGCCCAGCCGTTCAGGCGAAACGCGAAAGGGCCGGAGGTTCCCTCCGGCCCTTTTTGCGCCTCCGTTCGTTCACGCGCCGTCGGGCTCTCCCGGTTTGCACCCGCCATGGCTTCTCGACTACGTTCAAGGCCGAACAGGGAGAATGCCGATGCCTCGATCGTTGCTGCTTGCCCCCGCCTTGCTGTCGCTCATCGCCTGCGGAAATGCCGGCAACGGCACCGCCGGGGCGACGCCTGCCCCGTCCGCCACGGCGTCACCTACGCCGACGCCGGCCCCCACTCCGGTCGCCGATCTGCCCGCAGGCCTGCCGTTCAACGCCAGCCTCGAAGGGCATTTCGACAACCCGTTCGCGATCGCGTTCCTGCCCGACGGGCGGCTGCTCGTCACCGAAAAGCCGGGGCACCTCAAGCTGCGCGCAACCGACGGCAGCGTCGCCGACGTGACCGGCGTTCCGGCGACCGCGCAAGTGGGCCAGGGGGGCCTGCTCGACGTCGCGATCGCGCCCGATTTCGCGTCGAGCCACGCGATCTATCTTTCCTATTCGGAGCCGGGCTCCGGCGGCAGCAGCCTCGCGCTCGCGCGCGCGACGCTGGACACCAGCACCTCGCGGCCGAAGCTCGACGGCTTGAAGGTGATCTGGCACCAGATGCCCAAGGGCGACGGCGGGCAGTTCGGCGCGGTGATCGCCTTTTCGCCCGACCACCAGCACCTGTTCCTCGCCTCGGGCGAGCGGCAGCGGTTCACGCCGGCGCAGGACCCCGACCAGGCGCTGGGCAAGATCCTGCGCTTCAACCTCGACGGCTCGGTACCCAAGGACAACCCGATGGCCTCGCAGGGCGGCGCGCGCGCGATCACCTGGTCGACCGGGCACCGCAACCCCTACGGCCTCGTCTTCGCCGCCGACGGCCGGCTGTGGGAGAACGAGATGGGGCCGAAGGGCGGCGACGAGTTGAACCTGATCGAGCCGGGAAAGAATTACGGCTGGCCCAACGTTTCGTGGGGCGACAATTACGACGGCACGCCGATCCCCAAGCCCAAGGCGGGCGACGGATACCAGATGCCGGCGCTCTATTGGGTGCCGTCGATCTCGCCGGGCGGATCGATCATCTATACCGGCTCGATGTTCCCTGAGTGGGACGGCAACTACATCATGGGCGCGCTGTCGGGGCAGGCACTGGTGCGGATCGAGCTCAGCGGCGCAACCGCGAAAAAGGCCAACCAATGGGACATGGGCATGCGTATCCGCGACGTGGCGCAGTCCCCCGACGGCGCGATCTGGCTGATCCAGGATGGCGACAATGGGCAGTTGATGCGGCTGACGCCGAAAAGCTGAGGTCCGCGCTCGGGATGCTTCGGCTGGGCTGGGGACAAGCGGCTAGTCCCGCACCACCAGGTAGTTCATTCGCGCCGCGGCGATGGGCTTGGCCGGATCGTCCTGCCAGGCGGTCGCCTCGACATTGGCGACGCGGGTGCCGAGGCGGGTGACGGTGCCGCGGGCGCGGGTCGGCTTCTCGCGGCCGCCGCGCATATAGTCGACCGTCACGTTGATCGGCTTGATGCGGCCGCCCCCCTCGGCCTCGAGCGCCTGCTGGAGCGCGACGATCGCCGCCATCTCGAGCAGTCCGCCGATCGCGCCGCCGTGGAGAAAGCCGGGCCGGCCGATCACGTCGCCGGAAAAGGGCATGACGAGGCTGGGCGCGCCGTCCCCGCTCGCCTCTACCGTCAAGCCGAGCAATTCGGCATAGGGCGGAAGCGTCATGGCTGCGCGTCCAGGAACATATAGGTGCCGGCGACGTGCGCGAGCGGATCGGCCGGGTCGCCATCGTGCGCCTGACCGCGAATGAAGGCGATCGTTCGCGTGATGCGATAGCATTCGCCGCGGCCGATCACCGTCCGACCGGGTGTCGCGGGACGGAGATAGTCGATCCTGAGGTCCAGCGTCGCCTGCATCCGGAAATGCCCCAGCCGTGCCCAGATCGCCATGCTGGTCGCCATGTCCATCATTGTCAGGATCGGGCCGGACGCGATCACGCCGCGCTCCGGATCGCCGATCTGCGCAGGGTCGTAGGGCAGCGCGAGCTCGACCCAATCGGCCCCGTGAGCGCGATAGCTCAGCCCCAACCGGCGGGCATGGCCGCCCGCGCCGCGGGTCATGAACCGCTCGGGATCGAAGGGCGGGAAAAGGCTGTCGGGCATGGCGCTCGTGAAGGGCTGATGCAGCCGCTCTACCGCCTCGGCCGGCTTTCGCAAAGGAGAGCGATGCCTTACGACGGGACCCGGAGAATTTGAATGGCTCGCGTCACCGTCACCGTTGCCGACCGGATCGCCGATGTCCGGCTCGCCCGCCCCGACAAGCTGAATGCGCTCGACCCGGCGATGTTCGAGGAATTGGGGGCGGCGATCGACGCGCTGGCGGGACAGCGCGAGGTGCGCTGCGTGGTCATATCGGGCGACGGGCGGGCGTTCTGCGCCGGACTCGACATGGCAAGCATGGCGGCGGGCGGATCGGGGCTGCCGGCGCGCCGGCGCAACGCCGATGGCGCGATCCTGCCGCAGCACGTTTCCTGGGGATGGCGGACGCTGCCGATGCCGGTGATCGCGGCGGTGCATGGCGTGGCGTTCGGCGGCGGTTTCCAGATCATGTCGGGAGCGGACGTGCGGATCGCCGCGCCCGGCACGCGCTTTGCGATCCGCGAGGTGCATTGGGGGCTCGTGCCCGACATGGCCGGCTTCGCCTTGTGGCGGACCTTGGTGCGCGACGACGTGTTGCGCGAGCTGGTCTACACCGCGCACGAGTTCGATGCGGCAGAAGCGCTGGCGCACGGTTTCGTGACCAAGCTCGCCGACGATCCGCGCGCCGAGGCGATGGCGCTCGCACGAACCATCGCCGGCCGTAGCCCGCACGCGGTCCGCGGTGCCAAGCGGCTGCTCAACGCCGCGCATGACGCCGATCCGCGGACAATTCTCGCCGCCGAAACCGAGGAGCAGCTGAAGGTGATCGGCAAGCGCAACATGATGGAAGCGGTCGCCGCCAACATGTCGAAGCGCGCACCGGTTTTCGAAGACTGATTCGCTCAATTCACCGAAGGGACGATTGACGGCGGCGGATTTTTGTTCTCTATTCGTTCCTAACGACTCACCGGGAGAGATGCGATGGCGGCCGATCTGATCTTCTACACCAACCCCATGTCGCGCGGGCGGATCATCCGCTGGATGCTCGAGGAGGTCGGGTGCGAGTACGAAACGCAGGTGCTCGACTATGCTTCGACGATGAAGGCCGAACCGTATCTGTCGGTGAACCCGATGGGCAAAGTGCCGGCCATCGTCCACAAGGGGCGCGTGGTGACCGAAGGCGCGGCGATTTGCGCCTATCTCGCCGATGCTTTTCCCGACGCGGGGCTCGCGCCCGCGACCGATGACCGCGCCGATTATTATCGCTGGCTGTTCTTCGCGGCGGGGCCGCTCGAGCAGGCGGTGACCAACAAGGCGGCCGGGTTCGCGCCGAGCGCCGAGCAGGGCCGGATGTTCGGCTACGGCAATTTCGACATCGCCGTCGATGTGCTCGAAAAGGCGGTGGCGGCGCACCCCTATATCGCCGGCGAGCGGTTCACCGCGGCCGACGTTTACGTCGGGTCGCAGGTTGCCTGGGGACTGCAGTTCGGGACACTGCCCAAGCGCGATGCATTCGTCGCCTACGCCGAAAAGCTCACCGCGCGCGACGCGGCGAAGCACGCGGCCGCCAAGGACGACGCGCTGATGCCGGCTCCAGCGCCGAGTGCGGCTTGAGGCTCCGCCGAGAGTCATAAGGAGACCGCCGCGAGGTCTCACGCGCAGGCGCGTGAACAAAGCGGCGAGTGTCGACCTGCCCTTTCCCCGGCCAACGAAGCGCGCCATATCGCGCGCGCGATGAACGCTCCTCAAACGCCACCGCTCGCGCTGTATGTCCATTGGCCGTTCTGCGTGTCGAAATGCCCCTATTGCGACTTTAACAGCCATGTCCGCGCCGCGGTGGACCAGGCGGCGTGGCGCGACGCGCTGCTCGCCGACCTGGCGCATGAGGCGCGCGCGACGGCGGGGCAGCGGCTGGGGTCGATCTTTTTCGGCGGCGGCACGCCCTCGCTGATGCCGCCCGAAACGGTGGCGGCGGTGATCGGCGCGGCGGAGCGGGCGTGGGGGTTCGAGTCGGGCATCGAGATCACGCTGGAAGCCAATCCCTCGTCGGTCGAGGCGGCGCGGTTCGCCGACCTGGCGGCGGCGGGGGTCAATCGCGTGTCGCTCGGGCTGCAGGCGCTCGACGATGCGGCGCTGCGGTTCCTCGGGCGCGCGCACGACGTGGCCGAGGGGCTGGCGGCGCTCGCGACGGCGCAGGGCGCGTTCGCCCGCGTGAGCTTCGATCTCATCTATGCGCGGCCGGGGCAGTCGGTCGCGGCGTGGGCGGCGGAGCTGGCGCGGGCGATCGGGTTCGGCACCGAGCATCTGTCGCTTTATCAGCTGACGATCGAGCCGGGGACGCGCTTCGCGACTGAAGCAGCGGCGGGGCGGCTGACGATTCCCGACGCCGACACCGCCGCCGACCTGTTCGAGGCGACGCGCACCATCGCCGCAGCGGCGGGGCTGCCCGCCTATGAAGTGTCGAACCATGCGCGGCCCGGGGCGGAGAGCCGGCATAACCTCAGCTATTGGCGCTATACCGGCTATGCCGGGATCGGCCCCGGCGCGCACGGCCGGCGCGGGCGGCTGGCGACGACGCGGCACCGCAAGCCCGAGAACTGGCTGGCGGCGGTCGCGCGCAACGGACACGGCGTGCAGGCGGAAGATCCGCTCGACGCGCGCGCCGAGGCGACCGAGGCGCTGGTCATGGGGCTGCGGCTGGCGGAGGGGGTGGACCTCGCCGGACTGGCGCTGCGCGGGGTCGATGTGGGAGCGATGCTCAACGAAGAAACGGTCGGGCGGCTTGTCGGGGCGGGGCTGCTCACGCGAACGGCGGAGCGGTTGCGGCTGACCGATGCGGGGACGCCGGTCCTCGACGCGGTGTTGCGGGAGATCGCGAGCTAGTAGCGGCTTGGGTTCGATGCGCTGAATCGGGTTCGGCGCCGCTTCCATACAATCAACTACTCTAAGATTTACCGGCGGGCTCGGTCTCTCCGATCTTCGCCATATAGTCGCGCGAGAGCCCGTGGTAGAGACGTTCCTTGCAGACGAAGGCGCTGACCCAATTGGCGATCAGCGCGGTGGCGAGCAACGGCAGCAACAGGCCATGGCTCGCGGTCGCCTCCGAGATGATGATGGCGGCGGTCAGGGGCGCACGAACCACGCCCGTGAAATACCCCGCCATGCCGAGCAGCACCACGCAGCCCACCGGCGCGCTCGGAAACAGCGGCGTCAGCAAGCCGCCGAATCCGGCGCCGGCGGCGAGCGAGGGGGCGAAGATGCCGCCCGGCAGGCCCGAAAGCGAGGTCGCGAGCGTGGTCATGAACTTGGCCGGGCCGAACCACACCGGCGCCTTCACGCCCGTGATGATGAGGCGCGCCGGCAGATAGCCGGTGCCCCAGGTCAGCCCGCCCGCGCAGCCGATGACGGCGACGATCGACCCCATGATCAGCGCCGTCGCCAGCGGCCGCGCGCGCAACCAGACGAGCGGCCTGACGCCCGATCGCCCGAAATCGAGCATCAGGCGCGCGAACAGGCCGCCGGCCAGTCCGCCGATGATCCCGGCGACGGGCGTCACCGCGATCACCTGCTTCAACGGCAGCGTATCGCTCATCACGCCGAAATAGGTATAATCGCCGTTGAGCCCGAGGCTGACCATGCCCGAGATCAGGATCGCGGTCATCACCAGCAGCGTCATCCGCTGTTCGTAGGCGTCGGCGAGTTCCTCGATCGCGAAGGTGACGCCGGCGATCGGCGTGTTGAACGCCGCCGCCACGCCCGCCGCGCCTCCCGCCACCATCACCGATGCGCGCAGCGGCACCCGGAACAGCTTGTGGACATGGGCCATGATCGTGGCCGATATCTGCACCGTCGGGCCTTCGCGCCCGACCGATCCGCCGACCAGCAGGCCGCCGATCGTCACTAGGAACTTGACCGTCGCCGTCCTTGCCGAGGCGAGCGATTTCATCGCGCCGTCGGGATCGTGCCGCGCCGCGATGATCTGGGGGATGCCCGACCCTCGCGAATCGGGCGCCGCCGTGCGCGTGAACCAGGCCAGCATCACGAAGCCGGCCGGCGTGACGATGAGTGGCGCCCACCAGGCGGCGTGGTAAAGCCGCATGAAGAGGTGGTTGGCTTGATTGGCGATCGCGGCGAACAGCAGCGCGACGAGCCCGAGCGCCACCGCACCCGACACGATCGCCGCGCGCTTGCGCCACACCGGAGCGGTGGGGCCGTGGCGACGAACGAGGATACGGGCGCGATCGAGGGGGCCGTGACGGCGCGGCCGTATGTTCATGCGGTGATGATCTCCGGCAGGCTGGCCTCAAAGCGGCGCGTGTAGCACATGACGTCCGTGCGAGTCCGCGCCGTTCCGCGACAGCTTAAGCGTGGCGTTCGAGCGGCGCGAGGACTGCCTTCTCGACCCCGTTCGGCACGAACGGGGCGGCTATTTCCCGAAGCTCGTCGGCGCTGGGGAGACCACCACCATGTGCCCGTCCCTGATCTCCTGCACCTCGAGCGCACGCTGGGCGATGCCGTCGCGGCCGAAGCGGAAGGCGCCGTCTATTCCCGAGAAGCCGCCCGGATCGCGCAGCGCCGATTCGGGGAAGTCGGTGCCCGGCCGCCAGTCGCGCGCGATGCGCACCGTCAGCAGCACCGCGTCGTAGCCGAGGCTCGACAGGCGATAGGGCGCGGCGCCGAAGCGGTTGCGGTATTTGACCGCGTACTGGCGGTAGAGCGTGTCGGGGACGCTGGCGAACCACGCGCCGTTGAGCGACGCCTTAGACGCGATCGCGCTTTCGGTGTTCCACAATTCGGTGCCGAGCAGCCGCGTGTCGGCGCCGACCGCCTTCCTGACCATCGGCGCGACCACCGCCGCTGTCGCGCCGCTGTCGGCGATCAGCACCGCGCCATAGGGCGCCTTTTCCGCCATCCGCTTGACCGCGCCGCTGACCGAGGCCGAGCTGCGGTCGTAGGTCTGGAGCGAGACGACCTGGCCGCCCGCCGCCTCGACCGAGCGCAGGAACGCGGTCGAGGCGCGCTGGCCGTAGAGGCCGTTGGGGACGAGGCCGGCGAAGGTGGTGATGTCGCGGCCCTTGGCGTAATCGACCACGCGGTCGATCGCCTGCGACGGCACGTAGCCGAGCAGGTAGACGCCGTCGCCGGCGACGCTCTCGTCGTTCGAGAAGGTGATGATCGGGACGTGCGCGCGCGAGGCGATCGGCTCGATCGCGCGGACGTCCTCGGCGAGCAAGGGGCCCAGGATCAGGCGGTTGCCGTCGGCCAGCGCGTGGCTGGCGGCCTCGACCGCGCCGCCGTTGGTGTCGTAGGTGGTGATCCGCACCTTCGCGCTGCCGGTGTCGAGCAGCGCCATCTGGGTCGCGTTGGCGAGCGACTTGCCGACCCCGGCGTTGGCGCCGGTCAGCGGCACCAGCAGCGCGACGCGATCGCGGTCATTGTCGGTGGGAATGCCGCGGACCGGGCCGGTTTCGGCCGGGCCGGTCGTGGTCGGACGAGTCACCGGCGGCGGCGGCCCCTTCGGCAAAACCGTCGAGCAAGCGGCGACGAGAAGCGTGCCGGCGAGAGCGATCAGTCTTCGCCACGAAAGCCCCCGTTGCCGTATGACCATCGCCTCTGCCATGACTGATCCCCTCATGAACGCTTCACTCTTACCTGGCCTCTATATCGTCGCCACCCCGATCGGCAATCTCGGCGATCTCTCGCCGCGCGCCGCCGAGGTGCTGTCGCGCGCCGATGGAATCGCCGTCGAGGACAGCCGGGTGACGGCCAGGCTGCTCCAGCATATCGGGGTCAAGCGATCGATGACACCCTATCATGACCATAATGCCGAAAGCGTGCGGCCGGGGCTGGTCGCGCGGATGGGGACCGAGGCGATCGCGCTGGTTTCGGATGCGGGGACGCCGCTGATCTCCGACCCCGGCTACAAGCTGGTGCGCGACGCGCGCGCGGCGGGGCACCGGGTGGTGACGGTGCCGGGGCCGTGCGCGGCGGTGGCGGCGCTGACGCTGGCCGGGCTGCCGACCGACCGGTTCCTGTTCCTGGGGTTCCTGCCGGCCAAGGCCAAGGCGCGGGGCGAGGCGATCGCCGAGGTGGCGGGGGTGCGCGCGACGCTGGTGCTGTACGAATCGGGGCCGCGGCTGGCGGCGACGCTGGCGGCTTTGGCCGAGGGATTGGGGGACCGCGAGGCGGCGGTGGCGCGCGAGCTGACCAAGAAATTCGAGGAGACGGTGACGGGGACGCTGTCGAGCCTCGCCGCGCGCTATGCCGAGGCGCCGCCAAAGGGGGAGATCGTGGTGGTGGTGGCGCCTCCGGGCGAGCCGGCTCCGGGCAACAAGGACGAGGCGGAAGCGGCGCTTGCCGAGGCGCTGACACGGCTCCCCGCCTCGAAGGCGGCGGGCGAAGTGGCGAAGCGGTTCGGGCTGGATCGCAAGGCGCTGTATGCGCGGGCGATGGAGATGAAAGAGACAAACTCCAGTCCCTCCCCTTCAGGAGCATCGGGTCGGTCATCCCCCCGGGATGACCTGAACAGCGCGGGGCGCTGTTCACCCGATGCTGCGCAGGGGGTGGGGCAACGACGGCGGAGGCTCGATGCCTCCGACGACGCTCCATGACGCGCGACTCCCCCACCCCAACCCCTCCCCTGAAGGGGAGGGGCTTTCGGGATCGTCGCCTCGCCGAAGCCGCCGGCCGGCGCGGGGAGCGGATCGCGGCGTGGTGGTTGCGGCTCAAGGGCTGGCGGATCCTCGACACGCGGGTGCGCACGCCCGCGGGCGAGGTCGATCTCGTCGCGCGGCGGGGGAGCCTGGTCGTATTCGTCGAGGTGAAGACGCGCAAATCCTCGGCCGAGCTCGACTTCGCGATCGACGAGCGGCGGCTGGCGCGGGTCGCGGCGGCGGCCGAGGTGCTGATGCCGCGCTACGCCGGGCCGGGCGACGACATCCGCGTCGACGTCATCCTGCTCGCGCCCGGCACACCGCCGCGGCACATCGAGAACGCCTGGATCGGGTGACTTCGCGATGTTCAGCACCTAAGTGCCGTTCGGGCTGAGCGAAGTCGAAGCCCGTTTTCGCCAGCACGCCCTTCGACTTCGCTCAGGGCGAACGGAGGTTGGAATATGCCGCTCAGCGTCGCCGTCCAGATGGACCCGCTCGATACGATCAATATCGCGGGCGATTCGACCTTCGCGCTGATGCTGGCCGGCCAGGCGCGCGGGCATCGCGTGTTCCATTACGCGCCGGACGACCTCAACTACGCCGACGGGCATGTCTGGACCCAGGCGCATCCGGTGACGGTACAGCGCGTCGATGGCGACCACTTCACCTTCGGCGAGCCGGTGCGACTCGACCTCGGCGAGGAGGTCGATGTCGTGCTGATGCGGCAGGACCCGCCGTTCGACCTCGGCTATATCACCGCGACGCACCTGCTCGAGCGGATCGCGGATCGGACCTTGGTGGTCAACGATCCGGCGAGCGTGCGCAACGCGCCCGAGAAGATCTTCGTGCTCGATTTCCCGCAGTTCATGCCGCCGACGCTGGTGACTCGCTCGCTCGCCGAGACGCGGGCGTTTCTCGCCGAGCATGGCGAGATCGTCGTCAAGCCGGTCCATGGGTTCGCGGGGTCGGCGGTGTTCCGGGTGGGGAGCGACGGCGGCAACCTCGCCGCGCTGGTCGAATTGTTCCGCCAGAGCTGGCGCGAGCCGTTCATGGTGCAGGCGTTCCTGCGCGAGGTGACGGGCGGCGACAAGCGCATCGTGCTGGTCGACGGCGAGGTCGCGGGCGCGATCAACCGGCTGCCGGGGGCGGGCGAGTTCCGCTCCAACCTCGCCGCGGGCGGGTCGGCGGCGCAGACCGAATTGACGACGCGCGAGGAGGAGATTTGCGCAGTGCTGGGGCCGGAGCTCAGGAAGCGCGGGCTGCTGTTCGTCGGGATCGACGTGATCGGGGGCAAGTGGCTGACCGAGATCAACGTGACCTCGCCGACCGGGATCGTCGCGATCGATCGGTTCAACGGGACCGACACCGCCGCGCGCATCTGGGACGCGATCGAGCGGCGGGTGATGGAGCGGACCTGATCCGTCCGTTTGCGCTGAGCGAAGTCGAAGCCTCCGGCAGGAACCAATCGCCCTTCGACTTCGCTCAGGGCGAACGGATTGACTCGACCGAAGGGAGCCGGGCGCGCCGTCGCGGCAAAGCCGCGCCGTCGGACGGGGCTGGCAGCCCCGCCGGCCGAGCACGCCTAATGCGCTCGTGATTAGCTGACGCTAATCACGTCGCCGGCGCGCTAAATATGAATGGGCTTGCCGGTCACCGCCATCGCTGCTTCCTTGATCGCCTCGCTGTGCGTCGGGTGGGCGTGGCAGGTGTAGGCGATATCTTCGCTGGTCGCGCCGAACTCCATCGCCTGCGCGGCCTGGGCGATCATCGTGCCGGCGACGCTGGCGATGATCCAGACGCCGAGCACGCGGTCCGACTTCGCATCGGCGATCACCTTCACGAAGCCGTCGGGCTCGTGGTTGGTCTTGGCGCGCGAGTTGGCGAGCATCGGAAACTTGCCGACCTTGACCTCGCCGCGTTCCTTCGCCGCTTCCTCGGTGAGGCCGACGCCGGCGATCTCGGGCCAGGTGTAGACGACCGAGGGGATCACGTCGTGGTTCACGATGCCGGTGAGGCCGGCGATGTTCTCGGCGACCGCGATGCCCTCGTCCTCGGCCTTGTGCGCGAGCATCGGACCGGGGATGACGTCGCCGATCGCCCACACGCCGGGGACCTTGGTGGCGAAGTCGTGGTCGGTCTCGATCTGGCCGCGCTGGTTGGGGTCCAGGCCGACTTTATCCAGGCCCAGCCCCTCGGTATTGGGCTTGCGGCCGATCGACACCAGCACGCAATCGGCCTCGATCGTCTCGGCGTCGCCGCCCTTGGCAGGTTCGACGGTGATCGTCGCCTTCTTGCCCTTCACCGTCACGCCGGTGACTTTGGTGCCAAGCTTGAAGGTCATCCTCTGCTTCTTGAGGATCTTGTTGGCTTCCTTGCGGACCTCGCCGTCGAAGCCGGGCAGGATCTGGTCGAGGAACTCGACCACCGTGACTTTCGCGCCCAGCCGCCGCCAGACGCTGCCCAGCTCGAGCCCGATCACGCCGCCGCCGATCACCACCATGTGCTCGGGCACCTTGGGCAGCTCGAGCGCGCCGGTCGAATCGACCACCACCTTCTGGTCGATCGTCACGCCCGGCAGCGGCGTTACCGACGAGCCGGTGGCGATGACCACGTTCTTCGCCGTCACCTTCTCCCCGCCGACCGAGACGGTGTGCGCGTCCTCGAAGCTCGCGCGGCCCTTGAGCCAGGTTACCTTGTTCTTCTTGAACAGGAATTCGATGCCGCCGGTGAGCTGCTTGACCGCGTCGAGCCGCTGACCGTGCATCGTGTCGAGATCGAGCTCGGGCCTGACCTTGACCCCGAGCTTGGCCATCGCGCCGCTGGCGGCCTGCTCGAAATATTCTGAGGCGTGAAGCATCGCCTTGGACGGAATGCAGCCGACGTTGAGGCAGGTGCCGCCCAGCGTCTCGCGCGATTCGGCGCAGGCGGTCTTGAGCCCGAGCTGCGCCGCCCGGATCGCGGCGACGTACCCGCCGGGGCCAGCGCCGATCACGAGGACGTCATAGTCGTATTGGTCTGCCATGCCTCAACTCCGTTCGCCCTGAGCTTGTCGAAGGGCGTTTTTCCGGTCGGACCATCGGGCTTCGACAGGCTCAGCCCGAACGGACGTGGGTGCCCCCCAGTTAACTTACAGGTCGATCAAAATCCGCGTCGGGTCCTCGATCGCGTTCTTGAGCGCGACAAGGAACGTCACCGCCTCGCGGCCATCGACCAGGCGGTGGTCGTAGCTGAGCGCGAGGTACATCATCGGGCGCACCACCACCTGGCCGTCGCGGACCACCGGACGGTCCTCGATGCGGTGGAGGCCGAGCACCGCCGATTGCGGCGGGTTGATGATTGGGGTCGAGAGCAGCGAGCCGAACACGCCGCCGTTGGAGATGGTGAAGGTGCCTCCCTTCATCTCCTCCATCTTGAGCTCGCCCGATTTGGCGCGGCGGCCGAAGTCGCCGATCGTTTTCTCGATCTCGGCGACCGACATCTGGTCGGCATCACGGATCACCGGGACGACGAGACCCTGAGGCGCGGAGACCGCGACCGAGATGTCGGCATAATCGCGATAGACGATCTCGTCGCCCTCGATCGAACCGTTGACGGCGGGGATGTCCTTCAGCGCCATGCACGCGGCCTTCACGAAGAAGCCCATGAAGCCGAGGCGGACGCCGTGCTTCTTTTCGAACAGGTCCTTGTATTTGGTGCGCGCCTCGATCACCGCGCTCATGTCCACGTCGTTGAACGTGGTGAGCATCGCCGCAGTGTTCTGCGCTTCCTTGAGGCGCTTGGCGATCGTCTGGCGCAGGCGCGTCATGCGGACACGCTCTTCCTTACGGCCGGTCCCGGCAGGGGCGCCCTGCTGGGCGGGCGCGGGAGCGGCCGGCGCAGCCCCGCTTTTGCTCGCGGCGGCGATCACGTCGTCCTTGGTGATGCGGCCGTCCTTGCCGGTGCCGGTGATCGTCGCCGGGTCGACGCCGTGTTCGAGCACCGCGCGGCGCACCGAGGGCGACAGCGCCGCGGCGTCGGTGCGCGCGACGGGCGCCTGCTCGCCGGCGCCGGCCGGGGCGTTCGCCGGCACGTCAGCTGTCGGCTCGGGCGCCGCGGCGGGAGCCGGTGCGGCCTTGGGCGCAGCGGCGCCGCCTTCCTCGACCGTCGCGATCAGCGCGCCGACCTCGACCGTGTCGCCGACCGCGACCTTCTGCTCGCCCATGACGCCGGCAACCGGCGAGGGCACCTCGACCGAGACCTTGTCGGTTTCGAGGCTGGCGATCGGCTCGTCGGCCTGCACCGGGTCGCCGGGCTGCTTGAGCCATTCGCCGAGCGTTGCCTCGGTGATCGATTCGCCGAGCGTGGGGACTTTGACTTCGGTTGCCATTCTTTACCTCGTTATCCCTTGCGCTTCCGCCGGATTTCCTCGCGGACATTGTGGCCCAGCGCCTCGGCGACCAACGCGCCCTGCTCCATCTGGTGGCGCTTCATCAACCCGGTTGCCGGCGAGGCTGAGGCGGCGCGGCCGGCGTAGCGGGCGCGCGCCACTTTGCACTTGGCGTCGGCGAGGCATGCCTCGATGAATGGCTCGGCGAGGAACCAGGCGCCGTTGTTCTTCGGTTCCTCCTGAGCCCAGACCACATCCTCGAGATTGGGCAGCTTCTTGAGGCGCGCGGTGAGCGGCTCGCCGGGAAAGGGATAGAGCTGCTCGACGCGGACGACCTGCGTTTCGGTATCGCCCGCGGCGTCGCGCGCTTCGATCAGGTCGTAGGCGACCTTGCCCGAGCAGAGCACGAGGCGCTTCGTTTCCTTGTCGGCCGGCGCCGACGGATCGGACAGCAGGCGGCGGAAATGACTGTCGCCGAGGAAGTCATCCGCCTTCGAAACCGCCATTTTGTGGCGCAGCAGCGACTTGGGCGTCATCACGACCAGCGGCTTGCGGAACCCGCGATGCATCTGCCGGCGCAGCAGGTGGAAGTAATTGGCCGGCGTGGTGCAATTGGCGACCTGCATATTGTCCTGCGCGCAGAGCTGCAGGTAGCGCTCCAGACGCGCCGACGAATGCTCCGGCCCCTGCCCCTCGTAGCCGTGCGGGAGCAGCATGACGAGGCCGTTGGCGCGCAGCCACTTCGCCTCGCCCGACGCGATGAACTGGTCGATCATGATCTGCGCGCCGTTGGCGAAATCGCCGAACTGCGCTTCCCACATCACCAGCGTCTTGGGGTCGGCGAGCGCATAGCCATATTCGAAGCCGAGCACGCCGTATTCGCTGAGCGGCGAATCGAGCACCTCGAACCGGCCATGCTCGACCGTCGAGAGCGGGACATATTTGTGCTCGTCGGTCTGATCGACCCACACCGCATGGCGCTGCGAGAAGGTGCCGCGGCCCGAATCTTGGCCCGACAGGCGGACGCCATAGCCCTCCGACAGCAGCGAGCCGAACGCCAGCGCCTCGCCGGTCGCCCAGTCGAAGCCTTCGCCGGTCTTGAACATGTCGCGCTTGGCGTCGAGCACGCGGCCCAGCGTCTTGTGCGGATTAAGGCCTTCGGGAACGCTGGTCAGCGTGCGGCCGAGCGCGTCGAACAGCTTCTTCTCGATGCCGGTCTCGACGTTGCGTCGCGCCGTCTCGGCGTCGGCGGGAGCGTGGAGCCCCGACCAGCGGCCCGAGAACCAGTCCGCCTTGTTGGGCAGGTAGTTCTGGCCCGCCTCGAACTCGCCGTCTAGCAGGGTGGTGAACTGCTTGACCCGCTCGTCGATCCAGCTCTGATCGACCACGCCCTCGGCGGCCAACCGCTGGCCGTAGACCTCCGCAACGCCGGGGTGCTTGCGGATCGCCTGGTACATCAGCGGTTGAGTGAAGCTCGGTTCGTCGCCTTCGTTATGGCCGAAGCGACGATAGCACCACATGTCGATGACGATGTCGCGGTGGAAGGTCTGGCGGAACTCGATCGCCATCTTGCACGCGAAGGTGACAGCCTCGGGATCGTCGCCGTTGACGTGGAAGATCGGCGCCTGAACGCCCTTCGCAACATCCGACGGATAGGGCGACGAGCGCGCGAACTTGGGACTCGTCGTGAAGCCGATCTGGTTGTTGATGACGAAGTGGATGCAGCCGCCGGTGTTGTAGCCGGGGAGGCCGGAAAAGCCGAAGCATTCCCACACGATCCCCTGCCCCGCGAACGCGGCGTCGCCGTGGATCAGGACGGGGAGCGAGGCCTTGTGCTCGGCGAGGTCGTTGGCGATCGTCTGGATCGCGCGGGTCTTGCCGAGGACGACGGGGTCCTCCGCCTCGAGGTGCGAGGGGTTGGCGACCAGCGACATGTGGACGCTGATCCCGTCGAACTCGCGGTCGGTCGAGGTGCCGAGGTGATACTTCACGTCGCCCGAGCCGCCGACGTCCTCGGGGTTGGACGAGCCGCCCGAAAATTCGTGAAAGATCGCGCGGAACGGCTTGCCCATCACGTTGGCGAGCACGTTGAGCCGGCCGCGGTGCGCCATGCCGAACACGATCTCGCGCACGCCCATCGCGCCGCCATATTTGATGACGCTTTCGAGCGCGGGGATCATGCTCTCGCCGCCGTCAAGGCCGAAGCGCTTGGTCCCGACGTATTTCTTGCCGAGGAACTTTTCGTACTGCTCGGCCTCGATCACCTTGTTGAGGATCGCCTGCTTGCCCTCGGGGGTGAACTCGATCGCCTTGTCCTTGCCTTCCATGCGCTCCTGGAGGAAGCGGCGCTCCTCGACATCGGCGATGTGCATATATTCAAGGCCGACATTGCCGCAGTAATTGGCGCGCAGCGTGTCGACGATCTCGCGCAGCGTCGCATATTCGAAGCCGAGGCAGCCGCCGAGGTAAATCCGCTTGTCGAGTTCGGCGTCCGAAAAGCCGTGATATTCGGTTGTGAGATCGGCCGGCATCTCGTGGCGCGAGAGGCCGAGCGGATCGAGATTGGCGGCGAGGTGCCCGCGCACGCGATAAGTGCGGATCAGCATCATCGCGCGGATCGAAGCGTCGCACGCCTCGCGAATGGCGTCCTCGGAGACGGGCGCGGCGGGCGCGGCCGGCTTGCCGCCCTTGGCGGACCTAGCCGCCGGCTCCATCTGCGTCGGGTCGAGCGCGGACGTGAGGTCGTCGGTGGTGGCGAGCGGCCAGTTGGCCTGCTGCCAGCTCGGCCCGGTGACGGTCGATTCCAGCCCCTCGAACCAGGCGCGCCAGCCCGGCTCGACGCTGGCGGGGTCGCTCTTGAAGCGCTTGTAGAGCGTCTCGACGAACGCGGGGCTTACACCGCCCGCGATAGCGCTGAAATCCTGGCCTTCGTAACCCATGGCCTTCACCTCTCACGACCACCCGGCGAAGGCCGGAGTGGAGCTTACCCGTTAAGCACACTCAACAACGTCGAACCCAATTCGCTCGGGCTGTCCGCCACCTTGATCCCGGCGCTTTCCATCGCCGCGATCTTGTCCTCGGCGCCGCCCTGGCCGCCCGAGACGATCGCGCCGGCGTGGCCCATCCGCCGCCCCGGAGGCGCGGTGCGGCCGGCGATGAAGCCGGCCATCGGCTTCTTGCGCCCGCGCTTCGCTTCGTCCTTGAGGAACTGTGCCGCTTCCTCCTCGGCCGAACCGCCGATCTCGCCGATCATGATGATCGATTCGGTCGCGTCGTCGGCGAGGAACAGCTCGAGCACGTCGATGAAGTTGGTACCGTTGACCGGGTCACCGCCGATGCCGACCGCGGTGGTCTGGCCCAGCCCGGCATTGGTCGTCTGGAACACCGCCTCATAGGTCAGCGTGCCCGAGCGCGAGACGACGCCGACCGAGCCCTTCTTGAAGATATTGCCCGGCATGATGCCGATCTTGCACTCGCCCGGCGTCAGCACGCCCGGGCAGTTCGGGCCGATGAGGCGCGACTTCGAGCCCGACAGCGCGCGCTTCACCTTGACCATGTCGAGCACCGGGATGCCTTCGGTGATGCAGACGATCAGCGGAATCTCGGCGTCGATCGCTTCGAGGATCGAATCCGCGGCGAAGGGCGGCGGGACATAGATGACGCTGGCGTCGGCGCCGGTCTTGCTCTTCGCCTCGGCGACGGTGTCGAACACCGGCAGCCCGAGATGCGTCTGGCCGCCCTTCCCCGGCGTCACGCCCCCGACCATCTGCGTCCCGTAATCGAGCGCCGCCTGGGTATGGAAGCTGCCGGTCTCCCCGGTCATGCCCTGGGTGATGACCTTGGTATTCTTGTCGACGAGAATGCTCATCTAATCTCCATCCCTTCCTTGTGTCCCCGCGAAGGCGGGGACCCAGTCTGGGCTCCCGCCTTCGCGGGAGCACAAGGGAGCTTCAAAACAGTGACTCGAACAGATCGTCCCAGTCGGGGTTCATTTCCTCAATCTCGCGCAGCTTCCACTGCCGGTTCCATTTCTTCATCTGCAGCTCGCGGTGGCGGGCATTCTCGATATCGTCATGCGCCTCGAACCAGACCAGAAGCTTGCAACCGTATTTCTTCGTGAACCCTTCGACCAAGCCGTTGCGGTGCTGATATACCCGGGCCGGCAGGTCGCTGGTCACGCCGATGTAGATCGTTCCGTTACGCCCGCTCGCCATGATGTAGACGAAGCCGGGTTTTGTCATCCGCCTGGTCTCCAGTTGTGTCCCCGCGAAGGCGGGGACCCAGTCTGGGCTCCCGCCTTCGCGGGAGCACA
>DASTWI010000035.1:0-99867 GCA_035776635.1 Sphingomonas sp. | reverse complement strand
GTGTCCTCGGCGTCGAGGTCGAGGCGCATGTTGAGCTTGACGCGGCCGACGGCGCTGAGGTCGTAGCGGTCGGGATCGAAGAACAGGCCGGCGAACAACGCCTCGGCGGTCTCCAGCGTCGGCGGCTCGCCGGGGCGCATGACGCGGTAGATGTCCGACAGCGCCTGCTCGCGCTCCTCGGCCTTGTCGGCCTTGAGCGTGTTGCGGATCCACGGGCCGGTGGTGACATGGTCGATGTCGAGCAGCTCGATGCGGTCGATGCCCGCCTTGTCGAGCTTCTCGAGATTCTCGGCCGATACTTCGTCGCCGGCTTCGATATAGATCTCGCCGGTCTTCTCGTTGACGAGGTCATAGGCCGAATAGCGGCCGAAGATCTCCTCGGTCGGGATCAGCAGCGTCTCGAGCCCGTCCTTGCCCGCCTTGTTGGCGGCGCGCGGCGAGATCTTCTGGCCGGCGGGGAAGACGACCTCGCCGGTCTTGGCATCGACGATGTCGTAGGTCGGCTTGACGCCGCGCCAGTTCTCCGGCGCGAACGGGATCTGCCAGCCGCCCTCGCCGCGGACGAAGGTGACGCGGTTGTAGAAATAATTGAGGATTTCCTCGCTGTTGAGGCCGAGCGCATAGAGCAGCGAAGTGACCGGCAGCTTGCGCTTGCGGTCGATGCGGACGTTGACGATGTCCTTGGCGTCGAACTCGAAATCGAGCCACGAGCCGCGATAGGGAATAACGCGCGCCGCGAAAAGGTACTTGCCCGACGAGTGGGTCTTGCCGCGGTCATGGTCGAACAGCACGCCAGGCGAGCGGTGCATCTGCGAAACGATAACGCGCTCGGTGCCGTTGATCAGGAAGGTGCCGTTCTCGGTCATGAGCGGCATGTCGCCCATATAGACGTCCTGCTCCTTGATATCGAGGACCGAACGGGCCTCGGTATCGGGATCGACCTCGAACACGATCAGGCGCAGGGTGACGCGCATCGGCGCGGCATAGGTGATGCCGCGCTGGCGGCACTCGTCGGTGTCGAACTTGGGCGGCTCGAGCTCGTAATTGACGAAATCGAGCTCGGCGGTGCTGGCGAAGTCGCGGATCGGAAACACGCTGCGCAGCGTCTTCTCGAGGCCCGAGACATAGCCGATCGACGGATCGGACCGAAGGAACTGTTCGTAGGATTCGCGCTGAACCTCGATCAGGTTCGGCATCTGCACCACTTCGTGGATATCGCCGAACACCTTGCGGATGCGGCGCTTGCGCGTCCCGCTGTCGATTGCCTTGGTCGCCATGTGGAGTTTTCGCCCTCTAGATCGAATCGCACATCCGGATGCCACCGGAAGGGGGCGCGCCAAACGACGCAAAAAGCCGCGTGTTCTCCGTCATCGGGAAAACCGCAGCTCCAAGCGTCGTGAAACCACGAAATCCAATTCGCCCGATGCGTTGCGCGACGACGCATCATTTCCCGGAAGATCGTGGTGATGGCCGCGATATAGGAAGACGTTCCCGCCGTGTCAATTGTGCGACACCCCGCGAAGGAAATTCACCTCGTCGCGCGCGCAGCGATTGAGCGGTTGGCAACCATTCAGCTTGCGGCGATTAGGGCGGCGCTGACCACCCGGACCGATGATGACCTTCGCATTACCCTTGCCGATACCGCACTCCCGCCGCCTGTTGACCGCCGTGCTGATGGCGGGTGTCGCCATGCCCGCGATCGCGCAGACGGCCCAGCAGAGCGCGCCGCCGCAGAACACGCAGCTGCCGCAGACCTTGCCGGGGCTCGACAATTTCTCGATCGCGCCGCGCCGGACGACGCCGATGCCGCTGCCGGTCCCCGCGCCGACGCCGACGCCGACGCCGGCGCCTGCACCGGTGATTCCGATCCGTCCGCTGCCCAGCCCAACGCCGACCCCGCGCGCCGTGCGGACGCCGGCGCCCCGTCCCGCGCGAAGCGTGACTCCGACGCCGACGCCCATTCCGACTCCGAAGCCGAGCGCGACGCCGAGCGCGGCTCCGCCCTCCGCGCCGCCGTCCCCGGCCGCCACGGCAGCGCCGCCTGCTGTCGCGATGGCGCCAGCGCCCGCCGCCGCGTCGCCGCGTCATTCGCTGCTGTGGATCGCGCTGTTCATCGCGCTCCTGCTGCTGCCCGCGCTTGGCGTGGTGCTGTGGTTCGTGCGACGCAGCGCGACCGGCGCCTCGACCGCTGCCGGGTGGGGCGACGAGGACGATTGGGTCGCGCCCTCGGCACCCGAGCCGTCGCTCGCCCCGTCGTCGCCTCCTCCTCCTCCTCCTCCTCCCTCACGCCGAGTGCCGGGTTCGACGGCGCGGCCGCGGCTCGAGATCGCCTTCACGCCGCGCCGCGCCGGCGCCAATCTCACCAGCGCGGCGGTCGATTACGAGCTGGTCGTCCGCAATGCCGGAGACGCGCCCGCCGGCGACGTGCGCGTCCGGGTCGAACTCGTCACCGCCGGGGAGCAGCACGATGCGGCGCTCCAGGCGCTGTTCGCCGACGCGGCCGAGCGGCCCTCTGCGCCGCCGTTCGGCTTGGCGCCCGGCGAGGAGCGGCGGCTGCGCGCGCTGGCGATGCTGCCCCGCGACGCGATCAGCGTAGTGAGCGTGAAGGGCCGCCCGATGTTCGTCCCGATCGTCGGGGTCGACACGCGCTACCGCTGGCCGGACGGCGAAGGACAGAGCGCCGAAAGCTTCGTGGTCGGGATCGTTCCCAATGCCGGCGAGCGGATGCGGCCCTTCTGGCTCGACGTGCCGCCGCGCATGTTCGACGCGGTGACGGCGCATCCGCATGTGGTTTCAGTGAAGCAGTGAGCGTCGCCGCCCCGGACTTGTTCCGGGGGCCACCGTGCCGCAGGGGCCGTCCGGTGGGACGTGCCGAGCTGTTCGTGCTGAGCTGGTCGACGCACGGCTTCGCCAAATCGCCCTTCGACAAGCTCAGGGCGAACGGCTCGGCTTTGGCGTTCCTCGGCTTTGGCGCGCGTTGCTCCAATGTGACAGGAAAAAAGGGCGGCCTCCTCGCGGAAGCCGCCCCTTCTTTTGCTCTGGATCCCCGCTTTCGCGGGGATGATTTCGGCTATGCCGAAATCACTTCAGCTCGACGGTCGCGCCGGCGCCTTCCAGCTGGGCCTTGAGCTTCTCGGCCTCGTCCTTGTTGACGCCTTCCTTGACGGCCTTCGGCGCGCCCTCGACGAGAGCCTTCGCCTCGGTCAGGCCCAGGCCGGTGATGGCGCGGACTTCCTTGATGACGTTGATCTTCTTGCCACCGTCGCCGGTGAGGATCACGTCGAACTCGGTCTTCTCTTCGGCCGGAGCGGCGCCGCCAGCGGCACCACCGGCGGCCGGGCCGGCGACCGCGACGGCCGCAGCCGCCGAGACGCCCCACTTCTCTTCGAGAAGCTTGGCAAGGTCAGCCGCCTCGAGGACGGTCAGTTCGGAAAGCTGGTCAACCAGCGCGTTGAGGTCTGCCATTTTTCAAGTCTCCATGCGGGGCTCATCTGCCCCAATCGGTTCAAAACAAACGATATCGGCTTGCCTGTGCGATCAGGCGGCGTCCTTGTCGCCATAGGCGGCGAACACGCGCGCCAGCTTCGATGCCGGAGCATTCGTGAGCTGGGCGAGCTTGGTCGCGGGCGCCTGGACGAGGCCCACGATCTTGGCGCGCAGCTCGTCGAGCGACGGCAGCGAGGCGAGTGCGGTGACACCGGCCTTGTCGAGGACGGTCGCCCCCATGCCACCGCCGACGATTTCCAACTTGTCGTTGGCCTTCGCGAAGTCCGACGCCACCTTGGCGGCGGCGACCGGATCGGTCGAGGTGGCAAGGCCCACCGGACCGGTCAGCAGGTCGCTGATCCCGGCATAATCGGTGTCCTTGAGCGCGATCTTGGCAAGCTTGTTCTTCGAGACCTTGTAGGTCGCGCCGGCTTCCCGCATCTTGATCCGAAGCTCGGTCGACTGCGCGACGGTGAGCCCGAGGTTGCGGGTGACGACCACCACGCCGACCTCGTTGAAGGTGCGGTTCAGTTCGGCAACGGCCTCGGTCTTTTGAGCACGATCCATGCCATTCTCCACGTTTGGACTCCCCGAAAGGAGCCCGGTTACACGCCGGGTGAGGGCGGACCCGCACCCGGTTTGTCCTGCGATGGGGAAGGGCGCCGCATGGACGCGGCAGACCGGCAAGCGCCGGCCCTTGAAATCCGTTTCCCCGTCTCGGCGGGAGATTAAGCCGCGAACGGCACCCGCTGTCTCGGACGAGACCCGGCGCGCGTGCGTGCCGGGCAAGGCGTGGCGCTTTAGCCGAATCCGCCACGGAGTCAATCGGCGCTATTCGAGGGATGCGGCGCCAGCCCGCTCCCCCGCCCGGCCACCCACAAGCTACTGCCGTTGGGTGGCCGGTGAGGCAGTGGGTCGAAGCGCCCAGGGTTCCGGCGACGCGCAGCATCGCCGGAACGGCGCTGGAGGGTGGTGCCGCTTTCGCCAGCGAGCATCAAGCGCTAAAGCCCCGGCATGGCCGACGATCCCTTTGCCCTGTTCGATGCCTGGTTCGCCGAGGCGCGGGCCAGCGAGCCCAATGAACCCAACGCCATGGCGGTCGCCACCGCCGATGCCGAAGGGCGCCCGTCGGTGCGGATGGTGCTGCTCAAGGATCACGGGCCGGCGGGGTTCGTTTTCTACACCAACCTCGACAGCCGCAAGGCGGGCGAGCTCGCCGCCAACCCGCGCACCGCCTTGCTGTTCCACTGGAAGTCGCTGTGCCGGCAGGTCCGCATCGAGGGGCCTGTCGAGGCGGTGAGCGCCGCCGAAGCAGACGCCTATTTCGCGACTCGCGGCCGCGATTCGCAGATCGGCGCCTGGGCGTCGGACCAGTCGCGCCCGCTCGATAATCGCGCGGTGTTCGAGGCGCGCTTCGCGGCGATGAAGGCGCGGTTCGAAGGCGGCGAGGTGCCGCGCCCGCCGAACTGGTCGGGCTATCGCGTCGTGCCCGAGCGAATCGAGTTCTGGCAGGCCCGTCCCCACCGGCTCCACGAGCGCCGGCTGTTCACCCGCGCCGGTGACAGCTGGGGCGAGGGATTGCTCTATCCATGACCCCGGCCGCCGCCGAGCAAGTCCGGCGCGCGCTGCCGCTGGCGACACGGGCAGCGGTCGCCAGCGTCGCCACCGCCTGCGTGCTGATCGTCGCCAAGGCGGTCGCCGCGTGGCTGACCGGGTCGGTGGCGATGCTCGGCTCGCTGGCCGATTCGGGGCTCGACCTGCTCGCTTCGCTGGTGACGCTCTACGGCGTGTGGCTCGCCGCCTCGCCGGCGGACGAGGACCACCGCTTCGGCCACGGCAAGGCGGAGGCGCTGGCGGCGCTGTTCCAGGTCGCGCTGATCACCGCCTCGGCGGTCGCAATCGCCTGGCGAGCGGTGCTGCGGCTCAGCACGCCCGCGCCGACTTCGGACGCCGCGGTCGGGATCGGCGTTTCGGTGCTGGCGATCGGCGTCACGGTGCTGCTGGTCGCCTATCAGCGGCATATCATCCGCAAGACCGGATCGGTCGCGATCCGGGCGGACAATATTCATTACCAGACCGACGTGCTGCTCAACGTGTCGGTGATCGCCGCGATGGCGCTCGACCAGTATCTCGGCTGGCGGCAGGCCGATCCGATCTTCGGCATCGGCATCGCGCTGTGGCTTGCCTGGGGCGCATTCCAGGCCTCGGTCGAGGCGATCGACCAGCTGATGGACAAGGAGTGGCCCGAGGAGGAGCGCGCGCGCTTCCTGGAGGTGGCGGCACGGCACCCCGAGCTGCGCGGCATTCACGATTTCCGCACGCGGCGATCGGGCGCACACGACTTCGCGCAATTCCATATGTACGTCGCGCGCGACATGAGCGTCGCCGATGCGCACGACGTGATGGACGAAGTCGAGGCACGGATCCACGCAGTCTTTCCCAAGGTGGAAATCCTGATCCACCTCGATCCGGAAGGCCATGTCGATACCGACAACCCGCTGATCGAGGCCGACGTCACCCCGCATTGGTTCGGCAAGCGGCTGTGACCATTACAGCCGTCGCATCGCGCACATGGGAGCTTCCATGAGAATCGCATTCGCCCAGATCGACGCCTTCGCCGACGCGCCGTTCACCGGCAATCCGGCGGCGGTGATGCCGCTCGATGCATGGCTCGACGACGCGACGCTGCAGAAGATCGCGGCGGAGAACAACCTCAGCGAGACCGCCTTCCTGGTTCCCGACGCGAGCGGCGAGGCGGATTGCGAATTGCGCTGGTTCACCCCCGGCGACGAGGTGCGATTGTGCGGCCATGCCACGCTGGCGAGCGGGCATTTTCTCCTCGGGTCCGATCCGGCGCGATCGGCCGTGCGCTTCCGCACGCGGCAGGCCGGCGTGCTCACCGTCTCGCGCGCCGGATCGGGCTATGAGCTCGCGCTCCCGGCCTGGGCGCCGTCGCCCAAGCCGTTGCCCGAGGTGGTGGCGGCGCTTGGCGTCGCGAACGTGGTCGCGACGCTGTGGCGCGAAGGCGGCTACGGCGTGGTCGTGCTCGAGTCGGAAGAGGCGGTGCGCGCCGTCCGCCCCGACTTGCGCGCGCTCGCCGCGACCGGCGACCATCAGGCGATCGTCACCGCGCCCGGCCGCGGCACCGACGTCGTCAGCCGCATGTTCGCGCCCGGCGCCGGCGTCGACGAAGACCCCGTCACCGGCTCGGCGCACGCGGTGGTCGTGCCATATTGGGCGCAGCGGCTCGGCCGCGACCGCTTCACCGCCTTCCAGGCGAGCGCGCGCGGCGGGCGCCTCGATTGCCGGCTGGAGGGCGACACCGTCGTGCTCGGCGGGCGCTGCGTGACGGTGATCGAGGGGAGCTTTTCGCTCTGATCCTCAGCGCGCCGCGCGTGTCGGATCGAGCGCGCGCTCGGTGCCGAAGGCGAGCTCGAGGTTGATGCCGTTCGGGTCCTTGAGCACGATCTGCGTCAGGCCGGGAACGCGCGTCTCGCGGCGGAGGTAGGGAATGGCGAGCGCGGTAAGCCGCGCCTCCGTCGCGTCGGGATCGCGGCAGTCGAAGGCGACATGGTCCATCCGGCCGCGCGCGCCGACCGGCGGCACCGGCTCGCCGTCGGGCGGCATGTTGACATGGATGATGCCGCGGCCGTCGCGGTCGTAGAGCCAGGCGTTGCGGCTCTGGTCGGCCATGGTCGAAGCGGGGCCGCGCCTCAGGTCGAACAGCGCTTCGTAGAACGCCAGCGTCTCCTCGAGCAGCGGGGTGCGGATATTGATATGCCCGATACGGTCGATCATTGGATCAGCGCTCCCACGATATCGCCCAGTTCGCGCCGGACCGGTTCCAGCGCCGGGCCGTCCTGCGTCTTGCCGAGCCGGACCAGCACCAGCGAATGCGTCACGGCCGGCGCATCGGGATCGCGGCCGGCGCCGGCGATGACATATTGGCCGAGATGGCCGACCATCGACGCCACGGTCTCCGGGCCATGGCCGGGGAACAGCGCCGGCGCGCCGTCGAGCCCGCCCGGCCGGTTGAGCCAGACCTGCGCCCCATATTCGGGGTTGAGCGGCGAGGGCGTCTTCATGAAGGCGAGCCAGTCGGGCGGGATCACCTGCGTGCCGTCCTCGGCCTTGCCGTCGAGCAGCAGCGTGCCCATCCGCCCCCAGTCGTCGAGCGTCATGTAGATCAGCGAGCCGCCGATCTGCGTGCCCGACCCGTCGAATTCGAGGAACGCGCTTGTGACGCCGGCGGGCTTGAACAGCCGGTCGTGGGCGAAGCGGCGATAGGCGGCGGCGCGCACGCGCGGGTCGTGACTCGGCGTCAGCGTGCGGGTGATGATCTCCGACAGGATGATCGTGGTCAGCGAGCTGTAGTTGAACTTGGTGCCGGGCTTGGCGGCGAGCGGCTTGGCGATCGCGCGCGCGGCCATGTCCTGGGTGCCGCCGACGAACAGCACCTGGTTGGTGTCCGAATGCTCGATCGGATCGCCGACCTCGATATGCTGGAGGCCCGAGCGCATCTGGAGCAGCTCGCGCAGGGTGATCGCGGCGCGCGGGTCGCCGGGGCGGTGCCATTCGGCGATCGGCGCGGGGGCGTCGAGCTTGAGCTTGCCGTCATGGACCAGCATCCCGATCAGGAAGCCGGTGACCGTCTTCGCCATCGACCAGCTGATGAAGCGGTTGGCGTCGGAGAAGCCCGGCGCGTAGCGCTTCGCGGCGACCTTGCCGTCCTCGATCAGCAGCACCGCGCGCGTGCCCTGGCCGGGGGTGAAGAGCGGGGCGATCAGCCGGGCGGGCGCCTGCGGCTCGCGCGCCGGCGCCGCCGCAGCGGCGAGCGCCGTCGAGAGCGCGGCGGCAAGGACGGTTTTCAAGCGCACCGATCGAGCTTAGACGGGTGCGTAATGAAGGCAAGCCGCCGCACGCTGCTGATTGGGGCGCCGATCGCGATCCTGCTGGTGCTGGCGGTCGCGGTGATCGGCTATGCGCTGTCGCAGAAGCCCAAGCTGGAGCTCGGGGTCGGTTACGGCGCGCGGGTGGCGTGCGGATGCCGCTATATCGAGGGGCGGCCGCTCGCCAGCTGCTACAAGGATTTCGAGCCGGGGATGGAAGTGATCCGCCTGTCCGACGATCCCGGGACGCGCACCGTCACCGCTTCGGTCCCGCTGCTGGTCAGCCGGTCGGTGCGGTTCGATCCGGAACTCGGGTGCCAGCCGGAGCCGCTGAGGCACTGAATACGTCTGAAGGAATGGTGCTCCTGCGAAAGCAGGAGCCCAGAGTCGCAGGCGAATCGCTTTGTTCCCTGGGCTCCTGCTTTCGCAGGAGCACACGTGGTCAGGCCGCGAGCGCTACCACCTGCGCCGGCTCGGTTTCGGCGATCCAGCCGCCGCCGAGGACGCGGTCGCCGGCGTAGAGCACCGCCGCCTGGCCGGGCGCGACGCCGTATTCCGGAGCATCGAACAGCACGCGGTCGCCCTCCAGCCGCGCCGGGACGGGCTTGGCCAGCGAACGGACCTTGGCGGCGAGCGGCCCCGCATGATCGCCGCCGATCCAGTTGATCCGGGTGAGCCGCGCCGCCGATACCGCCAGCGCCGTCCGCGGGCCGACCACGACGCGCTTCGTTTCGGGCTCGAGCCGGACCACGTAGAGCGGCTCGGGATGCCCGCCGATCTCCAGCCCGCGACGCTGGCCGACGGTGAAGTGGATCAGCCCCTTGTGCTCGCCGAGCTTGCGGCCGGCCTGGTCGACGATGTCGCCGCGCGTATCCGCCTCGGGCCGGAGCTTCTTCACCAGCCGCGCATAATCCCCGTCGGGGACGAAGCAGATGTCCTGGCTGTCGGGCTTGGCGGCGACGCAAAGCCCCAGCTCGGCGGCGATCTCGCGGACCTGCGGCTTGGGCAGGCCGCCGAGCGGGAAACGCAGGAAATCGAGCTGCGTGGCCGTGGTGGCGAACAGGAAATAGCTCTGGTCGCGCGCCGGATCGAGCGCGCGGTGGAGCTCGGGCCCGGCGGAGCCCTCGACGCGGCGGACGTAATGGCCGGTCGCGAGGCAATCGGCGCCGAGCTCGCGGGCGAGCGCGAACAGGTCGGTGAACTTCGGCCCCATGTTGCACTTGACGCAGGGGATCGGGGTGCGCCCGGCAAGATATTCGTCGGCGAAATCGTCGATCACCGCGTCGCGGAATGCGCTTTCGTGGTCGAAGACGTAATGCGCGATGCCGAGCCGGTCGCACACCGCGCGCGCGTCGCGGATATCGCGGCCCGCGCAGCACGATCCGGCGCGACCGACCGCTTCGCCATGGTCGTAGAGCTGGAGCGTCACCCCGACCGTCTCGGCGCCGGTCGCATGTGCGAGCGCGGCCACCACCGAGCTGTCGACGCCGCCCGACATGGCGACGACGATGCGCTTGGCGGACGGATTGGGCCCGAGCTGGAAATCGCCTTCGATCATCGCCGCGCGCCATAGTCGAAGCGCCGCGCCGACGCAAAGCGGCCGCCTTTACGAGACGTTGCGGCCGGCTTTACCGGACGTTGAGGACCTTGCCGCTAGGGTGCCCCCGGAATCGAGTCGCAACAGGGGCGTGGGGCAGTGAATCTGGGCTTTCCTCCGATCGGCAGGCATGGGGTCGCCGCACCGCTCACCGCCGATTTCGCGGTGATGCTGGTCGGCGTCGCGGCGCGCCAGGCGGCGAGCCCGACCGCGATCTTCTTTCAGTCCCGCGTTCCTGCGGGCGCTGTCGAGGCGACGCTGCTCGCGCCCGCGCACGGCGCGTTCAATCAGGCGATGGCCTGCCAGTTGAGGCGATGGAAGGAGGCGTCGGCGCGACCGGCGGACAGATGAAGCCGCCGTTTACCTTGGCATTTTAAACCCTGTTCAACCCCGCCCGATAGGGTGCGTTCGCTGGAGTAACCCGGAGCCCCCGCTCCCAAGAGGACTGCATGATCGAAAACCAGAAAATCCGTCCCGCAAAGGTGATCGGCCCGCTCGGAGAAGCGCTGACGCTCGACACGCTGCCGCCGCCCGACACGACCCGCTGGGTGGTGCGGCGCAAGGCGGAGGTCGTCGCGGCGGTGAACGGCGGCCTGTTGACGGTGGACGAGGTGTGCGATCGTTACGGCCTCACCGTCGAGGAATTCGCCAGCTGGCAACGCGCGATCGACCGCTCGGGCATGCCGGGCCTGCGCGTGACGCGAATCCAGCATTATCGCTCGCTGTACGAACGCCAGCAGAAATATTGAGGATTCGCTGCCGCACCCGTCGGCAATTGAAACGCCACCGGAACTAAATCATTCGTCGCGCGTCATTCCTGCCGGCCCCGGTGAGCGGGGAAAGAACGGAGGGACGAGACCATGGTCAGCATCATCATATGGCTCATCGTCGGCGGCATCGTTGGCTGGCTCGCCAGCCTGGTCATGCGCACCGACGCGCAGCAAGGCATTCTGCTCAATATCGTCGTCGGCATCGTCGGCGCGTTCATCGCGTCGCTGATCTTCGGCGGCGGGATCAATCAGGGGATCACCGTCACTACCTTCATCACGTCGCTGATCGGCGCGATCATCCTCCTGGCGATCGTCAACCTGATCCGGCGCGGCACGGTGCGCTGACGCGCGTTCGACGGGTTGGAGAAAAAAAGGGCCGTCCGGGGGCGCGGGCGGCCCTTTTTCGTCACTTGAGCAGGAAACGGACCGACAGCGTCACCGTCACGTCGGTCTGGCCGGGCTCGATGTCGGTCTTCGGCGCCGCGGCCTCGGCACGGGCGAACATGATCGGGCGCGGCGGCGGAGCGCCGGCATTCTCGCCATTCTCGTCGATCGAGACGATCTGCGAAACGCTGAGCCCCGCCGCCTTGGCGTAGAGCTCGGCGCGGGCGCGGGCGCGGGCGACCGCGTCGGTGCGGGCCTCGTCAAGCGCCGCATCGGGGTTGGCGAGCGACAAATTGGGGCCGTCGATCTGGTTCGCACCCTGGGCGACCAGCGCATCGAGGATGCCGCCGGCCTTGGCGATGTCGTGGAACTTGACCGTCACGGTGTTGGTCGCCTGATATCCGGTGATCGCCGGCGGCTGGTTTTCGGCATAGCGATATTGCGGGTTGAGCCGCACCGTCGAGGTGGCGATGTCGCGACTCTCGACGCCGGCTTTCTTCAGCGCCGCCAGGACCTTGGCCATCCGCGCGGAATTGTCGCTTAGCGCCGCCGCGGCGGTCGCCGCCTGCGTCACCACGCCGGCGTCGATCGTCGCGAGATCGGGCGTGCGCGTGGTCCGGCCGGTCGCCGTCACGTCGAGGATCGTGCCGTCGGGCAGGATCGCGGGCGCCGTCGCCTGCGCCGCCGCCGTCGTGGCGAAGCCCGGGATCGCGGCGAGTGCCGCCAGAGCCATCCATTTGTGCATCATCTGGTCCCCTCAAAGTCGAGTGATCGTGATGGTGTCGACGATGCGGCGCTCCGGCGCAACCTCGGCTGAACGAACCGCCAAGCCGTTGTTCATCGGCGGGTTTGCTGCGGGCCGGCAATCGTTTCCGATCCGGAACAGACGATCGAGACGCTTGCGGAAGACGCGAAAAACGGGCAGGGCGCGTTCGCCCGAAAGACCGCTTGAGCTCGGTGATATATTTCTATAATACACCAACTTCGCAAGGCGACGGCAACAGCCGGGACGGGAAAGTGAAGAACATGAATTACGAACCGGGGCAGATCGGCGGGGGGGACCGTCTCGCGCTTCCCGATTACGAGGAGCGGCCGCGGCGGCGACGCTGGGTGCTGGGCGCGCTCGTGGTGGTCGTGCTGGCGATCGTCGCCTATGCCGTTTTCGCACCGCACAAGAAGCCCGCCGCGACGACGTCGGTGGTCGACCAGGTCCCGAGCGTCAGCGTCATGGTTCCCGGCCGCCAGACGGTGGCGCACCTCATCTCGGCAACGGGCTCGCTCGCCGCGCGGCGCGAGATGCCGGTCGGCGTCGCGGGACAGGGCGGCATGGTGACGCGCGTGCTCGTCGATCCGGGCGACTGGGTCAAGGCTGGGCAAGTGCTCGCGACGATCGACCGTTCGGTGCAGACGCAGACCGCGGCCTCGCTCGCCGCACAGGTCAAGGTCGCGCAGGCCGATGCGCAGCTCGCGCAGGCCAATCTCGACCGCGCGCAGAAACTGGTGAGCGGCGGATTCATCTCGAAGGCCGACATCGACCAGCTCACCGCGACGCGCGATGCCGCCGTGGCCAAGGTGCATGTCGCCGCGGCGCAGCTCGCCGAAACGCGCGCGCAGAACGCGCAGCTCGACATCCGCGCGCCGGCGGCCGGGCTGATCCTCACTCGCGGCGCCGAGCCGGGACAGATCGTCAATCCGAACAGCGGGGCCCTGTTCCGCATGGCCAAGGACGGCGAGATGGAGCTCGACGCGCTGCTCAGCGAGAGCGATCTCGCGCGCGTCTCGGTCGGTGTCCCGGCGCAGGTGGCGCCGGTCGGATCGAGCAAGAGCTACGAGGGGCATGTCTGGGAAGTCGAGCCGATCATCGATCCGCAGACGCGCCAGGGCATCGCCAAGATCGCGATTCCCTATCACAAGGAATTGCGGCCGGGCGGTTTCGCCTCGGCGACGATCCGGGCCGGCTCCGCGCAGGCGCCGCTGCTGCCGCAGTCGGCGGTGCTGAGCGACGAAAAGGGCAATTACGTCTATATCGTCAACGCTGACAACAAGGTGGTGCGCCGCGACGTCACGACCGGCGTCGTCTCCGACGAGGGCGTGGCGATCGCCAGCGGTCTCAACGGCACCGAACATGTCGTGGTGACCGCAGGCGCGTTCCTCAATCCCGGGCAGAAGGTCGATCACAAGCTCGTCAAACCGCAAGGCTGATCCGCGATGAACTTCCGCAACATCTCGGCCTGGTCGATCCGCAACCCGGTTCCGCCGATCGTCCTGTTCGTCGCGCTGACGCTGGCGGGAATCGTCAGCTTCATGTCGATGGACGTGAACAACGATCCCGACATCGACTTTCCGATCGTGTGGATCGACATCCAGCAGCCTGGCGCCGCGCCGGCCGAGATGGAGACGCAGATCACCCAGCGCGTCGAGGCGGCGGTCAGGAGCCTGCAGGGCATCGACCAGCTGACCTCGACGATCACCGAGGGCGAATCGCAGACGATCGTCCAGCTGCAGATCGGCACGCCGATCGACCGCGCGGTCGAGGACGTGCGCAGCGCGATCCAGCGGATCCGCGGCGATCTTCCCGACGGCATTCTCGAGCCGCAGGTCGGCCGCGTCGATACCGCGAGCGACAACGACATCGCCAGCTATTCGGCGGTCGCCACCGACATGACGATCGAGCAATTGAGCTGGTTTATCGACAACGACGTGACCAAGGCGCTGCTGTCGGTCCCGGGCATGTCGGCGGTCAGCCGCAACGGCGGCGTGACTCGCGAAATCCGCGTCATCCTCGATCCCGCCAGGCTCCAGGCGCAGGGGCTGACCGCGAGCGAGGTCAACCAGCAGCTCCGCCAGGTCAACATGAACGCCGCGGGCGGCAAGGCGGAGATCGGCGGCTCCGAGCAGGCGGTCCGCGTGATCGGCAACGCCGACACCGCCTACGAGCTCAGCCAGACGCGGATTTCGGTCGGCGGCGGCCGCACGGTTCGGCTCGCCGACATCGCGACCGTCAAGGACCTCTACGCCGAGCCGACCTCGTCGTCGAAGATCAACGGCTATCCGGTGGTCAGCTTCGATTTCCAGCGCGCCAAGGGCTATTCGGACGTCAGCGTCTTCCACGGCGCGCAGGCGAAGCTGCAGGAGCTCGAAAAGCAGAATCCCAAGGTCCATTTCGAGCTGCTCAACAACAACGTCAAATATGCCGAGGAGCAATACAAGTCCGCGATCGACGCGATGATCGAGGGCGCGTTCCTCGCCGTCGTGGTGGTGTTCCTGTTCCTGCGCGACTGGCGCGCGACGGTGATCTCGGCGCTGGCGATCCCCTTGTCGGCGATCCCGACTTTCTGGTTCATGGACCTGCTGGGCTTCACGCTCAACCAGATGACGCTGCTCGCCTTGAGCCTCGTCGCGGGCGTGCTGGTCGACGATGCGATCGTCGAGATCGAGAATATCGTGCGCCACATGCGGATGGGCAAATCGGCCTATCAGGCGGCGATCGACGCCGCCGACGAGATCGGGCTGGCGGTGCTCGCGACGACCATGTCGATCGTCGCGGTGTTCCTGCCCGTCGGGCTGATGCCGGGCATCTCGGGTCAGTTCTTCAAGAATTTCGGCCTCACCGTCGTCGCCGCGGTGCTGATGAGCCTCGCCGTCGCGCGCATGGTGACGCCGATGATCGCGGCCTATTTCCTCAAGTCCTTCGGCCAGGCCAAGCATGGCGAGGGCTGGCTGATGGACCTCTACACGGGCGCGCTGCGCTGGACGCTCCGGCATCGCTGGGTGCCGATCGTCGGCGGCGTGGTCGCGCTCGTCCTGACCGTCGTCTGCTTCGCGATGTTGCCGATGACCTTCCAGCCCGACCAGGATCAGGACACCGTGCGCGCCAACGTGACGATGCCGCCGGGAAGCACGCTCGAACAGACCGAGGCGGTGGTCGATCGCGTCGCCAAGCTGCTGCGCGCCCAGAAAGGCGAGGTGACCAAGGTCTATCAGCGCGCCTTCGTCGGCAACGGCCGAGTCGATGCGACGCTGGCGGACGACAGGCCGATGACCAGCGTCGAGTTCCAGCGCTCGCTCGGACCCACGCTGAGCAAGATCCCCGACGCGCAGGTCTCGTTCAACTCGCAGCACGGCTGGGGCTCGAGCGGTCGCGACTTGACCATCGTGCTCGGCGGCGACGATCCCAAGAAGCTCAACGATGCCGCGGTCAAGCTCGTCGCGCAGATGTCGAAGCTGCCGACGGTGGTCGCGCCGCGCATCACCGGCGACCTCCAGCGTCCCGAGATCCAGATCCGGCCGCGGCTCGACATCGCCGCCGACCTGGGCGTGACGACGGCTGCGCTGTCGAGCGCGATCCGCATCGCGACGATCGGCGATATCGAGCAGAACAGCGCGCGCTTCTCGCTTTCGGATCGGCAGATCCCGATCATCGTCTCGCTTTCGGAGAATGCGCGCGAGAAGCTGTCGACCATCCAGAACCTGCCGGTGGCCACGGAGAATGGCGGCTCGGTGCCGCTGAGCGTCGTCGCCGATATCGGCTTCGGCGCCGGACCGACGCAGATCGACCGCCTCAACCAGGAGCGGCAGCTGACCGTCGGCGCCGACTTGAAGAGCGGCGTGGTCAGCAGCGTCGCGATGAAGGCGATCCACGAGCTGCCGATCATGCAGCACTTGCCGCAGGGCGTGCATGAGATGACAGTCGGCCAGGCGAAGTGGCAGGCCGAGATGCTGCACAACTTCATGGTCGCGGTGCTATCGGGAATCTTCCTGGTGTTCGCGGTGCTGGTGCTGCTCTATCGCCGCTTCCTGCCGCCGTTCGTCAACATGGGCTCGTTGCTGCTCGCGCCGCTGGGCGGGCTGCTGATGCTGCTCGTGCTCGGCTACCAGACCTCGCTGCCGGTGTTCATCGGCCTCCTGATGCTGCTCGGCATCGTCGCCAAGAACTCGATCCTGCTGATCGACTTCGCGCTGGAGGAGATGAACAAGGGCGTCGACAAGTTTACCGCGATCGTCGATGCGGGGCACAAGCGCGCGCAGCCGATCGTGATGACTACGGTGGCGATGATCGCCGGCATGATCCCGACCGCGATCTCGCTGACCGGCGACGCTTCGTGGCGCGCCCCGATGGGCATCACGGTGATCGGCGGCCTTGCGCTCTCGACGGTGCTGACGCTGCTGATCGTGCCGGCGGGCTTCAGCCTGGCGGTCGGCGCCGAGAAGTGGATCGGCCCGCGGATCGGCCGGCGCCTGCTGAGCTACCAGCCGGGCGACGACGGCAGCCCGGTGATCGACCAGAAACCCGGGCCGCGGCCGATCGGCTACCATGGCGACGAGGACGCCCCGCAGCCCGCCGAGTAACGAAACGCTTGAACAATCCCCGCTTTCGGGGATTGTTTCGGCGATGAACCCGTTCGCCTTCCCCTCCCGCGCCGAGCCGCCCCCGCCGGGTCTGGTGCGGATGCGGGCGGTGGCGGCGGGGCTCCTCGTGCTGATGGCGGCGCTGTTCTTCGTCGCCCGCGCGCTCGAGCCCGAGCAGCCCGCGTTCGGCTATCTGCGGTCCTTTGCCGAGGCGGCGATGGTCGGCGGGCTCGCCGACTGGTTCGCGGTGACGGCGCTGTTCCGCCATCCGCTCGGCCTGCCGATCCCGCACACCGCGATCGTGCCGAGGAACAAGGACCGGATCGGCGACACGCTCGCGGCGTTCCTGCGCGCCAATTTCCTGACGCCTCCGGTGGTCGCGCGGCGAATGCGGCGAGTCGATGTCGCGGGCGCGATCGGGCGGTTCATGGCGGCCCCGCCCGAGCGCGGACGGCTGTGGAAGGGCGGCTCGCGCCTCATCGCCGACATGCTCGAATCGCTCGACCAGGAACGGCTGGGCGGGATGGTGAAGACGGCGCTCGCCGGGCAATTGCGCGAGATGGACGTGGCGCCGCTGCTCGGCCAGGCCCTTCGCGCGGCGATGGCCGAGCGCCGCCACGTGCCGCTGATCGACGCGGTGATCCGCTGGGCCCACCGCGCGCTCGCCGCCAACGAGGGGCTGATCCGCGACATGGTCCACGAGCGCGCCGGCGCGCTGATGCGCTGGACCGGGCTCGACGAGACGCTCGCCAACAAGATCATCGACGGGCTCGACAAGCTGGCGCGCGACCTGGTGCGCGATCCCGACCACCCGATCCGGCTGCGCGCCGAGGAAGCGCTCGACTTGCTCGCCTACGACCTGCAGCACGATCCGCGGATGCGCGAGCGAGTGATGCGGATCAAGGCGGAGATCCTCGACAATCCGGCGGTCGAGCGGTGGTGGGTGGGCGTGTGGGAGCAGGCGCGCGGCGGGCTGCTCAAGATGGTGCGGCGGCCCGACGCCGCGCTCGCCGGCCAGTTCGGCGACGCGCTGCGCCAGCTCGGCGAGACCTTGCAGAGCGAGCCGCGGCTGCGCGCCACGATCAACCGCTTCGTCCGCCGCGCGGCGGTGGGGCTGGCGGCGGACTATGGCGACGGCATCGTCCGGCTGGTGTCGGAGACGGTGCGCGGCTGGGATGCGGGCACGGTGACGCGCCGGCTGGAGAACACCGTCGGCCGCGACCTGCAATATATCCGCGTCAACGGCACGATTGTCGGCGGGCTGGTCGGGCTCGCGATCCATGCGGTCGATGTGTTGGTGTGAAACCACTGCGCTGAAGAGCCGCTCGTGCTGAGCGAAGTCGAAGCACCTTGAAGCAACCCGCCCTTCGACTTCGCTCAGGGCGAACGGGGGAGGGGGCTGGGGCCGGGGCCTACCGCTCCCAATCCACGATGGTCCAGCCGCGCTTCTTGGCCAGCGCCTTCAGCGGCCCGTGCGCGTTGACCGCGAACGCCTCGTCGGCCCATTCGAGCGCGGGCGCGTCGGACACATGGTCGGAATAGAAGCGGACGTGCGCTCGGCTGCGGTCGATCTGCTCGTGCGCCAGCCACGCCTCGATCGCGCGCAGCTTGGCGGGGCCGTAGACGTTCTCGCCCATCATCGTCGCGCCGAGCCAGCCCGAGTCGTCGAACTCCGATTCGGTCGCGATGATGTCGTCGAAGCCGAGCCGCTGGGCGATCGCCGAGGCGTAGAAGCGGTAGGAGGCGGTCGCCATCACCAGCCGGTAACCCGCGGCGCGGTCGGCGGCGATCTGCTCGCGCGCGCCGGCGAACACGCCGGTGGCGACGATGCGGTCGGCGAACGCGGTCGCGGCGCGCTCGACCGCCTCGGGCGCCAGCTTGCCGCCGAGCAGCAGCCGCTGCATCGTCTGCTTGAGCCCGGCGCGATCGACCAGCCGCGCGGTATAGCCGAGCATTGCGAACACCACCGCGGGCAGCAGCAGCAGCCGCCACGGCGCATGGCGCCGCGCGGTCGAGACCAGGAACGGCGTCCAGGTCGGCGCATGGGTGATCGTGCGGTCCATGTCGTAGATGGCGAGCTTGGTCATGACGGTGCCTTAGAGCGGCGCGCCCCCCTTCCGAAACCCCCGTTCGTCCCGAGTAGCCATTGAGCGAAGTCGAAATGGCGTATCGACGGACAGGTAGGGAGCGCCTCCGCCTGCCCTTCGATACGGGCTTCGACTTCGCTCAGCCCCTATTCAGGGCGAACGGTTTGGGTTTGGTGCATCGCGGTCTGAGCCGCGAAACGCTTGCCGATCCAGCGACTTTGCATCAAAGGTGGCCGCGATGAGCGCGATGGCCGACTTCAGCGAGGAACAGGGCGCGGGCACGCTGCGCTTCTCGGGCAACCTGACGCTGGCGTGCATCGGCGACCTCGACGACCGGCTGAAGGCGTGGCAGGGCGAGGTGAAGGCGCTCGACCTGTCGCACATCGAGCATATCGACACGGTCGGCGCATGGCTGGTCCATCGCTTCGCCGACACGCACGACGCGCGGGTCGTGGGACTCGACGAGGACGGCGCGCATTTGCTGGAGCAAGTCAGCAACGCCGACCAGCCGGTCTCGGTCAGGCCGGACTATAACAATTCCTTCACCCGCGTCGTCGGTGAGATCGGCGCGGCAGTGGTCGAGACGGGGCGGACGCTCTACGGCCTGCTCGGCTTCCTCGGCGCCACCGCGATCGCGTTCGCGACGGTGATCCGCCATCCGTCGCGCTTCCGCTTCAACGCGACGGTCCATCGGTTCGAGGTGGTCGGCGTCTCGGCGCTCGGCATCATCGGGTTGATGAGCTTTCTGATCGGGATCGTCATCGCGCAGCAGGGCGCGGTGCAGCTTCGTCAGTTCGGCGCCGAGGTGCTGACGATCAACCTAATCGGCCGCATTACCTTGCGCGAGCTCGGCGTGCTGATGACCGCGATCATGGTCGCCGGCCGCTCGGGCTCGGCCTTCGCGGCGCAATTGGGCACGATGAAGCTGACCGAGGAAATCGACGCGATGCGCACGATCGGCGTGTCGCCGATGGAGGCGCTGGTGGTGCCGCGCACGCTGGCGACGATCGTGCTGATGCCGCTGCTCGGCTTCTATTCGTCGGTGATCGCGATCGTCGGCGGCGGCCTGTTGTGCTGGGCGTCGCTGCACATCCCGCCGGTCACCTTCATCGAGCGCATCCGCGAGGTGGTGCCGATCACCGACCTCTACGTCGGCCTCGTCAAGGCGCCGGTGTTCGGCGCGATCATCGGCATCGCCGGCTGCTTCCAGGGAATGCTGGTCGAAAGCGACGCCGAGCAAGTCGGCCTGCGCACCACCGCCGCGGTGGTGCAGGCGATCTTCCTGGTCATCGTGCTCGACGCCTTCTTCGCGGTGTTCTTCACCTGGATCGGCTGGATCTGATGGCGCGGGTCAAGGGCGAGCCGATCATCACCGTCCATGGGCTGAAGACCAGCTTCGGCGATCATGTGATCCACGAAGACCTCGATCTCGAGGTGCGGCGCGGCGAGATCCTGGGCGTGGTCGGCGGGTCGGGCACCGGCAAGTCGGTGCTGATGCGCACGATCATCGGCCTGCAGACCCCCGACGCCGGCGAGATCACCGTGTTCGGCGAACCGACGATCGGCCGTGAGGAGACCGAGGCGATCGAGATCCGCAAGCGTTGGGGCGTGCTGTTCCAGGGCGGCGCGCTGTTTTCGACGCTGACCGTGGCCGAGAACGTCGAAGTCCCGCTGCGCGAATTCTATCCGAAGCTCGATCAAAGCCTGCTCGACCAGATCGCCGCCTATAAGGTGGTGATGAGCGGCCTTCCCGCCGACGCCGGCCCGAAATTTCCCGCCGAGCTGTCGGGCGGCATGAAGAAGCGCGCCGGCCTTGCGCGCGCGCTGGCGCTCGATCCCGAGCTGTTGTTCCTCGACGAGCCGACCGCCGGGCTCGACCCGATCAGCGCGGCCGCGTTCGATGAACTCATCCTGTCGCTGCAGAAGACGCTGGGACTGACGGTGTTCCTGATCACTCATGATCTCGACACGCTCTATGCGATTTGCGACCGCGTCGCGGTGCTGGCCGACAAGCGGGTGATCGGGGTGGGGACGATTCCCGAACTGCTGGCGATGGACCATCCCTGGATTCAGGAATATTTCAACGGCCCGCGCGGACGCGCCGCCACCGCCACGATCGAGCGGGACCGGGCGAAGGAACAGGCAGGGGCGAAAGACTGATGGAAACCCGTTCGAACCATGTCCTCGTCGGCGCGGTGGTGCTGATCCTGCTTGCGGTGCTGGCGCTGTTCACCGTCTGGCTGGCGCGGCTCGGCTCGAGCGAGGAGAAGCAGTACGACATCTTCTTCAAGCAATCGGTCGATGGCCTCGCCAAGGGGTCGCAGGTCGCCTATTCGGGCGTGCCGTCGGGACAGGTGAAGGACATCCAGCTGTGGAAGCCCGATCCGCAATATGTCCGCGTGCGTGTCAGCATCAACGGCGAGACGCCGATCCTGCAGGGCACCACCGCAGTGATCCAGTCGAGCTTCACCGGGACCAGCACGGTCGCGCTCGACGGCGGGGTCAAGGGCGCGCCCCCGATCGGCTGTCCAGAGGAAAATCCCAAGCGCGAATGCCCTTATGGCGTTCCGGTGATCCCGACGAAGCAGGGCGGGCTGGGCGCGATCCTGAGCTCGGCGCCGCAGCTGCTCGAGCGGCTTTCGGCGCTGACCGAACGGCTGACGATCCTGCTCGGCGATCGTAACCAGGCGTCGATTGCGGGCATTCTCGCCAACACCAACCGGCTGACCGATGCGCTCGCCGATCGCGGGCCGGAAATCGCCGCGACGCTGGCGCAGACCCGGATCGCGATCCAGCAGGCCGGCGACGCCGCCGAGAAGATCGGCGACCTCGCCGCCACGACCAACGGCGTGCTCGATCAGAACGTCAAGCCGACGCTCGCCAATCTCAACGACGCCATCGTTTCCGCCAAGCAGAGCACCGAGACGCTGAACGCGGCGATTCAGGACGCGCGGCCGGGGCTGCAGGATTTCTCGAAGGAGACGATCCCCAACGTCAACGAGCTGATCCGCAACCTGCGCGACATGTCGCAATCGCTTTCCGAGGTTTCGCGGAAGATCAACCAGGGCGGCGCCGGCTCGATTCTTGGCCCGCAGAAACTGCCCGATTACAAGGGCAAGAAATGAGGCGCGATCCCATGAAGACATCGCTCGTCCTGTCGGCGTTGGCGCCGATCGCGCTCCTGTCCGGCTGCATCAGCTTCGGGGCCAAGCCGCCGCCGTCGCTGTTGACGCTGACGCCGGCCGCGCCCGCGCCGATCGGCAGGACCGAGACGGCGACGCCCGGTCACACCATGACGGTCAACGTCCCTGCGGTGCCGCAGGAGATCGCGGTGCAGCGCGTGCCGGTGCAGGCGACCGACACTTCGGTGGCCTATGTCAAGGACGCGCAATGGGTCGAGGAACCGGCCAAGCTGTTCGCGCGGCTGCTGGCCGATACGATCACCGCGAAGACCGATTGGGTCGTGCTCGGCAACGAGCAGACCCGCGTCGATCCGGGCACGCGGCTGACCGGCGAGCTCAGGCAATTCGGCGTCGATGCCGGAACGCACGAGGCGGTGGTGACCTATGACGCGGCGCTGCTGCGCTCGGGCGCGACCGGGGTCGAGAAGCGCCGCTTCGAGGCTCGCGTCCCCGTCGCGTCGATTACGGCGGCCCCGGTCGGCGCGGCGCTCAACCAGGCCGCCAACCAGGTCGCCGCCGAAGTGGCCGACTGGGTGGGGAAATAGCCGCCCTCCGTGCTCCTGTGAAAGCAGGAGCCCAGAGTCGCGGGCGATAACACGTTGCTAACCTGGACTCCTGCTTTCGCAGGAGAACTGTTTCCATCGAAGACCGATGGGCTCTAGCCGCCCGGCGTCCGCCGCGTCGCCAGCGGCACGTCGCACACGTCGATGCCGCCCAGCGACACCGTCGGCGGCTTCGGATTCGCCTTGGCCGCCACCATCGCGGCGAAGCGCGGATTGTCGGCGGCGCGATACTGGTAATGCGGGCGCTCGGCCGCCGGCATGTCGCTCGCCAGCCGCACCGAGACGATCGGCGTCGCCTCGGCGGGTGTCGCGTACATGCCCATCTCCGCACGGCTGCGCGGCAGGGCGGAGAGGATGTCCATCCCATCGATCACCCGGCCGACGATCGTGTAATTGCGGTCGAGCCGCCGCGCCGAACCACCGAGCGGGGTGAACAGCTCGGCGCCGGTCCCGGTATCGGGCGACACATCGCGCGCGACGCCGACGGTGCCGTAGCAATGCGCGAGCCACGCATGGCTTCCGTCGGTCGCCACCGGCCAGCCGTCGGCGGTGATCCCGGACGCGGTCGAATAGGCGTCGCGCCGCGTCAGCCGCACCGCGGGCGAGAAGCTCGCGATATCGTATTCGGCCGCCGGACGCGCGGCGACGCCGGCGGGCAGCGGCTTCTTCTCGGTGGCGTCGCCCCATTGCGCCACCCAATTGTCCTGCACGCGATAGACGCTGGTGCCGTCCCACCAATGCGTGAGCGCGAGCCGCGTCATGTTGGCGACATGCTCGGGCGCGTAATGCGGCGCGAGCCGGATCACGACTTGCCGATCGCCCGGCAGCGTCATCACCATCAGCTGGTCGTCGGGAATGGATTTCCAGTCAGCGGCGACTGGATCCGAAGGGGCAGGGGCCGCTTGTTCGACGGCCATAAGCACGAAGATCGTGAAAATCGGGATCAGCATGGACCGAGCTTGGCAGGCGATCGCCGACAGGGCAATCGTCGCGCTTGCCGTCCTCGCGCGCAAAGGCTAGTCGCGCGTCTTCCGGGACATGCGGAGCGGTGGCCGAGTGGTCGAAGGCGCTCGCCTGGAAAGTGAGTATACGGCAAAACCGTATCGAGGGTTCGAATCCCTCCCGCTCCGCCATTACGTCATGTTCGACCTTTGCGGGATCGAACACAAGATGAGATCAGCGACCGCCGCGCCCTCTGTTATCAGGCGCCGTCAGCAGTCCGGGAACAGCGATGAACGAGGTAAGCCAAGCTCACCACCGTTATATCGGGACCACCCGAGCACCGCTGCTCGTCATCGACAACTATAGCGGCGAGGCCAGGCGGATTGGTGCTATTGCGGCGGATATGGGTCCCTTTCCGGCAGCGAAAGGGAATTTCTACCCCGGTCTGCGCCGGTTCATCACGGCTGCCGATAAGCCGGCGGTGGCCTATGTTCGTCGAACATTGCAGTCGCTCGCCGCGCGCATCAATCGTGTGTTCAACGTCAATGGCTTCGATCTGCTTGAGGCCAGTTTCTCGATCGTGACCGCATCGCCCGAGACGTTGATGCCGGTCCAACGCGTCCCGCATTTCGATTCGACCGATCCCAATTATCTCGCGATCCTGCACTATCTTTCCGACACCCCCAATACCGGCACCGCATTTTATCGGCAGCGCACAACTGGTATCGAGCAGGTTACCGATGCGAACCTTTCCGTCTTCGTCGCGTCCGCGCAGAAGGACAGTGCCGAGCTGACCGGATATGTAAGCGCCTCGAACGCCGCCTATGACCAGATCGCGAGGGTCGAAGGCGTGCGCGATCGACTGGTCGTCTATCAGGGGTGCATGCTGCATTCGGGAATGATCCCTCCGGGAATGACGTTCAGCCCCGATCCGCGTCTCGGGAGGCTGACCGCCAATTTCTTCGTTCGCGGCCGGCCGCGCTGATTCAGCGGGCGGCGTGACGCGCGATTGGGGGCATCCCCTCGCTCGTCTTCCTGATCGCGGCGCGCACGGTATCGAGCAGTGCCGCATTGTCGGCGTCGCTCATCCCCTCGATCAAGGGGTTATAGCTCGCCGCATTCACCCCCTGACCGGTCATCACCGCGAACCAGCTGGCGTCGCGAAACAGCTCGTCGGTCGAGAGCACGATACGGCCGGAGTGACGGAATTGGTCGAGCCGATAGGTGAGCGTGTCGGGCAGCGTCACCGCCTGGCAATCGCGCCAGATCGGCTCGTCACGCCCCGCAGTCATCGCATAGTGCAGGATCAGGAAGTCGCGGATGCCCTCCATTTCCTGCGCGAGGATCGTGTCGAACTGCGTCGCCAGCAGCGGGTCACAGCTCTGGCGGGGAAACAGCGCGAGCAGCTTGGCGATGCCGCTCTGGATCGAATGGATGCTGGTCGATTCCAACGGCTCGAGAAATCCGCTCGACAGGCCGATGGCGACGACGTTCCTGTCCCAACTTCGGCGACGACGGCCCGGAGTGAAGCGGATCAGCCGCGGGTCGGCGATCGGCGGCCCCTCCATTGCGGCGAGCAGTGAGGCGCGCGCGTCGTCGTCGGATTGGTGCCGGCTGCCAAACACATAGCCGTTGCCCGTGCGGTGCTGCAGCGGAATGCGCCAGCGCCAGCCCGCTTCCGCAGCGGTGACTCGCGTATACGGTGTGAGGCCGGTTTCCGCCGCGCTCGGCGCCGCCCAGGCGCGGTCGCACGGTAGCCAGCGCGTCCAGTCCTCGAACTCCACGCCCAGCGTCTGCCCGATCAGCAGGGCTCGGAAGCCGGAGCAGTCGACGAACAGCTCACCCGCCAGCGTCTCGCCGCGATCGGTCGCCAGCGAGCGGACGAAGCCGGTCTCGGGGTGCTGGACGATCTCGGTGACCTTGCCTTCGTGGCGCACGACGCCGTTGCCCTCGGCATGTTCGCGCAGGTGGCGCGCATATAGGCCGGCATCGAAGTGGAACGCGTATCCGAGTGTCGAGAGCAGCGAGCGGCGATCAGCCACGGGTCGGGTGAATCGCCCCGCCCGCGCTGCCTTGGCGTTTAGCGAGAAATCCTCCGTCACGATCGGCATACCGGCCAGCCGGCCGCGGATCATGCGGTGGAGGAACATCACGCCGTCCTGCGGCGGCCCGAATGTGCCGAACGGATGGAGATAGGCGCTGCCTTCGCCATTCCATCCGACGAACTCGATGCCGAGCTTGAGCGTCGCCTTGGTTGCGGCCATGAAGGCCGGCTCGTCGAGCCCGACGATCTGGTTGAACCAGTGGATCGTCGGGATCGTCGCCTCGCCGACGCCGACCGAACCGATCTCGTCGGATTCGACCAGCTGGATCGTCGTGCCGGTGCCGGCCAGCGCTTTGCTGAGCGCGGCGGCGGTCATCCAGCCAGCGGTGCCGCCGCCGAGAATGACGATATTGCGGATGCGATCGTCGTTCATGATCACCGTCTTAGGGTGCGATCAGCTTGCAGCGCAATGCGCGGCCGGATCGGCCGGCGGGTGCGGGAGCGCAAGATAGACCGTGCTCCACAATTGCGCCGCGTTCGATTCGTCGACATCCGCGCCGCTCGCGCCGAACGGGACGATGCGATAGTGCCCGTCAGCATAGGTCCACGACCAGAGCTCGGAGTTCTGCATACTCTTACCGGCGTCGATCGCGCGCCACAGGCAGGTCTGCGCGTTGCGCAGGCTGGCGAGCGTCGCTGCCGAGAGGTCACGTCGTTGGAGCTGGCGTGCAAGGCCCGCGGCGGCGAGCGCCTGCTGCCATGACCAGATCACCGTACCGTGATAGGCATTGCTGTCGAATTTGGCCTGAAGCGCGGGCGGCGCGAAGACCGGATTGGCGACGAGCATGCCGGCGCCGGTCATCAAACCGGCGGGGAAGGGGCGCGTGATCGTTTCTATGGCGGTGCTCAGCTGCGCCTCGGATGGGTGGCCGAACAGCAAGGCGAACCCTTCGTCGGAATGCATTATCGGCACCGGGCTGCCGTCGCCGTCGAGCGCGATCGCATTGTAGCGCACCGGAGCGGTGCCGAGCGCCTGCAGCGCGGGTTTGACGGGAACTCCTGCCTTGTCAGCGTAGGCGGTGATCGCCGCGCGCGCATCGGCCGACGTGACGGTGCGCGCGAAAAAGCCCGGCGCTTGCTCGCGCCAGATTCGCAGGGTGTGGGGCAACGCGTCGAACGCGGCGTTATCTCCGGATTTGAGATAGGGCGCGAGCAACCCCGCCTCATATAGCGCACGTGCCGCATCGAGCGCTGCCGGAACCAGCGCGGCGTTGACATCGTAGGGGTATCGTCCGCCCCCGAGCCCGTCATTGCTGTCGCGCCATTCTCCGACCGGGATACCCGGCTTCAGGCCGATCAGATGCTTCAACTCCGGATCGCGCGCGAACGGTGTCGCACGATCGACCACGAAGCGCAGGTTGGTCATCAACCGCGCGCCGACTGTCGTCGAGCCTTCGCGTTCGGCAAGAAACGCCGTCGCCCGCGCCCGGCCCCGCGGATCGTCGACGAGCCACGCCCGCGCCACCGGCGCGAGCAGGAAATCGCCGTCGATCATCTTGTAATCATAGACCGGCGCGTCGGAGTTGCTGCCGTCCATCTTGCGGTGGTCGAGGATGGCGAATTCACCGATATCCTCTTCATGCGCCACCTCGCCGGCAGGCGACAGCCGTTCGATCACCGAACGCAAGCCGGTCTCAACCGCACCGGGTTGCAGCGCGGGCATCAGCAGCCGCACCGACATCAAGGTGTCGCGCCCGAAATAGGTGTCGAAGCGCCACGACCCGGCGAGATATTTCTCGCGGTAGCTGAGGAATTCGAGCGCCTGCCGCACTTGCAGGTCGGCCGCTGCCTTCGCGTTGAGAAGGGCGGCGCCAGCGACCGGCGTCAGCGGCTTCTCACCGGTCAGCGCGGTGAATTCGAGCGTTGTGAGACCGTCGCTACCCGCCACGATCGTATCGCCGGAAAGCCGCCCGCGAACCGGCTTTACCACCAGCTTGTAGCCCGGTGCGCCATCGAGGCGATCACGCCCCCATATCAGCGTTCCGTCCTGCGTCTTGACCGGCGTCAGGACCTCGGCCGGAGCCGTACCGAGCGCCTGGTAGTCGCGCAACACGCGGATGCTCGAGAGCACCGCCTGCCGTATGTGCAGCCGCGGCGCGCGAATGCTCGCGGTGAACGTCACGCCGTTGAGTTCTCGGCCGCTGTCGTCGCGCACGGTGGTCGGACGCGGCGGCACGACCATGCGCCAGTCCGCCGGCTGCGCGAGCGTATCGAACCACAAGCCGACACCGCTATTGCCCGCGGGGAAGGCGACGATCAGGCGCGGCTCCGTTCCCGAACGAAGCACGACGTGCGCGGCGACCTGGCCCTCGCGGAGAAAGCTGTTGAGGTTCTTTCCTTCTAGCCGGTCGAACGTCTGATACGGCGCCTGCGCGACCAGCGGCGCGGCGCTGGCCAACGCAATGAGTATAGGGACAACCGATCGAACGCGCATGACCCTCCTCTCGCCGATCCTCATCGAAAGAGGGCGACCGGATTTCCGATCGCCCTCATCCGCCTACAGATTGAGCGTAATGCTGGCGAGCGCGTTACGGCCGATGATGCTGCGGCCGTAGAAATAGCCATTCACGATCGACTGCGTCTGCCCCTGGCGCGGATTGCCTTCGGTATAGCCATCGACATTGGTCAGGTTGTCGACGCTGATGTTGAAGACGATACGGGACGACACGTTGATCGTTGCGCCGATGCTGAACACGCCGTAGCTCGGCAATGCGACGCCGTTACCGGCATCGGCGTAAATCTTGCCGATATATTTGTAGCGGCCGTAAATCTCACCCAGCCCGCCCGGTAGGGTGAAGACGGGGGTGACCGTCAGCAATTTTTTGGGCGTCCGCTCAGGCGTGTTGCCGTCAAACCCTGGTTGGGGCGCGCCGTTGAACCGCAGGTTGACCAGCTTCGGATCCTGATAGACCCCCGACACCGACAAGGTGAAGAAATCGACCGGCCGCAGATCGACGTCTAGCTGGACGCCGTTGATGTTATCGTCCGCCTGTGCGCTGTTCTGGATCGTCGGGTCGTCCGGATTGGTGAACGTATAGAATTGGTTGCGGAACTCGGTGCGGAAGCCGACCAGCGATCCGACGATGAAGCTGTTCTGGAGCCGGACACCCGCTTCGTACAGCGTCAGGTTGGCCGGCTTGCTCGCCGCACCGCCGGAATTGCCGCCATTGGTCTGGAAGCCGCGCGCGTAACGGGCGTACAGGGCAATGTTGTCGGTCAGCGTGTAGTTGACGCCCGCCGTCCACGCGAGATGGTTGTAGCTCGCCTCCTTGTGCGTGTAGGTGCCGTCGAATGTCGCGCCGAGATCGGTGACAATGCCGGGCGTTCCGGGTTGAACCGTCCCGTTGGGGCTGGCGGTGTTGCCGAAGTCGACCGCATCATGCTCGTGCTCATAGCGTAGGCCGAAGTCGATGTGCAGGTTGTCGCCGATCTTGAGCTCGTCGTTGAAATAGCCCGAGATCGATTCGATATGATCGTGGAAGATGCCCTGGCCCCAGTTGCCGTAACTAACCTGCCCATTGTTGGTCAGTTGCCCGAGCACGGTGTTGGCGCCGTCCAGCGCGACCACGTCATAGATCGCCGAATTGTTCGTGACATCGTTGATGACGCTCGAAACCGCGGACTGATTGTCGTGGCGGCGGACATTGTAGTACATGCCGCCGATCGTCAACGAGTTGTCGATCGCGCCGCCTGACGCATCCCAGGTGACGCCGAAATTACTGCCGAAATCGCGTGTCTTGGTCGTCTGGTGGTTGAGCACGGTTTCCTGCAGCAGGCCGTTGCCATTCAGTGCGTTCAGGGTGGCGGTATCGCTCGACGGGATCACCACACCGGTCAGCGTATTGCGGATGCCGAAGCGCGCGGTGCCGGGAAACGCGACCAGACCCGCCGCCAACAGGCTGCTGATCGGCGAGACGCCGGGCGTCAGATAGGTCACCGCCGAGGCCGGCGGTTGCCCGTTCGAGCCCGGGAAGATGCCGTTGAAATCGAACGTGGCGCGCAGGTAGCGGGCGTGCGCGAACAGCTTGAGCGAGTCGCTCAGCGGCGCTTCGATGTCGCCGCGATATTGGGTCGTCGTCGTGTGGATGCCTTGATTGAGGCTGAAATTGCGGACGCATGTACCGGTGAAGCAGGAATCGGGCTGGCCGATGTTGGCGAAGGCGCGGCCCGCGATATTGTCACGGCTGCCGTTCAGTCCGGGAACGTCGCTGATCTTGCCGGTGTTCGGATCCGATCGGAACGGCATGTCGGCATAATAAGCGTCGTGCTGGTTGCCGCTCTTGAGCGTCAGCCGTGCGTAGCCGTCGCCGCCGAAGCGGTATTCCAGCATCCCTTTGACGTGGTAGGTCCGGTAATTGAACGACGATCTGCGAAAGCCCGGATTGGACGTGACGTAACCGCCGACGTTGAACGCCAGATTGTCCGCGATCGGCGCCGAGAAATAGGCGTCCGCGCGGCCTTCACCATAGCTCGTGCCGGTGAAGCGGACCGATGCCGTCGCGCGATCGAAATTGGGCTTTATCGAAATGAAGTTGATCGTTGCCGCTGCACCGTTGACCGCGAGGATGCCGGACGTGCCGCCCTCGACCGCTTCGAGGCGCTCGATCGTGATATCGTTCTGGAAATATTCGTCGGCGCCGCCGCCGCCGTAGATGATCGGCAGCCCGTCCTCCTCCAGCTGGATGAAGGTCTGCGCGCCGCCGCGCAGGCCGCGCACCGAATAGTTGTTCGAAACCGCCCCTGCCGTGCCCTCGACGAAGATGCCCGGCACCAGTTCGAGCGCCTCGGCGGTCGAGCGCGGCGCCTTGCGCTGGATGTCGGCCGAGCTCGCCAGCGTTACATCGGACGACGAGTCGAACAATGTCCGCTTGCCGGAGGTATTGCCGGTGACGATGATGTCCTGCATCGACGTCTGTTCGCCGCCGGCCTGGCCCGGCGCCGCGTCGACCTGCGTCGCGTCGGTAGCGGAGGGCTGGGCGTTTTGCCGAGCTGTATTTTGTGGTGACTGCGGGGTGTTTGCGGTCGTCGCATCCTGTGCCGAGGCGCCGGTTGCGACGAAGATTGCGCTACCGGCGAGAAGCATTCCTTTGAGCGAGATGTGCATCTTTTTTCTCCCTCTTGCGCGTGTGCAGGAGCAAGTTTGCAGCGTTCCTCTGTCCCGTATCGTTAGTCTGCGTGCAGACTATTCTCTTCTGGAGTGAGCAACAACTCGCTATCGCCACTGATCGGCAAATGCTTTTCATGCGATGCGCGGAAGCAACAGATCGAGTTACCACCATCGCCCTCGCGCTGGAATTCGGTCGACGCCGATCTGCAACTTTCCGTGATCCTCGCTCATTGTCGGGGGGTGCCGCGACAGCCAGGAAGCCGCCGATGGGAAAATGCGCGTTGCTGATGGTCGACGTGTTCAATTCGTTCGACTTCGACGGCGCCGAGCCGCTTGTCGAATCGGCCGAACGCGCTTCGAAGGTGATCGCGATGCTGATCGAGCACGCTCGCCGGTGCGAAATTCCGATCGTGTACGTTAACGACAATTACGGCAATTGGCATTGGGAACGTGCCGACCTCATCCGCCACATGACCGCCGCGGACAACCGGGGCTGCGCGATCGCCCGGCGGCTCGCGCCCGAAGATGACGATTACTTGCTGTTCAAGCCCCAGTTTTCCGCCTTCTACGCGACCAACCTGCCTGCGCTGCTTCCGCGTCTCGGCGTGAACAGGGTCGTGGTGACCGGATTTGCCGCGGATATTTGCGTGCTGTTCACTGCCGCCGACGCACATATGCGGCAATATGATCTGTGGATTCCCGCCGATGCCGTCGCGGGGCAAAGCCAGGAACGGATCGACTGGGCGCTCGGCATCATGAGCGGCAGCATGGAAGCCGAGGTTCGACCCTCCTCGTCATGCGACTTGGCCGCCTGGTGCAATCAGGGCGGGCCCGATGGGGGCGAACCGGTTCTGGCTGCGTCCGAGCAGGACAAAGCGACCTAATCGGTCACTATATCGCAGTACGACGGAACGACGCCGCCGCGGCCCCGTTATCGATGCAGCAATCGACAACGACGGGCACAGGAGGCGCGAGCATGGCGCAGACGGTCGGCGATTTTTTCTGGGATCGGCTCCACCAATGGGGCGTGCGGCGAATCTTCGGCTATCCCGGCGACGGCATCAACGGCCTGCTCGGCGCGCTGCAGCGGTCGGAGCACGATTTCGAATTCGTCCAGGTTCGGCACGAGGAAATGGCGGCGTTCATGGCCTCGGCGCACGCCAAGTTCACCGGCGAGCTCGGCGTCTGCATGGCGACCTCGGGCCCCGGCGCGGTGCATCTGATGAACGGTCTCTATGACGCGCGGCTTGATCACATGCCGGTGCTGGCGATCGTGGGCCAGCAAGCGCGCAGCGCGGTCGGCGCGCATTACCAGCAGGAGATCGACCTCAAGAACATGCTGAAGGACGTGGCCGGCGCGTTCACCGGCTATGCGGCGGTGCCCGCGCAGGTGCGCCACCTGACCGACCGCGCGGTGCGCATCGCGCTGGGGCACCGGCGGGTGACGGCGCTGATCTTTCCCAACGACCTCCAGGAGGGCGAGATGGAGCAGCCGCGGCGCAAGCACGGCTTCGTCTTCTCCGGCGTCGGCTGGACCCAGCCCAAGGTCGTCGCCGAGGACGCCGACCTGCGCCGCGCCGCCGAGGTGCTCAATTCGGGCAAGAAGGTGGCGATGCTGGTCGGCGCGGGCGCCAAGGATGCGATCGACGAGGTGATCGCGGTCGCCGACAGGCTCGGCGCGGGATGCGCCAAGGCGCTGCTCGGCAAGCAAGTGTTGCCCGACGACCTGCCCTGGGTGACGGGCTCGATCGGGATGCTCGGCACCAAGCCGAGCTACAGGCTGATGATGGAGTGCGACACCTTCCTGATGCTCGGCTCGGGCTTCCCCTATTCGGAGTTCCTGCCCAAGGAGGGACAGGCGCGCGGCGTGCAGGTCGATCTCGATCCCGACATGCTGTCGATCCGTTTCCCGAGCGAGGTGAACCTGACCGGCGACGTCGGCGCGACGTTGAAGGCGCTGCTGCCGATGCTCGAGCAGAAGACCGACACCGGCTGGCGCGACGACATCGCCGGCTGGATGGACGATTGGTGGAAGACGCTCGAAGACCGCGCGATGGTCGAGGCCGATCCGGTCAACCCGCAGCGCGTGTTCACCGAACTCAGCCCCAAGCTCCCCGAACGGTGCATCCTGACGAGCGACAGCGGGTCGTGCGCCAATTGGTATGCGCGCGACCTCAAGGTGCGGCGCGGCATGATGTGCTCGCTGTCGGGCGGGCTCGCCTCGATGGGGGCGGGCGTGCCCTATGCGATCGGCGCGAAGTTCGCGTTTCCCGATCGCCCGGTGATCGCGATGGTCGGCGACGGCGCGATGCAGATGAACAACATGGCCGAGTTGATCACCGTCGCCAAATATTGGGAACAGTGGAGCGATCCGCGCTTCATCGTGATGGTGCTCAACAACCAGGACCTCAATCAGGTGACGTGGGAGCAGCGGGTGATGTCGGGCAATCCGCGCTTCGTCGCGACGCAGCAGATCCCCGACGTGCCCTATCATCGCTTCGCCGAGCTGATTGGGCTGAAGGGCATCTTCGTCGACAACCCCGATCGCCTGTCCTCGGCGTGGGACGAGGCGCTCGCCGCCGACCGTCCGGTGGTGCTCGAAGTCAAGACCGATCCCGAGGTGCCGTCGCTGCCGCCGCATATCTCGCTCGACGAGGCGAAGAAGCTCACCGAGACGCTGATCAAGGGCGACGAGGATGAAGAAGGCGTCATCAAGGGTGCCGCCAAGCAGGTGTTCGCGCACGTCTTCGGCGACGACGACTGATCCCCCGTTCGTGCTAAGCTTGTCGAAGCACGAGATGCGAAAGCGCCCTTCGATAAGCTCAGGGCGAACGGCGGGTAGCGCCAATCAAGGACCAATGACAGCCACGTCTTCCAATCCCGATCTCCCCGTTCGCATGGTCGCCGGCGGCGCGGCTCTGCTATCGCTGGCGGTGCTCGCCGACAGCGGCGTCGAGCATTATCGCGGGTCGTTCCACGATCCGGCGATGGTGCTGCCGATCGCCACGTCGAGCTTCGGCATCGCGATCAACGGCCGCCGCGCCGGCCTTCCCGAGGGGGCGAGCGGCACGCCGGGCGCGGTCAGCCATATCGCCGCCGCCGCGATCGGGCTCGGCGGGCTGGGGTTCCACGCCTACAACGTCACCAAGCGCGTCGGCGGACTGTCGTTCAACAACCTGTTCTACGCCGCCCCGGTCGGCGCGCCCGCCGCGCTGGTGCTGGCCGGCGCGCTCGGCAAGGCGGCGGACGCGCTCGCCGGGGGACAGGAGCGGATCGGGCCCGTATCGCTCGCCTCAGGCCGCGCGATCGGGCTGGTCGCCGGGATCGGCATCCTCGGCACGGTGGGCGAGGCGGCGCTGCTCCATTTCCGCGGTGCGTTCCACGATCCGTTCATGTGGGCGCCGGTGACGCTGCCGCCGATCGCCGCACTGGCGCTGCTCCGCGACGTCGCGGGCGATCACCCGCACGAGGTCACGACCTATTTGCTCGCCGCGACGGCTGCGCTCGGCTGCATCGGCGTCGGCTTTCACGTTTATGGCGTCAGCCGCAACATGGGTGGCTGGAAGAACTGGCGGCAGAACCTCCTCGCCGGCCCGCCGATCCCCGCGCCGCCGGCCTTCACCGGCCTCGCCCTCGTCGGGATCGGCGCATGGCTGCTGATGAAGCGGAAGCGCGCGCATGGCTGACCGCTTTCCCGATTACGACGTGCTGGCGAAGCGCGACACGCCGAGCTGGAATCCGCAGACGCGCAAGGTGGTCGCCGAGCGACTGGCGGCCGAAGAGCCCGACGTGCTCACCCCCGAGCAGCGCGCGACGCTCCGGCTGGTGATCGATCGCATCGTGCCGCAGCCGGAGAACCGGCCGCCGGTCAACGCCGCGGCGTTGGTGCTGCACAAGATCATGGCGAACGGCGGCGACGGCTATCGCCACCATGCGCTGCCGCGCGTGCGCGAGGCGTGGGAACGCGGCCTCGATGCGATCGACGCCGAGGCGCGCGCGCGGTTCGGCCATGGCTTCGTCGCGCTCGACGGCGGGCAGGCCGATGCGGTGCTCCGCGCGGTCGAATGCGGCGAGACGGTCGCCGACTGGCCGTTTCCGCCGGAGGTGTTCTGGTCGTGGCGGCTGCTGACCGATGTGGTTTCGGCTTATTACGCGCATCCCTCGGCGTGGAGCGCGATGGGGTTCGGCGGGCCGGCGTCCCCGCGCGGCTATGTCCGGCTCGATGCGGACCGCCGCGATCCGTGGGAAGCGGCGGAGCGGGACGACGGCCATCTCGTGCCGGCGGAGGTGCGCAACCGGCATGTGGTTTGATTTGAGCCAATCTCTCTCCGTTCGCCCTGAGCCTGTCGAAGGGCGATTTCCCGGCGAGAGGTCGGGCTTCGACAAGCTCAGCCCGAACGGTGGGTGGGGAGCCATCGGGTCATGACCCCCGCCGAACCGCGGGCGATCGGCGGGCGGGCGCCGGACGTGTTCACCCCCGGCGGGTGGGTGCCGATGCGCTCCTATCCCGATAATGAGGAGGTCGACTTCGCCATCGTCGGCACCGGCGCGGGCGGGGGGACGCTGGCCTGCAAGCTGGCCGAGGCGGGCTTCTCCGTGGTTGCGTTCGACGCTGGGCCCTATTGGCGGCCGCTCGAGGATTTCGCCTCGGACGAGACCGAGCAGCACAAGCTCTACTGGACCGACGAGCGGATCATCGACGGCGACGATCCGATCGTGATGGGCGCCAACAATTCGGGCAAATCGGTGGGCGGCTCGACGGTGCATTTCGCGATGGTGTCGCTCAGGATGCGGCCGGAGCATCTCAAGGCGCGCACCAAGCTTGGCTACGGCGCCGACTGGCCGATCGAATGGCAGGAGATGTGGCGCTATTACGAGGAGGTCGAGCAGGCGCTGTGCATCTCGGGGCCCGTCACCTACCCCTGGGGACCGAAGCGGCCGCGTTACCCCTATCGCGCGCACCCGCTGAACGCGGCCGCCGCCTATCTGGCGCGCGGGGCCGAGGCGCTGGGGATCGGCTGGACCGAGACGCCGATCGCCACGCTATCCGCGCCGCGGGGCAAGGCGCATCCGTGCGTCTATCGCGGCATGTGCGTGCTCGGCTGCTCGACCAACGCCAAGCAATCGGTGCTGGTGACGTGGCTGCCGCGCGCGCTCGCGGCGGGAGCGGAGATCCGCGACCTCGCGATGGTCGGGCGGATCGAGACGCGGAACGGGCGCGTGACCGGCGTTCATTACCATCGCGAGGGCGAATGGCGGTTCCAGCGGGCGAAGAACGTCGTCGTCGCCGGCTATGCGATCGAGACGCCGCGGCTGCTGCTCAATTCCGCGAGCGACGAATTTCCCGACGGGCTCGCCAATTCCTCGGGCCTGGTGGGGAAGAATTTGATGGTGCAGCTCAACCAGGCGGCATGGGGGCAGGTCGAGGACGAGGTCAGGAGCTACAAGGCGCCGCCGAGCCTCGCGATCTCCGAGCATTGGAATTACGAGGATCGCGGCAAGGACTATTTCGGCGGCTGGTCGTACATGAGCCAGGGGCCGCTGCCGATCACCTGGGCCAAGGAACTGTCGCGGCGGCGGGGCTATTGGGGGCAGAAGCTGATCGACGAAATGGCGCGGGCGAATCATTCGGTGGGGCTGAAGATGGTCGGCGAGGTGCTGCCCTATGAGCATAACCGCGTGACCCTGGTGCCCGACGAGGTCGATCAATACGGCTTGCCGATCACGCGGGTCAGCTTCTCCTATGGCGACAACGAGCGGGCGATGATGGCCCATGCGGTCGACTTCATGGACAAGAGCCTCGCGGCGACCGGCGCGACCGAGCGGTGGAAGGAGATGGACGATACCTGCCACCTCAACGGCACCGCGCGGATGGGGGACGATCGGGCGACGAGCGTGGTGAACGCCGATTGCCGGAGCTGGGACATTCCCAACCTGTGGGTGTGCGACGGGTCGGTGTTCCCGACCGTCGGCGGGGTCAATCCGTCGCTGACGATCCAGGCGATCGCGTGCCGGACGGGGGATCGGATCAAGGCGATGGCGGCTCGGGGGGAGTTGTAGGGGCAACGGGCTTGGGTCAGCCGAATCGCTTGCCTCCGGGATATGCCACGCGGCTGATCGAGACGAGGAGGTCGGGGGTGAGGTCGTCGAGGCGGGCGATGCCCATCTGGCCCATGTCCTCCCAGGCCTCGTCGTGGAGGATCCGGAGGGCGCGCGCGACGCCGTCGCGGCCGCCGGCGCACAGGCCGTAGAGCGGGGCGCGGCCGCAGACCAAGGCGTCGGCGCCGAGCGCGAGCGCCTTCAACATGTCGGTGCCGCGGCGGATGCCGCCCGACAGCAGGACGGCAATGCGGCCGCGGACCAGCTCGACGATCTCGGGCAGCACGTCGAGCGCGGCGACCGACCAATCCTCCTGCCGTCCGCCATGGGTGCCGAGGATGACGCCGTCGACCCCGGCGTCGATCGCCTTCTCGACATCGCGCGGGTGGAGCAGGCCCTTGAGCAGAAAGGGTTTCGACCAGTGCTGGCGGATCTTCGCCACCGTGTCCCACGACAGCGAGCGGGGCATTTCGGCGCGGATCCAGTCGGCGCTTTCGAAGAAGCCGCGCTTGTCCTTCGGTACGAAGTCGATGACGTTGGCGAAGCTCGGCATGCCGTGCGCGAGGCTGCCGGCGAACCAGCGCGGATGGCGCGCGGCATCGACCATCGAGGAGAGGTCGGGCAGCTCGCCGTTGATGCGGTCGCGGGCGCTCCATTCGCGGTTGCCGAAGATTTCCGAGTTGGTGGTGAGCACCAGCGCCTCGCAGCCGCAGGCATCGGCGCGGCGCAGCAGCTCCTGCCACACCTCGTCGCCGGCGAAGACGTAGAGCTGCCACCAGTGACGCACGCCCGGCGCGGCTTTGGCGACCTCCTCCATCGTGTCGTTCGACATGGTGCTCTGGATGAAGGGGACGCGCGCCTTGGCGGCGGCCTCGGCAAGCGCGCAGTCGGCGTGGTGCATGAACAGGCCGTTGAGCCCGGTCGGGGCGATCGTCAGCGGCATCGCGGCTGGCTTGCCGAGGATCGTCGTCTCGAGCGAGCGGTGCGAGACATCGACCAGTTGGCGCGGCAGGAAGCGCCATTCGCCGTAGCAGGTGCGCTCGCGCCACAGGCTCGCCTCGTCCTCGGCGCCGCCTTCGAGATATTCGAGGACGAAGCGCGGGATCAGCTTGTGGGTGCGCGCGCGCAGGTCGGCGATGGCGAGGGCGCGGTCGAGGTCGCCGCCGGTGTAGAAGGCGCGGCGCGGGGTATGTTCCATCTCGGCGGTGTCGGTGTGGCGGTCGGGGTCGGTCATTCGCGGGGCTCCTCGGCAGAGCAACGGAGGAGGGGCGGGCGGTGTTCCGGCGTTACGGGCGGCGCGACGCGTCAAAGGTCACGAAAGTCCCACCCCTTTACGCGCGAAGCGACTTTTCCATTTGCGATGTCAAGAGCAGGATGGAACATTAGCAGAACAAAGTGATGTAGGAAAGGCCCGGAATTATGTAGCAAATGCACCAAAGTGATAGATAGATGTAATCGTCTGTAGTGCGTAGTGTCATCGTATGACGGACTGCGCCCTAGAAGCGCTCAAGCGGAAGCGCGCCGAACTCACCGGGGAGATTGCCCGGTGCCACGCAAGCCTCACCACGCTATCCGCCGACCTGGAGCATCTGGACGCCACGCTACGGCTGTTCGATCCCGCGTTCGTCGCGGAGAGCGTGTTACCCAAGGTATTCACCCCGCCAAAGTCGTGGAGCAAGCGAGGCGAAATGAGCCGCGCCGTGCTTTCGATCCTCCGGGTGGCCAAGGGGCCGCTATCAACGCGCGAGATAGCCGCGATGATCGTCCAGCAACGGGGGCTAGAGAGCGACGCGGGTATCCTCAACGTGATGACGCGCCGTGTCGGTCATGTGCTGCGTGACAAGCGCGAGAAAGGCGCTGTGCGGTCGATCGAGGAAACGGGGCTGTGGCTACAGTGGGAGATAGCGCGCTAGCAAGCCCCACACGAACCACACGAATCCCGCCAGCAGGATAGCGGCTAGGATCGTTGCTTCTATCTGTAGGGCGGTGGGGCGGCGCATCATAAATGGCGACAAATGTGATATTGGCGACGCGACGGGAGTTGAACCCGCACCTCTTCTGGTGTATCATCCCCTTACCTTGGTCAGGCTATGGGATAGCAAGCCCCAGAAGGCTCTTTCCATTAAGCTACGCGTCGAAACCTCTATTCGCCCTCCCCAACCGGGGAGGGCTGCTCTGCCGATAGCGAATCAAAATCGTCTCCGGGCCAAGGCCGGTCAGCCAGCCAATATCCTTGCCCACGACGCCCTACGAACTTGGGGCTGTTGGAAAGCCGTGCCGAGATCACGTTATTGGTGTTCTTTCCGGGAAGTTCGATCCCACGGCGCCGCATCTCCTCAACCACCTCTGAGGTTGCGACCGGCGTTCCCCTAGCCTCCATCAAACCGGCAGCAACATTCTCCGTCGCTGCCATTGCAGGAGCTGCTCTACCGCGCTTCTCGCGACCTGTGATGTTGCCTTGCTTACGGATGGTGCGGCCGATCGTCGCTTCATAAGCGCGCGCAGCCTCAAGCAAGGCCACGGTCACCCGCCGCCGCTCGTCCAAGCTTGCAAGCTCCGCCTCAAGCTCATCAATAGAAGGCAGCGTGTGATCCATCATAGGGCGGCGGTATAACCGATTCGCGCAGCCCTGACAAGCCCGCAAGACTTGTGACTTGTGAGAACACAACGTGTCCGCAAATCAGCGCTGCCAATATCCCGCCCATTTGCGCGATACCGGCGCATCCATAGCAGCCTCTAGCACCATGCCAGCTTGCGCGCCGTTCGACTTGCGGCGGTTATCCTCGCGCCACGCCATTTCCGCCGCATAGGACGCGAGATACGGCCCCGCAATGTGATGGTGCATTCCGACCTCGGCGCGACGAAGGCGAGAAAAGAACGACTCCGCCATGTTCGTGCAAGCGCCGTTCAGCGAATAGGCTTCGCTGTGATTGATTCGGTGGGCCTCATAGCGGGCGTGTAGAACGTCCCAATGCGAGGCTTCGTCGGCGTGGATCACCGTCGCCGGATCGATGCTGGCGGCGACGTGCGCCACGCCCTCGGCTTCGCTCTTGCCAACGAAAGTCAGCATGTCGCCATTGCGCTCGCGGATCACGACGACGTTCTGGCGCTTGCCCGATTGGTGCAGCTTGAAGCGACGGTCGCGGCGATCGGCCTTCACATTGGCGGGCTTCACATAGCCACCGAAATAGGCACCATCGACCTCGACAACGCCAGCCAGCTTTTGCCCGGCATCTTCAAGAGCCATCGCCTCGCGCAGCTTGTGCGAGAGAACGAACGCGGTCTTGTATTGCACGTCCAGATCGCGGCTGACCTGGAGCGCCGAAACACCCTTCGCGCCGTTTACGAAAATGACGATCGCGGCGAGTAGATCGGTGAACGACAGCTTGCGCGAGGCAAAGATCGTACCGCTGGTGACGCTGAACTGGTGATGGCAGGCAACGCACTTGAAGCGACGGCGCGACGTGATGTTGTAAGTCTCGGTGCAGCCGCAACGCGGGCACACGGCGTCGCCATCGTTCTCCGCCCAACGCATTTCGCAGAACGTCTCGTAAGCCTTGTCCTCGCCGTCTTGAACACGGCCTTGAGGCTCAGTGTGCGGGCGGCGGCGGAGAGGAGAAAGTGTTGCATGTCATCGTATCCAGTGCTTATGCACCAGATATGATGGCAAGATGCACCGTTGTCAACGACAATCGTATCGCTTATGATGACATTCTACATCATCGGAGCGATGCACATGAAAACGGCGAAGGATTGGGAAACGCAGGTGAAGGCGCTCTTGAAGGCGGAGCTTGTCCGCCGTGGCGTTACCTATGCGCAGCTTGTCGAAAAGCTGGCGGCGATCGGGGTTGTGGACTCTGAGCCGAATATCAGGAACAAACTTAGCCGGGGAAAATTCACAGCGGTTTTTCTGATCCAGTGTCTACAAGCGATTGGAGTAGATCGACTGTCTCTTGAGTAATTAGATTGTCGTTTAGCGCTCTTTTGGCCATCTCCTCAAAAAGCAACTTGTTCGCTTCTCCGGTTTCTATAGTTCTTTTCGATAGGTCCTCCGCGCGTTTAATGACGGCTTCAACGGCCTCCATCTTCCGCCGATAGCGGCGGATCACAATGATCGAACTATAGAATGCGCCCATGCCCGCGCCGCTCGAAAGTGCTGTAACAACAAAGATGATCGAGAAAGCAAGTGTCCACTCTCCATCAAGCCCACCAAAGAATCTATAAATGGGGCCGATAAGCGGTTTAATTGCCAAATTATAGATGACGGATACGGTCGTAGCTGCGACAGCTGCGCCGATAAGCATCAAAAGTATCTTAGTGGCTCGTTCGCCGAAACTTTGTTCGAACTTCTCTAAGAAAGCCCCGAAGCCGAAATCCATCACCGCTCGCCCCACCCCTTCGAAAGTGGATGCTGGCGTGCGAATCAAAGAGAGTCGATCAAAAAGCGATCCTGCCACGCTCTAGCTCCTTTTCGGAGCGGCATCGCAAACGCAGGCGACCGTATCGCAGGCGATGGCGCCTGTAATCGCTTTGGTGCATTTGCTACATAATGCCGGAAAGGCCTGGCCTTGCAGATGGTCCCTAGAGCCGTGTGAACCAATATGTGGAACTAGAAACCAACTATTGCGACAACGCGAGCGCAAGGGTAGGGAGGTGCGGATAGATAAAAGCAGGCCGGGAGAGAAAGTGGGCATGATCGCGACACGCATCCCTCGGCGGCTGGTCGCGCTGCCGCTGATCGCGCTCGGGATGCTGGCCGCGGCGGCGCCGGCCGCCAGTCCCGCCCGCACGCCGGCGCAGCGCGCCCACCCGGCGCCCGCATCGCCGGCGGCGCGCGATGCCGCCGATCTTGCCGCCTTTGCGCACAAGGCCGCGCTGCTGCGCGATCTTGGCGCGACACAGATGGTCGTGACCGACGGCCTGCCGATCGCGACCTGGCAAAGCGACCCGGACGATCCCTATCCCGCCTGGTTCGTCCATCATGCTGCGCTTCTGACGATCTTCGCCCCCGCGGAGATGCGGCGGTTCGTCGATGCGGCGCATGTCGACCGGGTCCAGCGGGTCGTCGCCGAGCGCTGCCGCATCCTGGCGAAATACGGGCTGAAGGGCGTCTGGCGCGCCAACGAGCCGGCGGTGCTGCCCGAGGCGTTCTTCGCCGCGCATCCCGATTATCGCGGGCCGCGCATCGACCAGGTGACGCGGTCGCGGAAGGTCTATTTCGCCCCCGATGCAGCCAATCCCGACGTGCTGCGCCTGTACCGCGAGTCGATCACCGCGCTGCTGCAGGCCTGCCCCGAGATCGATACGTTCCTGTGGGTGACGACCGATGCAGGGTCGGGATTCGACTGGGCGCCGTCGCTTTATCCCGGCGCGAACGGTGCGAGCGCCGAGCGCGACCGCCCGCTCGCCGACCGCGTCGTCGGCTTCATGGTCAATGCGCAGCACGCCGCGGCCGCCGCGGGCCATCCGGTGCGGATCGAGATCAACCAGATTCCGCCGCGGCCGTGGATGATCCCCACCTTCGGTCCCGACGTGCTGGCCAATATCGTCCGCCAGCTGCCGCGCGGGCTGGCGGTCAACGGCAAGGAAGGGCCCGACGGGCGGCCGTTCGACACCGGCATGGTGGCGGGCGGGGCGACCAATCGCTTCTATCCCATCGTCGGGCTTGCGGTGCCCGATTTCCGGCCCGTTCCCGCAAGCGACGGCGCGCGGCGGGGTTATAACCTGGGCGATGCCGAGAGCGTCGATTTCAACTATCGGCTGTTCAAGGCAACCGCCGGGATGCCGATGGGCAGCGTCAATCAGCGGCTCGCCGCGCTGCGCCACTTCGCAGTCGGCGAGGTGGGCGAAGGGCAGGCCGACACGCTGATCTCGGCATGGCAGGCGCTGAACGACGTCGATCACTATCTCGACGTGCTCGATTTCGGCGGGATGCTGCGGTTCGGCCATGTCCTCAACCGCTGGATCGAGCGGCCGATGGTGCCGTTCCCGCTCGACCTGACCGATGCCGAAAAGGCCGGCTGGCGCCCGTTCCTGTTCCAGGCCGGCGACGAGGAATCCGCCGCCGACCTCGCCGACATCCAGGCGATGCGGATGTACGAGGGGTGGGGCGCGCACCTGCTGTTCCAGCGGGCGATCGAGCTGTCGGTGCCGCGCGCGGAAAGCGCGATGCGCGCGATGCAGCAGATCGCCGCGGCCGCCGCCGATCCCGCCGCGCGCGATTATTGGAATCTCAGCGCCGAGCGGGTCCAGGCGCTGATCTATCTGTTGCGATCCGCCGACGACATGGTCGGCTATCAGGCGCAGCTCGACCGCGTGAAGGCGCTCGGCATCAAGCCCGAGGCGCATCCCGTGCTGGGCACGCAATCCGATTGGGCGCGAACCGACATGATCGACCTCGCCCGGCGCGAGATCGACACCACGGTTGCGTTGCGCGGCCTGCTCGCCAGGGCCAAGGGACCGCTGCTCGACCTCGCGCCGACGGCGGATCAGGAGACGATCATGCGATTGGGCCCCGATCTGCCGGACCTGCTCGACCGGAAGGTGCGGACGATGAACGCGCACTGGCGCGACTACGACCTTCTCTTCACCAAGCCGAATCCTTGATCCTGTTAGCCATCGACGTCGAGGGGAACCATGCCTGAACAGCCATATAGTCGTCGGGATTTTCTGGTCGGATCGGCACTGACCGGAACGATGCTTTACGCCTCCGCCGGCGCGAGCCCGGCTCGCGCGGCTCCGGCGCCCGGCGCCAAGGCCGCGCCCGGCGAGGTGCTGTGGCTCGACGGCGCGGCGCCGGCCACGCACGAGGGGCAGACCTGGGGCTATCCGTGGCCGCGGGGCGCGCGCTATTCGGAAAGCGGCTATCGGCTGACCGATGACAGCGGGCGCGCGGTTCCGGTGCAGAGCTGGCCGCTCGCCTGGTGGCCCGATGGGTCGATCAAATGGACCGCGCATGCGACCCCCGCCGACAGCGCGCTGGGGCACAAGCTGACGCTGGAGCCGGGACGGCCGGCGGCGGTGGCGGCTGCGGTCGCCGTGACCGAAACGAAGGATGGAATCGAGGTCGCGAACGGGCCGGTGCGCTGGCGGATCGGGCGGAGCGGGGATGCGATCATCCGGTCGGCGGCGAATGGCGGGCGCGAGGTGCTGAACGCGGTGCAGCTCGTCGCGACCGCGGTGAACGGGATCGATGACGAGGGGTTTGCGACCGGCGCGCGGACGCGCACGACGGCGCATATCGAGAAAGCGACGGTCGAGCAGCGCGGGCCGGTGCGCGCGGTGGTGCGGATCGAGGGACGTCACGTCGGCGAGGGCGAGCAGTGGCTGCCGTTTTCGCTGCGGCTCTATTTCCATGCCGGCAGCGAGTCGGTGCGGGTGGTCCACAGCCTGATCTTCGACGGCGATCCGGCGAAGAGCTTCATCTGCGGGCTTGGCCTCACCGGCGCGGTGCCGATGAAGGACGCCGCCTATGACCGGCACCTGCGCTTCGCCGGCGAGAAGGGCGGGCTGTGGGGCGAGGCGGTGATGCCGCTGACCGGCTTGCGCCGCGATCCGGGCAAGGCGTTCCGCGACGCGCAGGTCGCCGGGCGCGCGGTGCCGGCGCTCGACCAGATGGCGCGGTCGGTGCGCGACAAGCTGCAGTATATTCCGCAATGGGGCGACTTCACGCTGTCGCAGCCCAATTCCGACGGGTTCGCGATCACCAAGCGGACCAAGCCGGGACATGGCTGGATCGACGTGGACAGCGCGGGGCGGGCGCCGGGGCTGGGCTATGTCGGGGGCGTAAGCGGGGGTGTTGCCTTCGCGATGGCCGATTTCTGGCAGCGCTGCCCGACGCGGCTCGATATTCGCGATGCGGCGGCCGACACGGTGCATTTCGCAGTCTGGTATCACGCGCCCGATGCCCCGCCGATGGACCTGCGCTTCTACCATGACGACATGGGGATGACCGATTACGCGACGCAGAACCTTGGGCTCGACATCACCTACGAGGATTTCGAACCGGGCTGGGGCGACGCGCGCGGGATCGCCCGGACCACCGAGTTCCGGCTGTGGGCGCTGCCGGCGACGCCGACACGCGAGCGGCTGGTGGCGATGGCCGCGGGCGTGGCGAGGCCGCCGCGGCTGCTGGCGCCGACGACGCGGGCGCACGAAACCGGCATGTTCGGGGTGTGGAGCCTGCCCGACCGTTCCTCGCCGCTTGCCGCCAAGATCGAGGATCGGGCGAAGCGCGAGCTCGATTTCTACATCGGGCAGGTCGATCAGCGGCGCTGGTACGGCTTCTGGAACTATGGCGACGTCATGCACAGCTATGACACCGACCGGCATGTCTGGCGCTACGACGTCGGCGGGTTCGCCTGGGATAACAGCGAGCTGTCGAGCGACCTGTGGCTGTGGACCGCGTTCCTGCGCACCGGGCGCGCCGACGTGTTCCGCATGGCCGAGGCGATGACGCGGCATACCAGCGAGGTGGACGTCTATCATCTCGGGCGGTTCGTCGGGCTGGGGACGCGGCACGGGGTGCAGCATTGGGGCGACAGCTCGAAACAGCCGCGGATTCCGAACGCGCTGTTCAAGCGGATCTATTATTATTTGACCGCCGACGAGCGGACCGGCGACCTGATGCGCGAGCTGCTGCACAGCGGCGAGACGCTGCAGACGGTCGATATCGGGCGCAAGGTGGGCGCGCGCGCACCCGGGTCGCTGCCGCCCGGCGGCACCTCGGCGGTGCAGCAGGCGGCGCCGCTCCCCAAGGGACAGGTGTTCATGCAGTTCGGCACGACCTGGGCGTCGCTGGTGTCGGCCTGGTACACCGAATGGGAGCGGACGCGCGACACCCATTGGCGCGACCGGATCATCGCCGGAATGGAGACGATCGCGGCGATGCCCAAGCAATGGTTCGCCGGGGGCGGGCCGTTCGACCTCAAGACCGGGCGGTTCACGGGCGGCGGCGATACCGTGAGCATCAGCCATTTGAACGGCGTGTTCGGGGTGTGGGAGCTGTCGACCGAGATGCTCGAGACAATCGACGTGCCGGCCTATCGCGAGGCGTGGCTCGATTACTGCCAATATTACAACGCGCCCGAGGCCGAGTTCCGCGCCAAGACCGGGTCGCCGGGGCGCGGGCGCGGCCTGACGCAGGCGCATTCGCGCTACACCGCTTATGCCGCGGTCCAGCGCAAGGACCCGGCGCTGGTGAAGCGGGCCTGGGCGGAGTTCTTCGGGCCCGGCGATCGGGCGAACCGCGATCAGTATCGGGTCGGGCATCGGGTCGAGGGGGCGGCGGTGCTCAAGCCGGTCGATGAGATCACCGGGGTTTCGACCAACGACGCCGCGCAATGGGGGCTGGCGGCGAGCGCCAACCTGGCGCTGATCAGGGATCGGCTGGGGTGAGATATGGTTTGGAATGTCCGGTCCAAACCGTTCGTCCTGAGTAGGGTCTGAGCGAAGTCGAAGACCCGTATCGAAGGACAATTGGGAAGCGCTCGCTCTTTGTCCTTCGATACGCCATTTCGACTTCGCTCAATGGCTACTCAGGACGAACGGGGAGTTGTTCAGATGCGCGCACGGCGGCTTCTTTCGTCCCGACAGGGATGCCAGCCTTCGCTGGCATGACGGTCAGCCTACCAGGACGACGTGGAGGAACCGTGGGCCGTGGGCGCCGCGGACGTATTGGCCTTCGATGTCGGTGGTACCGCTGACGCCCGTCACCCAGTAATGCGCGCGGGGCTGGGGGCCGGGGGGGAGGAGGGCGTCCTCGAGGTGCGGGACGATGCTCGCGCGGTCGAGCACCACCAAATGGTGGAGCGCGCGGAAATTGGGGAGCATCGGCGCGGTGGGTGCGGTCTCGAAGATCAGCGAGCCGGTCTCGGCGACGCCGGCGCGGGCGAGGGCGACCACCGCGCCGTCGTCCACCGGGCAGGCGTCGAGCAGGTCGAGGTCTTGCCAGTCCAACGCAGCAAGGCGCGGGTCGGGCGGCAGGTATACGGCGCGCGTGCCGGCGTTGGCGTCGAGATAGCGGGCGACCGCGGCCGGCAGCTCGGCGAGCGTCGCAATCGCGTCGTGGGTCGCCGAGACGCTCGGCTGGGCGAGTTGGGCCAGGAAGGCGGCGACCGTACCGTCGGGGATCGCCGGGCGTTCCACAGTGCCGATCAGCGCGTCGGCCTCGGCCGCGAGAGTAGCGATCGGGCGCGTTGGGCCGAGCTTGGCGAGGATGGCGTCGCGCGCGGTCATCGTTCGCCCTTGCGGTAGCGGGTGATGAAGCCCTGCGGCTCGGGGCGCGGGAAGTCGCGGCCGTCGGTCCAGCCCGCGGCGAGCGGCAGGCGCGCGATCCAGCCGCGGCGCCCGAGGCGGCGCAGCGCGGCGATCGCGACGCGGGTGCCGAGGCGGTAGAGGCGCGGGTGCCGCGCCGCCCAGGCCCACAGCGCAAGGCCGCGCCGGGCGGTCAGGGGTTCGAGGCCCTCGCGCCAGCTCTTCTCGCGCCAGCCGCGCAGCAGCGTCGGCAAAGGGATATCGACCGGGCAGACCTCTCGGCACTTGCCGTTCAAGGTGCAGGCGTTGGGCAGGTCCTTCGACGCTGCGAGGCCGTCGAGCGCCGGCGTCAGCACCGCACCCATCGGGCCGGGATAGGTGCCGCCATAGGCATGGCCGCCGATCTGGCGGAACACCACGCAATGGTTCATGCACGCCCCGCAGCGGATGCAGCGCAGCATCTCCGCCAGCCCTCCGTCGCGCATCCGGGTGCGGCCGTTGTCGACCAGGACGATGTGCATTTCCTCCGGGCCGTCGCGGTCGCCCAGGCGGCGGGGGCCGGCGTAGAAGGTGGTGTATTGGGTCAGCGCCGCGCCGGTCGCCGAGCGGGCGAGGAGGCGGAGCAGGTGCGTGGCGTGGCGCATCGAGGGCACCAGCTTCTCGATGCCGGCGGTGACGATGTGGACGCGCGGCGGGACCAGCGACAGCTCGGCATTGCCCTCGTTGGTGACGGTGCAGACCGCGCCGGTGTCGGCGATCAGGAAGTTCGCGCCGGAGATGCCGACATCGGCCGACAGCATGTCCTCGCGCAGCTGGCGGCGCGCGCTGGCGGCCATGGCGGGGATGGTGTCCTCGTTCTGCGGGCTGCGGTGCTTGGCGCGGAACAGCTCGGCGACCTGCTCGCGAGTCTTGTGCATTGCCGGCCAGATGATGTGCGACGGGCGCTCCCCGGCGAGCTGGATGATGTGCTCGGCAAGGTCGGTCTCGACGCGGCCGATGCCGGCGGCCTCTAGCGCGTGGGGCAGGCCGATCTCCTCGCCGAGCATCGACTTGGAGCGAGCAACGCGCTGCGCGCCGGCCTTGCGGCAGATCTCGACGACGATGCGGCAGGCTTCGTCGGCGGTGCGCGCCCAGTGGACCTCAGCGCCGGCGGCCTTCGCATTCGCCTCGAACTCAGTGAGGTATGTGCCGAGGTTGGCGACGACATGGTCCTTGACCGCCGCTGCGCGCTGACGGGCGGCGTCGAAATCGGGGAAGGCGGCGACGGCGGCGGCGCGCTTGGCCTGGGCGGTGCCGGCGGTGCGCTCGACCGCGGTCTTGAGCACCGGGTCGGCGAGCGCGGCGGCGGCGCGGTCGGTGAAGGCGCTCATGGCTCCTCGCCGATCGCGGGGCCGTCGCCCATGCCGGCGATGAGCTCGATGGCGTGGAAGGCGCGTGTGCGCGCGCCGCGGCGGTGGAGCTTGCCCGCCATGTTCATCAGGCAGCCGAGGTCGCCGGCGAGGAGCAGGTCGGCTTCGGCGGCCTCGATCGCGGCGGCCTTCTCGGCGGTGATGGCTTCGGAGATGGCGGGGTATTTGACGCAGAAGGTGCCGCCGAAGCCGCAGCAGGTCTCCTCGCCGTCGAGCGGCTTGAGCGTGAGGCCTTCGACCGCCGACAGGAGGCGGCGGGGCTGCGCCTTGATGCCGAGCTCGCGCAGGCCGGAGCAGCTGTCGTGATAGACTGCGGTTGCGTTCAGTGCGGCGTCCGATGGACGCCAGCCGCGGACCTCGTCGAGATAGGCCATGACCTCCCACGTCCGCGCGGCAAGCGCTTCTGCGCGGGGAAGCCAGGCGGGGTCGTCGGCGAGGATCTCGGGGTAATGGACGCGGATCGTGCCGGCGCAGCTGCCCGAGGGGACGACGACATGGTCATGGCCTTCGAGCAGCGCGATGTTGCGTTTGGCGAAATCGATCGCGGTGGCGCGGTCGCCCGAGTTGAGCGCGGGCTGGCCGCAGCAGGTCTGCGCCTCGGGCACCACCACCTCGCAGCCGGCGTCGGCGAGCGCGCGCAGCGCGGCGAACCCGATGCGCGGGCGCATCAGATCCACCAGGCAAGTGAGGAACAGGGCGACCCGCGGGGCGCTCACTGCAGATTGACGAAGGCGCCGCCATCGACCAGCAGCGCGGCGCCGGTGACGTAGCGCGCCATGTCGGAGGCGAGGAACACGGTCGGGCCGACCATGTCCTCGGGCACGCCGAGGCGGCCGAGCGGGATGCGGCCTTCCATGTAGCTGCGCTTCTTCTGGTCCGCGAGGTCCTCCTTGTTGATCTCGGTGAGGATGGTGCCGGGAAGGAGCGAGTTGCAGCGGATGTCGTGCTTGCCGAGCGCGATCGCTGCGGACTGCATCAGCGAGTGAAGGCCCGCCTTGGTCGGGGTATAGTGCGTCTGGTACTCGCCGCCGACCAGCGCCGAGATCGACGACATGGCGATGATCGAGCCGCCATGGCCTTGCTCCACCATCTGCCGGGCGGCGGCCTGCACCATGAAATAGCCGCCGTGCATGTTGACGCGCATCGTGCGCTCGAAAGTCTCGACGGGCATGTCGAGGAACGCGTGGAACGGGCAAATGCCGGCGTTGGAGACCATCACGTCCACTTTGCCGAAAGCCTCGACCGCGCGAGCGATGAAGTCGGTCGCGGTCTCGGGGTCGGCGACGTCACCCTGGACGGCGAGGCCGCGGCGGCCAGCTTTCTCGATTCCTTGGATACAGTCCTGAGCGCCCGCGGTGTCGCGCGCGAAGTTGATCACAACGTCGGCGCCATGCTCGGCGCAGCCGATCGCGACGGCGCGGCCGATGCCGGTGGAGGCGCCGGTGACGAGAACGGTCTTTCCTTCGAGGAGCTTCACGGGGGTCCTTTCCTAGCCTTTGCGGGGCGGCTGGTCGTTCCAGCCGAGATCGGCGCTGATCGCGCGCGCGGTGGAGAGCACGTCATCGGTCAGCGCCTCCATGCGCGCGTCATCCATATATTGCGCAGCGCTCGACACGCTGATCGCGCCGACGATGCGGTCGGAGGCGTCGCGGATCGGCGCGGCGACGCAGCGGATCTGGTCCTCGTTCTCCTCGAGGTCGTAGGCGCGGCCGGCGGCGACATAGCCCTTCATCCGCTCCTCCCATAGTGCATAGTCGATCGGTGCGCCGCCGTCCGTGGCGCGGTCGGTGTCGAACAGCCGGCGCCAGTCCTGCGGCGCGATGTCGATCATCAGCGCCTTGCCGAGACCGGTCGAGGTCAACGGTTGACGGTCGCCGACGCGGCTCGAAATCTCGACGCGGCGGCGGCCGGGAATCTTGTCGAGATAGAGCGCGCGCTCGTCGTCGAGGCGGCCGAGGTGAACGGTGTCTTCGGTGCGGGTCGCGAGATCCTCGATATGCGGGCGGGCGGTCTGGATGAGATCGACCTGGCTCTGCGCGAGGAAGCCCAGTTGCAGCAGCTTGGGGCCGAGCTGATAGCCCTCGCGCGGGAAGAAAACGAGGAAGCCGCGATCGATCAGCGCATTGGCGAGGCGATGCGTGGTCGAGCGTGTCAGCCCCATCCGCGCGGACAGCTCGGCGAGAGGAACGGGACCGTCCACCACCTGGTCGAGCATGTCGAGCCCGCGCAGCAGCGTTTGGCTGCCCTGCGGCCCGGCGCGCTTTTCGGAGCCCTCGGAATTCCCGTTTGACGATTTCTGTCTCATCAACTAACATCCTATCCCACAAAATGAGAAAGTAAACTCAAATCCGCCAGGACGGGGATTCATGACGCGGCAGCCTGTATCACAGCTCCGGAGCGTTGCTCCGACTATTTCACAATCTGGTACGGTGTCGCGTCGAACGTTGTTGGCCAATCGATCCAGGTAAGGGACGCTCGATGACATTGCCCAAGATCGCCCAGGTTCGCGCCTATGTAGTGCGCGGCGGCGGCGCCGATTATCACGACCAGGGCGAGGGCCATTGGATCGACGACCATATCGCGACGCCGATGGCGCGCTATCCCGACTATCGCCAGAGCCGGCAGAGCTTCGGGATCAACGTGCTCGGAACGCTGGTGGTCGAGATCGAGGCGACCGACGGCACCGTCGGGTTCGCGGTGACGACCGGCGGGGAGCCGGCCTGCTACATCGTCGAAAAGCACCTTGCCCGGTTCCTTGAAGGGCGCGACCCGAGCGAGACCGAGAAGATCTGGGACCAGATGTATTTCTCGACGCAATATTACGGGCGCAAGGGGCTGGTCATCAACGCCATCTCGGGGGTCGATCTGGCGCTGTGGGACTTGTTGGGCAAGCTGCGGCAGGAGCCGGTCTATCGGATGCTGGGCGGCGCGGTGCGCGACGAATTGGTGTTCTACGCGACCGGCGCGCGGCCCGACCTTGCTAAGGAGATGGGGTTCATCGGCGGCAAGCTGCCGCTGCACCACGGACCGGCCGAGGGTGTCGAGGGGCTGAAGAAGAACATCGCAGAGCTCGCCGAGATGCGCAGCCGCGTCGGCCCGGATTTCTGGCTGATGCTCGACTGCTGGATGTCGCTCGACGTCGATTATGCGACGCGGCTGGCGATCGCGGCGCACGAACACGGGCTCAAGTGGATCGAGGAGGCGCTGAGCCCCGACGATTACTGGGGCTATGCCGAGCTGCGCCGCAACGTGCCGCGCGGGCTGCTCGTCACCACCGGCGAGCATGAGGCGACGCGCTGGGGCTTCCGGATGCTGCTCGACATGGAATGCTGCGACATCATTCAGCCCGACGTCGGCTGGTGCGGCGGCGTCACCGAGCTGCTCAAGATCTCGGCGCTCGCTGACGCGCGCGGCAAGCTGGTCGTGCCGCACGGGTCGTCGGTCTATTCGTATCATTTCGTCATCACCCGGCACAACTCGCCGTTCGCCGAGTTCCTGATGATGGCGCCCAAGGCCGACAAGGTCGTGCCGATGTTCCACCCGCAACTGATCGGCGAGCCGGTTCCCGAGAACGGCCGCCTCCACGTTTCCGCGCTCGACAAGCCCGGATTCGGCGTCGAGCTCAACCGCGACGTCGCTCTCCATCGCCCCTATACGCACTGAGGATACCAAGTCATGAAGCTTTGCCGCTTTGGCCCCGCCGGCCGTGAAAAGCCCGGCCTGATCGACGCCGACGGCCGCATCCGCGACCTGTCGGGCGAGATCGGGGACATCGACCCGACGACGATCGCGCCCGCGGGGCTCGCCAGGCTCGCCGCGCTCGACCCCGCGTCGCTGCCCCTGGTCGAGGGGACTCCGCGCTACGGCGTGCCGGTCGCGGGCACCCGCAAGTTCATCGCGATCGGCCTCAACTATGCCGATCATGCCGCCGAATCGAACCTGCCGATCCCGTCGGAGCCGGTGGTGTTCAACAAATGGGTGAGCTGCCTTCAGGGGCCGAACGACGACGTCGTCATCCCGCGCGATTCGAAGAAGACCGATTGGGAAGTCGAGCTCGGCGTCGTGATCGGCAAGCGCGCCAATACTGTCGATGAGGCGAACGCGCTGGACTATGTGGCGGGTTATTGCGTGGTCAACGACGTGTCCGAGCGCCATTGGCAGCAGGAGCGCGGGCCGACCTGGGACAAGGGCAAGGGCTTCCCGACCTTCGGGCCGGTGGGACCGTGGCTGGTCACGGCCGACGAGGTGGGCGACCCCCAGAAGCTCGGCATGTGGCTCGAGGTCAACGGCAAGCGCGTGCAGGACGGCTCGACCGCGACGATGATCTTCACCGTCGCCCAGATCGTCGCCTATTGCTCGCAGTTCATGACGCTGGAGCCCGGCGACATCATCACCACCGGGACGCCGCCCGGCGTCGGGCTGGGGCAGAAGCCGGAGCCCTGGTATCTCAAGGCGGGCGACGTCGTCGCGCTGGGCATCGAGAAGCTGGGCGAGCAGCGCCAGAATTTCGTCGCGTTCAGCGCGGAGGCGCTGGCATGAGCGTGTTCGCAGGACGCTTTTCGGGTCGCAACGCGATCATCACCGGCGGCGCCTCGGGGCTCGGCCTCGCCACCGCCAGGCGGATCGTCGCCGAGGGCGGCAAGGTCGCGCTGTGGGACGTCAATGCCGAGGCGCTGGCGAGCGCCAAGGCGGCGGACGGCGTGGCCCATACCGCGGTGGTCGACGTTGCCGACAACGCGTCGGTCGAGCAGGCTGCACGCGAGACGATCGCGGCATTGGGCCATGTCGATATCCTGGTCAATTCCGCCGGCATCACCGGGGCGACCGCGCCAGTCACCGACTATCCGGTGGACAGCTGGCTGCAGGTCATCGGGATCAACCTCAACGGCCTGTTCTATTGCTGCCGCGCGGTCGGCGCGCACATGGTCGAGCGCGGCTACGGCCGCATCGTCAACGTCGCGTCGGTTGCGGGCAAGGAGGGCAATCCCAACGCCTCGGCCTATTCGGCATCGAAGGCAGGGGTGATCGGGCTGACCAAGAGCCTGGGCAAGGAACTCGCCACCAAGGGCGTGATCGCCAATTCGCTGACGCCCGCGACGTTCGAGAGCCCGATCCTCGCGCAGCTGCCGCAGAGCCAGGTCGATTACATGCGCTCGAAGATCCCAATGGGCCGGCTGGGCGAGGTCGAGGAATCGGCGGCGATGGTGTGCTTCATGGCGAGCGAGGAATGCTCGTTCACCACTGCTTCGACGTTCGATACGTCGGGCGGGCGGACGACGTTTTGAGCGGGATGGGTGGATGTCTTGTGACCCTCACCCTTCCGGCGCTTCGCGCCCCCCTCCCTCTCCCGATGGGAGAGGGAAGGGGCCCGTTCGGCGCAGCCGAGTGGGAAGGGTGAGGGTGAAAGGCCCGCTCTCACCTGATCGCATGGAGAGGACCGGATGACGCGCCCGCCCTTTGTCGATGCCCATGTCCATCTGTGGGACCTCGGGCATATCAGCTATCCGTGGCTGAGCCCGCCGTTCGACGACAGCGGGCCCAACGGATCGACCGAGGCGATCGCGCGCGACTATCTGCTCGACGATTATCTCGCCGACGCCGAGCAGTGGAACGTCCACGGCATCGTCCATATCGACGCCGGCGCCGTGCCCGAGGATGCGCTGCGGGAGACCGAATGGCTGGAGGGGATCGCCGCGACGCGCGGAATGCCCAACGCGATCGTCGCCTATGCGCCGCTCGACAGCGAGGACGTCGAGCCGTTGCTCGATGCCCATGCAGCGCACCCCCATGTCCGCGGCATCCGGCAGATCATCAACTGGCACGGCGACCCGATGCGCAGCTATACGCCGCGCGACCTGACGCAGGACGACGACTGGTGGCGCGGCTATGGCCTGCTCGCCAAATACGGGCTGTCGTTCGACCTGCAATGCTATGCCGGGCAAATGGCGGGGCTGGCGCCGCTGATCGCGCGCCATCCCGACATTCCGGTCATCATCAATCACGTCGGTATGCCGGTGACGAGCGATCGTGAGGGCGTCACACGCTGGCGCCGCGGCCTGAGGACGCTCGCCGCGCTCGAGCATGTTTCGATCAAGCTCTCCGGTCTCGGTTTCATCTATCGCGACTGGACGCTGGAGCGGGTGCGGCCGTTCCTCGCCGAAGCGATCGAACTGTTCGGCACGCATCGCGCGATGTTCGCGAGCGATTCCCCGACCGACAAATTGTTCGCGCCGTTTGATGCCTCTCTCGAGGCCCTTCACGCGCTGGTCGCCGATTTCTCGGAAGACGAGAAGCGCGACCTGTTCGGTCGCAACGCCAATCGCATCTACCGGTTGGGATTGGCGATTTAACCTGTTTCTGTTGGAATTGAGCAGTCTCGGCCCGGTTCCGTCGCCTAAGCGCCCTTCGACAGGCTCAGGGCGAACGGACAGGTCCCGTGCTCCTGCGAAAGCGGGAGCCCCGCTCCGGGAGCGAAACGCCCGTGCTCCTGGGCTCCTGCTTTCGCAGGAGCACGATGATCCTACGTAATCGCATCGCGCAAAAAAAGGGGTGCCCAGACGGACACCCCGGGGAGGGTTCGGGAAGGACCGCGCGCATAGGCGCGCGGCCCCCGATCGTCAGAACTTCACCTGGAAGCCCGCGAAGATGCGGCGGCCGGCCGAATAATAATCGATCGGCATGTCGCTGTTGATGTAGGTTTCCGAATATTCCTTGGTCAGGTTCTGCCCCTCGACGAAGAAGCTGGTGTGCAGCTTGTTCAGACGGATAGTGACCTTGGCGTCGAGATAGCCCTCCCCCTTGCGATAGATCGGATTGTTGCCGTTGTTCTTGTCGGTGACCACGACCAGCCAGCGCGAGCGGTAGTTGTAGGCGAGCTTCGCGTTGAGCCAGCCCTTGTCGTAGAAAATGCTGGCATTGTACGTGTATTTCGACAGGCCCGGATAGTCGTTGAGTGCCGCGTTGGTCGCATCGTTGGTCAGGTTGGTCTGGATCGCGCGGGCATAGGTGAAGTTGGCCTGCACGCCGAACCCGTCGAGCGGCTTCGGCAGGAACGAGAACACCGTCTGGCCGCTGACCTCGATCCCGTCGAGCTTGGCGCCATGCCCGTTCACCGACTGGCGTACCGTATAGAGGTTGCCGTCGTGGAACAGGTCGACGTCGCCGCGCGTGACGTTCGGAATGATGAACGTGCTTTCGTACTTCTTGTAATAGCCGATGCTGACCAGCGTATCGCGGTTCGGATACCAGGCGAGGTTCACCTCCCACTGGTCGGCGCGATACGGCTTGAGGTCGGGATTGCCCGCCGAGCAGGTGGTCTCGTCGGTGACATCGACCGTATCGAACGTGCATTGGATGTTGGGGACGAGATCGGTCGGCTTCGGCCGCGCGAGATTCTTGGCGTAGTTGGCGCGGAAGAACAGCGTCGGCGTGATCTCCAGGTTGGCGTTCACCGCCGGCAGCCAGTCGGTATAGCTGTTCGAGATCGACGCCGAATCCGCGGCGACCACAACGGTCTCGGTGCCGCCGCCGCTGCCCGGCACGACACGGATTTCGGACTTGCGATAGGTGCCGGTGCCTTGATCCCTGGTGTGCGTGTAGCGGACGCCGAAGTTGCCGGTGACCGGCATTCCGAAGATCTGGAAGGCGTAATCGCCCATCAGATAGGCCGACGCGATCGTCTCGTCGATCTGATAGGCCGGAATCTGCGGCAGCCCGTTCGCCTCGAACAGCGTATCGTGGTCGAAGCCGGACAGGTCGTAATACTGGCCGAGGACGTTCGAATTGAACTTCGGAATCGCCAGTTGCGACGGCGCGTCGGCCGGCGCGCCCTTCAAGCTGGAGAACAGCGGCGCGCCGGGAATGGTGCCGGTCGTCTGCTGCAGCAGTTGCTGGTATTGCTCCTGCGTCAGATAGACGGTGCCGGGAGCCGGATTGGCCGGCGGCTGATCGACGATAACGGTCGAGATGTTGACGTTGGCGCTGTCCTGATAGGTCATCGTCGCCGGATCGATCAGGCGCGTGCCGCCGCCGTTATAGGCCTTGAAGTTCGACCAGCGGAACTGGCCGCCGTATTCGACCTTCTTCAGGAAGGCCATGTCGCCGGTGTCCCAATCGGCGTCGAGCTTGAGCTGGTTTTCGGTGCTGCGGCCCCAGGTCGGGCGATACTGCAGCGTCGGCCCGGACTGGACCAGCGGCAGCCCGTCCGCGCCCATCTGATTGAAATTGGAATAGGACGCCGGATCGGCGGGATCAAACGAGCCGGGGAAGATGAACGACGGCGTTCCCAGATCGTTGCGGCGGTCGACCGTAAGGCCGCTGACGCCCGTCGAGAATGCATAGGAATTGGTATTGCCGTCGGTCGTCGCGCTGGCGTGCGAGGCGAGCCCCTTCAGGCCGAGCGCGCCGAGCGTCCAGTCGAACCCGGTCTGGTAATATTGCGAGTTCTGGTCGTAGGTGAAGTTGCGCGCCTGCACCCCGATGATACCGCTGGCGCCGTAAGGGGCGCCGCTGCGCAGCACGTTGTTGAGCGCCGCGGTCACGCTGGTGACGACATGGTTGTCGTTGACGGTCGAGGTGCCTTCCTTGACCTGCGGCTGCAGCGATCCGATCGGGTCGTCGAGCTGGAAACGCTGATAGCGGCCGAAATCGACCGAATAATTGTTGTCGTTCAGCCGCTGGTTGCGGAAGTTGACTTGCGCCTCGACATAGGCGCGGAAATTGTCGGTGACCTTGTATTGCAGCTGCGCGTCGCCGGAGATGCGCTTGTCGTGGCGGATCCAGCTGCGGTAGCGCGGAACGGTGGGCACCCAGTCGAAGAACTGGGTTTCGCACGCCGTCCGGTTCGACGAACCCGACACGGTCGCGCAGCTCGCATAGGTGTCGTAATTGGCGTAATCGGGGTTCTCGACCGTCTTCTGATCCGAATGGTCGAAGTCGGCGAGCTGCTTCCAGTTGGTGTTGCTGATGTAATCCTGGCGCGTGACGACGTCGTCATAGGTGACGTTGGCGATGAAGCCGAGCCGGTCGCTGCCGAACAGATGCGGTGAGCCGAGCGTCAGCGTTCCGCGCGGCTTCCACGACTTCATCAGCGGAAGATATTGCTCGGACGCGGTAAGGCTGAGGAACGGTTTGCGGAGATCGAGCGGACGGCGCGTCTCGACGCGCACGGTGCCGCCGATGCCGCCTTCGGTGATATCGACCGAATAGCCCTTGTAGACGTCGATCGACTTGACCAGCTCCGCCGCGAGGTCGCGGAAGTCGCCCGAACGGCTGCCGTCGGTGTTGCCGCCGAGCATGGTAACGCCGTTGATCTCGATGCGGTTGAGGTCAGGCTCGACGCCGCGGATCGAGATTTGCGTGCCCTCGCCGAAATCGCGGCTGAGCTGGACGCCGGTGATGCGCGCGAGCGCGTCGCCGACATTCTTGTCGGGGAAGCTGGCAATGTCGTCGGCGACGATCGAATCGACGATGGTGCCGGCGTTCTTCTTGCGCGCGATTGCCGAGCGCAGCGACGCGCGGGTACCGACGACCAGGATGTCGCCTGTCCCCGAGCCGTTCTGCGCGGTCTGATCGGCGGGCGGCGGCGTCGTCTGCTGCGCGTCCTGCGCGATCGCCGGCGTCGCCAGGCCGCACGCGAGCGCGAGCGCGAGCCACGATGTGGTGCGAAGCGCGCTCGCAGCCGGTTGACGTGAGTTGGTCATCTGTATCTCCCCTAGAACGCGAGCGCCATCATCGCCCGCGGGCCCCTCCCGGCGGACGTGGTGCTCGATTGATCATGTCGATGCTGGCGGCGCTGCGCCGTCAGATGCCGCCCCTCGCGGCCCCCGGCGTCACCGCGCCGTCATGTGTGTTCCGTGCATCCCGTTCCCTTGTTCCTGACGCGACCATTGCCGTCGTCCGTCGGAGGCCAGCCGGCCCCTGTGCCGATTCGTCGGACTCGCATGACAAGTCCGACAAAATCGATGCAACCCTATATTGCCAAATTGTGAAACACAATCATAATTGATGGGATAAACGACGCAGTTTATCGGATGCCGTCGTGGCAAGGGAGAGAAGGATGACGAAGGGGTCGTATAACTGGTTGATTTCCGCGGGGCTTGCTGCGCTGGCGTGCGGTTCGGCGGCTTCGGCGACTGGGCGGCAGATGGAGCGGCTCGACCGCGGACTCGTCGCCGTACCGGCCTCCGAAGGGGGAAATCTGGTGAGCTGGCGGCTGCTCGACAGCGATTCGCGGCGAATCGGATTCGACGTCTATCGCGACGGAAAGAAGCTCAATCGCGCGCCGCTGACTCAAGCGACGAGCTATGTCGATCGGCGCGGCACGGCGGCGGCGCATTATGCGGTTGCGCCGGTCGTGGCGGGGCGCGAGGGTGCGCGGACGCCTGCGGTTGCGGTCTGGGCGAAAGGCTATCTGTCGATCCCGCTGACGCCACCCGCCGACGGCGTGACCCCGGCGGGCGAGCATTACAGCTACACCGCGAACGACGCGAGCGTCGGCGACCTCGATGGCGACGGCCGCTATGAAATCGTGCTCAAATGGGACCCGACCAACAGCCACGACAACAGCCAGGCGGGCTATACCGGCGACGTCTATGTCGATGCCTACCGCCTCGACGGCACGCGGTTGTGGCGGATCGACCTGGGGCGCAACATCCGTGCGGGCGCGCATTACACGCAGTTCCTGGTCTATGACTTCGACGGCGACGGCAAGGCCGAGGTGGCGATGAAGACCGCCGACGGGACGACCGATGGCACGGGGACGGTGATCGGCGATGCCAAGGCCGACTGGCGCAGCACAACCGAACAGGTGCCGCAGCGCGATCGCACCGGCGCCACCGTGCTGCCTGACGGGAAGATGGTCGCGAAGCTGGAGGGGCGGATTCTCAAGGGCCCCGAATATCTGACGGTGTTCGACGGAATGACCGGCAAGGCGCTCGCCACTGCGCCTTACGATCCGCCGCGGTACCCGGGCGGCAATCCGACGTTCGATCAAATGACGCAGACATGGGGCGACGGCTATGCCAACCGGTCCGACCGGTTCCTCGCCGGGGTCGCGTATCTCGACGGGCAGCATCCCAGCATGATCTTCGGGCGCGGCTATTATGCGCGCACCGCCATCGCGGCATGGGATTACCGGAACGGCAAGCTGACCGAGCGGTGGCTGTTCGACAGCGCCAAGCCGGGCAATGAGAATTACGGCGGGCGCGGCAACCATCAGCTCAGCATCGCCGATGTCGATCACGACGGACGCGACGAAGTGATCTACGGCTCGATGGCGGTCGATGACGACGGCAAGGGGTTGTGGACCGACCCGCTCTACCACGGCGATGCGATGCACGTGTTCGATATCGACCCCAATCGGCCCGGGCTGGAGAAATTCGGCGTTCATGAGGAAGTCGGACGCAACGGACATATCGGTTCGGCGTTGCTCGACGCCCGCACCGGCCAGATTCTGTGGACCAAGCCCGCCGAACGTGACACCGGACGCGGGCTCGCCGCCGATATCGATCCGCGGCACGTCGGCGCGGAAATGTGGGGCGCCAATTCGCGCGAGCTGTTCGACGTCCATGGCAACGCGATCGGCCCGGCCCCGCGCCAGACCAACTTCGCGATCTGGTGGGACGGCGATTTGCTGCGCGAGCTGCTCGACGGCACGACCATTTACAAATGGAACTGGAACAAGGGCGTGGCGGAGCCGCTACTCCATCCCGAGGGCGTTGCTTCGGACAACGGGACCAAGGCTAATCCGGCGCTGCAGGCCGACATCCTGGGCGACTGGCGCGAGGAGGTGATCTGGCGCAGCGCCGATAATCGCGAACTGCGTATCTATACGACCCCGATTCCGACCGCGCATCGCTTCGTCACGCTGATGCAGGACCCGGTGTATCGCGAAGGTGTCGCGTGGCAGAACACCGCTTATAACCAGCCGCCGCACGTGGGATTCACTCTCGGCGAGCGCACCGCGTCCGATACGGCGCCATGAGGGGGATGACCATGAAAACGGTGTTGATGGGAATGGCGGCGGCGCTTGCGTTTGCGGCGCCGGGGCTGGCGCGGGAGACGGCGGCGCCCGAACGCGCGACGATCGAGGTGCATGGCGACACGCCGGGCGCAACGATCGACCGTCATATCTTCGGCCAGTTCGCCGAGCATCTGGGGCATGGCATCTACGGCGGGATCTGGGTCGGGCCCGATTCGAAGATTCCCAATACCGACGGCTATCGCAATGACGTGCTCGCGGCGTTGAAGGAGCTGCACGTTCCGGTCGTGCGCTGGCCCGGCGGGTGCTTTGCCGACGAATATCATTGGCGCGATGGCGTCGGGCCGCGCTCCAGGCGGCCGGTCAAGGTCAATACCAATTGGGGCGGTGTCACCGAGCCCAATACGTTCGGAACCAATGAGTTCATGAACTTCGCCGAGATGATCGGCGCCGACGCCTATGTCTCGACCAATGTCGGCAGCGGCACGCCGGGCGAGATGCAGTCCTGGATCGAATATATGACGGCGCCCGCCGGCACGCTCGCCGACGAGCGCGCGGCGAACGGGCGCAAGGCGCCGTGGAAGCTCGCTTATGTCGGACTTGGGAACGAATTGTGGGGCTGCGGCGGGCAGATGCGGCCCGAATATGCCGCCGACCTGACGCGCCGCTACGGCCAGTTCGTCAAAGTACCTGCAGGCGAGCACGTCATGAAGATGGCGAGCGGGCCCAATGGCCCTGACACGAACTGGATGGAGGTGATGATGCGCGAGGCGGGCGACCGCATCGACGGCATCGGCCTGCATTACTACACCGTCCCGCACAGCTGGGGGCACAAGGGCTCTGCGACCAAATTCGACGAGGCGGAATATGCGCTGACGCTCGCCAAGACGATGAAAATGGAAGAGCTGATCACCAGGCACAGCGCGATCATGGATAAATACGATCCGAAGAAGCGCGTCGCGCTGGCGGTCGATGAATGGGGGACGTGGTACGACGTCGAGCCGGGGACCAATCCGGGCTTCCTGTATCAGCAGAACAGCTTGCGCGATGCGATGGTGGCGGCGCTCAATATCGGCATCTTCATCAAGCACGCCGACCGCGTGCGGATGGCCAACATCGCGCAGATGGTGAACGTGCTGCAGGCGATGCTGCTGACCGACGGGCCGAAGATGGTGCGGACGCCGACCTATTGGGTGTTCGATATGATGAAGCCGTTCCAGGACGCGACCGCGTTGCCGGTGACGCTCGACGGGCCGAGCTATACGGCGGGGGACTCGATGGTGCCGGCGGTCAGCGCCGTCGCCGCGCGGGACAAGGGCGGTGTCGTGCATGTCGCGCTGACCAACGTCGATCCGCATCGCGCGGTGACGGTCTCGGCGAAGCTCGACGGCGTGGCGGCAGCGCGTGCGAGCGGCACGATCCTGACCGCGCCGACGGTGCAATCGTACAACGACTTCGACCATCCCGACGTGGTGAAGCCGGCCGCCTTTTCGGGCGCGAGCGTTGCAGGCGACACGCTGACGGTGACGCTGCCGGCGAAATCGATCGTGGTGCTGGCGGTGAAATAACCGGCCGGACACCAAAAAGGGAGAGGCGTTGGCGTGGTCCTCTCGAGCTAAACCGTGCTCCTGCGAAAGCAGGAGTCCAGCGTCGCAGGGATGGCGCTTAACCTCCTGGATTCCCGCTTTGGCGGAAATACGGGTGGATCAGTCCGGCTTGCGAACGCGCGTGAAGACGAGGCGGTCGATCACCACCGCTGGATCGGGCAGTGTCAGCGTGATCCGGTGCGCACCGCCGGAAATCGTGCCGGGGGCGGGGGCGGCGATGCGATTGTCGAGGACGGCGAGCGCCCAGGCGTGGTCACCGGTGTGGCGCTCGACCGCGATCGGTGTCGCTGGGCCAGTGTCGATCGCCATGCCGAGACGCACCGGTTCGCCGTCTTTGGTGGCGTAGGTCGGGAGCAGCTCGACCGCGACGCGCCAGGTGCCGGGGGGCAGTGTCAGGCCATAGCTGAGTCGCGCATCGGGCGCGGTGCCCGCGGCGGCCATGCCGTTGCGGCCGAGGCCGTCGATCGCCTTCCAGTCGCGCGAGGCGGCGGGGTCGGCGGCCTCAGCCTCCAGCGTGATCGTGTTGGCCGATGGTCTGGCTGGGACTGGCGTCGGCGCGACCGGTGCAATCGGCGAGGGGGCGGGGAGCACCGGCGGGGTTATGCGGAACGACTTCCATTGGCCGTCGGCGGGCTCGACCGCCAGTATGCCGCGCCACTTTCCGCCGGCGATCTCGGTGTTGTAGCGGCGGGTGAGCGCGGTTAACTCGGTATCGGCGGCGCGGGCGTCGGCGCCGTACCAGGCGGCTTGGCCGGGATCGGTGTCGCGCAGCTTGTCGTGCGCCTCTGCCGAGAAATACCGGCGGTTGGCGAGCCACGCCGCCGTCACCGGATAGGTCACGAGCTCGAAATAGGCGTCCTGCCGATCGCGGGCGATGCGCGCGGCGATCGCCTTCGCCTTCGCCGCCAGCCCGGCGAAATCGGCGACGCGCGCGTCAGCTTGCGGAACGCTGTAGGGGCTGGGGCGCGGCTTTTCGCCGGGGAGCCACCATTGCAAATGCTCGGGCCGGCGCTCGAAATTGAGCCGCTGTGCTTCGGCGAGGATCGCGGCGATTGCGGGCGCGGCGGCGTGATCGAGATTTTCCGCCGCCCAGTCGGTGACCGCCACGTCGATCGTCTGCGCGCGCATGGCGGGCACGTCCCAGGCAAGGCGCATCGCATAGTCGATGTCGAGCTCGGCGGGCTTGAGGTCGCCGACGTTGAACACCCACATCCGCCGCGCGCCGTCGTCCCACGCGCGGCCCAACTCCTCGCGGATCAGCGCGGGCGGGGTGGTCGAGAGCCAGATATAGCTGAGCGGCGCGCCGAGATACGAAAGGTGGTAATAGACCCCTGAGCCGCCGGCTCGTTGTCGCTCGGCGGCGTCGGGCATGTGGCGGATATAGCCGAAATTGTCGTCGGGCCACATCAGCGTCACGTCGTCGGGGACCTTGAGACCGCTGCGGTAGATGTCGAGCACTTCCTTGTAGGGCGTGAACACCTGCGGGACCTGGTCGAGGTCGCGGTTGACGTAGCGCTTCAGCATCGCGCGCTGGTCGGCGAACACCTGCTCGAGCACCTGCCGGCGCGCGGCGTCGGTGGTCGGGCCGACCATGCCGCTGTCGTGGATGCCGCGCATGCCGAGCGTCCAGATGTTCTCGAAAGCGGCGTTGGCCTTGACCCGCTCGCGCCAATAGGCGGCGATGCCGGCGCGATTGGTGAGATAGTTGAAGCTCTCCGGCGGCGCGGTCCACTCGCCGACATTGTCGCGCAGCATCGGCTCGGCGTGCGAGGAGCCCATGACGATCGCATAGCGATCGGCGAGCGCGGCGTTGCGCGGATCGGCGTTGAACGCGCGCGTCACCTTGTGCATCGCCGGCCAGACGAGATCGGCCTTGAGCCGCAGCATCAGGTCGAACACGCGGGCGTAGGTCTTGGGGCCGATATTGCCGTTCTCGGGCTCGTAGGTGCCGGCGGCCCAGGGTCCGAGGCCCCAATCCTCGTCGTTGAGGAAGATGCCGCGATATTTGACCGAGGGCGGGCCGAAGCGGCGGCTGCCGGGGAGCGCGTGGATGTCGGCGTGGTGTTCGGGCGCGACGTCGGCCCACCAGCGCCAGGGCGAGACGCCGATCGCGCGGCTCAGCTCATAGACGCCGTAGGCGGTGCCGCGGCGGTCGCTGCCGACGACGACCAGCGCGTGGTCGATGCCCGGTGCGGGGCGGTCGACGGTGGCGATGACGAAGCTTTCCCAAGAGCCCCTAAGCGTGCCGATGTCGAGGCGGTGCTGCGCGACAAGCTGGTCGATCGCGGGCATGTGGCCGAGCGTGCCGACCCAGATCTGGTCGCGGCCGTGGGAGCTGGCGGCGACGCGCGGGGTTCGGCCCGAGACGCTGGCGATATCGTTCGCAAGGTCGTGCGCGGCGATCGAGACCACGGGGTAGTCGCCGAGAGCGGTGACGATGTCGGCGGTCGTCTCGGGGGAGGCGATGGTGAGGCCGGGCGCGCCGGGGGCGAAGTTGACGAGGGGCTGCTGCTCATTCCCTGTTCTCCCGCGAAAGCGGGAGTCCAGGGTGACGGGCGCTGCCGCTTGCGACTCTGGATTCCCGCTTTCGCGGGAATACGGGGAAGGATGCGCCGTCGCCGGAGCGATCGCGAGCGCCGTTGCGGCGAGCAGCGCCCGCCTCATTCGCCCAGCGTCTCGGGCGCCTTGACCATCGCCACCGGCACGCCGCCGCGGACGTGGTGGAGCGTCACCAGCTTGACCGCCTCCAGCGCGTCACCCGACTTGCCGTCGCTCGTCACCGCAAGCGCCAGGGTGTTGGCGCCGTGATTGTCGATGATACCCGGCGGGATCGGGAAGACGCGCTGCGGGCCGATATTGGCGATGAACTGGCCCATGTTCCAGCCGTTGACGAACACCAGCACGCGATAGCGGCCGGGCGAACGCGGCGTTCTCGGATCCCCGAACTGGACACCGATCGTGGCGTCGTCACCCTGCGGCACGTCGAGCGTGAAGCGGGTGCGGTACCAGGCGGTGCCGGCGAAGGCCGTGCTCGCGGGGACGCGGGCGGCCTTCCACCTGCTGTCGTCGAAGCCGGGCAGCGACCAGCCGACCCGCTCGCCGTAGAGGCCGCCGTTGTTGAGCGGGCCGCGCGCGGTGTCGATCAGCGCCTCGCCGCCCTTGCGGCCCTGGATCCGCCACGCGATCGGCACCGCGAAGCTCTCGCCGCCGGGGCGCGACAGCGAGGCGGAGATGAGGCCGCGCGGCTCCTTGTGCGCGTCGTCGGTCTCGAGGTCCCAATTGTGGCCGTCGGGGCGGATCATCACCGACAGGACATGCTCGCCGGGCTTCTGCGCGGCGGCGGGGAGATCGAACTCGGCCATGCCGACGGTGATCGGGCGGGCGAGGCCGGTCGGCAGCTCGTGCTCGCCGACGAACTGACCGTCGAGCCAGAGCTGGAGCATCCCGCCGCCACCGCCGCCGTAATGGAGCGCGATATGCTGCGCGTCGGTGCCGCCGGCGAAGCGGCCGCGATACCAGACGTCGCCGTCGTGGAAACCATAAGCGTCCATCTGCAGGGTCGGCTGGCCGGTCGGCGGGCGGATCGTCGAGCGATCGGGCGCGCCCTCGGCCTTGGTCCAGCCGCTATCGTCGAAGCCGGGCTGCGCCTCGGGCGAGCCGGGGCGATAGCGCCATGTCGCGCGGGAGAGGTCGGGGAGGGCGATCGGGCGCGGGCCGGAAAGCGGCTGGCTCGCGACGAGGCTGCCGCTCGGGCTGCGCGTCGTGGCGACGGGGGCGCCATTCCAGGTGATCTTGCTCACGCCGGTGGGCGCCCAGACTTCGAGCGGCTCGGCGGCCTTGGTGTCGCCGGTCATCGCCAGCGTGTCGCCCGAGACGGCGGCGTGGCGGACCAGCCACGGGCCGCGGTCGAGCACGTCGCCCTGACGGAAGAAGCGCTGCGCCGCGGCGGTGTCGCCGATCAGGAGCAGCAGCGGCGCGCGGCCGCCGCCCTCGATGCGGACGCGGGCGAGGCCGGCGTGGGTATAGTCGAGGTGGAGGTCGTGGCGGCTTGCGTCCCAGCGCGAGCGGACGGTGCCGGCGAGCACCGTGACCTTCGGCTCGCTCTTGTAGCGCAGCACCGTCTCGCCGGGCTCGCCGGCGCGGCCGTAGAACAGGGCCACGTCCTCGTCGCCGTGGCGGAGCACGGTCTGCAGCTCCGAGGTCGCATAGACAAGGCGCTGGCGCTCGAGGTTGACCCCGGCGAGCAGCAGCTTGGCGTCCTGCCCGTTGAGCTGCATCGGGAAGGCATAATGGCCGTCGGGCAGGTCGGCGGCGATCGTGAACCGGTCGTCGGTGGTCGCGTTCGATGGTTTGTGGACGACGAACAGCAGCCGCGCGTCGGTATCGGGGTTGCGGTCGTGATAGACCTGCACGCGGTCGCTGGAGACGGCGACCGGCGGCGCTTTCTCCAGCCGGGCGAGGTCGGGGACGGCCTGGACGAACTCGCCGAGCTGCTTCAATTCCAGCGCCTTGGGGCGGAGGTTGCGTGCCTCGTCGATCGCCGCGCCGTAATCGTAGGAGGTATAGACCACCGGCGCGGGCAGCCAGCCCCAGCTCGTGCCGCCATAGGTCATGTAGAAATTCTGGATGGAAATGCCGTTGGCGATGTTGGTGCCATAGAATACGCGCTGATAGCCGAGCCCGCGCTGGACCGCGTTGCATGGATACATGCCGTTCGATCCCCAATAGTCGAACCAGCCGCCGCCGAACTCGGCGATGAAGCCCGGGGTCTTGGGCGAGGCGCTGGCGCCGCCGTCTGCGCCGCCGGGGCCGTAGAGTCCCCAATCGGGCGCGGGGCTGCCCTTCGACGGCGTGTTGTGGATCGTGCAGACCCCGCCGGGATAGCCGTCGAAGGCGTAGAGGTCGTTGGGGCCCTTGACGGTGCCCGGCACGTCGCTGGAGGCGGGCACCCAGCGGCCGTGGCGGCCCTGATCGTTGTGGAAGATCGGTACGGTGATGCCGTCGGCGCGCGCCTCGTCGTAGAGGTGCTGCATATAGCGCTGCTGCGTCGGGTCGGTCGCGGCAAGCTCGTTTTCGATCTGGTGGAGGATGACGGTGCCGCCGCCGTTGTCGAGCTGGTGCCGGGCGATGATTTTGTTGACGCGGCTCAGCCATTCGTCGGCAGCCGCGAGATATTCGGGATCGTCGGTGCGCGCCTTGGCCTTCTGGTTGACCAGCCAGCCGGGAAAGCCGCCGCGCGAGAGCTCGGCGTTCACATAGGGGCCGGCGCGGGTGATGACGTAGAGGCCTTCCTCGGCGGCGATGTCGAGTACGCGGTCGATGTCGCGGATGCCGGAGAAGTCGTACTGGCCCTGCTTCGCGGTGTGATAGCCCCAGTCGAAATAGAGCGAGACGGCGTTGAACCCGCTCGCCTTCATCTTCTGGAGCACGTCGCGCCACAGGTCGGGCGAGGGCAGGCGGAAGGGGTGGAACTCGCCCGACCAGATCATCGTCGGCTTGCCGTCGATGAGGAGCGAATGGCGGTCGAAGGTGACGCGGTGCTTCGTTGCCGGCGCCGTGGCGGGGGCGACAGGGGGCGCGGCGGGAGCTGCGGTCGTCAGGCAGGTCGCGGCGAGGGCGACGGCGATGGTGTGGCGGAAATTCTTCATATGGGTGCCCCCTCTTCCGTTCGCCCTGAGCTTGTCGAAGGGCGGGTGCTCCAATCGCGCTTCGACAAGCTCAGCACGAACGGTTTTGAGTTTGCCTTGGCCGCTACCTCACCCCATCAGCCCGTGGTCGCGGCCGAAGGCGAGGAACAGGTCGATCCACGGCACCGGGCGCCCATCCTTGTGGTCGGCGGGCGGGCCGTGGCCGCCGTGCTCGAAGATCATCAGCTCGGTCGGAACCTTCGCCTTATTGAGCGCCTGGAACATCAGGATGCTGTTCTCGGGCGGCACCACGGGATCGTCGGCGTTGCAGGCGACGAAGCTCGGTGGCATGTCCGCCGGCAGGTTGAGCTGCCCCGACCAGCGCTGCTGCGCCGCGGGGTCGTGGAGCTTGTCACCGAGCAGCTCGCGGCGCGACTGGGCGTGGACGCCCTCGTCCATCATCGTGATGACCGGGAAGAACAGCCCGGCGACGGTCGGGCGCGGCGACTGGCGGTCGATGGCGTCGGCGGGCGGATAGGTCTCGAGCGCCGACTGGCTGGCGGTACGCGCGGCGAGATGGCCGCCGGCGGAAAAGCCGGTGACGGCGACGCGCGCCGGATCGATCGGCCAGCGCTTGCCGGCGCCGGCGCGGATCACCCGCATCGCGCGCTGCGCGTCCTGCAGCGAGACGTCGGGACCGGCGGTCCAGTCGTCGTGCGGCAGGCGGTAGAGCAGGTCGAACGCGGTGAAGCCGCGCGCGGCGAAGGCGCGGGCGATCCCCGATCCGGTGCGGCCGACCGCGACGCGGGCATAGCCGCCGCCGGGCACGACGAGCACCGCCGCGCCGTTGGGCTTCGCGGGCTTGACCGCGGTCAGTATCGGCGTCGCGACATGCGTCCAGGCGATGTCGTCGGCGGGGCCGTTGGGCGAGCGTTTGACGAACACGTCCGTCACGGGACCCGCCGTCTTGCCTGGCGGCGAGCCGGGCCAGAGCGGGAAACGCTCGATCGTCGGCTCGGCTTCGGCCGCCGCCAATGCGGGAGCCGCCACCGTCGCCGCCAAGGCTCCGGCCAGCAGGCCGCGTCGCGTTGCCTCCATCACATCCTCCTCACATGCCGCGCATCGCGCGGCCCCACAGCTGATCGTAGCGCCAGCCCGACAGGTTCTCGACGATCTCGCGGGCTTGCGGAGAGCTCGGCAGCGTCGCGCCGCTGCGCAGGTGCTCGATCTCGTCCATCAGCACGCGGTGCGTGCGCGGATCGAGGCGGAAACGCAGCGAGACGAAGATGCCCGCGACGAGCACCGCGAGCGTGCCCGCGCCGAGCACCCAGACGACGGTGTGGATCGCGTGCGGGCTCTGCACCGCCGCCTTCGACTGGAAGCCGCCCCAGTCCATGATCAGGCCGACGCCCGCGACCGCGGCGGCTTGCGAAGCCTTGCGGATGAAGGTCATCACCCCGGCGAAGCTGCCCTCGCGGCGCTGGCCCGTCACGATCTCGTCGACATCGGCCATGTAATTGTAGGTCGCCCAGGGAATGTAGTTGAGCGCGCCGCGGCCGAGGCCGGCGAACACGATCGGGATCCACAGCAGCCATGCGCCGCTGCGCACGCCCGCCATCCACTCGCCGATCAGGATGACGACGCCGATGCCGAACGACACTGCGGCGATGCGATAGGCGCGGCCGGGCGAGCTCTTGAGCGCCATGTTGATCGCGATCGCGACGGCGACGAGCTGCACGACATACATCCAGCCGAGCAGGCTCGACGCGAGCGCGGTCGAGCCGGCAAGCGCGAAGATGACGAAGAAGGTGAAGGCGGCGTTGAACACGTCCTGGCTGATATAGCCGCCGAGATACATGCCGAGATGCAGCCGGAACGCGCGGATGCGCATCGTCGAGAACAGGTTGCGGTAGAGCGTCGTGAAGGTCTCGGCGAGGCCGATACGCTCGGCGGGAGTCTCGTTCGGGTCGGCGGGCGGGCGCTGCCGTTCCCAGCTGAAGGCGTAGAGAAAGCCGGCGGTCGCCATGAACAGAACCGCGAAGATCGCGCCCATGTAGAAGAAGGTCCAGGCGCTGTCGCGGCCGAGATAGTCGATGATCCACATCGGCATGAAGCCCGCCAGGATCGCGGCGATCTGGCCGATGAAGATGCGGAAACCGGCGAATTTCGCCTTGCTGCGATAGTCGGTGGACATCTCCGCGGCGAGCGTCTCGAACGGGATGATCTCCATCGCATAGACCATCTCGAACAGCACGTAGGTGACGAGGTAATAGAGGAACGCCTGTCCCGGCAGCCACATCAGCGCGAACGAGGGGAGGAGCGGGATCGCAGCGAGGATGAAGAAGCGCCGGCGGCCGAACTTGCGCCCCAGCCAGGTGCCGCCGAAATGGTCGGAGATGTGGCCGATCACCGGCGAGGTGAACGCATCGAGGATGCGCGCGATGGCGAAGATCGCCGCCGCCTCGCCCGCCGAAAGCCCACAGAAGGTGGTGTAGAAGATCAGCACCCAGCCCGAGATCACCGCCATCGATCCGGCGCCGAGGAAATCGTTCGAGCCGTAGGCGAGGAAGTTGATCAGCCGGATCGGCCGCTGCCGCGCCGGTGCGGCCGGCGTGTCCAGGGTGGTGATCGGGTCGGTGGCCATCGAAGGCATCCTCTTTGTCGAAGCGCGTGTCGGGCCGCGCGGTTGGTGCGGCGGGCGACCCGACGAGCCGCCCGCCCGATCGTCGTCAGATGTAGGTCCGCAGGAACTCGCCGAGCGCGCAGATCGCGAGGCTCTGGCCATAGGGCATCGAGGTCAGCGGGATATCCTTGTAGAATTGCATCGTCTCGCCCATCGCGGTGCCGAAGCTGACCTGCTTCAATTCGCCGGTCTCGTCGATATTGGCGAGCACGCCTTCGATCGCCTTGATGCCGACCGCCTCGTAAGTGCGCGGCAGATAGCCCTTCCGCACCGCCTTCAGGATGCCGTAGGCGAAGCCCGCCGTGGCCGAGGCCTCGAGATAGCTCGACGGATCGACGATCAGCGTGTGCCACAGGCCGCTTTCGTCCTGGCTCTCGGCGAGCGTCTTCACCTGCGCGGCGAGCGTGTCGATCAGGAAGGTGCGGAACGCATCGCCCTCGGGCAGGTCGAGCAGCTCGATGATCTCGGGGATCGCGATCGTCACCCAGCAATTGCCGCGGGCCCACAAGGCGCCGGCGAAATTGTGCCGGCCGTCGAACGTCCAGCCGTGATACCAGAGGCCGGTCTTTCGATCGAACAGATATTTGACGTGGACGAGGAACTGGCGCTTCGCCTCCTCGATATAATGCGGGCGATCGAGCAGCAGGCCGATACGCGCGAGCGGCAGGACCGACATCATCAGCGTGTCGTCCCACAATTCGCCGGGATTCTCGTCGTTGAAGACGATGTGCTGGAAGCCGCCGTCCTCGGTCTTGGGCAGGCCGTCGGGCGCCATCAGCCATTCGGCCCAAGTGTCGAGATAGGGCAGATAGGTGGTGTCGCCGGTCTGCTCGTAAAGATTGGCGAGCGTCAGGAACGGCGCCATGGTGTTGATATTCTTGGTCGGCGTGCCCTCGGCGAAGCGGTCCGCGAACCATTTGAGCATGACGTCGAACGCCTTGCGGTCATCGGTCTGCTCCCAATAGCGATAGAGGCCGAACAGGCCGATGCCGTGGGTCCATTCCCAGTCGTTCCAGCCCTTGGTATCGACCACCCGGCCGTCCTCCAGGCGTAGCAGGAACTCGCCGGTCTCATCCTTGAGGTCGACGAGGTTGTCGATCAGCTTGTCGATCGCGCCGACGATCTGGTCGCGGGGAATCGAGTGGGTACTTGCAGCCATGATGCTCCTTGTGGCCTCAATCGAGGTGGAAAAGCGGGGTTAGCGGCCATTCGAGCGGCCGGTTGTCGGGATGGACGTCCATCAGCGGCGCCATATGGTCCCACCATTTCTTCATAATCGGATGGTCGGGCAGGGCGTCGCGTCGGTTGTCGTCGGTGAGCTTGAGCACGGCGAACAGCGCCAGCGTCTCCTCGTCGAGGAAGATCGAATAGTCGCGGATGCCGCTGTCGTGGAGCAACTCGGCAAGTTCGGGCCAGATCGCGTCGTGCCGCCTTTTGTATTCGGCGACATTGCCCGGCTTGAGCTGCATACGGAAGGCGTGGGTGGTGGTCATCCGATCGTCCTGCGCTTAGGCCAGAGCGGCGTGTCGGTGACGCGCGTGCCGGCGGCGTCGTCGAGCACGATCGGCGGGCGCGCATCGGGCGTCGCGGTCTCCATCGTCAGCCGGTCGAGCGTGATGCCGCGCGTGTGGCGCATCCACAGGCCCCAGGCGGGGAGCACGCCGAACATGCTCGGCTCGGGATAAGCGGTGGCGACCTCGGGCGGGCGGCGCGCGGCGTCCTCGGCGGTGCCGCCGCCGCGGAAACCGAGATGCACGCGCTCGATCGCGACGTCGGCGACGGGGTGGCCGCGAAGGCCGGCGAGGATCGCGGGATAGCGGTGGTCGATGCCCGTCGCGGTGATGTCGGCGAGGCGGATGCCGCGGGTGCTGCCGATGCCGGTGCCGGCGGGGCCGCGCGCGCGGTTGCCAAGCCGCACGAACAGCGGCGCGGTGGTGACGTCGTGCAGCACGAGGCTGCGCGCGGTGACGTTCTCGATAGCGCCGCCGTCGACCGTCTCGATCGCGAGGCCGCGGCAATGGTCGAAGCGGCAACGCTCGATCAGGACATCGCGGTAGCCGCCGTTGCTCTCGGTGCCGAGCTTGATGCGGCCGGTCGGGCGATCGCGGTCGGGGGCGAGCTGCTGCGTGGTGCCGCGGGTGCCGTCGAGCAGCGTGCCGAGGTCGTAGCCCGAGACGTGGCAGTCGCTGATCGTCACGTTCTCCGCCGCGATCGGCCGGCCGAGCGCGAGGCTGGACTTGACGACGATCGCGTCGTCATTGGGGGTGTTGATCCGGCAGCGGCGGATGGTCGCGTCCTTGACGCAATCGAGGTCGATGCCGTCGCGCTCGGCGTCGATGCTGAGGTTGTCGATCTCCAGCGCCTCGGTGCCGGTGGCGAGGATCGCGATATGGCCGCCGCGGCTTATGGTGAAGTCGGCGAGGCGGATGCGGTTGCCGAGGCGCAGCGCGATCGCCTTGTCGCCGAGGCCCTGCATCGCCGCCGCGTCGCGTTCGAGCTTGGCGATATCGGCGGTGGCCATGCCCTGCATCGACAGTGGACGCTCGCCGGTCTGCGCGTGCCAGCGCGCGCCGGGGCCGTTGCGGGTGAGGCCGGCGCCGAGGATCAGGCCGGGGCCGCTGAGGCTGACGTCCTCGACGCCGTCGCCCCAGATCAGGCTGTTCGCCCAATGGCTATGCCCGAAGTCCTGATAGAGCTGGGGGCCGCGATCCTCGGGCAAATCGTAGCGGTCGCCGTGCTGCGCGGGATCGGCGGCGATCAGCACTGCGCCGGGCTCGAAGCGCAGCGAGACGCGGCTGGCGAGGCGGATCGAGAAGCACAAATAGCGGCCGCGCGGGATCACCACCGTGCCGCCGCCGGCGCGCGCGCAGGAGCCGATCGCCGCGTTAAAGGCATGGGTGTCGAGCGTCTCGCCGTCGCCGCGCGCGCCGGCCTGGCGTACATCGACCCGCTCGGCGGCGAAGGCCGGGGGCTGCACCAGCGCGAGCGCGCCGGCGGCGAGGAGGTCGCGCCGCGTCATCAATTGCCCGCCGGACGGACGTTCGAATGCGCGCTGCTCGCGGGGATGGCGATCGTGCCGGGCAGCGGCGGCTTCGAGGGATCGAAGTTGCGGAAAGGCGCTTGAACATGCGCCGCCAGCTTCGGCAGATCGGCAGCGAGCCCCGCCGCGACGACGCGCGCGAGCATCCACGCGCCGTAATTGTCGTTATGCGTCTGGTCGCGGCCGCCGTCGTTGAACGCGAGTGGAGCGCGGCTCGGCCCCAGCGTCTCGTAGATGCGGCGGCTGGCGGCGTTAAGGTCGATCAGCGGGACATGCTCCTCGGCCGCGACCTTCTTCATCGCCTCGACATAGTCGGCGAGCGTGTGTTTCAGCGTGCCGTCGGGCTGGAACATCCGCCGCTCGGGCGAGGTGACGAGCACCGGCACCATCCCGCGCGCCCGCGCCTCGGCGATATAGGCCTTGAGATAGGCGGGGTAGGTGAAGGCCGGGTCGGCGTAGATCTGCGGCCACTGCTTCTTCTGGTCGTTGTGGCCGAACTGGATCAGCAGCCAGTCGCCCGGCTTGGCCTCAGAGAGCAGCTTGTCGAGACGCAGGTCGGTGAGGAACGACTTGAGTGTCGCGCCCGACCTGGCGTGATTGGCGACGGCGACCTGGTCGTCGAGCATCGCCGGCAGCATCTGGCCCCACGCGGCGGTCGGCTCGTAGGGGTGGTCGGTGACGGTCGAATCGCCGGCGAGGAACACGGTCGGCGCGGTGACGGGCTCGATCGTGACGGTCGCGACCTCAGCGTCGCCGAGCAGTTCGAGCGTCAGCCGGTCATCCCATTCGTAGGTCTGGGCCTCTTCGGGCGCGATCCGCACCGCACGACCGCCGGGCGCGTTCTTCGGCGGCGGCGCGAGCGCCGGCGTGCGCACCGACACGAGGAAGTCGCGCTCCGAACCGGCGGGCGCATCGAGCAGCATCAGCCGGCGGTTCTCGGCCTTGACCGTCAGCGTGCCGCGCTTGCCGGCGAAAGTGAGGGTGACGCGGTAGGTGCCTTCGGGAACCGCCGCCGAGAACAGCAGGTCGCCGGGGCGCGAGGTCGGCTCGAAGCCGAAGCCGCCGGGCGAATAGCCATGATCCGTCGGCACCTCGATAGTGCCCGCGCGCGAAGTCGCGAAGGAGAAGGCCCAGCGCGCCGTCGTCGCGGCGCGCGCGGTCGTCGCGCCCAGCATCAGCAGGGCGCCCGCAGCCGCGAGCCGGAACGACGATGACATGCGCACGATGTGACCATTCCTTCCAAATGGTGTATCTCTATTCCATGTTGTGATACTTGGCCAGAGCGCATTCGGCTTTTGTCGCCGGATGCGCCTCGCCAGCCCGAAGGAGCCGCCATGTTCGTCCTGTTCGCCCTCACCGCTGCCGCCCAGCCGGCGCTTGCCGACGACTTCCGCCACGGCCTCGCCAAATGGCGGATCGAGGCGGAAGCGCCGGCGAAGGTCTCGGCGCGGGACGGCGTGCTCGACGTCGAGAGTCCCAAGGGGATCTCGCTGTGGTTCCGGCGGCCGCTGACCGGACCGGTGACGATCAGCTTCGACGTGCAGCCGGTCGCCGCCGGCGGGCCGAACGATGCGGTGAGCGACGTCAACGCCTTCTGGATGGCGCACGAGGTCGACAAATCCGGCCTCCGCCAACGCAGCGGGGCGTTCGGCGAGTACGATACGCTCGAGACCTATTATGTCGGGATCGGCGGCAACCGGAACACGACGACGCGCTTCCGCCGCTATATCGGGCGCAAGGACGACCGGCCGCTGCTGCCCGAGAACAACTTGAAGGCGCACTCGGCGATGCTCGTGCCCAACCGCTGGACGCAAATCGAGCTGATCGCCGACGGCCGGCATATCGCCGTGCGGCGCGACGGCAAGCGGCTGTTCTCCTACGAGGACGCGCATCCGTATCGCAGCGGCTGGTTCGCGCTGCGCACGACCAAGAGCCACCTGCGTTATCGCAATTTCCGGATCGCCCCCTTGCGCCACTAGCCTACCAGCAGGTCGGCGACCCGGTCGCGGTGACGCTCGCCGGGTCGGGCGCATGGACCCGATGCGAGAGCGGCAGGTCGAGCGCGGAGAGGCCCTGACCGACCAGCGCCGCCGCGGCGCGCGCGCCGAGCTCGTTGAGGTGCGTTGTGTCGTGATGCCCGTCAGGGAACAGCGCGAGGTGATCGGCGGGCGTGAAGATCATGAAATAGCGGTCGGCCTTGCCCGCGCCGACGCCGCCGAAGAAGCGCATCGCGCGCGCGTCGAGGTCGATCAGCGGCGTATGCGTGTCGGCCGCGACCTTGCGCACCGCCTCGGCCCAGGCGCCGTGGGTTTCCTTGATCGTGCCGTCGGCGGCGAACTCGTCGCGCGCGATCGGGGTCATCAGCACCGGCGTCGCCTGCCGCGCGCGGACGTCGGCGACGAACTTGGTGAGGTTCTGCGCATATTGCGGCGGATCGACGTGACGGAACATCTTGGTCGTGTCCTCGTCGTTATGGCCGAACTGGATCAGCACCGTGTCGCCGGGATGGAGCATGGCGAGCAGCTGCTGCCACAGCCCCTCCTCGACGAAGGTCTTGGTGCTGCGTCCGCCGCGCGCGCGGTTGATCACCTGCACGTCGGTCGGCAGCACGCAGGGCAGGAACATGCCCCAGCCCATCTGCGGGTATTGATGGGGCGTGTAGTGCGCCGCAGTCGAATCGCTGGCGATGAATACCCGCGGCGGCGGCGCGGGCTGCGTCGGCGCGGGCGCGGGGCTCGCCTGGACGAGCGACAGCGCGGCGGCAATCCACAACGACTTCACATGCCTCTCCTAAGCTTTCCGCCGCCGCAGGGAGGGAGGAGACGCGGCGGCGGAAACTGGTGCGATCAGAACTTGTAGCGCGCGCCGAAGAAGAACTGGCGCCCGGTCTTGCTATAGACCTGCTGATCATGGCGATCCTGGCCGTCCCAGTAGCTGGTCGGCGTGTTGGTCAGATTGAGCGCGTCGGCGGTCAGCGTAATGTGGTCGGTCAGCTTGTACGACACCGAAGCGTCGATGTTGGTGCTGCCGTATGCCCCGGTCACATCGGCAAGGCCCGAGCGCAGCGGCACCTGGCGGATATAATCGTCGCGATAGGCGAGCGATACGCGCGCCGACAGCTTCGAATCCTCGTAATAGAGCGTCGCGTTCGCCGAATTGGGCGACACATCGACCAGCGGCGCGGTGAGCGACGGGCCGGTCGCATCGGTCGTCAGGATATAGCTGATGTTCGACTTGATGTGCGTATAGTTCAGGATCGCGCCAAAATGCTGGAGGAAGCCCGGCAGGAAGGTGAACGGCTGCTGATACTGCACCTCGACGCCGTCGATCTTGCCGCCGCTGGTATTCTCGTAGGTGGTGACGTTGGTCGTCGTGTTCGGATCCTGGTTGGGCGTCAGCAACGACAGCGGCAGGCCGGCGGCGGCATAGGTCGTCGTCGACGTGATCTGCTGGACGAAGCTGCTCAGGTCCTTGTGGAAATAGTCGAACGACAGGATCGCGCCGTGCTGGAAATACCATTCCAGCCCGGCGTCGATATTGGTCGCGCGATAGGGGTCGAGATAGGGATTGCCGACTGTCGCGGTGAACGGCGTCTGCGCGGTGCCGATCGAGCCGCCGGGGGTCAGATAGCCCAGCTCGGGCCGCGACATCACCTTCGACACAGCGAAGCGCGCGGTCAGCTTCGGCGTGATGTCGAGCGCGAAGTTCGCCGCGGGCAGCCAGTCGCCGTACTTGCGCTTGGCGGTGGTCGGCACGCCGGCGCCGACATAGCCCTGCGAGGTCTGCTGGGTATGCGCGTAGCGGACGCCGACATTGCCGCGCAGCGTCATGCCATTGGCGAAATCGAACTTGAAATCGGCCTGGACATAGGGGCTGAGGTCGCGTTCCTGCACCGAACGGTTGTCGCCCTGCGAGCCGGTGCCGATGCTGCCGATCCGCCAGTCGCCATACTGGTTCTGGCAATAGCAATCGACGTCGAACATCTGCATGATCCGGTCGATGTCGGGGACCAGGAACGAATTCGTCGCGCCGCTCGGCAGGCCGATGTCGTCGATCGTGACCGGCGAGCTGATGTCGCCGATCGTCGTGCCCGCGGGCAGCGCCGGGATGTTGGTGTTCGACACCAGCCGCTGCGCGCGCCGCGAGATGAAGTTGAATCGCTTGGCCGCAACGCCGACCTTGGCGGTGATCGAGTCGGTCAGGTCGTAGCGCAGGTCGATCTTGAGGTTCTTGAGGCGATTATCGACACTCGCGGCATATTCGCGGATGCTGTCATAGCCGTTCTGGAAGCTCCAGTTGGCGGGATCGGTCGCGTCGAAGCCATAGTCGAGCAGCGGGCGCTTCGGCGATTTGCGCGCGTCATAGACGAAGCCGTCGCTGTCGAAGCGGCTGAAGGTGACGAGCCGCGAATAGGGGTTGTCGAAATAGGAATCGGACTGGCCGTACATCACGGTCAGCTTGCCGCGGTCGCCCAGGTCCTGCTCGATCTTGATGTCTGCCTGGTAGAAGGTCGTGGTCGAGATGTCGTGCGAGTTTGTGACGCTGAAGTCGGTGTCGTCGAACACCCCATAGACGAGCTGGCCGTTGTCATCGACCTCTGCCTCGCGGATCTTCATATTGGGACGGCCGGCGAACAGCGCCGGATTGATTCCCGATCCCGCCGGCGGCGAGCCGAGCCCGCGGTTGAGGCTGATCGGGTTGGTCGCGAGGTCGTTCTTGTTCTGGCGGAAGCGCGAGAAGGCAGCATCGATCGTGACCAGCGAATGGTCGGTCGGGCGCCACTGCACCGACCCGGTGATGCCCAGCCGCTCCTGCCGGTCGATGAAGCGGCCGTAGCCGGGCAGGCGCGGCACGAAGACGTTGGGCTGGTTGACCGTATTATAGGCGTCGGGGGTCGAGCCAGGATAGGGGCCGGCCGCAGGCACGCATTGCGAGGCGTGCGGTTTCGACCCGACCAGCGGATTGACCGGCGTCACCATCGAGCCTGGAACGATCGGGCAGAAGCCGCTGTTGATGTCGCTGAAATCGGCGAGCGAGGTATTCGAATAGGCGTCTTCCTGGATCGTCCGCTTGCTGTAGGCGGCGGACAAGAGGATGCCGATGCGATCGTTGTCGAACGTCTTGCTGACGAGCCCGGCGAGGCGCGGCGCGAAGCTCTTGTTGATGTCGTAATAGGCGGCCTGCCCCGAGACGACTGCCTGGAAGCCGGGATGGTCGAACGGCCGCGCGGTCTGCAGATCGACCGTCGCGCCGAGCGAGCCCTCATCGACCTCGGCCGATTGCGTCTTGTGGACGACGAGCGAGTTGAACAGCTCCGAGGCGAACACGCTGTAATCGAACGCGCGGCCGCGGTTGATGCCCGAGCCGAGCGTCGAACCGGTGGTGCTCGACACCGCCTCCATGCCGTTGAAGCGGGTGCGGCTGAATTGGCCGCTGAGGCCCCGGACGGTGATGTCGCGGCCCTCGCCGGCGTCGCGCTCGATCGAGATGCCGGGAATGCGTTGCAGCGACTCGGCGAGGTTGGCGTCGGGGAAGGCGGCAATGTCCTGCGCGTTGATCGCATCGACCACTTCGTTCGACTCGCGCTTGGTCTGGATCGCGGACGCGAGGCTCTGGCGGAAGCCGGTGACGACGATGTCCTGTCCCGGGCTATTCGCGGGCGCTTGCGCTTCCGGCGCGGGCGTCTGGGGCGGTGAGGCGGTGGCCTGCTCCTGGGCGTGGGCGATCGAGGGGAATGCAAGCGCGGCGGCGAGAGCAATGGCAGACGCGCGAACGGGGCCGAACGAGCCGGGCTGACGAAGAGCTGACACTGGGGCTTCCTTCCTCAACATAAATTCCATAAAGTGGAACCATGTTCTAGTTGGTGAAATGTGCGCGCACCTTTCGATCGAGTCAAGCGCGATCACGCGCAGGAATCGGCCAAGGCCTCATATCGTCGAGATCAATCCGTTCCTCGTGCTCCTGCGAAAGCAGGAACCCAGGACCGTCAGCAGTTCGCCTGTGACTCTGGGCTCCTGCTTTCGCACGAGCACCGGGTTGCCAGGGGAAGAAATCCTAATGCGCGGCTTTCGCCAGCTCGACCGCGAACACCTGGGTCTTGCCGAACATGTTCGACCGGAACACCAGCCACTTGCCGTCGGGGGTGAAATTGGCGTTGGGCTCCAGCCGGTAATCCTGCTTCGACATGTTCACCAGCTTTTCGGCGGTGAAATAGCCGGGGTGGATCAGCGAGGCGGCGTTGGGCGCCTTGATTCCCGCGACGTCGGGGATATCGTGCGGGGTGAACAGATAGAGCCATTTGCCGTCGGGCGCGTGCGCGACCATCTCGCTGTCGCCGCCGTCGCCGGAGAACAGCGTGCCGTCGGGCGAGCTGTTGAAATGCACCGACCATTCGTTGCGCTGCAGGTGATACCAGGTGCGCTTGCCGGTCGCGATCTCATAGCCCGCGACCCAGAAATCCTCCCCGCGCGGGGTCTGGAGGTCGTACCAGATGGTCTTGCCGTCATGGCTGAACCATTCGTGGCCGGCGATCTCCATGTTCATCGTGCGGGTGTGGATCTTGATCGGGGTGCCGTGCGGCTTGTCGACGCGCATCAGCCACAGGCGATCGACCTTGTGCCAATTGCCCTCGTGGCAGAACAGCAGGAGGCCCGGGTCGGTCGGCGAGAATTGCAGGTGGTTGAGCCAGTCGGTCGAGCTGTAGACCGGCCGCTGCTGCCCGGTGCGGGTATCGACGACGAACATCGTCATCGGAATCTTCGCCTCGAGCCGCTCGTTCATGCGGACTTCCTTCGATTCCGCATAGGTGAGCGGCTTCCCGTCGGGGCCGGTCGCGCGATAATCCGCCTGGTCGAAGCGCGAATCGCGCTTCTGGAAATAGCTGAGCGCCTGCGAGCTGGCGTTGGGATCGGTCTCGACCCCGCCGAGCAGCGTCTCGTCGGCGTTGATCGTCTGGATGTCGCCGTGGGGGATGGTGGCGATCTTGCGCTGCTTGCCGGTATCGACATCGACCGCGTAGATCGTCTTGGGGCCGCTGGGCTTGGCCGAGAAGGTCTCGTAATAGACCTGCCGCGTCTTGTGCCCCGTGAACAGCAGGCGGAACGGCCCCTTGATCGCGATCACCGGCGTGAGCTTGAAGGTCTTGAGATCGATCGCGCCAATCCCCTCAGGCGTGGTGATCAGCAGCTTGTCGCCCTGCGGCGTATAGGCGTTGTAGTTGAAATAGAGGCTGGAGCTGCCCGGCTCGTCCGACAGCCGAACGATGCGGTGACCGGTGTCAGGATCAATCCATTCGCGCGGCGGCTGACCGGTCGTGGTGGTTTGCGCTGCGGCCTTTGCGGCGCTGGCCGACGGCAGCGAGATGAGGGACGTACCCATGAGTGCCGCCGCCAGGATTCGACTCGAACGCATTCCCATCCGCCCCTCCGCTTGACACCATTATTTCTACAATGTGGAATTGAATCCTAATCAATGGTATGAATTTGTCAAGCATTTTCGCGAGTGCGCGTTGTACGCTCGCGCGGTAGAAGCGGCGAAATTTCGTGATTGGACGGCTATAGTGCGAAGGCGGCGGCGCCCCGGCGATGATGGGTGGCGCGCGTCACCTCGACCACGCCGGCGAACAGGAAGCTGATGCCGAGGATGTAGCCGGGCAGCGTTAGTGCGGTCCACGAAATGGTGGCGAGGATCAGCAGCGCGAGCAGCACGTTGATCACGCCCAGTGCGATCATCCAGCCGCGATGGCGCGCGAAGCGCACGCCCCACAGGAATTCCATCACCCCGCGCACGCCAAGCCAGATCGCGACCACCAGCGTCAGCGACAGCGCGCCGGACACGGGATCGAACACCATGATGAGGCCGATGAACAGCGAAACCAGGCCGAACAGGACTGCATAGAGCCGCCCCTCGCGCCGCCCTCCCATCAACCCGGCTGTGATCGACGCGATACCGGCAAGCAGGAAGAAGATGCCGATCACCACCGTTGCCGCGAAGGTCGCCGAGAACGGCCAGGCGAACGCCGCGAACCCCAACAGGAGCGAGAGAATGCCATAAGCCATCAGCCACCCCCAGCCGGCGCCCGTTGAACCGGTGTTGTCGATCATCGCTTCATCCATGATTTGCCTCCTTTCGCCGCCAACGATGCGATTGGTCCACAGGTTCCAATCGGACGCTGTGGTGTTTGCGGTTCACAGAATCGGTTGCGACCGGCATAGTCGCGGCCATGCCGCATTCCGCCTTCGTGCCGCTCCGCATTTTCTCGTCCTACACAATGCTCGACGGGGCAATCGATCCGAAGGCAATCGCCAAGCGCGCGCAGGAGCTGGGCTTTCCGGCGGCGGCGCTGACCGATCGCAACGGCCTCTATGCCGCGATGGCGTTTTCCGATGCGTGCAAGGGCGCGGGCGTGCAGCCGATCATCGGCACGATGCTGGGGATCAAGCGGCCCGACATGCCCGAGGGGGTCGAACCGCCGATCGACTGGATCGCGCTCTACGCGCAGGACGCGGCGGGCTATGACAATCTGTGCGCGCTGGTCAGCCGCGCGCATCTCGACCGCCCGATCGAGCAGGCGCCGCACGTCGAGTTCGCGGACCTGGCGGGGCGGACCGCGGGGCTGATCGCGCTGACCGCAGGGCGCGAGGGCGCGCTGGCGCGGCTGTTCGCCGAGGAACAGCACGAGCGCGCGCTGGCCTATGCCGACCGGCTGAAGGCGCTGTTCGGCGACCGGCTCTATATCGAGCTGGTCCGGCGGCTCGACGAAGTGGAGGGCAGGGCGGAGCCGCATCTGCTCGACCTCGCCTATGACCGCGACCTGCCGCTGGTCGCGACCAATCCGTGCTGCTTCGCGGAGGCCGAGTTCAGCGAGGCGCACGACGCTTTGCTGTGCATCGCCAATTCGAGCTACATCGCCAGCGACGACCGGCCGAAATCCTCGCCCGATGCATGGATGAAGCCGGCGCGCGAGATGCGCGAGCTGTTCGCCGACCTGCCCGAAGCGATCGCCAATACGCTCGTCGTCGCGCAGCGCTGCGCCGTGGCGGCGCCCAAGCGCAAGCCGATCCTGCCGAGCCTCGCCGGCGACCGCGAGGGTGAGGCCGCGAAGCTGCGCGAGGATGCGCGCGCGGGGCTGGAGGCGCGGCTCGACAAGATTGAAACGCTGTTCTCCCGCGAAAGCGGGAGTCCAGAGTCACAGGAGACGACGTCCGCGACTCTGGATCCCCGCTTTCGCGGGGATACTGGTTCGGACTGGCGCGAGCCTTACCGCACCCGCCTCGAGTTCGAGCTCGACGTCATCATCCAGATGGGGTTCCCGGGCTATTTCCTGATCGTCGCCGACTTCATCAAATGGGCCAAGGACCACGACATTCCGGTCGGGCCGGGGCGTGGTTCGGGCGCTGGGTCGGTGGTCGCCTGGTCGCTGACCATCACCGACCTCGACCCGCTCCAGCTCGGGCTGCTGTTCGAACGCTTCCTCAACCCCGAGCGCGTGTCGATGCCCGATTTCGACATCGACTTCTGCGAAACGCGGCGCGGCGAGGTGATCCGTTACGTTCAGGAGAAATACGGCCGCGACCAGGTCGCGCAGATCATCACGTTCGGAAAGCTCAAGGCGCGCGCGGTGCTCAAGGATACCGGCCGCGTGCTGCAGATGAGCTACGGACATGTCGACCGGCTCGCCAAGCTGGTGCCCAACCTTCCTGCCGATCCGTGGACGCTCGACCGCGCGTTGAACGGCGTCAGCGAGCTGGCGGCGGAATACAAGAACGACGAGGGCGTGCGGCACCTGCTCGACCTTGCGATGAAGCTCGAGGGACTGCCGCGGCACAGCTCGACCCATGCGGCGGGCGTGGTGATCGGCGACCGGCCGCTGGCTGAACTCGTGCCGCTCTACCGCGATCCGCGATCGGACATGCCGGTCACGCAGTTCGACATGAAATATGTCGAGGGCGCGGGGCTGGTGAAGTTCGACTTCCTCGGCCTCAAGACTCTGTCCGTGCTCAAGATGGCGGTCGAGCTGCTGGCGAAGCGCGACATCCGTGTCGACCTGAGCGCGCTGCCAATGGATGATGCGCTCGTCTTCGAGCTGCTCCAGCGCGGTGACACGGTCGGCGTGTTCCAGGTGGAATCGGAGGGGATGCGGCGCACGCTCTCCGCGGTGAAACCGACGGTGTTCGAGGACATCATCGCGCTCAACGCGCTCTATCGCCCCGGTCCGATGGACAACATCCCGATGTTCGGCCGTCGCAAGAACGGACAGGAGGATATCGAATACCCGCACCCGCTGCTCGAAGGCATCCTCAAGGAGACCTACGGCATCTTCGTCTATCAGGAACAGGTGATGCAGGCCGCGCAGATCCTGGCCGGCTATTCGCTCGGCGGCGCGGACCTGCTGCGCCGCGCGATGGGCAAGAAGATCAAGGCCGAGATGGACGCGCAGCGCGCGATCTTCGTCGAAGGCTGCGCCAAGACCAACGGCATCAAGGAGGCCAAGGCCAACGAGCTGTTCGACTTGATCGACAAGTTCGCGGGCTACGGCTTCAACAAGAGCCACGCCGCCGCCTATGCGCTACTGACGTACCAGACCGCGTGGCTGAAGGCGCACCACGCGCCCGAATTCTATGCCGCGTCGATGAGCTTCGATATGGCGCTGACCGATAAGCTCAGCGTGTTCGTCGACGACATGCGGCGGTTGGGGGTGGTGTGTCTGGCGCCCGATGTGAACGCGAGCGAGGCGGCGTTTTCGGTCGAGGCGGTCCAAAGCCCCTCCCCTTCAGGGGAGGGGTTGGGGTGGGGCAGTGCAGCGCGCGAAGGTCTCGGTGAGACTTCCCCCACCCCCAGCCCCTCCCCTGAAGGGGAGGGGCTTAGTTATGTCGTTCGTTATGCCCTCGGCGCGCTCAAAGGCGTCGGCGAGCGTGCCATGGAGCAGCTCGTCGCCGAGCGGAAGGCGAACGGCGCGTTCGCGTCGCTCGGCGACGTCGCCAAGCGCGTCGATCCGCGGCTGCTCAACAAGCGCCAGCTCGAGACGCTGGGCGCGGCGGGCGCGTTCGATTCGATCGACACGCATCGTCCCGGCATCGTCGCGGTCGCGGAGACGATCCTCGCCACCGCCGCGCGGCTCCACGACCAGCGCACCAGCGGGCAGCACGGCCTGTTCGGCGAGGCCGACAGCGGCGACGCGGCGATCAAGCCGCTCGCCACCGCGCGCTGGACGCTCGCCGAGCGGATGGAGCAGGAGAAGGAGGCGTTCGGCTTCTATTTCTCGGCGCATCCGGTCGATCGGCATCGCCTGCTCGCCAAGATGCACGGCGCGCGCAATTATGCGGCGCTTGGCGAGCTGCCGATCGCGGAGGGGCAGCGCACCGGTGCGACGATGGCGGCGCTGGTCGAGGACGCGCGCTGGCGCACCTCGGCGCGTGGGCGGCGCTATCTGATGGCGACGCTGTCCGACCCGACCGGGCAGTTCATCGCCACCTGTTTCGACGACGCGATCGCCGCCGAGTTGGAGGATGCCGCCAAGGCGGGCAGCTGCGGGCTGCTGACGGTCGAGCTCGACCGCCGGCCGGGCGAGGAGACGCCGCGCGTCACGATCAAGCGCATCCAGCCGTTCGAGACGCTGGCGACCAGCGCGCGCGTGGTGATGGAGCTGCTGATCACCGATCCGGCGGTGCTGCGGCAGGTCGCGCAGCTCGTCTCCGGCGCGCGCGGCGGCCGGGGCGAGCTTCGCGTGCGCGCGGCGCTGCCCGACGGCGGCGAGGCGCGGGTGCTGCTCGGCCGCGACTTCCTGCTCGACGCCGAGCTTGCGGCGAGCCTCGAAGCGTTGCACGGTATCGCCGACGTGGCGTTCAAGACCTCCGAGACGAGGCTGGCGCTGGTCGGGTAGCGAGACGGGCGGCCCTTTCCGTTCGGTTCGAGCGCAGCCGAGGCTCGGGCCGCTCGCCAGGGCATCTCGACTTCGCTCGATGCGAACGGAGGGGAGTCCCCGCGATGCTGGGAGCAATGCAGGATTTCGAGTTGCGCGTGCCGCGGCTGCTCGACCATGCCGCGCGCGAGCATAGTGCGCGCCCGATCGTCACCCGCTGGGCCGACGGGCGCGAGACGCGGACCGACTGGGCCGGGATCGCGCGCGACGCGCGGCGGTTCGCGCAGGCGCTCGAGCGGCTCGGCTGCTCCTCCGGCGACCGCATCGCCACGCTGGCGATGAATCATGCGCATCATCTGATCGCCTGGTACGGCGCGATCGGCATGGGCGGGATCGTCCACACGATCAACCCGCGGCTGTTCGACGATCAACTGGTCTATATCGCGAACCATGCCGAGGACCGGGTGCTGCTCTACGACAGGGCATTCCAGCCGATCGTCGATCGCCTGAAGCCGCGCTGGACCTCGATCGAGCATTACATCTGCTTCGATGACGGCAGCTTCGGCGCGCTGCTCGATGCCGAAGACGGCGATTACGCCTGGCGCGAGGGACCCGAACGCGAGCCGTGCATGCTGTGCTACACCAGCGGTACCACGGGAAACCCCAAGGGCGTGCTCTACGAACATCGTTCGACCGTGCTGCACGCGATGAACGCCGCCGCGCCGTGGGTGATGGGGCTGTCGTCGCGCGACACGGTGCTGCCGATCGTGCCGATGTTCCACGCCGCCGCCTGGGGCTTGCCGTTCTCCGCGGCGCTGGCCGGGGCGGGGCTGGCGTTCTCGCAGACCAACGAGGCGGCGGTGCTGTGCGACCTGATGCACGCCGAGAAGGTGACGCTGGCGAGCGGCGTGCCGACGGTGTGGCTCGCCTTTTTCCAGCATATCGACGCCGGCGGCACGGTGCCGCCCGACCTTCGGCAGATCACCGTCGGCGGATCGGCGGCGCCGCGGGCGATGCTGGCGCGGTTCCTCGACCTCGGCATCACGCCGACGCATCTGTGGGGGATGACCGAGACCTCGCCGGTCGCGACCGCGCTCGCCCCGCGACCCGATTGGGACGATCTCGGCCGCGAGGCGCAGCTCGACGTGATCTGCCGGCAGGGCGCGGCGCCGTTCGGGATCGAGCTGCGCATCGTCGATGACGACGGCGCCGAGCTGCCGCGCGACGGCGCGACCTCGGGGCGGCTCCAGGTGCGCGGGCCGTGGGTGGTCAAGCGCTATTTCCGGGCGGAGACCGATACGGCCGACGCTGACGGCTGGTTCGACACCGGCGACGTGGCAATGCTCCACCCTGACGGCACGATGCAGATCACCGACCGCGCCAAGGACGTGATCAAGTCGGGCGGCGAATGGATCAGCTCGGTCGAGCTGGAAAATGCCGCGGTCGGCTGCCCCGGCGTGGCTGAGGCGGCGGCAATCGGCGTGCCCCATCCCAAATGGGACGAGCGGCCGCTGCTCGTCGTCGTCCGCAAGCCGGGCAGCGCCGTAATGGCCGAAGAAATCCGCGAACATCTCGCCAGGCACGTCGCGAAATGGTGGCTGCCCGACGAGGTGGCGTTCGTCGATTCCCTGCCGCACACCGCGACCGGCAAGCTGCTCAAGACCGCGCTCAGGGAGCAGTTCAAGGATTATCGGCTGCGGGTAGCGTAGCACTCACCCCCCGTTCGCCCCGAGCTTGTCGAAGGGCCGTTCTTCTTTTTCGATACGCAGAAGAAGAGCGGTGCTTCGACAGGCTCAGCACGAACGGGTTGGGGCGCGCCGCCACGCGGCCTTCATTGCGCTGTCCCTCACCTCCAAACCGCGCTAATCCGCACGTCATGACCGACCATCGCGATACCGGCCTGAAGCTCGATCCGAAATTCGACGAGAACGGGTTGATTACCGCGGTCTGCACCGATCGCGGCTCGGGCGAGGTGCTGATGCTCGCGCACATGGATGCCGAGGCGCTCGCCGCGACGGTGGCGACCGGGGAGGCGCATTTCTGGTCGCGCAGCCGGCGGAAGCTGTGGAAGAAGGGCGAGACTTCCGACCATGTGCTCAAGGTCGCCGAAATCCGGATCGATTGCGACCAGGATGCGGTGTGGCTGATCGTCGAACCCGCCGGGCCGGCGTGTCATACCGGCCGGCGCAGCTGCTTCTATCGGCGCGTGGACGGCGATCGGCTGGTGCCGGTGGCGTGAGTCGGGTGGAGCGCTTTCCGCCGCGCCGTCATTGCGAAGAGCATAGCGACGAAGCAATCCAGGGCAGTGCGAGAGGCCGTGGATTGCTTCGCTCCGCTCGCAATGGCCGGATTATGGTGGGGTTCGCGGTCCTTCTGTTGGCGGGCTGCTCGGCCCGGCAGGATGCTGCCGATGCGCCGAGCGCCGGCGCCGGGGCGCGGCTCGAACAGGCGGCGATCGCCACCGGCGTCATTCGCGATCCGGCGAGCGTGGATCTGACCGGCGTCTATGCGCGCGACCCCGGGCGCGCGTGTGTCGTCCCGGCGGCGAAGGACTTTCGCATCGGCGTGACGCTCGACTATGGCGAGGGGCAGCAGTGCAGCGCGAGCGGCACGCTGGTGCGCGACGGGGCTGCGCTGGCGGTCGATCTCGGCGGCGGCTGCCGGTTCGCGGCGCGGTTCGACGGCAGCGGGATCGCGTTTCCCGGCGCTCTGCCGCAAGCGTGCGCCGCGCTCTGCACCGGGCGGGCGACGCTCGCCGGGCTGTCGGTCGATGCGCTCAGCAACTCGCTGTCGGAGGCGGTGACGCTCAGCGATGCGCGCGGCCGGGCCTTGTGCGCGCCGGGCTGAGTTGACGTTCACGTAAAGCGTCGGCTAGCATGAGCCGATGCCGACCGTATCCGCCTATGCGGCGATCGCGCCGCGCCACGACCGCGAGCATTTCTCGATTTCCGACCTGTCGGCGGAGTTCGACGTCACCGCCCGCGCGCTGCGCTTCTACGAGGACGAGGGGCTGATCGCGCCCGAGCGGCGGGGGACGCAGCGCATCTATTCGCACCGCGACCGCGCGCGGCTGGCGTGGATCCTGCGCGGCAAGCGCGTCGGGTTCAGCCTCGCCGAGATCCGCGAGATGATCGACCTCTACGACATCGGCGACGGACGCAAGGTGCAGCGCGCGGTGACGATCCGCCGGTGCCGCGAGCGCGTCGCCACGCTGGAGGCGCAGAAGCGCGACATCGACGCCTCGATCGACGAACTCACCGATTTCATCGCGCTGCTCGAAACGGGCCGCGCCGCCAGCAAGGACTGAACGACCATGCCGCAATACACGCCGCCGGTGCGCGATACGCGCTTCGTCCTCAGTCACGTCGTCGGGCTGGAGCGGCACGCCAACCTGCCGGGTTTCGCCAACGCGAGCGGCGATGTCGTCGACGCGATCCTCGACGAGGGTGGCAAGTTCGTTGCCGAGGTGCTGTTTCCCTTGAACCAGACCGGCGATGCCGAGGGCTGCACGCGCCACAACGACGGCAGCGTGACGACGCCGGAGGGCTTCAAGGCGGCCTACGACCAGTTCGTCGAGGCGGGCTGGGGAACGCTCTCGGCGCCGGAAGAATTCGGCGGACAGAACCTGCCGCACGTCATCGCGACCGCGTTCCAGGAATATATGATTTCCGCCAACATGGCGTTCGCCATGTATCCGGGGCTGACCCACGGCGCGATCGCCGCGCTGCTCGCCAAGGGAACCGAGGAGCAGAAGGCGAAATACCTGCCCAGCATGATCACCGGCCGGTGGGGCGGCACGATGAACCTGACCGAGCCGCAATGCGGCACCGATCTCGGCTTGATCCGCACCAGGGCCGAGCCGCGGCCGGACGGCAGCTATTCGATTACCGGAACCAAGATCTTCATCTCCTCGGGCGAGCACGACCTGACCGAGAACATCATCCACCTGGTGCTCGCCAAGACGCCGGGGGCGCCGGACAGCTCAAAGGGCATTTCGCTGTTCGTCGTGCCCAAGGTGCTTGTGAACGACGACGGCTCGCTCGGCGCGCGCAATGCCGTTTCGTGCGGCTCGATCGAGCACAAGATGGGCATACACGCCAACGCCACCTGCGTGATGAACTACGACGGCGCGACCGGCTGGCTGGTCGGCGAGGAGATGAAGGGGCTCGCCGCGATGTTCATCATGATGAACGCGGCGCGGCTCGGCGTCGGGCTGCAGGGCCTCGGGGTGGCCGAGGTCGCCTATCAGAACGCCGTGCAATATGCGCAGGACCGGCGCCAGGGGCGCGCGCTGACCGGGCCCAAGGACCCCGACGAGAAGGCCGACCCGCTGTTCGTCCATCCCGACGTGCGGCGCATGTTGATGAACGCCAAGGCGCGGATCGAGGGCCTGCGCGCGCTGTGCCTGTGGGGCGCGCTGCTGGTCGATCTGGAGCACGGCGCGGCGAGCGAGGAGGAGCGGCAGCAGGCGGCGGACCTGATCGGTCTGCTGACGCCGGTGATCAAGGGCTATGGGACCGACCTGGGTTACGCCATCGCGACCGATGCGCAGCAGGTCTACGGCGGGCACGGCTACATCGTCGAATGGGGAATGGAGCAGTACGTCCGCGATGCGCGGATCGCAATGATCTACGAAGGCACCAACGGCGTGCAGGCGATGGACCTGGTCGGCCGCAAGCTCGCGCAGAACGGCGCGCGCGCGGTGCAGGCGTTCTTCAAGCTGGTCGGCGACGAGGTCGCGGCAGCGAAAGGCGACGAGAAACTCGCCGATTTCGCGGGCAAGCTGGAGAAGGCGCTGGGCGAGCTTCAGGCGGCGACGATGTGGTTCATGGCGAACGCGATGCAGAATCCGGACCAGGCGGGGGCGGGGGCCTATCCCTATATGCACCTGATGGGCGTGGTCGCGCTCGGGCTGATGTGGTTCAGGATGGCCAAGGCGACGCACGAGGCGCTCGCCGGCGGGGCGGAGGACAAGGCGTTCCTCGAGGCGAAGCTGGTGACCGCGCGCTATTTCGCCGACCGGCTGATGCCCGAGGCAGGTGCGCTCCGGCGTCAGATCGAGGGCGGCAGCGAAGCGATGATGGCGCTGGAGCCCGAGCAGTTCGTGCGCTGAGTATTGCTGCGAAAGCAGGAATCCAGAGATTCAAGCACCGACCTTCGCAGCTCTGGGCTCCTGTTTCGCAGGAGCACAGTGTGGCGCTGACGGCTCCTCAGTGCGAAGGCGCGGACGCCGAAGCGGCCGCATCGAGCTTCCAATACACGCCGGCAAGTCCATCGGGGGTCGGCTTCGGCGCAGGCAGTGGCGCCACGGCAAGGACCTTGGGCGACGGTGCCGGCACCGGCTGGCGCTTCATGCATTGCGCCGTGTCGCTGCGGGCGAACGTCGCGCAGTTCCACAGCGGCTTGTCATAGCCGTGCGGCGTGTCGCGCAAATAGCTGAACGCCATGGTCGCAATTTGCTGCGGCGTGATCGGCTGGGTGGCCGGGGTATCGGCTTTGGCCCGCCACGCCATGAACTTGCAGTACGGCCGATCGCCGCACGACGCCGCCGCCAGCGCGGTGAGGCTGTCCGCCGGCCAATCGGGATCGAGCGTGACGAAGAACGTGTCGGGGTCTCCTGCAAGCGGCTTCGGCAGCCCGCCATTGGCGATTGCGGCGGCGTTGAGTGGCAGCGCGTCGTCAGCGCCGGGTGGATCTGCGGCGTGCGCGGGGGAGAGCGGGGCGAGCAGCGCGATCACCGGCTCGTCGTCATCGACGTGGCGGTTGAACGCGGGCGGCGTTCCCCACCAGCCCGACCAGCGGAAGAACAGGTGCGCGCCGACGCGGGCGATCTTGTCGAGGCTCGCGCTCCAATAAGGGACCACCCAGTCGGTGTGGTAGTGGGTCGCGTAGCCAACTGCCTTGTCGACCGCGCCGTTCAATGCCTTCGACGCGATGCTGCGCGCGCGGTCCCACGCGGCGTCGGTCGGTTTCCAGCGGTCGAGCGCGCCGTCGCAGGTGAAGGTGAATTGGCAGCCGGCGGCGCGGTCCGACCCCTGGAAGACGACGCCGCATACCGTCTTGGGAAAGGCCGGGTGGCGGAGGCGGTTGAGCACGACTTGCGCGACCGCCTTCTCCCCGGCCGCATCGTCGCCCGCCTCATACACCTCGGCCGCCGCCATGCAGGCGATCGCGCGCTGCTGATCGGCCTCGGCGCCGGTCAGGTGGAACGGCCGCGCCGCGGGATTGGGCGCAGTCGAAAAGGGAATCGAGGCGTTGTAGGCGCGCGCCTCGTCGGGAGTGAGATCGACGAGTCGGAGCGGCTCGACGGGCGGCAGCTCGGCGGGCGGGACGACGTGCGGCTTCGGCACTCGGTGCGCGGCCTTCTCGACGGGCAGCGGCGGCGCGAGCGTCACCACCAGCGTCGGCAGCGCGATCGCAACGATCGCGATCAGCACCAGCACCACGCGCACCCTCGCGCTCGCGCCGGACGGCGGCGCGAGCGCGGGCGTGGTGCGCGGCTGGTGCATCGAGCGGGCGCTCAGCCCTCGGGCAGGAATTCGGGGACCGACAGGTACCGTTCGCCGGTATCGTAGTTGAAGCCGAGGATGCGGCTCCCCTCGGGAAGGTCAGGCAGCTTCTGCCGGATCGCGGCGAGCGTCGCGCCCGACGAGATGCCGACCAGCATCCCTTCCTCGCGCGCGGCGCGGCGGGCCATCTCCTTGGCGTCGTCGGCCTCGACCTGGATCGTGCCGTCGAGCACCTGGGTATGGAGGTTTGCCGGGATGAAGCCGGCGGCGAGTCCCTGAATCGCGTGCGGCCCGGGCTTGCCGCCCGAGATCACCGCCGATTGGGTCGGCTCAACCGCATAGACCTTGAGCTTGGGCCAGGCCTTCTTGAGCGTTTCGGCGACCCCGGTGATGTGCCCGCCGGTGCCGACCCCGGTGATGATGACATCGATCGGGGTGTCGCGGAAATCGTCGAGGATTTCATTGGCGGTTGCGGTCGCGTGGATCTCGACATTGGCGGGGTTGTCGAACTGCTGCGGCATCCACGCGCCGTCGGTTGCCTCGACGATCGCCATTGCGCGCTCGATGGCGGCCTTCATGCCGCCTTCCTTCGGCGTGAGGTCGAAATTCGCACCATAAGCCAGCATCAGGCGGCGGCGCTCGAGCGACATGCTCTCGGGCATGACCAGGATCAGCTTGTAGCCCTTGACCGCAGCGACCATCGCGAGGCCGATGCCGGTGTTGCCGCTGGTCGGTTCGACGATCGTGCCGCCGGGCTTGAGCTTGCCGGACCGCTCGGCGTCTTCGACCATGGCGAGCGCGATGCGGTCCTTGATCGAGCCGCCGGGGTTGGCGCGTTCGGATTTGATCCACACCTCGGCGCCGGGGAACAGGCGCTGGATGCGGATGTGCGGCGTGTTGCCGATCGTGTCGAGGATCGTGTTGGCCTTCATGGCTGCGTCGCTCCCTTTTCCGGTTCGAGGTCGATGATGTCGGGCGGAGTGAAGGTCTTTGCAAGCCTGAGCTCCGGGAACAATCGCGACCAGGCCAGCGTGACGCCGATCGCGGCGACGCCGCCGAACACCACCGCGCCGACGGGGCCGAGCAGCGAGGCCATCAGCCCGGTCTCGGCCTCGCCGAGCTCGTTGGAGGCCGAGATGGTGAGCTGCGACACCGCACCGACGCGGCCGCGCATCTCGTCGGGCGTGTGGAGCTGGATCAGCGACTGGCGGACATAGACCGACACCATGTCGGCCGCGCCCGCGACGATCAGCGCGGCAAGGCTGAGCGGGAACCAGGTCGAGAGACCAAAGGTCAGGATCGCGGCGGCGAACAGCAGCACCGCGCCGAGCATCTTGACCCCCACGTCGGCCTTCATCGGCCGGATCGAGAACCAGATCGAGCCGGCGGCGGCGCCGATCCCCATCCCCGCGGCGAGCACGCCCAATCCGCTCGCGCCGACATGGAGGATGTCGCGGGCATAGACCGGCAGCAGCGCGGTCGCGCCGGCGAGCAGCACGACGAACAGGTCGAGCGTGATCGCGGCGAGCACCAGCCGGTTGTCGCGGACATAGGCGAAGCCGTCGGCGATCCGTTGCAGCGGGCGGCGGTGCTTCTGGACCGGCGGCTGCGGAACCTTGCCGATCAGGAAGATCATGCCGAGCGCGAAGGCGAGCAGCGCCGCGATCGTGCCGTAGGCGACGTCGGGATGGATCGCGTAGAGCACGCCGCCGACCGACGGGCCGGCGATCGTGCCGGTCTGCCAGGCAATCGAGCTCACCGCGATCGCGGTCGGCAGCACCTCGCGCGGCACGAGGTTGGGGGCGAGCGCCGAATAGGCCGGCCCCGAAAAGGCGCGTGCGACGCCGACGAAGCCGGCAGCGACGAACAGGAAGGGCAGGGTGAGGGCGCCCGCCCAGGTCAGCACCCCGAGCATCGCTGCGTTGAGCATCAGCAGCGTGGTGGTGCCGCGGACGATCCAGCGGCGGTCGAAGGTGTCGGCGATGAGGCCGACTACGGGCGTCAGCAGGAACAAGGGCACGAACTGCACCAGTCCGATCATGCCGAGCAGGAACGCCGACTGCTTGATGTCGAGGCTCTGCCGCGCGAGGCTGTAGACCTGCCAGCCGATGACGATGCCCTGCGCGCTGATCGCGATCGTGCCTGCAAAGCGCGACAGCCAATAGGCGCGGAAATTGGCGATGCGTAAGGGATGGGGATGTTCGGCCATGAATGCCGGGCTTTAGGGCCGGTCAGGGGCGGGCGGCAATATGCCAAAGCTTTGGGAGAGAAAGCCTGGACTTCTCTCCCGTTCGCCCTGAGCGAAGTCGAAGGGCGTTTTGCCCCACAGCCGTTCGTGCTGGGCGAAGTCGAAGCATGTGAGCAGCACGTCCTTCGGTACGCTCAGGGTGAGCGGAATGGGTCATCGCCCGAGGAACGTCAGCAGATCGTTCGTCAGCCGGTCGCCGGCAGTGGCGAACAGGCCGTGAGGTTCGCCGTCATACTCGACCAGCTGCGCGTCGGCGATGCCGCGCGCGGCCGCGCGGCCGGTGGCGTCGATCGGCACGGTCTTGTCGCCGGTGCCGTGGATGACCAGCGCCGGCACGCGGAAGGCGGCGAGGTCGGGGCGGAAGTCGGTGTGGCCGAACGACTGCGCGCAGGCGAGCGTCGGTTTCAGCCCCGCCTGCATCGTCAGCCGCCACGCCCAGTCGAGCCGCTCGTCGCTGACCGGGCTCGAGACCCAGCCGACGCCGAAGAACTGCTGGAGGAAGGTCGCCATGAACGCCGGGCGGTCCTTCTTGATGCCGGCGGCGATCTGCTCGAGCTGGTCCTGCGGAACGCCGTCGGGATTGTCGTCGGTCTTGAGCATGTACGGGACCACCGACGACACCAGCGCCGCGCCGATCACCCCGCGCCCCTGATGCCGCGTCATGTAGCGCGCGACCTCGCCGCCGCCCATCGAGAAGCCGACGAGGGTCGCGTCGTGATCGGCGCCGGCCTCCTTCATAACGTCGGCGAGGTCGTCGGCGAGCGTGTCGTAATCGTAACCGCTCCACGGCTGGCCCGAGCGCCCGAAGCCGCGGCGGTCGTAGGCGATCGCGCGGAAGCCGGCGTCGGCGAGCGCCAGCATCTGCGGGTCCCAACTGTCGGCCGACAGCGGCCAGCCGTGGATCAGCACCACCGGGCGGCCGGAGCCCCAGTCCTTGACGTAAAGATCGGTGCCGTCGCGGGTCTTGATATAGGGCATGGGGGTGCTCCTCGGGTTCGATTGTGCCCCCGCCAACGAGCGGGCGGGGCGGGCGTTCCGGGGGGTGGCGCCGGCCCGAACAAGCCGTCAGTATCCGCCGAAACGAATCGGGAGGGGACGAATGCGCGCGAAATGGACCTGGCTGGCGACGATCGGCGCGGCGGCGCTGGCGGCGTGTGCGCCGTCGCAGCAGAGCGGCAACAGCGGCGCCGAAGCGGTCAGCGCGATTTCCTACGGTCCCGGCGGCGCGACGACGCCGAACCCGGACTGGACGCCGTTCGTCAACGGCTTCATCGACGGGTGGTTCAAGCTCGATCCCGCCTTCGCGGTCTATCAGGGCAAGCACGAGTTCGACGGTCAGCTGCCCGACTGGAGCGAGGCGGGGCTCAAGCGGCAGGCCGATTTCCTCAACGCCGCGATCCAGAAGGCGCAGGGCTTTTCGGACGCACAGCTGACCCCGCAGCAGCGGTTCGAGCGCGATTATTTGATCAAGGTCGCGCAGGGGAAATTGTTCTGGCTGACCGACGCCGACCAGCCGCACACCAACCCGGCATATTACGTCGGCGACGGGCTCGATCCCAACGTCTACCTCGCGCGGCCCTATGCCGACCTGCCGACGCGGATGAAGGCGGTGATCGCGCTGTTCGACAACGTCCCCGCGGCGGCGGCGAATATCCGCGCCAACCTCAAAACGCCGATGCCGAAGAGCTTCATCGACTACGGCGTCGCGGCGTTCAACGGGTTCGCCGATTTCTACGCGAACGACGCCAAGCAGGCCTTCACCGGCGTGAAGGACCCCGCGCTGCAACAGCAATTCGCCGCGTCGTCGGCCAAGGCGTCGAAGGCGATGCGCGACATCGCGACCTGGCTGGACAGCCAACGCGGCAGCGCCACGACCGACTTCGCCTTGGGCGCGGACCGTTTCTCGCGGATGCTGAAGGCGACCGAGGACGTCGATGTTCCGCTCGACCAGCTCGAGGCGATCGGCAAGCGCGACCTCGCCAGGAATCAGGCGGCATTGAAGGACGCCTGCGCCAAATACGCGCCCGGCGCGACGATCGAAGCATGCGCCAAGAAGATGCAGGACGACAAGCCCGAGGGCGGACCGGTCGCGGCGGCGCGGCGGCAGATTCCCGAGCTCAAGCAGTTCGTCGTCAGCCACGACCTCGTCACCATCCCCGGCACCGAGGAGGCCAAGGTCGAGGAGGCGCCGCCCTACAACCGGCAGAACTCCGCGTATATCGATCCGCCGGGGCCGTTCGATAAGGGCATTCCGTCGGTCTATTACATCGCGCCGCCCGATCCCTCCTGGCCCGCGCAGGTCCAGCACGACTTCATTCCGGGCAAGGACGACCTGCTGTTCACCACGGTCCACGAGGTGATGCCGGGGCATTTCGTCCAGTTCCTCCACGCCAACCGCTCGCCGTCGATGTTCGGGCGGCTGTTCGTCGGCTATGCCTATGCGGAAGGCTGGGCGCATTATGCCGAGCAGATGATGTGGGACGCGGGGCTGGGGAAGGGCGATCCCGAGGTCCACATCGGGCAGCTGACCAACGCCCTGCTGCGCGACTGCCGGTTCCTGTCGGCGATCGGGCTGCACGCGCACGGGATGACCCAGGCGCAGTCGGAGCAGATGTTCGAGCAGCAATGCTATCAGGACAAGGGCAATGCCGAGCAGCAGGCGGCGCGCGGGACCTATGACCCGGCGTATCTCAACTACACGCTCGGCAAGCTGATGATCCTGAAGTTGCGCGACGACTGGACCGCGAGCCGCGGCGGCCGCAAGGCGTGGAAGGCGTTCCACGACACCTTCCTCAGCTACGGCGGTCCGCCGATCCCGCTAGTGCGGCAGGCGATGATGAACGAGCCGGCCGCGAAGGCGGTGTTCTGAACGGCATAGGAAAGGCCCTCCCCCTTCCCTCTCCCGCACGCGGGAGAGGGAGGGAGGCGCCAAGCGCCGGAAGGGTGAGGGCCTGTGTAGTCGGAGTGGGGGGAAGGTCAATGAATCTCAAGACTTTATTGCTGCCGTTGCTGCTCTCTGCGGCGATTCCGGCGGTGGCGCAGACTACGCCCGCGCAAACGACCGCGAGCGCCGACGATCCCTACCTCTGGCTCGAGGACCGCACCGGGGCGAAGGCGTTGCAATGGGTCGAGGCGGAAAACGCCAGGACGCTGCCGCGGCTCGAAGGCGATCCGCGCTACCAGACCTTCTACACCGAGGCGCTGGCGATCGCGGCGGCCGAGGACCGCATTCCGTATCCCGACCAGACCAATGGCCGCATCCTCAACTTCTGGCGCGACCGGGCGCATCCGCATGGGTTGTGGCGCTGGACCACCGAGGCCGATTATGCCTCGGCCGATCCGCACTGGACGACGCTGCTCGACGTGGACGCGCTAGGCAAGGCCGAGGGCAAGAACTGGGTGTTCAAGGGCGCGACGTGCCTGAAGCCCGAGGAGCGCTATTGCCTCGTCGAGCTGTCCGACGGCGGCGAGGACGCGGTGAGCGTGCGCGAGTTCGACCTTCAGACCGGCCGGTTCGTCGCCGGCGGGTTCAGCCTGCCCAAGTCGAAACAGGACGTGACGTGGATCGACCATGACACGATCCTCGTCGCGCGCGACTGGGGGCCGGGGACGATGACGCAGTCGGGCTATCCGTTCGTCGTCAAGCGACTGAAGCGCGGCGCGCCGTTGTCGGCGGCGACCGAGGTGCTGCGCGGCGCGGCAACCGACCAGGCGTCGAGCGGCGCGGTCACGCTGACCGACGCGCAGGGCCATCGCGCGACGCTGCTCACCCGCGCCGTCACCTTCTTCGGCAGCGACAAATATCTGCTGACGCCCAAGGGCGCGGTGGCGCTGCCGGTGCCGAAGAAGGCCGATCCGGTCGGCATGATCGCCGGCCGCGTGATCTTCCGCACCAGCGAGGACTGGATCGCGAGCGGCACGACGATCCCCGCGGGCGCGCTGGTGTCGGTGGCGCTTGCGGACCTAGAGGACGGCGGCGCGCTGAGCCCGACGGTGGTGTTCCAGCCGGGGCCGCGCCAGTCGATCGACAGCGCCGCGCCGACGCGCGACACGCTGCTGGTGGCCTATTCGGACAACGTCCGCGGGCGCGCTGCGGTTTACACGCCGGCGGCGGGCGGCGGCTGGACCGCGCGGCCGCTCGCGCTGCCCGACAATGCGACGATCGGGATCGTCTCGACCACCGATCGCAGCGATGCGGCGTATCTCGACGTCACCGGCTTCCTCGATCCCGATACTTTGTGGAAGGTCGATGCCGCGACCGGCGCGCTCGCCAAGTCGAAGGCGACCCCACCGCGGTTCGACGCGTCGAACGACATGGTCGAACAGTTTGAGGCGACCTCGACCGACGGGACCAAGATTCCGTATTTCGTGGTGCGTCGGAAGGACATTCCGCTCGACGGGACGACGCCGACGATCATGACCGCGTACGGCGGGTTCGAGATTTCGATGACACCTTACTATTCGGGCACCACGGGCAAATTGTGGCTCGAGCGCGGCGGCAGCTTCGTGCTCGCCAACATCCGCGGCGGCGGCGAGTTCGGACCAAAATGGCACGAGGCGGGGCGCAAGACCAAGCGGCAGATCATCTATGACGACTTCGCCAGCGTGGCGAAGGACCTGATCGCGCGGAGGCTGACCAGCCCGGTCAAGCTCGGCATCTACGGCGGGTCGAACGGCGGCCTGCTGATGGGAGTCGAGTTCGAGCAGCATCCCGAGCTGTGGAAGGCGGTGGTGATCCAGGTGCCGCTGCTCGATATGATGCGTTACGAGCAGATCGAGGCGGGGGCGTCGTGGGTCGACGAATACGGCTCGGTCAAGAATCCTGCCGAGCGGGCGTTCCTGGCCAAGATCTCGCCCTATCAGAATCTCAAGAAGAGCGGCGTCGCCTATCCCGAGCCGTTCATCTGGACCACCACCAAGGACGACCGCGTCGGCCCCGAGGCGGCGCGCAAGTTCGCGGCGCGGATGAGCGAGTACAAGCTGCCCTATTTATTCTACGAGGATACCGCGGGCGGGCATTCGGGCGACGCCGACATCGAGCAGGGCGCGCGGCTGCAGGCGCTGCAGATGGTCTATTTCTCGCAGAAGCTGATGGGGGCGGGGGAGTAGGGGCGGCGGTGCTCCTGCGGAAGCAGGAGCCCTGAGCCGCAGGCGCTGTGGCGCGAACCCTGGGCTCCTGCTTTCGCAGGAGCACGAAACGCGTCGTTCACCCCGTCCGGCGGATCGATCGCGGCGCGGGCTGGCTAAGGCGTTCGAGATTGAAGTTGCGGGCGAATTCGATTCCCGCCTTGCCGTCCTTCGCCCAGCGCAGCTTGGCGGGGAACATCTCGTCGTCGATCAGCTCGATGAGGAGGTCGAGCCCGATCGCCTCGCCGTCGATCTCGATCCCGTCGATCATCGCGCCCGTAGAGGAGATGTTGCGGATTCGCACCTCGCCGCTTGCCTCGCCGACCTCGATCCGCGCGGTGCGCAGGATCGTGCGGCGCGGGCTGCGGCTGACCTTGTAGCCGCTCGCGGTCGCCTGCCCCCCCGCGGCGGCGAGCTGGTGGATCACCTCCTCGGCGCGGGTCGGCTTGCCGTAAACATAACCCTGGATGTGGCTGCACCCGAGATCGCGGATCAGCTGGATCTCGTCCTGCACCTCGACGCCTTCGGCGGTGGTCTCCATGCCCAGCGTGTCGGCGAGCGTGACGATCGCCTTGATGATCGCGGCGTTGCGGTTGCCCGGCTGGATCGCCCCGCGGACGAACGACTGGTCGATCTTGATCTTGTCGAACGGCGCCTTCTTCAGATAGCCGAGCGACGAATAGCCGGTGCCGAAGTCGTCGAGGGCAAGGCGAACGCCCAACCCCTTGAGCGCCTTGAACATCGCCTCCGATTGCGCGTCGTCGTTGACGAACACGCTCTCGGTGATCTCGAGCTCGAGCCGGCGCGGGGCGATGCCCGACTTTGCGAGGGCGCTGGTGACGACCGCGGGCAGCGCGGGATTGGCGAACTGGATCGGCGAGACGTTGACGGCAACGCGAACGCCGTCCGGCCAGCGCGACGCTTCGAGGCAGGCGGTGCGTAGCACCCATTCGCCGATCGCTTC
>DASTWI010000034.1:0-8206 GCA_035776635.1 Sphingomonas sp. | reverse complement strand
TACGTCGTCACCGTCGGTGCCACCATGGTGCTCACCGCGCTGCTGGTGAAGGGCCTCGGCCTCGGAGGCGAACACCCCATGATGAATGCCGAGCAGGGCCAGGTCGGCGCGGATCATCTCCATCATGGCGGCGACGGCCCGCTCGCGGAACAGGTCGAGCCAGTCTTCTTCCGGCGCATCGGCATAGCGCTCGCCGAACGCCTCGGCGAATGCCTGGCCGATCGGGATCAGATATTCGCCGGGATACATCCCGCCGGGGATCTCGCCGATGTCGTGGCCCAGGGCTTCGCGGTAGCGCAAGTGCACGGAGCGAGCGAGCGTCTGCACCTGAGCGCCCGCGTCGTTGACGTAATATTCGCGGATCACGCCATGGCCGGCGAATTCGAGCAGGCTCGCCAACGCATCGCCGACCACCGCGCCGCGGCAATGGCCCATGTGCATCGGCCCGGTCGGGTTGGCCGAGACATATTCGACATTGACGGTGAACGGCGCCGCGTGCGTGATCCGGCCGTAATCGCCGCCGGCGTCGAGGATCGCCGACAGCTCGGCGCGCCAGGTGTCGTTGGTCAGCGTCAGGTTGATGAACCCCGGCCCGGCGACCGCGACCGAGGCGACTTCGTCGAGCTTGCCGAGCTCGCTCGCCAGCCGCTCGGCGAGCGCGCGCGGATTGGTGCCGGCGGGCTTGGCCAGCACCATCGCCGCGTTGGTCGCGAGATCGCCATGCGCCGGGTCGCGCGGCGGCTCGACCGTAACGGCGCGGCGCTCCAGCCCCGCCGGCAGCGCGCCGTCGGCAACCAGCGTGTCGAGCGCCGCATCGAGATGCGCAGCGAAACGGGCGTAGAGGGTCATGGTATTCCTTAGGACTTCGCAACAGTGATCCGTTCGCCCTGAGCCTGTCGAAGGGCGTGTCATGCGGGCTTCGACAAGCTCAGCCCGAACGGAGTTTTAGCCGCTCCGAACGCTCAACCGCATTCCGGAAAACGCGCCCCTTAGCCGATGCGGGCCGTCCGCGCAAAATCGCATCCGCCCGACCCCAGTCGCCCGGACGAACACCCTTTCCTACAGCGCAATGTTCTGCTAATGTTCCGAATCGCTCTTTGACATGACAATCAACGATCCATGCTCCTGCACTGCAGGACCATCGCGAAATCCTCATCTGTAATCCCCGCAAACCCTTATAGGTCATCCCCGCGCAGGCAGGAATCCGGACGCGCGACGCTCTTTCAGGATCGTCTGCGGGAAACATGGGGCCGGCCCGCGCGCGTATGAGGTATGACCTTTGTGACCTTTCGCGTTCGATTCTTGCCCGGAAACCAGCTTCCGCACGGAATTTCTTGCGCATCAGCAAACCCGGCAGCGGCGGCCGATCCGCCGATCAGGTGCGGATCAGCCCGTCGATCGCCGCCACCTTTGCGGAGGCCGGGAACAGCGCCGCCATCGTCCGGTCGGGGGCCACGCCGAAATGCCCGGCAACGGCGCCGCCGATCAGCGCGTCGAGCGGGGTTGTCGGCTTGAGGTCGCGCCCTTGATAGAGCTGCGCCGCCTTCAGCCCCGGCCAGTCGGCGGCGACTCGACCGCCCTTCACCGCGCCGCCGATCAGCATCGTCACTGACGCCGTACCGTGGTCGGTGCCGCCGGTGCCGTTGATCGCCACCGTCCGCCCGAACTCGGTTGCGACCAGCACCAGGGTGTCGCTCCACAGCGGCCCCAGCCCTTGCTGGAGCGCGCCGACCATCGCATCGAGGCCCTTCAGCTGGTTTGCGATCCGCGCGCGCTGCCCGGCGTGGGTGTCCCAGCCGGTGGTCTCGATCATCGCGACCCGTGCGCCGTCGGCGGGCGCGAGCAGCTTTGCGGCAAGCGCGCCGGTCGCCGCGGCATTGCGGCTGGTGTCGGCGATCCCCGCCGCCAGCGCGTCGGTCGCCATCGCCTGATCCCACAAGGCGTGGAGCTGCGCGTCGCCGGCATAAAGCATACTGACGCGCTGCATCAGGTCGCTCGACGCATCGGGCAGCGTCGAGGCGGCGTAGGACGACACCTTGTTCCTGCCCCTCAGCGCCATCGGGATCGTCGCCGCCACCGCGAGCGCGCGCGCCTCGTCCTCGGGCAGCACGCCGAGCAGCCGGTTGAGCCAGCCGTCGCGCAGCTGATACGCGCCGGCGCCGCCGGTCTCGAGCACGTTCTGCCCGTCGAAATGCGAGCGGTCGCGATAGGGCGAGGCGACCGCATGGGCGAACAGCGCCTGGCCTTGCTTGTAGAGCCCGCCCACCGTCACCAGTGACGGGTGCAGCGCGAACATGCCGTCGAGCTTCGCCGCGCCGGCGAAGTCCTCGGCCAGCGCGCCGCGCTGCGTGGCGAACGCGGGGTCGCCGACCGGCGCGACGATCGACAGCCCGTCGGCCGCGCCACGCTGGATGATGAACACGAATCGGCGCTCGGTCGCCGCCTTGGCGAAGGCGAGCCGCGGCGCCATCGTCAGCGCGAGCGCGCCGGCGGCGGAACGGAGCATGAAGCGGCGGTCGATCATCGGCTATCTCCGCATCGATTCGGGGGCGACGAGCAGCAAGGTCAGCGCCTGCACTCGGCTTTCGGCGCGGGCGAGCTGCGTCGCGGTGGCCGGCGTTACCGCCGCCGGATAAAGCGTCGCGGCCAGTTGCCGCGCGTCGAGCACGTCGCCGGCGCGCGCCGCGAGCCGCTGCGCCGCCTCGACTCGCCGCAGGACGGCGTCGGGCCCGGCCCAGCTCGCCGCGATATCGTCATAGCCGGCGGGCGAGCCCGGCTTCCACACCGGCTGGCCCAACTGGCCGAGCAGCCCGGTCATCTTGCGCGCCGGCACGGCCCGCGTGCCGAGCGCGCGCAGCGACGATACCGACCATTCCCACGGCGTCTTGAACTTCGCCGGCGCCGGCGCCCACGCTTCGGGCGACTCGATCAGCACGCGGTAGAGGCTCGGCAAGTCGCCGCCGGTCTTGAGGAACGCCGCCTCCAGCCGATCGACGAGCGGCTGCGGCGGCGTATCGCCGGCGAAGTGGCGCGCGAGTTTGGTCGCGATATGGGTCGCGGTGGCGGGGCTCGCGGCGAGATCGTCGAGCACTGCCTGCGCTTGTTTCTCGCCCTCCTCGGCGTAGCGCTTGCCGCGGATCGTGCGCGCTCCCGGCTCATGCAGCCGCTCGGCGAAGACGAAGCTGCCCGGCGTGCCGAGCCCTTGCCCACGCCCCAGACCGGCGACCGTCCACCCGGTCAGCGCGCGGGCGAATTCGGTGACGTCGGCCTGGCTATAGCCGGTGCGCACGCCCAGCGTGTGCAGCTCCATGATCTCGCGGCCGAGATTCTCGTTGATCCCGGCCTTGCGCTTGCCGCGCGCATCGATCCGGCTGCCCAGCCTGCTGTCGGGTCCGATCGACTGCGCCTGGTCGAGGTAGAGCAGCATTGCCGGATGCCGTTCGACGGCGCCCAGCATCTGCCCGAAGGTGCCGAGCACGTGCGGCCGGATCGCCTCGAACTCGAACGGCCCGGCAAGCCCGGCGACCGCCGCCTTGTCGGTCGAGACCGCGAAATGATTGGCCCAGAACCAGACCATCCGCTCGACGAACGGCGCGGGCGTTACGAGCGCGGCCTCCATTCGCGCGCCGACCGACTCGACATAGGCTTGCCGCTGCGCTTGCTGCGCCGCCTTGCGCGCCGCCATCGCCGCAGCGGGGTCGGCGCCTTTGCGCGCCGCGGCCTTCTGCTGCCGGCCCGCGACATAGGCGGCGACCGCCGCGCCGCTGCCGGGCGCCGCCGCGATCGGCGCGGGACGCGCATTGAACCGGTCGAGCTGGCCCGTCAGCCAGCGCTTCGCATCGTCGGGCGCGCGCTCGTCAGGCCGCGCGCCGAGGCCGAAGCGGTTAAGGGCAATGTTGGCATCGGCCATCGCCGACTCCCCATCGGTGGATGCAATGATGCCACGCTGCACCCGATTTGTCGCACAAGTTTGTCAAAGGACGCCGTTCTTTGCCGGACAGTCCGCCGCCGGCAGGAACGGTGCAGCGCGCCTCAGAATCCCTCGGGCAGGTCGATCGGCCCGACCACCTCGCGATAGCGCGCGATGGCGTAGCGGTCGGTCATGCCGGCAATGAAATCGGCGATGTGGCGACTGCGCCACGGCTCCTCGGCGCCCATCCGGTCGCGCCATTCCTCGGGCAGGCGTCGCGGATCAGCGTGGTAGGCGGCGAACAGCCCGTCGACCATGCCCTGCGCCGCCTCGGCCGCGGCGAGCTGGCGCGGATGGTGGTAGAGATTGGCGTACATGAAGCGTTTCAGCGCGCGCTCGTCCTCCGCCATGCCGGCGGAGAAGCCGACCAGCGTCCGGCCGGCGCGGCGCACGTCCTCGACCGTCTCGACCCCCGACTCGGCGATGCGGCGCCCGGTCTCGGCGATGACGTCGTTGACCATCGCGCCGATCTGGCTGCGGACCAGTTCGCCGGTCAGCCGCTTTGCCGCACGCCCGGCAAACCGCGCTTCGACCGCCGCCCAGCCGCGCGCCACCACCGGCACGCCGAGGATCTGGTCGAGGCTCAGCAGTCCGGCGCGAAGACCGTCGTCGATATCGTGATTGTCGTAAGCGATGTCGTCGGCGATCGCCGCGACCTGCGCCTCCAGCGAAGCATGGCTGGCGAGATCGAGCCCGAACGCGGCGTCGACATCGGCGAGCGCCCAGCCGGGATGCCGCGCCGGGCCGTTATGCTTGGCGAGGCCCTCGAGCGTCTCCCAGCTCAGGTTGAGCCCGTCCCATTCGGGATAGGGCCGCTCGAGCTCGGTCAGGACGCGCAGGGTATGGCCGTTGTGGTCGAACCCGCCCACACCCTTCAACGCCGCCTTCAGCGCATCCTCGCCGGCGTGCCCGAACGGCGGATGCCCGATATCGTGCGCAAGGCACAACGCCTCGGTCAGGTCCTCGTTGAGCCCAAGCGCGCGGGCGATCGTGCGGCCGATCTGCGCCACCTCCAGGCTGTGCGTCAGGCGCACGCGAAAATGATCGCCGTCGGGCGCGAGGAATACCTGCGTCTTGTGGCGCAAGCGACGGAAGGCGATCGAATGGATGACGCGGTCACGGTCGCGCTGGAACGCGTCGCGCGGCCCCCGCGCGGTGCCCTTTTGTTCTTCATGGAGGCGTCCGCGGCTGGCTTCCGGGTACGAAGCCCAAGGCGCCAGCCGCTGCGTCATACCGATTCGAGGACCGTCATGCCCGCCCGTCTGTCACTTGGCGGGCAGCTTGTCGATCTTCTGCCCCTTGGCGCTGGTGAACGGGAAGGCCGACACGCCCTCCTTCTTGAGCGCATTGACGAAGTCCTGCGCCGCTTCGTCGGACTTGAACGGTCCGGCGAGCACGCGGTTGGTGGCGTTGAGCGGGGTGGACCAGCCTTGCTTGCCCTTGAACGCATGCGGCGCCTTCGCTTTCACGCGCGCCCAGGCTTTCGGGAGATCGCCTTCGTTCGCGCCGCCCGCGACCTGCACCCAGATGCGCGAGGGATTGGCCTTGGCCGCCGCCGCTTCGGCCTTTTTCTTCGCCGCCGCCTTGGCATCCGCCGCCTTCTTGGCCTCGGCTGCCTTCTTTTCCGCCGCGGCCTTGCGCTGCGCCTCGGCTTTCGCTTCGGCCGCCGCCTTTTCTTCGGCGGCTTTCTTGACCGCAGCGAGATTGGCCGCCTCGAGCCGCTTCGCCTCGGCCGCCGGATCGGGGGCCGGCTTCGCGGCGGCAAGCTGTCGTGGCGGAGCCGCAGGCACCGGCTGCGGCGCAGCTTGCGGCGTCTCGCCCATTTCGGAAGCCGGCACGCTGATCCCGGCCATGATCTTGCGCAGGATATCGTCCTCCTGCCCCACGCGCACCGCCGGCTTGACCGGCGGTTCGACGGCGGCCGAAGTCGGCGCCGTTTGGCTCGCAGCAATCGCAGGGGCCGGGACCAAAGTCGCCGGCGCCGGCTTCAGCGTGACCGGAATCGGCTTGGCCACGGCAAGCTGGACCGGCCGAGTCCGGCTTTCGGGGGGTGCAGAAGACCCCGGCTGCGATGCGGTCGATGCGGTCCCTCGTGCGTCGGTCGTCGTGCGCGCTGCCGCCGCCTGCTGCTTCTTCGCCGCCTTGGCCGCATCGCGTTCGGCCTTTTCGCGCGCGCGTCGCTGGGCGCGCGTTTCGGCGGGCGGCGGTGCGGCAGCGGCGAGTTGGGTCGGCGCCGTTTCGGGTTCGGACGCGAGTGGCGGAAGCGGCGGGATCAGCCGCGCATCGGCCAGCCGCTGCGGCGTTGCCGCGACCTCGCCGAAATGCACCGCGAAGGCGCGATCGACCGCGGAAAGCTGCGGCAGGCGCTGGAAAAACGGCGCCAGGCCGCTCGCCATCGCCGGCGGAAGCATGGCATTGGCGATCTTCTCCGCCTGATCGGGATCGCCGGTCATCGCCAGGATGAACGCGCGGTCGCGCCAGCCGGCATGGTCCTGCTTGCGCACCAGCGGATCGATCTCGGCGAGAGCCTGGTCGCGCTTACCCGAAATGCCGAGCGACAGCGCATAGCGCCGCATCGTCTCGGCGTTGTTCGGGTCGGCCGCCAGCGCGGTGCGGTAGTCGCGCTGCGCGCGCTCCTGCTGCCCGATCAGGTCATAGGCAAGGCCGCGCTCGGCGGCGAAATCGGCCGGTTTCGCGCCCATCGCCTCGGCCTGCTGGAACAGCCGCAGGGCCTCGCCGGGGCGCTCCATATGGACGAGCACCGCCGCCTCGTCGGCCTTCAGCCGGCCGTCGCGCGGGCGCACGTCCTCGGCGCGGCTGAACAGCACCGCGGCGGCGGTGGGGTCGCCCAGCTTCAACGTCAGCTCGCCGGCCTTGATCAGCGCATCGGCGTTCTTGGGATCGCTCGCCAGGATGCGCATCTGCTCGGCGAGCGCATCGGCGTCGGGGGTCGGCGGCGCGACCGTCAGGGCCGAAGTGCCCCGGCGCACCTGCTGCGCCGGCGCGGCGGTCGCACTCCAGAACAGGGCGGCGGCGAGGACGGCGCCACCGGTCAGGCGAATGGTCTTCATGGATGGCGGCACTTAAAGCCGAACGCGGCTGAACACGCCATGGACGACGCGCCGGCGCGAGACGGACCGACGCGCGCCGGCGACGAACCGGCGCGCGCGCACCTTATTGGTTGTTCTGCCGATGGAGGAACCGCGGAATATCGAGCGGGTCGCGGTCGTCGCCGTCGGTCTCGTCCCGCGTCGCCCCGCGAGTCACATTGGACATCCGCTCGAAAAGCGTTCCTCCCAGCTTCACCCGCGGCGCTGCCGGAGCTTCCTTAGGAGCTTCGACCGGTTCTTCCGAAGAGGAGCCGGCCGACAACCAGCGGCGGCGCGCCGTGTTGGATGCGGGCGGCGGCGGCAGGTCGTCGCCGAAAACCTTCGGCGCGGGCGCGGAGGCCGAGTCCTTCTCGGGAACCATCGTGTCGGCGCCGAGCACCAGCTCGTCTTCCTCCGCAACGGGTTCGGACGTCGCGGCCTCGGCTTCCGCAACGACATCCTCGAGCTTCGACTCCTCGACCGGTGCGGCGTCCTCGGAGACCGGCTCGGCAGGCGCTTCGGCGACCGGTTCGGGCTCGGGCGCAGGCGCGGGCACCGGAGCGGGTGCGACCGCCGGCTTGCGCGGCGCGGCGAACGAGAAGGCGCGAGTCGGCTCGAGCGGCGCGGCCTGCGCGCTCGCATTCGCGTCGATGCCGGTCGCCACCACCGACACGCGGATCTTGCCTTCCAGCTCCGGATTGAACGCCGAGCCCCAGATGATGTTGGCGTCGGGATCGACCAGCTCGCGAATATGGTTCGCCGCCTCGTCGACCTCGAGCAGGCGCATATCCTCGCCGCCGGTGATCGACACGATCACGCCCTTGGCGCCCTGCATCGACACGCCGTCGAGCAGCGGATTGGCGATCGCCTTCTGCGCCGCCTCGATCGCACGGCTGTCGCCGTCGGCCTCGCCGGTGCCCATCATCGCCTTGCCCATCTCCTGCATCACCGAGCGGACGTCGGCAAAGTCGAGGTTGATGAGGCCGGGCATGACCATCAGGTCGGTGATGCCGCGCACGCCCTGCTGCAGCACCTCGTCGGCCATCTGGAACGCTTCCTTGAAGGTCGTGTTCGCGTTGGCGATCAGGAACAGGTTCTGGTTGGGGATGACGATCAGCGTATCGACGAACTTCTGCAGCTCCTCGAT
>DASTWI010000033.1:0-269512 GCA_035776635.1 Sphingomonas sp. | reverse complement strand
ACGTGATCGAGCGTTTGTTCAACAAGCTCAAGAACTGGCGACGCATCGCCACACGCTACGACAAAACCAAAGAATCCTATCTCGGCTTTGTCAGCCTCGCCTCAATCAAGCTATGGCTACCCTTTGTCCACGTGGCCTAGTTCGAAGCAAGCAAGCGAGGGGATGTGCCGATCGGATTTCGAGTGACTCGATCTCCATCTCAGGCGTTCCCTCGCCAGCCATCACAATTCAGCAAGCTTCAATCGCTTCAGAGCCCTGATCCCTCATTCCAGCCATTCCCGGCGCCATAATAAAGCGGCAACATGACAGGGGCTTCAATTTCATGAATGCCGTTCGCGTAGATTTTGAATATCTCGAGCCATTGGGTCGTAAACGGTAGCGGCGCCGGCAACTTGTCGAGCCCGGGATAGCCGACAAGCTTGCCAGGCCGGACGTCGCCGTTTTGGATGAACATCGGGAAGGCTGCGACGAGGCCCTTTTGGGTATCAACGACTATGGGACGGCGCGGCTGCACCTTCTGGAGATCGGCGAAAGCACCAGAATCGATCTGCTCCTTGCAGTTCCTCACCGTGATGCCGTTCATCAGGATGCGCATGCGCTTTTGGGCGTCGGCCGAAGTGTTAGCGGGGAGCATCAGGTCGAGCGGAGCTTTGTTGCCGGTCGTTCGCAATCCCATTTCATGGCGGACGCAATCATCGGCGAAGGGTGCCCGGCTGCTGTCCTCGCTGGTTAGAGCGTCGAAATATGAATCGGCGATGCGCACCATGTCGTCACGCGTGTCGCGCAGCTCAGGCGGAACATCGGCAAGGAGGGCTGGCCGCGGTTCGACAAGATTGGGTATGGCCAAAGGCTGGATATTGTTGGCGAGCAGCTGCTCGATCTCAGTAATTTTGTTGTGCCGCACCTTCAGGCGCACAGCGGTGAGGTAGGGCTGACCGTTGATCTTGGCCACCGTGCCGATCGCAATTTGCCCGGATTCCGGATCAACGAACATCGACGCGATACTTGCCGAGTGGTTCAGAAAGACCGCGCCATAGAATTCCCTGTCCGATTGGGATCGCTTCGGTGTTCTCGGTCATGCGGACCGCGGGGTCGAGCGGCAGGTTCTCCGGCTTGTGCGCCAGAATCGCTGCAAAATAGGCGTTGGCGATGGAAACCAGACAATGCCGATCGCAAGCGGTCAGAGCCCGTGGCAACGACGCCCCAGCTTCGTTCGTCGATGCCGTCCATCCAGGCGTCGCGATGATGGAGGAAAATCCGAGTACTGCTCCCGCAATGCACATCTTAAGGCTGGTTTCCATGTTCAGCATGATCTTTTTCCTCTCTATCGAAGAGCTGGCGGTGCGGTCTCGCTGGTATCAGCAGGCGTGACGCTTAACGCCCCGATCCTTCGGTCCAGCCGTTGCCGGCGCCGTAGTTCAGTTGGACGAACATGAGCGCCTCAATCTCGTGGATCTCGCCGGAATGTATCTTGAAGACCTCTGTCCATTGTGACGTCGATGGCAGCGGTGTCGGCAAGCGTTCGATGCCGGGAAATCCCTTGAGCGGCGTTGGCCGGACCTGGCCTGTCTGGATAAACATTGGGAATGCGGCGACGAGACCTTTTTGTTCGTCGACGACGAGGATACGGCGCGGCGCAATCTTCAAATCTGCGAACATGCCGGAATCGATCTGTTGACCGCAGCTGCGCAGGCTATGGATTGCGAATAGCTTGCGCATCAACGCCTGCTGATCGGCCTTGATGGCTGGCGGCAGGAAAAGCTTCGGCGCGACTGCGTTGCCGGTCATCCTTATGCCGGTCTCGTGCCGTACGCAGTCAGTGGCGAGCCGCGTCAACCGACTGTCATCATGCGTAAGCGCGTCGAAATAGGACCCCGCGAGGCTGACCATGTCGGCACGATTATTCTTCTTGGCGGCAGGCACGTCCGTCAGCAGAGCGAGTCGCGGCCTTACCAAGTTCGGGAGGGCAGCGTTCTGGATGAAGCTGGATAGCAATTGCTCCACTTCCGAAATTGCGCCGTCTTCGACTTTGAGTCGGACAACGGCGAGATATTTCTGGCTTCCGATCAGGAGCACAGCGTTGACGGCGATCTGACCACTTTGCGGATCGACGACGTTGAAGCGAAACGTCCCGGGCAACTGATCGAGGCCGTGCCACAGGACTCCGTCTCCTATTGGCAGCGGCTCGGTATTTTCCGTCATCCGCACGGTTGGAGACAATGCAAGTCCCTGCGGCGAATGTTTCAGGGCCGCGGCGAAATAGGCATCAGCAAAGCCGACAAGACATGCGCGATCACAGGGCGGTGACCGCAGCGTTTGCGGAGGTTGACCCGAAGGTTCGGCCCACGCCGGCGGTGCCGCCGACAGCAGCGCCGCCAATACAAATATTTCGCCGTACCGTATTGCAAGCGCGACAGTCTTGATGATCGTCAAGCGGGACGTATGCACTCGACTCAGGTGCGGCCGCATAGCGTGATATCCCCAGCCTTGTTCGCCTCCGAGCCCGTATGGCTTAGAAGTCATGGCGAGCGGTCAACAAGAACTCACGTGGAGCGCCAGGTTGACCACGGAATGTTCCGATAGTGTCGAATTCATATTGCTTGTTGATATAGTATTTCTTGTCGAAAATATTAGATACTTTAAGAGAGAGGCACCACAACTTGGAGCGAGATTGCCACCCTAAGCGTGCATCCCATAGCGTTCTGGGCGCAATCTTGCCCTGGGGAGTGTTCGCGGCATCGGTATAGACGCTAGATTGTGACACGAATTGTATTCGCGGCGTGAGTGAGCCTAGGTTCCCGAGCGGAATCTCATATTGCACGCCAGCCTGGCCCTTCCAGGTGGGGACGAGGATTGGCTTGCTATCGAGTGTGGGGCCGCCCGGGACCCCCGCGGCCGGACCCAGGTCCAGGATATGGAAATCGGTGTAACCGAGGGACGCATCAAAGAGGAGGCGCGGCACCGGGCGCGCATCAGCCTCAAGCTCAAATCCACGAATGCGCGCGCTGCCTACATTAGAATAGCGAAATGACGGGATAACGCCGCCGGAATTGGCCGAGATCTGAAGACCCTTGTAATCGCTCTGGTAGATAGCGGCATTTACGATCAGCCGGCGATCGAAGCTTTCCGTTTTGATGCCGGCTTCATAGGCTTTGAGGCTCTCCTCTCCGAAAGGCACGACATCCGTCGGTGCCGTGGGTCGAGGGTTGACGCCCCCCGACTTATAGCCGGTGGAGTAGCTGACATAGGTCATCACATTCGGCGTCCACTGATAATTGAGCGCGACGCGCGGATCCCCGCGCTGCGTCGAGCTGACGGCGCTGCCGGTGATGAAGGGCGCACCGGCGGGGATGCCGAACGAGGGAGCCGTAATTACGTGGTCAAAGGTGTAGCGCTTTTTCTCGAAGGAATATCGATAGCCGAGTTCGAGACCCAGTTTGGTGGTGGGATGGTAGAGAAAGTGAACGAATAAGGACCGGCTTCGATTACTCGACGGGTCATTCTGTTCGAAGTGAAGCCCAGTCGGCGGCAGCAACTCGATATCGTCGTAACCGAGCTGCCGGTCATTGCCGTTGAAGAGGAATCCGCCGACGGTCCATTCCAGAGGTCGCGCGAAGATATCATGCGTACCTGACAGTGAGACTTCTTCCGAGAACTGGCTGTGCCGTACGGGGAATAGGCGCTACCTGTAGAGAGCGGAGCCGCGCCAGGATCCGCGATCACGCCAGTATAGTGCTGATAAGCGGTGACCGAGTGGAGCGACACATTGTCGGAGATCGTCCAGTTGACGATGCCGCTGACAGTCCATGACCGGACTGGCGCGCGGTTGGGAATCTGCTTGTTGCTGAGCAAATTGCTGAATGCGCTATAGGACGAGTAGAAATTGTTGGTGACGAAACGATTGTCGAACGGGATGCCGACGTTGGGATCGGCAATGAAGCGTTGTCCTAGAAAATAGATTTGGCCGGCGGTGGTGTTCGGTGCCGCGTCGGGGTCGCCGGGGATCACCGCAAGCAGCCTCTGGGGGACATTCTCCCCGCCGTCGTCCAGATAGGACCCACGCAGGTCTATCTGCAGGGCGTCGCTCGGCTGCAGGCGAAGCGTGCCCTGTATGAACTTGGTGTCCTCTCCTCCAAGCGTGCCGATGCGGCAGTTTTTCGAGGCGGTCGTTGGCTTGAGATTGCCGGCAGCGCCCGGATTGGCGCAGGCGAAATCGAGAAGGTTGACGTAGCCGTCGGACTTGTTGATGCCGCCGGCCACGCGCAGCATCACACGATCCTTGACGAGGCCGATGTCCGCTGCGCCCCGCAACCGAAAATGCGAAAAGCTGCCGTAACCGCCCTCGAGATAGCCGGAATTATCGCCCTTGGGCTCCACCGAGTTGATCCGGATTGCACCCCCTTCGGAGTTCCTACCGAAGAGGGTGCCTTGCGGGCCGCGGAGCACTTCAACGCGACCGGTATCCATGAGGTCGAGCTGTGACCCGAACACCGTGCCCAGATAGACTTGGTCGATATAGATCGCGACGCCCGGCTCGAAGGCGAAATTGGCATCGGTCTGTCGGACGCCGCGGATCAATGTATAGGCGGATTTGCCGCCATTCGCCGGCGATGGCTGAATGGTGACGTTGGGAACTGCGTTCCCGATGTCTGAGACGGAGACGATGCCGCGGCCGGCAAGCTCGTTCGCGTTCAGCGCCGTGATGGCGACCGGCGTGCTCTGCACGCTTTCCTTGCGGTAGCGCGCCGTGACAACGATATCGGGAATCCCCCCATCGGGGGCCTGAGACGCGCTTGGAGAAGTCGCCACTTCGCTATTGGACGAGGGAGCCGTGCTCTGTGCCGCGGCGGGCGAATCGCAGATCGCCAGCCCGGTAATAGCAGCAGTTGCTACCAGCGAATGACAAGCGACACGGCGAGTCCCCCGTTTCGACCACATATAGCCCTCCCCACTGTTTCTTATCGTGTCAGGCTGGTCGGGAGGCCTGATCCAAACAAGTGGGAACAATTGAGGGGTATTGGACTGTCAACACCATTGTCGAGCGACGCGGGTCGACTCTGCGAGAAGTTTGCGGACGAACCTTCGATGCAAAAGGCGCCGATTTGGCCGCCGGCGAGCCCGCGCCCATTGGCCGGTGCCGTGCTATCCAGCTTCGTCCGCAATTCTTAAAGTGCTTCCTCGCGGGATAGATCAACTGCGGATGCTGAACGTGAGTCCGAACGTCCGCGGCGGTTGAAGCGCAAAGTCGCCGGTGGCGGTATTGGCCTTCAGCGTGACGATCCAGCTATTCTCCACATTCTTGACGAAGGCGCCGACCGACCAGCGGTCGTTCTTTCCGAAAAAGGTCAGGTTGAGGTCAGTCTTCGTGTACCCCGGTCGGCGACTAAGGGCAGCGTGCGAAAACTCGCTCCAATAGGCCGTCGAGAAATAGGTCTCGGCGCGTGCGCTAAGTCGTCCGCTACCAAGGTGCCAGCTGTGCTCATAGGCAGCACTTCCGCTTAGCTCCGGTGCGGATGGTATTTCCTTGCCGGAGACGTTGATTTCCGGGGAAATCACAATTGGCCCGCCGGGGCCGGGCACCGTTGTAGCGGGAATGACGAATGTGCCGAACTGCGAGTGCAGCGGTGACAGGGACAGATCCAACTGGTCGTTGGGCGTTGGCCGATAGCTCAGCTGAAGCTCGGCGCCATAAATCTCAGTCTTACCCTGGCTGTTGAACACCAATGCGCTCAAGCCGCCGTAATGGGCGATTCCGAGCGCAGATACTTGGTAATTGTCGTAACTGTAATAGAAGGCCGATGCATTCAGCTGGAGTTTATTCCCCAGCATCCGGGACTTCACACCAGCTTCTGCGGCGCGGAGACGCTCCGGTTTGAACGTGTTGAAACCGGGCTCGTCCGGCGTGAACCCGCCCGCCTTGTAGCCGGTCGAATAAGTGGCATAGGCCATTGCCGTCGGCGCAATGTCATATTGCAGCCCGGCGCGGAAATTGACGGCGTCGGAGTTGAGCGTGCCATCGAAAGGGCCCACGGATGCCGCGGGACTGACGACGGTGGTGTCGCGCTGCGTCTTGTGATCTTTGGTGTAGCGGATACCGCCGATCACCCGAAACGAATTACTGACAGGGACGGTAACGTCAGCGAATGCGGCATAGGAGCTGGTCTTCAGCGCCGGCTGGTCGTTGATGATCCCTTCATTGGTGAGGATGGCGAGGTTCGACAGATCGGTGTTGTAATAATAGAGTCCGGCCACCCATTGCACCGGCGACGCGTTCGGAGACGAGAAACGCAATTCCGACGAGACCTGCCTCTCGCGCACGCGCTGCTGGTTCACGAAGCCATAGGACTTGCCGCTCGAGTCATAGACATAGTGTGAGTAGGTCGGAATGAAGGTCACGACTACCGGCCCGGTATCGATCTTGACGGTCGAGAAGGCGGTGACGAACTTCTGGTTGAGATGGCCGCGAACACCGCCATCGTCAGCGTCGCGCGATCCTTCCGGCTGCGTGGCGGCGATCGATCCGGGGCCGACGCCGCCATCATGCGCATATGATGCTCCCATGAGAACGCTCACCGTATCGCTGGGCGTCCACAAGAGCTTGAGACGTCCCCCGAACCGCTTGGCGTCATCCTGACCGGTGTCGTAATAGCCGTCATGGAATTCGCTGCCGAAAGCGGCGCGCATTGCCAAACTGTCGGAGAGCGGAATATTGAGCGCGGCGTCGGTACGAACGAGGTTGTAATCGCCGACGGTGACCGAGGCACGATAGCCGAGTTCGTGTTCGGGGTTGGCTGTCAGGATGTTGACGACGCCGCCGGTAGCATTGCGTCCGTACAATGTGCCCTGCGGTCCCTTGAGAACCTCGATCCGTTCCAGATCGTACAGTCCAGCGCCGACGGCACTGGCCTGGCGAATGTAAACCCCGTCGATATTGGTGTTGACGCCAGGATCGCCCGCCGCCGAATCCAGGCTGGTGCCGACGCCGCGGACGTTGATGTTGACGCCCTTGTTGTTGGCCTGAACGAATACACCAGACACGCCAGAGAGCGCGTCGTCGACGGTGGCGACACCTCTATTTCTCAGGTCATCGCCATTGAGCACCTCGATGGTCGCGGGCGTGCGCTGCGTGGTGCTCGAGCGGCGTTCCGCGGTAACGACGATGTCGCCCAATCCTTGGCTGTCTTGCGGTGTGCCCGCAGCCGCTGCTGTGGAGGGCTTGCCAGAATCGGCACTGTTCGCCGGGGCAGTTTGGCCATAGGCCGACGTGTGCAACAACACGAGGGCAAGGCCCGCGCTTGTTCCGAGATAGTGCCTCTTCATCACCCCTCCCTTGTGCTTCGATTGCTCTAGTGGCGAGCCAGAAAGATCGCGGCGAGGCGTGCAAAACAAGACGGCGCTTCTCGACGGGCGCGGATGTTCAGCCGAGGGGGTCGGCCGATGCGATACGCGCGCGCTCCTCCACGTACATCCGTGGCCGTAGTATCTCACGCTCTTCGTCGAGACGCGCCTGCGGCACCGACGGACCGTTCAGATCAAACGACCCGAGCAGCGCATGCGCTCGATCTCTCACAGCGGGCTCGAATTCGGGATGCGACAGGATGAAAAGGTCGTTGTTGCGGATTCCGCGCAGCACCCACGCACCCGCTTCCAGCGGATTCATGCCGGAGCCATCTGCTTCGGGATCCGGGTAGCGATCGCGCAGTTCCTGCAGCTTCGCGGTTACGTCGGGTCCGGGCACAAAGCCGGTGTCGGGTAAATGCGCCGGGCGATTGCGATCGGAATCCCGGATGTTGCTGTTTACGCCGCCCGGGCAATAGACCGAGACTCCGATGTTCGTGTCGTAGAGCTCGGCTCGCAGTCCTTCCATCATGCCGACGACGGCGAATTTCGTCGCGGAGTAGACTCCGCCCTTGGCGACGACGAGGCCTCCCATCGAGGAGACGCTGACGATGTGGCCGCCGTCGCCATGCGCACGGATCATTGGCAGAAACGCATGGATGCCGTTGAACACGCCGTCGATATTGACACTGCGCGCCCAGTCCCAGTCGTCATAGCTGGCTTCGGCAAGACCGGTGATCATGCCGACCGCGGCATTGTTCACGAGGACGTGCACCTTGCCGAAGCGACGAACCGTCTCCTCGGCGGCGGCGCTCATAGCCTCCCGGTCCGTCACGTCGACATCGATGCCGCAGACAAGCTCCTCCCGCCCCTCGAAGAAGCGCATCGCGCGATCGAGGTGAGCAGGCGTGCGGTAGGAAAACGCGACCTTCATGCCGGCGTTTACGAACACCCGTACGATACCCAGCCCGATGCCACTGCTGCCGCCGGTCACGAACGCGACCTTGCCGTCGATCTCGCGCATGGAATTCTGCTCCTTGCCCTGGTGCCGTGCTTATCCGGAATCGTTGCTGCCGTTCGTCCCGCTCCATGCCGAGACCGCTCCCCGCGGCAGGATCTGGTGGATGGCGTCGATGATCCGGATTTGGCCATCGACCACCTTCATCGCGTTCATGATGTAGAAGCTGCCGGCATCGGGCCGTGGATTTTGCGGATCGTCGGCGAAATCGACTATGGCGATCGAAGCCGACACACCGCGCACGGTGTCCAGGATCGGAAAGCGCTTCTCGCGTACCTGGGGACGCGCGGGTCGGGTGGCGGTGAGCAGCGAGGCGATGGTGTGAACCGCCTTGTCCGGCGAAAGCAGGATTTCGAGGTTGTTGGTCACCTTCTTGCCATTGGCGAACCGGTCGGCACGGTGGTTGACCTCGACCATGCTTCCGTCACTTTCGGCGAGACCAACCCAATAGCTGTCTGCCGCGCATCGCAAGGTTTCGCGGGTGCCGCCACGATCGCTCGGTACCGGCGCCTCGTAGAGCACATCGGCGTCTACCAGCTTGTCGACATCGGCGAAGAAGCCGTGTGCGCTCGAGCTGATGATCGCCTCGGCCTCGGAAATCATGTCCGCCTCGATGTGCAGGCGCAGCGCGAACGGACGAAGCTCCTCGAATTCAGCTGCACCGAAGATCACGACCTCGCCGACCATCTCGTCGCACAGGATTGCCGGATGACCGGGAAAGGCGCGCGCCGATCGCCACAGCCCTTCGCCCGGGTCGGCCATCTGGCCATTTTCCGTCGCACGATAGTCGGGGGCCAGAGCGATGTCCGCAGGTGTGCCGGCGGCGAGTGCGGCGAGATAGCGACGGGCAAGCGCGATTAGCCCGGCGCGACTGCCTGCTGATCGCTGCCTCGCCATCTCAGATCCCCCCGTCGACTACGATGTTCGTGCCCGTGATGAAGTCCGCAGCGGGGCTGGCGAGAAAGGCGACCGTCGCCGCGATGTCATCGCCTCGTCCAACGCGCGCGGCCGACTGCTTGAAGATATCGAGCGCGAGCGTTCGCTCGACATCTTCCCAGCGCTCCCCGAGATTCAGCTCGCGCACGATGCCCTGCAACTCGTCCTGCGATCCGGGAGAATGGATGATGCCGGCGCTGATCGAATTCGCGGTCACGCCCGTGCCCGCCAGCGCGCGCGCGAGGCTTCGCGACAGGTTGATCTCGGCTGCCTTGGCCGCCTGGTAGTCGGGGAAGTTGGGCGGCTGGTGCAGCGCCACTGCGCTGGCGATCTGGATGCAGCGTCCCCACCCGCTGGCAATCATGCCGGGCACGAACGTGTCGATCATCCGCGCGGTCGCGACGACGTTGAGTTGGTAGGTATCGGCCCAGGCCCGGGAGCCTTGCCCAAGCCATCCATCGCGCGCGAATCCCTTGGGACGCCCGCCGGCATTGTTCACGAGGATGTCGATCTTGCCGGCTTTCCGCTCGAGAGCCGCGCAAAACTCGGCCACCGCATCGTCGTCGGTGAGATCGCCGGTGACCGCGTGGCTGCTTCCCCCCTCCTTGGCGATTGCCTCTGCCACGCTTTGCGTTCGTGCAGCATTGCGGCCGTGGACGACAACGATCGCGCCTTCACGCGCGAGGCAGCGCGCGATCGCCTCGCCAATGCCCGAACTGCTGCCGGTCACGAGGGCGCGCTTGCCCTTCAATTGAAGATCCATTGTACTCCTTTCCAAAAGCGGCAGCTGGCCGGGACGTGCCGCCGCAAAGCCGCGGGGCCGTTCGAATGCTCAGGCCGCCCGCACGCCCTGGGCGGCCTTGTCGACCCCCGGCACTGCCGCGGCAAAACCACCCAGCGGCGGCAATCCCATCAACTGCCGGCCGCTGATCTCCGCTGCGGGATCGAGCCGTGTCGATCCGTGGGTAAGCGCGACCCGCGTGTCGCGAGCAAAGCGCTGGATCGGGTTGGCGAGGCTCACCGTGAAAGACCCGAGCGCGATCTGGATCATGTCGATCGCTGCGCCGCAGACGTTGCCGGCATGCACGAAGTCCATCATGATCTCGGCCTCCTCGGACGAGGTGAACGCCTCGCCGGCCTGCGCCTTGCGGTCGATGTAATCGGCCCGGCCGAAGATCAGCGCTTCCGCCGCGTTGATCATCGCTCGCGCCTTGCCCGCGACGACTTCGATCGACGGCGTCGCGGCGAGGGTTTCATAGGGAAGGTTGAAGGGCTTCTTCTTCTCGCTCTGCTGAACGAAGCACTCGAACGCGCCGCGCGCCATGCCGAGCGGGATCGCCATCGTTTCCATGGCGACGATGAGCATGAGGCCGAGTCCGTCGAGCTTGTAGCCGAGTCCGGAGAAGCGGTTGCGAAGCTCTCCCAGATTCTTCGGAAGATCCGCGAGATTGGCGAAGCGATGCTCGGGAACGAACACGTCCTCGGTGACGGTGATGCTGTTGCTGGACGAGCCGCACAGGCCCATCACTTTCCAGTCATCGACGATCTCGTACTGGCCGCGTTCCAGCAGGACCATGCCGCGATCGTCGCCGATTTGCGCCCCGACGACGACAAAGGCAGCGTGTTTGCAGCCGCTGCCGAAACCCCATTTGCCGCCGGCCTCGACGAGGTAGCCGCCATCGACCTTCCGCGCGCGCTGGATTTTCTCCGAGAAGAGCGAAGCGCTGGCAACGACCGGCCCCTTCCACTTGGGGACGAGACCATAAACATCCTTGACCGCCTGCTCGGGGAAGGTGAGCATGACTCTTGCGAAGCCCGAGCCGATCATCGCAATCCAGGCCGCCGAACCATCGCCACGCGCGATTTCTGAAACGATCTCGACCAGATCCCGTGCGCCCAAGGCAAGACCGTTGTGCTCGAGCGGCACCGAGATCCGGAAAACGCCGGCATCCGCCAACGCATTCAGGGTCGGCAGCGGAAGGCACCCGAGCCGCTCGCCCTCCAAAGCGTGTTCACGGATTGTCGGCACCAGCGCGGCCACGCGGTCGCGAATCTCCCGGCCTTGCTGCGTAGAATGGATGGATTCGTGAATGGACGATCGTCCGGTACCGCTCATTTGACCCTCGCCTAAGCTGCGGTGATTTGCCGCAATCCCGGTTGGTTGCCAGAGCGAGAATTGCCAAACCAGACGGCGCTATCGTCCCTTGCAGACCTATCCTCCGTCTGGTTTCCGCGCGGGCCCTGGCCGATCTGGGTGAGCTGGCTGAATGCCGACTTTGAGAGCTTAGGAGCAGGAACATGACGAAGGCCTTCCCCGCGATCATGACAAAGGGGATCGACGAGCCTTGCCGCTTCGAGGGAGAGGTCTTCGATCTGGAAGTCATCGAAGGTGAAGTGCCCGCAGAGCTCGACGGCCTGCTGGTACAGGCGGTGCCCGACCAAGCCTTCCCGCCCGAGGTCGCAAATCTCTATCCCATGACGGTGGCCGCCGGCGGTGACGGCTCGGTCCGCGCGTTCCGCATCAAGGACGGACATGTCGATTTCCGCACCCGTTACGTGCGGACCGAACGCTACCTGCTGGAACGCAAGGCGCGGCGTTCGCTCTTCGGCAATTATCGCGATCCCTTCTCGGACGATCCGTCGGTCGCGGGGAAGAGCAGGACCACTGCCAACACCGCGCTGTTCTTCCACGCCGGACGGCTCTTCTCCGCCAAAGAGGACGGGCTCGCCTATGAGATCGACCCCGAAACGCTGGATACGCGCGGCGCGTGGACGGCGGCGGGGGCAATCACCAGCAAGACCTTCACCGCCCATCCGAAGATCGATCCGCGAACCGGCGAGCTGTTCGGGTTCGGCTATGCGGCGAAAGGGGAGACGACCCGGGACGTTGCCTATTATGTGTTCGACGCCTCGGGCAATCTCGAGCATGAGGCCTGGTTCGAGGCGCCGCGCTCGGCGATGATCCACGACTGTGCCCTCACCGACAATTATGTGATCTTTCCGGTGATGCCGATCACCAGCGATCTTGAACGGCTGCGCGCGGGCGGGCCGCATTTCATCTATGAAGGCGACATGCCGCAATATTTCGGCGTCATGCCGCGCAAGGGGCGTGCGGATGAAATCCGTTGGTTCAAGGCGCCGCCCGCCTTTCCGGGCCACACGGTCAACGCCTTCGAGGAAGACGGCAAGATCGTGTTCGACCTGCTGGAGGCCGAGGGCAATGGTTTTGCGCCGGTGATCACCGATATCGAGGGCAACGCGCCGCCGCCCGGCAGCGTGCCCAACGCTTTGGTCCGCTGGCATATCGACTATCACGCCAACTCGGACGAGTTGACGCAGCGGGAAGTCTTGGCGCCGGTCGGTGGCGAAGGTGCGCATATCGACCCGCGACGCGAGCTGCTTTCCTACCGCCACATGTTCGTCCCGACACTCGATCCGGAGAAGCTGACGACCGACACCAACGGCCGTCCGGTGCCAGTGCTGTTCAACCAGCTCAGTCATTTCGATCTGCAGGCGGGCACGCGCACGAACTGGTACCCCGGCCCCGCCGCCACTTTCCAAGATCCGGTGTTCGTGCCGCGGTCGGCCGACGCGGACGAGGGGGACGGCTATCTCATCGCCCTTCTCAACCATCCGCTGGATCGGCGGAGCGAATTGGTCATTCTGGAGAGTCTGAAGCTGGAGGCTGGTCCCGTCGCGCGGCTCGGTCTGCCGCTGCGTATGCGTCTGGGTATCCATTCGACCTGGATCGACGGGTCGCTGGTCAAGGAATGGTTCTGAAAAGAGGAAACTGAGAATGACTGAGACCCATGTCCCGGAGCGGAGCGGAAATCTCGACCGCCTGGCTGCCATCGATCTCGTGCAGGAGTTCATGGCGTTGTTGGTGGATCCAGCGCGCTCCGACGAAGTTCGGCCTCTGATCACCGACGAATACATCCAGCACAACCCGAATATCCCATCGGGTCCCGACGCGATCATCGCCTTCACCAAGAGCGAGGAAGCGGAGGTGGCACGGTCCTCGATGCGCCCCGCGACCGATCCGCCGATGTTCGTGCACGAGGGCGACAAGATCGTGATGATCCTGCCGCGCGACCTGCCCGATCCGGCCGATCCATCGAAGACGTATCGGTCCTATTGGTTCGACATGTGGCGTATCGAAGACGGCAAGCTCGCCGAGCATTGGGACGGTGCCCCCAAGGAATAAACGTCGGCGTGAACTGACACCCGGGCCGGTCAACAAGCTCGGGCATTAGGAGAGAAAGATGGCGACACCGACCCGGTGGCAAGCGACGATTGCAAGCGCCCTTTGCATGGCGGTGGGTATGTCTGCGGTATTCATGGGCTCCTTTCCGGTGTTTCTCGAACCCGTGTCCACCGAGCTCGGTTGGGGAAGAGCGACTTTTCCGCAGATCATTACCGTCGTTTCCGTCTCAGGTGCCTTGCTCATGCCGTTCGCAGGGCGGCTGATCGATCGGATCGGCGTTCGTTGGCCGGTCGCGGCGGGGCTCGCGTTCGTTTCGCTCGGGATGTTCCTGCTCTCGTTTCTGCACAATGCCGGTTTTTCATTTTGGATCGGAGCGCTGTGTCTAGGCGCCGGGGCAGCATTCTCGGGGCCGCCGGCCTTTGTCGGGCTTGTCTCGTCCTGGCATGACCGAAATCGCGCGCTGGCGCTTGGCATCGTGCTCTCGGTCGCACCAGCCTGCGCACAAGCCATCGTCGCGCCGGTGACCCAGCGGCTGATCGCCGAATTCGGCTGGCGCGCCAGCTATCGTATGCTCGCGGCTTTCATCATCGTGGTCGGCATTGCAGCGAGCATCGCCTTCCTGCACCCCAGGCCATCGGAGCGCTCCGATTTCGGCCCTGTGACAGAAGAGGGATTGACGGGGCACGAGGCACTTCGAACGAGCAGTTTTTGGTTGCTGGCGATCTCGAGCTGTCTCGCCAGCGGGACGCTGCTCGGGCTTACCGTCCATGTCGTAGCGTGGCTGACCGGTCGCGGCGTGGCCGCGGACACGGCGACCTATGTGCTATCGGTCCTGTTCCTAGCAGGGATCGCCGGTGCATTTGTGGCGGGATATGTTGCGGATCGCACTCGGAGCATTCACATTCTGCAGATCTTTTATGCGCTCCCCATCATCGGACTCGCCGCCATGGCCGTTACGTCCGCCCTTCCTGCCCTGCTCATCGGCGCGGTGCTGTTCGGTATTGGCATGAGCGCAACGACGGGTCTCGCGCCTTATCTGGTCACGCGCTATTTCGGGCTGAAGGGTTCTGCGGAAATCTTCGGCATCTTGTTGGCGATGACATTGGTGTCGATCGGCGTCGCACCCGTGTTGATCGGGATCGGCTATGATGCGACCGGCGCCTATGCGATGCCGCTCACCTTGGCCGCCGCGGCAGTTGCAATCGCCACCTTGTGTGTCGGCCTGGCGGATCGGGCGAGCCGGCGGCGTCACCAAGCCTCCCCTGCGGTTTGTCCCGTCCTGGCGAAGGAGCCGAACATTTGACCGCGCACCGCGCCGACGATGATCCCGTCAACGAAGGGGTTCCAAGCGCACCTCGTGCAGCGCTCGTCGACAGCATTGTCGGAAATGCACCGCTGAACAAGCGCCCGCTCCTCATCGCGGACGAGCTCGAAGAGCAATTTCTGCGTGACGGCTGGCCCGAGGGCATGAGTCTCGGCGGGGAGGTCGAACTGGCCAACCGATACGGCGTAGGCCGCGACGTCCTGCGCGAGGTCGTTCGGCTATTGGAGGCCCGTAACCACGCCCGGATGCGGCGGGGACCGCGCGGCGGCCTCGAGGTCGTGCGACCCGATCTGGACGACTTGACAGCTCGCCTGACCGGCTACGCTTATGTGTCGGGTCTCGATCGAAGCGCGGTCGTGGATGCCTGGGTGACCCTTCAGGCCGCAGCCGTTCGGCTGCTCGACATGCATCCAGGACAAGACTGGCCCATTCTGGTGAGCAGGCTGCACTCCAAAGGGGATGGCGGCGTGCGCGCCTTCGGCGATGGCTTGATCGAGGCGAGCGGAAGCCCGCTGCTGATCATCTTGGGCCAGATGATCGCCGGACTGTTACCCGGATCGTTGGACGGGCCACTGCCGGCATCGGCATTCGACCAGCCGTCTGGCGCGCCAGACGCGCGTTCGCTGCTCGCATTGCTGCGAGGGACGGCTCAGTCGACGCTCATGCGGCTGCTCGACCTCAACCCCGCCGAACGAGCAATCACTTCTCCAGTCGCGCCGCGCAGCAGATGTTTTCAGCACCAGGCAATGCACTTGGTGCACGAACTGATGACCGAAATTTCGCCGGTGGAATGGGCGCGGGGCCATCTGATCGGTAACGAGTTCGACCTTTCTGACCGCTTGGGTGTCGACAAAAGCGTGATGCGGCAAGCCATTCGGCTCATGGAAGATGCGGAGACCGCGACTTCCCTTCCCGGTCGAGGTCGTGGATTGATGACGCGTCTGCCGAGCACGGCACCGCTCAGCCGCCTGCTCTGTGCGTTGCTTGCGGCTCACGGTGTGGACGACGACGATGGTGAGCAAGTGTTCGAGGCGCTACGGATCGAGTCGGCCGGCCTGGCCGCCGAGCGGGCGTCCAGCGAAGATCGCGCAACGCTTCTCGCCATGTCCAATGACCTCGACGAGTTGGTTGCGCCGCTACCGGTTGCAGCGCTGCAGGGTTTTGAACGCCTTCAGCAACATGTCGCGCACAATCGCCTGCTCGGCCTGTGCGTTGACGGCGTAAAGGCCTTTCTCACTTGGCGTAGCGAAGCCTGGCCCGTGGCGTCCGCAGCGATCGTGGAAACTTATCGCAAGCATACCCAATGTGTCGTAGCGGCGATGTGTGCCGGCGATAGCGCCGCTGCGATGAGCGCTGAGGCAGCTAAACTGGCCGCGCTCAACGTGACGCGGGAGCATCAGGTAAGGCCCGCGCTGCAAGAACGCCCGGTACGCGGCCGAGCGATGTCGGGCAAGACAGGGCATGGTGACGCCCGCCTCCCGCATTGAAAACGCTTCGGCTGGCGTTGGAAGCCGCTCCGGCACTCCCTCATCGGTGACTTGGCAAGTGTCACGCCGGATGCCAACCCGGTGCGGATGCTTTGACAGGTGAGCGGATGGCAACGGCGGATCGGGTACTGGCGGTACTTGGGCTATTTACGATGGAGAGGCCCGAATGGACCGTTGACGCGATCGCGGCCGAACTCGGGCTCTCGGGCAGTACGGCCTATCAATATGTCGGAAGCCTCGCCAAGGCCGGCTTGCTCGTCACCAGCAGGGCAGGACGCTACACCGTAGGTCCAGCCGCCATCGAACTCGACCGCATCGCACGGCGGGTCGATCCGCTCGCCCGGCGGGCTCGTTCGATACTGTGCGATCTCGTCGAAAAGAGCGATGTCAAAGCAATCGGCTTGCTCTGCCGCCTGTACCGTTTCCACGTCATGTGCGTCGATCAATATGTGCTGGACCCGCCGGGCCTTGAAGTCAGCTATGAGCGCGGTCGGCCCATGCCGCTGACGCGGGGTTCTGCCTCGCGGGTGATCTTGGCTAATCTCCCAGCCCGACCGTTGCGCCGCTTTTTCGAACGCGCGGGGCATGCGGAGCCGGGGATCGCCCCAGGGACCGGCTGGGAGGATTTCAAGCGCGAGGTGAAGCGCATCAAGCAGGCCGGCGTGCTCGTCGCCGTGGGAGAGCTCGACCCGGGCGCGCTAGGAATCTCGGCCCCCGTTTTTGGTGAAGACGGCATCATTCTCGGCAGCATCAGCCTCGTTCTTGCCGCACCGGCCGTCGAAGATCCCGCCGGTATCTGGCGGCTGAAGGACCTGGTTAGAGCGGCCGGTGTCGCGGTGACGAAGGCGCTGCAATCGGATTGACCTGATGGCCGCCAGCCCGAGAGCATGCCGGCGATTGACAGCATTTTTCCGATAATGTAGGAATTTTGCATAATCCGCTGGCGCCTTCGCTACTGACAGGATCAGGCCATGCCCATACCCTTGGCGCAATCGGGGCGGCCGACGGACGCACTCGTCGCCTCCCTTCATTATCTAGAGCTCGGCTGTTCCGATCCGGCGAACAGCGGGGATTTCTACCGGCGCGCGATGGGATATTCGCTGGCGCAGGATGGCGAGGCACTGATCGCGTGCGGACCGGATCGCCGACTAATCCTTGTTGCCGGCAACGCGCGCGCGCTCGTGTCCGCCGGGTTTGCATTGCCCGATGCGCAAGAGCTTGCTCGGCTTCGCGCGCGAATTCGTGCTTCCGGCTGGGAAGCGCATGACGGTCCCACGAGGTTGTTTCTGGATGCGGTTACGGTCGAGGATCCAGACGGCAATCGTTTTGTATTCGGTCTTCCCGGTCCCGATCAACCAGCCGTGGCCCAAGACGCCGACACGCCGGCTGCCCGGCTCCAGCATGTCGTGGTCGCAAGCCGCGCGCCTGCGGCGATCGTTCGGTTCTTCTGCGACGTGCTGGGCTTCACGCTGTCGGACGATGTCCTCGACGAAAAGGGGGGTGTTCGCACGTCGTTTCTGCGATGCAGTCAGGAACATCACAGTTTCGCTGTATTTATGGCTGCGGAAAATCGCCTCGATCACCATTGTTATGAGACGAGCGACTGGAACGCGATCCGCGACTGGGCGGACCATCTGGCGGCTGCGCGCATCCCGCTTCAATGGGGACCGGGCCGGCATGGACCGGGGAACAACCTTTTCATATTCATTCACGATCCGGACGGAAACTGGGTCGAACTTTCCGCCGAGTTGGAGGTCGTCACGCACGACCGGCCCGTCGGACAGTGGCCGCATGAACAGCGCACGCTGAACAGTTGGGGCCAAGGATTGCTGCGCAGCTGATGCGTATCGCGCAAGGGGAATAGAGACAGATGAAGCTGGCAAGTTTCACGCGCGGCAGCCGCGCGAGCTTCGGCCTCCTGGACGGCGAGTTGATCGCCGATATCGGGGCGGTGTTGGGTGACGAGTTCGCCGACCTCAGGGCGCTCATTGGAGCTGACGGCATCAGCCGGGTGGCGAATGCGGCAAAGCAGGCGGAGCGCGTCGCGCTGAGCGAGGTTGTGCTGTTGCCGGTCATTCCCAATCCCGGCAAGATATTCTGCGTCGGGCACAATTACGAGACGCATCGCCAGGAGACGGGCCGCGACAAGACCGAACACCCGTCGATCTTTGTCCGCTTTGCCGATAGTCAGACTGGCCATGATTGCGCTCTGCTGCTGCCGTCGGTTTCGACCATGTTCGATTATGAAGGTGAGCTCGCGGTTGTGATCGGCAAGGGAGGCCGGGCAATCTCGTCCGAACACGCACTTGAGCATGTCGCCGGTTATGCCTGCTACAACGACGCTTCGGTGCGCGACTGGCAGTGGCACACGCGTCAATTCACCCCAGGCAAGAACTTCCCGCAAACGGGCGCTTTTGGTCCCTGTCTGGTCACGGCCGACGAGATCACCGATCCTTCGATGCTTTCGGTGACCACGCGCGTGAATGGGACGGTCATGCAGTCGCAGCCGACTGCGGATATGGTCTTTCCCATCCCGACGATCATTGCATACATCTCGACCTTCACCCCGCTCGCGCCTGGCGACGTGATCGTGAGCGGCACGCCCGGTGGGGTCGGCGCCAAACGCCAACCGCCGCAATGGTTGAAAGAGGGCGATGTCGTTGAAGTCGACATTCCCGGGGTCGGCTTGTTGGTCAATAAGGTCGCGGCAGAGCGCTGAGATGAACCGGCATCATGGGGCGGTCGCTGCCGGGCACGCCATCTCGGATTCTGCTGCTTGGCATAGCCCGGATGTAATTATCTCCGAAGGCCGGCCAGAGCTGCGCGCACCCACGCGACGAACGCGCGATTGGCCTCACGGACGGCGAGAGCGGAAGCACGATATTCGTCAGAGCGCTCACCCAGTCTAACCGCCGGCCAGTCGGCTTGATGCAAGGCAGCAGCCGATCGCATTGCCGAGAATTTGCTATGATATTGGCGTCGCAATTCTGGATCGTCGATGCGTTCGAAGAACGGCTCGGCCACTCGACCGAAGTCCGCGATACTCGCCGTGAGCTTGCGACGGAGATCGACAAGGTCCTGCCGTCGGCGATCGTCATCCCGCGTCGCGATGGTCGCGATTTCGCCGTGCACCTGCTCGAGCGTGTTGATTGCGGAAGAAACCGCCATCAAGTCTTCCATGCATCCTCCTTCCTGCCGTCGCTCGTACTCGCGCCTCCTGTCATCCTACTCGGCCAAGCCGTGGTCACCGGTCGCGTCGCCTGATCCCACGCAACGAACGGTGAAACGGGCTCAGCCGCCAGCTCAGTTTCCATGTGACAGGCGCCAGTCACCTGTCTCCGCCCGCGAACGATTTTCGGGTCGGCTGACTTCTGGGCGCGCGACACTGTAAATAGCCGTCCAGCAGTGACCTGGGACAACGCCCGTCCATGCCCGTCACCGACATGAAGCCTCGTCGACGAAACGGTTCTCGATGGCGCCGATTCCATCGACGGTCACCCGCACGACGTCCCCTTCCTTCATAAATCGGTTGCCAGCGATGCCAACGCCGGCCGGCGTGCCGGTTGCGATCAGGTCGCCGGGCTCGAGCGTCATGACCTGCGTGAGATAAGCGATCTGGTCATAGATATCGTAGATCATGTCGCTCGTGGACGATCGTTGGCGCTCTTCGCCATTGAGCTCGAGCCGCAACGTCAGCGCGTGCGGATCGTCGATCTCGTCGTCGGTGACGATCCACGGGCCGATCGGACCATGCGTGTCGAACGACTTGCCGAGCGTATAGGTCGGTGAGCGGAATTGCCAATCGCGCGCCGTAACATCATTGCACACGAGATAACCGGCGATGACGGAGCGTGCCTCTTCGCGTGAAACGTGGCGGCAGCGCTTGCCGATCACCACGCCGAGTTCCGCTTCATAATCGACCATGTCGGGTGCCGACTTGGGTATGTCGATGTCGGCAAAGGGCCCGCTAATGCACGAGACCTGTTTGTTGAACCAAAGCTGGGTCGTTGGCACGGGCACGCCGGCAGCGGCGGCCTCGTCGGCGTGTGCCTGATAATTCATGCCGATCGCCAGGAACTTACGCGGATCTGCAATCGGAGCTTCGAGCACCACATCGTCCAGGGCGTAGGCCGGTCCGCCGCCGGCCTCGATCGAGACTCGTGCTTCATCCAGCTGAGCCAACAGCAGCCGCATCGAGTCGCCGACGCCCGCAACGGCATTGTCGAGATCGATCACCCGGTTGTCGACAATCTTGCCGATGCGGGTACGTCCGTCGTGGGTAAATCTAACTAGCTTCATCGTCTCGAACCTCTCGTCGAAACCGCGTGGTGAAAGCGGATTTCTCGTTTTCATCCGCGGCGGCATGGCCATCGCCGAGCGCACCAACACGCTTGTTCCCAAGGGGCTATGCCCGTCGGCATCCATCACTTCCGCGGTTTTGAATTGACTAATTCGTTCAAATCTGACTGTCTAGTATAAAGATGGCAGCGGAAAGTGATTATGACGACATTACCCGACCCCGCCCCCGTTACCCGCCCCAACCGGCAGCGCGAGCGGACCCGCAAGGCCTTGATCTCCGCTGGTCAGACGCTGTTCGCGGTTCGTCCCGTTGAAGGTGTCACGGTGGACGACATTGTCGATGCGGCAAACGTTGCTAAAGGAAGTTTTTACAACCATTTCAATGATAAAGACGAGCTCGCCGGAGCGATCTACAACTTCGTTCAGACTGACGTCGAACGCGAAATCGCGTCGGTCAACGAAGGAGTGGCTGATTCGCCGACGCGGATCGCCCGCGCTCTTTGCACGGTAACGCGTTACGCGCTGGAGCATCCGGAAAGACTGAAAGCGCTGCTTAGCATGGCTGGGCCGCGCAGGGCTGTAGATTCCCCGCTGAATGCCGGCGTCGTCGCTGACGTTGGTGGCGGAATTGATCAGGGCCGTTTGTGCGGAATTGACCTGGAATGCGGTGTCCTCTGCGTCATCGGTATTATTCAAACAACGGTGCGCCACGCGATGTCGGGCGACGCGCATTCGGCACCCGCCGATCTGGCCACCGGAATGGGAGGCTCACTGCTCCAGGCGCTTGGATTGCCCCATGAGGAGGCACGCGCGCTCAGCCGGGCGGCAGCGGATGCTCTGTTGGGAGACGCATCATGAGCATCGTGAAAGCCCATGACGTCGCCTATGTGCGGTTCAGAGCGCCGGATCTGGCAATGATGCAGGCGTTCCTGCTGGATTTCGGGATGCTCGAGGTCGAGCGTGGTGACGATCGTCTGTTCATGCGTGGCTATGGGCCGAGTGCGTTCGTCCATGCGACCGAACGTGCCGACGAGGCGGGGTTCGCCGGTTTCGGCATTTGGGTGAACAACTTTGAAGATCTCGAGAAGATTGCCCGCCATGACGATGCGGTGATCGGGGATCTCGATGCCCCAGGCGATGGCAAGGTTGTCCGCTTGACTGATCCTGACGGTTTCGTCGTCGAGGTGGTCACTGGTCAGGCCCGGGCCGCGCCGGTCGGCTATCCAAAACGCGATGTCTGGAATCAGGGCGGAGCCTATCCGCGCAAAGGCGTGCTGCGCCGCGTCGTTCACGGCCCTTCCCACGTCCAACGGCTTGGCCATGTCGTGCTCGGGGTCTCGAATTTCCGTCGCTCGGAAGCGTGGTACAAGGAACGGTTCGGCCTCGTCACGTCCGACGAGGTCCGGCCGGCTCCCGACGTTGCGATCGGCGCCTTCCTGCGGTGTGACCGCGGCGATCAACCCTGCGACCACCACACGATCTTTCTGCTCGAGCGGCCCGTGCCGCCGGGCTTCATGCATGCCGCATTCGAGGTGGCCGACTTCGACGATCTGATGTCGGGACACGAGCATCTCAAGAAGACGAACAGGAAACATTTCTGGGGCGTCGGCCGCCATTATCTCGGCAGCCAGGTCTTCGATTACTGGAAAGATCCCTGGGGCAACGAAATCGAGCATTGGACCGACGGCGACCAGCTCGTCACGGCCGACGGCGGCGGGATCGGCTCGATCCCGGAATTGATGGGAGTTCAATGGGGTATGGAGATGCCGCCGCTTCCGGGGAAGGGGAAACCGGCGTGAGCGACGTTTACGATTGCGACCTCCTCGTGGTAGGATTGGGCCCAGTCGGCGATGCGCTGGCGGCGTTGGCCCGAATTCAGGGTTTGTCCGTCATTGCGGTCGAAAAAGCGCCCGAACTTTTTCCGCTGCCCCGTGCTGCCGTATTCGATCACGAGATCATGCGCATCTTTCAGATGATCGGCGTCGCGGAGCGGATCGCACCGCTGTGCCGGGTACCCGACCGCTACCAGTTCCAGACCGCGCAAGGTGAGGTGTTGCTCGACTTCCCGGTCGCATCAGTCGGGCCCTTTGGCTGGGCCGAGACCTATGCGTTGCACCAGCCTGCGGTGGAGCAGGTCCTACGCGGCCGGCTCGACGAACTTGGCGTGCAGGTAAATCTGGGCGTCGAGTTTCAATGCCTGTCGCAAGACGCCGCTGGGGTGACGGTGCGAGTGGCCGAAGGCGGAAATGCGAGGTCCATCCGCGCCCGATACCTGGTGGGCTGCGATGGCTCTTGGAGCGCAGTGCGAGAGGCGTTGGGAATCGGGCTGGATGACTATCGCTTCGACGAGCCCTGGCTTGTGCTCGATACGATCATCGAGGAGCCGGGCGATCTGCCGATCGTCTGCCAGCAGATTTGCGACCCGAAGCGGCCCATCACGCACATGGCAATGAGCGGCAAACGCTTCCGCTGGGAGTTCATGCTGAAACCCGGCGAGACCGCCGAGGAAATGCTGGACGAGCAACGCATTCGCAAGCTCTTGGCGCCATGGGACTGTTCGGATCGCGTCGCGATCGAGCGTAAGGCGGTCTATCGTTTTCACGGCCTCGTCGCAGAGCATTGGCGGTCGGGCCGGGCTCTCATCGCCGGCGACGCAGCGCATCAGATGCCCCCATTCGCAGGGCAGGGCATGTGCTCGGGTATCCGGGACGCTGCCAACTTGGCCTGGAAAATCGCCGCCGTGGTTCAAGGCCGTGCGGGCGAGGCGATCCTGGATACCTACCAGGAGGAACGTGAGCCGCACGTCCGTGCGATTATCGAGACGGCGATCGCAATGGGGAAAGTCGTCTGCATGCTTGATGAGCGAGCGGCCGCGGCACGCAATCGCGACATGTTGGCGCGCAAGGCGTCCGGCGCGCAGGACGTCTCGGTCGCTTACCCGGATCTACGCGGCGGCCTGCTTACCGACACCCCGCGCGCCGGGGCGCTGTTCCCTCAGCCGGTTACGCCCACGGGCGAGCGCTTCGATAGCCTGCTCGGAACGGAGGCGACGCTGGTGGGACGAAATCTGCCAGGTGCCGAGGGACTGCGGACAATCGATTTGGCCGATGGCGGGGCCGGCCCTTTCGCGCACGAGATCGAGCATTGGTTGGGTGAGGCAGGCGCCGCTGCCGTGCTCATTCGGCCCGACCGCCATGTGTTCGGAACGGGCGATCCAGAAACGCTCGCTGCCCAATGGAGGCAAGCCTTTGAGGAGCGCCTTGCGGCTTGAACGGCTTTTATGGAGGCATCGGCCATATCAGGAACGGCCAACCGGATAGGCCATGCACCCGCCGAGCGCTGCAGCGGTCGCCGGGACACCGTAGCAAACCGCCGGGTACGGCCCTTGTCCGCCGAACTTGAGTGCTCCCTGCCTCCTCCATGCGACCGCGAGCGTGCGTCCGCTTCGCGATACGGCTCCAATACTTTTTGAAAGGACAATCCGATGGGCTTCACTACTAACTCGGCGTCGCGTTACCGGATGCCGGTCATGTTCGGTCCCGCGCCCGGGCCCCGGCAGCATCCCGAGGGCCGGATGTGGACCGCTGACGAGGCGGGGCGAATGAATGCCCAGTGGATGAAGGTCAGCTACCGCACGGATCCAGCCAAGCTCGAAAAGCTGCTCCCGCCGGGCTTCACATTGCGCGGCGAACCGATCGTGTCGGTCAGCTGCGCATGGTTCAAGAATCTCTATTGGTTGGCAGGGCGGGGTTACGGAATACTCTCGATCGATTTCCCGGTGACGTATCAGGGAAAGTCGGAGCGCATCGACGGCGCGCTATGTCCGGTGATCTGGGAAGGATCCCCCGACGCGATCATGACAGGCAGAGAAGAACTCGGCTTCTCCAAGATGTTCGCCCGCTTCACGGAAATTGATTGGAACGAGGAAGCCGGCGCCGCTTCGTGCGAGGCCGCGTGGTTCGACCACAAATTCTTCGAGATTCATCTCTCCGGGCTTGTCGAGGAGGAAAATCCTGCCCGCAAGCTTCCGGGTTCGGGCGGCGGTGCCCAGATGTACTACAAATATATGCCGCGAACCAGCATTGGCGGGTGCGAAGGCTCGGACATCGCCTATGTGACCACGTCAGCCGCGCCGGCGGGGAGTGGCGGTGCGATTTCCAACATCGACTTCGACGAGTTCGAGTTCCGGCGCTGGACCGGCACCGGTGCGCTCGAATGGCATCGCGCAACCTTCGAACAGCTGCCGCTGTCTTTTCACGTGGTGAACGGAATGGCTGACCTCGACATTCTCGAGATCGTCGATGCGGAGATGGTGCAGTTCTCCGGTCCCGGCATCGCGGTCGCAATGAACTCACATCGATCGGTCGAGCCCGCCTGAAAGATCACTGAAACTATCAAGGGAAACGAGGTGTCATGGTTGCGCGTGCGGTAGCAACGATCGATCCAGCGAGCTTTCGCAAGGTCTTGGGTGCGTATCCCACAGGCGTGTGTGTCATCACCTCCGTCAAGGACGGCGTTCGGTTCGGACTTGCGGTAGGATCGTTCACATCGATTTCGCTCGATCCGCCGCTTGTCGGCTTTTTCCCGGGGAAATCCTCGAACAGCTGGCGCAGCATCGCCGACAGCGGTCGTTTCTGCGTCAACATCTTAAGCGCGGATCAAATTGATATCTGTCGCCGGTTTGCGTCCAGGTCAGACGACAAGTTCGCAGATTTGTCACACGGGGTGAGCCCGGCGGGGCTTCCCTTGATCGACGACGCGGTCGCTTGGATCGATTGCCGGGTCGAGACTGTCTTCGATATCGGCGATCACTTCCTTGTCGTCGGTGCCGTGGACGAACTGAGGTGCAGAGAAGAGGCCTCGCCCCTCATCTTCCTGCGCGGTGATTATCACAACGCCACGTCGCTTCAACAAACCGAAGATGTTCGAGGGTAGCCGTTGGATAAACAAACAAGATCAACAGAGTGATGCGAACACAACCATGCGAACAACGCAAATGCACGCCGGCGAATTCGGCATGAAAGATGTCCTGTCCCGCAACGGGCCGGACCTTGCCCGGCCGGAAGAGATTATCGAGGAAGCGCGTAACGGGCGAATGTTCGTTCTCGTCGATGACGAGGACCGTGAAAATGAAGGCGATCTCGTCATTCCCGCTCAGATGGCAACGCCCGAGAAGGTAAACTTCATGGCTTGTCATGGTCGCGGGCTGATATGCCTGGCGATGACGAAGGCCAGGGTGGATCAGCTTGGTCTCGATCCCATGAGCCGCAACAACCGCACCCGCCATGCAACCGCGTTCACAGTGTCGATCGAAGCGCGTGAAGGCGTCTCGACGGGGATCTCCGCAAGCGATCGCGCACGAACAATCGCGACCGCGATTGACCACTCCAAGGATCGCAGCGACATCGTGACGCCCGGGCACGTCTTTCCGCTGGTTGCGCGGGAAGGCGGGGTGCTCGTCCGCGCCGGGCATACCGAGGCAGCGGTCGATGTCGCTCGGCTGGCGGGCCTCAACCCCTCGGGGGTGATCTGCGAGATCATGAATGACGACGGGACGATGGCAAGGCTCCACGAGCTGATTCCCTTCGCGGCTCGTCACAACCTGAAGATCGGGACCATTCGCGATCTGATTGCCTATCGACGCAGATTCGACCGCTCCGTAGAACGCGTGGGCGATACGTCGTTCCAATCCAATTACGGCGGGGAGTGGCGGCTGCTCACCTATCGAGATCGGTTCGATGGCACGGATAATTTCGTGCTTCAAAAAGGTTCGATTGCGGCAGGGGGGGAGACGCTCGTGCGGATGCACACGGCCTCGCTGTTCAGCGATCTGCTCGGCGAAAAGGGAGCTCGCAACCGGGCCATACCGGACGCGATGCAACAAATTGCGCGAGTTGGCGCCGGTGTCATCGTGCTGATCGTACCCAGGACGGACAACGGCACCAGCCTGCACACCACGCCAAGCAACGATCCTGACGTCGATCGGCGATCGTATGGGACGGGTGCCCAGATCCTCGCCGATCTCGGCGTCCATGATCTTGTCCTATTGAGCAGCTCGCAGCGCCCGCCGCTCGTTGGCCTGGAGGCGTATGGTCTGCGGATCGTGCACACCCAGCCGTTCGATGTCGAGAATGAGCAACCCGGCATCGAGGCTCTCTGATCATATAGAAGCGGGAGACGCGTTCGTTAATGCGCTGTCTGTGCCGCAGGCGGCCGATCGGCTGCGAACCCGCCCGATTCTCGCCACTCGTTTGTTCGGCGATGCTGCATCTAAGCAGGGAAACCGAGGCGGCTCGTCGCCGCAGACGGATCAACGTGGTGGGTGGTGAGAGCGATGCGCGCAAATCCGCTAGCGCTGGAGGCGGTGCCCGAAGAGGTTGCTGCGTTCAATGCGGCAATGGCCGAGCGTCTCGGCAATCTTCCAAGCCTGTGGGACGTCGGTCTGGATCAGGCCCGCAACGGCGGGTTCATGCCCTTGCTCCCGCCGTCGCCCCGATCCTACGACCTGCCGCTCGAACGAGGCGTGTCCCTCCATGTCGTGCCCGCAGATGAGCCGAAAGGCATCCTGCTCCATATCCATGGCGGTGGCTTCATCCTGGGCGGTGCCGCTCGGCAAGATGCCATGCTGGAGCGGATCGCTGATACCGTCGGATTGACTTGCGCCAGCATTGAATATCGTCTGGCGCCCGAAAATCCCTATCCGGCGGCCTGGAACGATTGCGAAACTGCGGCCCTATGGCTGCTAGACAACGCGCTGGAGCGGTTCGGCACCGAGGCATTGCTGATCGCGGGCGAATCGGCCGGAGCGTTGTTGGCGGTTGCCACGCTCATACGTTTGCGCGAACGCGGAGTGGTCGCTCGATTCCGCGGAGCGGCGCTGAGTTTCGGTGTGTACGACAGCTCGATGACGCCAAGCCAAAGGCTTGCGCGCAATGGGACACTGAAGGCGACCGATATCGCCCGCATCACCGACGCCTACGCTCCCGATGCGAGCCGCCGGCGCGATCCTGACCTGTCGCCGCTTTATGCGGATTTATCGGACCTGCCGCAGGCGCTGTTCACCGTAGGAACGTTGGACGCCATGCTGGACGATTCGATGTTCATGTATTGTCGTTGGCTGGCAGCAGGAAACCAGGCCGAGCTGGCGCTCTATCCGGGCGCCGATCACGCCTTTATCGAAACACCGCATCCGTCTGCCGCTCCCGCGAACGCCAGGATCGACGCATTTCTCCTGGGCCTTCTCGATGCCGATTGAGCGCCCTGCCGATCGGCTCGAGATGCGACGGTGTTCCGCGCGATGATCCGCATGTCGTTATCCGCCGGCGCAGTTCCGCTGGGCAACCAAAGCGCGGCGCGCGCTCCGCTGTCGGAGAAGCATTCAACTAGCGGAAACCAAAAGCCAATTCCACATAAGCGACATAGATTGTCACATTTCGACAATTTGCTACCCTTTGTTCGTTCCGAACCGATTCGGACGGCTCATCACGCAAAGGAGTAGCGAGCGATGCATGTAGGTTACGCAACCGGTTTCCAGCATCAGAGTGGACCCGGTCTCAACGATACGAACTTCCTTTTGGAAGACCTCGACATGGCCGTGGATGCTGTGGATCTCGGTTTTGAATCGCTTTGGGTAACGGAGCATCACTTCTCCGATTACTCGATCTCGCCCTCACCGCTGCAATCTCTGGCTTATCTCGCTGGCAAGACGAAGCGGGTGAAGCTGGGCACGCAGGTGATCGTGCTGCCCTGGAACGATCCGGTCCGGGTGGCCGAGCAGGCGCTGTGGCTCGACAACATCACCGAGGGACGGCTGTTGCTGGGTTTCGGTCGCGGACTGGGCAAAATGGAATATGAAGGGCTGCGGGTCGATATCAATCAGACCCGCCAGCTGTATCGGGAATATGCCGATCTCGTCATCACTGCCCTAGAGACAGGCGTGATCGAGGGCGGCGAGATCACGCAGCAGCCGCGCCGTGAGCTTCGGCCCCGTCCTTTCAAAAGCTTCAAGGGGCGCATCTTCGGCTCCGCCGGATCGCCGGAGTCGGTGAAGACCGTGGCAGAGCTTGGCATCGGCATTCTGATCATCAATCCCGAGCCGCGGGCCAACCTGGGCGTGGATTTCGATACCTATAACAAGGTGTGGAGCGAGACCCATGGTGAGCGCCGCCAGCCGCCCCGGCCGTTGCTGTCCGGAACGATCTTCGTGGACGAGAGCAGCGAGCGCGCGAAGAAGCTGTCGGCCGAATTTCACCGTGTGAACTTCCGTGGCGCCGTGAAGAATTACGGCATGGACGAGGAGGATTTCGGCACGTCCAAGGGCAATGAATTCTACAAGAGCATGCGGATCACGCCCGAGAAGATCGACGAGATGGCCGATAAAATGGGACAGGTCATGCCCGCCGGCAATCCCACCGAGGTTCTCGAAATCCTCGATCGGATTCGGGCCGAGGCGAACCTGCAGGGCTTTTTCCCGCACTTCCATTTCGGTGGCATGCCGCGCGCCGAAGCCCAGCGGAACATGCGGCTGTTCGCGGCGAAGTGCCTGCCGGAGGTCAAAAGCTGGCCGTGTGAAAATTCGCTGGATGGCGAGGAGCGGATTCTTGAGACGACTTGATTGGGGAATGGCGGCGGGCGGTCGGGGGGACCGTTCGCTGCCACTGGATGCCTTCGTGGGTGCAAGGAGGGGTGGACATCGTGCGTGACCTGAAGGGTAGAGCCGCATTCGTGACCGGCGGTGCCAGCGGTATCGGCCTGGGCATCGTCGAAGCGCTGCTCGACCGCGGCGTCGAAGTAATGGTTGCCGATCTTCGCGAAGATCATCTTGCAGAAGTCCGTGCGCGGTTCACAGATCGGCCTGGCGTGAAGACGATCGCAGTCGACGTTATCGACCGGGAGGCAATGACGGACGCTGCGCGTCTGACCTGGGAGGCGTTCGGCCGGTTCGACATCCTCGTCAACAATGCCGGCGTCGGCGTAAACCCTTCGGTCGATACGGTCACCTACCAGGACTGGGATTGGGTTCTGTCCGTCAACCTCGGCGGCGCTGTGAATGGGATCATGGCGTTCCTGCCAGCCCTGCTGCGGCAAGGTGAAGGTCATATTGTGACCACCTCGTCGATGGCCGGTCTTCTGCCGACAGCCGACAATTACATCTACGCCGCGTCCAAATATGCGGTCAGGGGAATGAGTGATTCGCTGCGCCTTACGCTGGCACCGCGAGGCATCGGCGTTTCAGTGCTGTACCCGGGTTTGACGCAAAGTCGGATGCTGCAATCGGCGCAGAACCGGCAGGAGCGCTTCCGAGCCAACGGCGCGACGAATCCGGAGGGGGGGCCGATCGAGCCGCCCAAGGACGCAGGCATGGACCCTCGTGCGGTCGGCGAGGCGGTGGTGGACGGTATCGTCCATAATCGCGGCTACATCATCTCGCATGCGGAATTCCGCGACGAACTGGATGCGCATTTTGCCGACATTCTCGCGGCCTGTCCGTCGCCCCAGGAAATCGATCCGGGACGCCAGATGCTCGAAGATGCCCGACGTCGCCAGACGGCCGCGGCGCTGCGCGCCGTCGAAGCGCTCAGCACGCGCTGATCCGACCCGCCATTCCCGGAGAGAGAAAAGAGAGATGGAGACAGCAACGCTCGTGAAACAGGATATCGAGGCGATCGCACCGCCCGAGTCAGACCTTGCGCCAGAGGAGATGATCCGTCGTGCAGAGGCAATGCGGGACGCTCTTCGCGCAGCCCAGGCATCTGCCGAGGCGACGGGCAACATCTCCGTGGAAACGAACCAGGCAATGGTGGATGCCGGGTTTTTTCGCGTGATCCAGCCGCGCGTCTTCGGCGGCTATGGATTCGATCTGCCGACCTATGTGAAGCTTGTCACAGCTATCGCACGGGGCTGCCCCGAGACGGCATGGGTGCTGTCCCTGGTACTCGGGCATGTCCATCAACTCGCGACCTTTTCGCTCGAGGCGCAGCGCGAGGCCTATGGCAAGACGGGTGATTTCCGGGCCCCCGAGGTCGCAGCGCCGCAGGGCCGTGGCGTCGCGGTCCCCGGCGGTTATCGGGTCAGCGGTGCATGGGATTATGCCTCCGGCTGCGCACACGCGACGCACATTCTCCTTGCCTTCACAATCGACGATGCGGAGCCCGGCGGCGCTTCCATGCGGATGGGTCTGTTCGACCGTGACGAATACGAAATCGTGCGCAACTGGGACGTTATCGGCATGCAAGGAACCGGGTCAGACCGGGTCGTTCTGCAGGATGTGTTCGTCCCGGCGCATCGGGCCAAGGCGTATCCCCCGATAAACGCGACGCTGCCGGCGGGCATCTACGACGAGAGCCCGCTTTTTCACGGGCCGGCGCGACCGTTCATCATCACCGAGTCCGCGTCCGTGATCGTCGGCGCCGCTGAAGGAGCGCTGGATCTCTACGAAGAAAGCTTCCGCACCCGTAAAGCAACCGGACCTACCGGCGCCCCGCGACAGGAGCTCGCGGAATACCAACTCAATTTCGGCCGTTGCCGCGCGTTGGTCGACACCGCCCGTGCGGCGCTCCTTCAAACAGCCCGCGACTATATGGACATAGCGCGGCGGACCTGCGCGACCGGCGAGCTCTGCGCGGAGGATGACGCGCGGCGCCTTACGCTCGTGATCCTTCAGAGCATCCACCTTGCGCACGAGGCGGTCGATATCATCTTCCGCACCGTCGGGACCTCGGCGTCCAAGAAGGACTCGATGCTGGGCCGCTACTGGCGCAATGTCGGCGTTCTGCGCGGCCATCTCGCCCACCAATCCGACAGCGCCGCAGTCAATTATGGTCGGACGCATTTCGGCCAGCCGCCCGTGGGTATCGCATGACGACGAGGGAGGCGTTGATCGAGGAATTGGATGCCTATCTCGCCGCGGTGTCGGCTGGTGACCCGACAGCGCTACGATTGGCATCGACCTTCCGTTCTACGGAAAACGGAACGACCATTTCCGTGGGCGATGGCCTGTGGTCCCGCAGGCCACGCTTTGCAGGCATCCAAGCATTCGCTGACGCCCGGACTCGCCAGGTGCTTTGCATGGGCGTCGTCTATCTGGACGGCCAGCCTCGTCCATTCGCCCAGCGCTTGCTCCTCAAGGAGGACGTGCTGGCGGAAGCGGAGGCAATCGTCAGCACCGATGGCAAAGGCCATTTTGCGGATGTCGAGCAATTGCTGAAACCTGATATCCTTTATCAGGCGGTGGTACCGTCGGATCGCCGTGTCGACCGCGGTGGCTTGCGTGACGCCGCCGACCGATATTGGGAGGGGCTGGAGCAGAGCGACGGGTTGATCCCGCGCTTCAATTATCGCTGCGACAAATATGACAACGGCGCCAAGACGACCAACACCTTGCGCACGCTGCTTTCGCCCGATGGCAAGGTACATAGCTGCGCTTCCGCGCTCAATGACACGCGCGCCGCCAGACCAAAGGCGCGTGAGCGGCGTTTTCCGGTGCTCGACACCGAGCTCGGCGTCGCCGGCAGCTTCGTGGTTGTCGACTTCCATCCTATCGCCGACCACCCTCGACCTGATGCGGGCGCGATGTATATGCTCGGGGTCTTCAAGGTCGTGGACGGGGAGCTCCGTATCATCGATGAGATACGGGAATTCCTGCCCCTGGGCGCATCTGCTGGATGGGAGGAACAGCAACCTGCGAATTGATCGCCAATTCCTCGAAGGCGCTCTCTCGTATGATTGAGCGTGCTCGAAGCAACGGGCGCGGGACAACGACTTCCGACAAGACGCTCGCAGTGATGGACCTGTTCACTCCGGAAAGACCCGAGTGGACGGTTGAGGAAGCCTGTGCGGTACTGGGCCAGTCGGAAAGCACGGTCTATCGATACTTCCGCAGCCTTACGGCCGTTGGCCTGATCTTCAGCATCCGGCCCGGGCGCTATCTCCTGGGGCCTGGCATCGTCCATTATGATCGTCAGCTCCGGCTGTCGGACCCGCTCCTGCGCGCTGCCGAACCAGCCATGCTTCAGCTTGCACGACGCATCACGCAACCAGGGCGTATCTTCATCAGCCGCATCCATCGCGGTCACGTGATGGCCGTTCACGAGCTCCGTTTGGGTTCGTCGTCCTTTCCCGAGGGCACTTTCGCGCGGGGGCGGCTGGCGCCGCTATTTGCAGGCCCGCCGGCGCTGGCCATGCTTGCCTTCATGGACGTGCGGGCGGTGCGCGCCTTATTCAAAAGCGCCGGCGGCGACGCAGCGGATTGGACGAGCCTAAAGCGTCGAATGCGATCGATCCGAGCAACTGGCTACGACCTTGGCGTGGATGACCCGGATATTGGTGCAATTATGGTTTCGGTCCCTCTCAAGCAGGACGATGGCGGCATCGCCGGCAGTTTGAGCTTGGCCATCGCCAGCGTCGGGTGCGATAGCGATTGGCCTTCCTGGGCGGGGGAAACCCTTGGCGACGCCGCTGCGCAAATGGCGGCACTCGCCGGAGCCCAGGCACGCCGCTGACCGAGCGGAGCGCAGATGCTGGTTTGAATCTGGCCTCCGATGGTTTTCTCGCCACGCCAGCGAACGGCTCGAGGTGTCGCTTCCGGGAAATGTTGCAGCTGGTTACCCAAGGGCATTGGCGGCAAAACACGCGGCAGCGGACTGCAAAAGCGTCCCTTGCTGTAGAGGTTCCACGGTGATGAATATCCGATTTCCGCAGAACGATTTCACGAGCTTTGAAGCGCCAATGCGCGCGGAGATCGACTTGACGGGTCTCGAGGTCGTGCAGGGAGAAGTGCCGAAAAATCTCGACGGCGGCTTCTTCCGCCTGATCGGAGATCGGAAGTGGCCGGCCTTTGTCGAGAATGATGTCTTCATGCTCAACGAAGACGGGATGGCCTCGTGCTTCTATTTCAAGGATGGCAGGGTCGACTTCCGGATGCGCTATGTCCGCACGCCGCGTTTCGTGGCGGAGGAAAAGGCGGGCCGCGCGCTGTTTGGCCATTACCGCAACCCCTTCTCGGACGATCCCTCGGTGGCCGGGCTCAGCAGGGGCACCGCGAACGTCACGCTGCTGATGCATAGCGGCAAGCTGCTTGCTTTAAAGGAGGACAGCCCGGCGATTGAAATGAACCCCTTCACGCTCGAGACGATCGGAGAATATGACTGGGGCGGCAAGGTGACCGCCAGGGCGATCACCGCTCATCCCAAGATCGATGCGCGCACAGGCGAGCTGGTGTTCTTCGGCTATTGTGCGGCCGGGCCGGCCACCACCGATATCGCCTATTATGAAGCGGACAGCGAGGGGCGCGTCATCCACGAGGCGTGGTTCAATGCGCCCTATACCTGCATGGTCCACGACATCATGGTCACGCAAAATTACGTCGTGTTCCCGATCACACCGCTCCGCCACGAACTCGAGTGGATCAAGCGGCAGGAGCCTGCATTCAAATGGGATCCGGCCGAACAGGTCTATCTGGGTGTGCTGCCGCGCAAAGGGCATGCCGATCAGATTCGATGGTTCAAGGGGCCGACCCAGTGTCACGGTCATACCGTCGGCGCCTATGATGACGGTCGCTACATTTATGCAGACAATACGTTCAGCAAGCGATCCTTCTTCCATTTCTTTCCGAACGTCGACGGTTCGCAATTCGAGCCGGCCGACACCATGCCTTATATGAAGCGCGTAGTGATTGACATGGAGAGCAATGAGGACCGCTTCACCGAGAAGCAACTCTTTGAATATCCTTGCGAGCTTCCCCGGATCGACACCCGCTTCGAGACCTTGCCGTACAGCTTCGCCACGATGAACCTCCTCGATGTGCCCGGTCAGGAGCGCGTCGGTGGCGGCTTCCAGTGGATCGCGACAATGGATGTCAACGGAAAGAAGCCGGCCAAAATCCTATACGCCGGGCATAATTGCTCGATCGGCGAGCCGCAGTTCATTCCTGCCGATGACAATGCGGCAGAAGGCGAGGGCTACATCATGACCGTCGTCGGCCGGCATGAACAAATGCGCAGCGAACTGCTCATTCTCGATGCGAGCGACATCAACGCGCCGCCCATCGCGACGGTGGCCTTGCCCTTCCGTCTGCGAAGCACTGGCCACGGATATTGGTACGGTAGCCGGCAGATGCGCGGCGAAACGAACATTTCGGGCGCCTGGTAAGATGTCCAGCCTGAAGGGAAAGGTTGCGCTTGTTACCGGCGCCAGCCGCGGCATCGGTCGCGAGATTGCCGTGCGGCTCGCCGCCGACGGAGCGACGGTCGCGATCCATTATGGGGAGAACTTGGATGCGGCGCGCGAAACGCTGGCGACGATCGAGCGAACCGAAGGACGAGGGTTCATCATCCAGGCGGATCTCCATGCGCCGGACGCGTCTTTCACGGCGATGTTCGAGGAGTTCGATCGTAGCCTTGCTGCATGTTCGGGTGAAGCTGGCCTGGACATACTCGTCAACAATGCCGGACAGATCATGTTCGGGTCGGTCGAGGTGCTGGGCGCCGCGGAGTTCGACAAAGCCTTTGCCGTGGATGTGAAGGCTCCGTTCTTCATCACCCAGGCGGCCTTACCGCGGCTTCGCGACGGCGGACGGATCATCAACATTTCGTCGGGAACCTCCCGCGTGGTGAACCCGGACGTGATTTCCTATGCGATGGCCAAAGGCGCTCTCGAGGTGTTCAGCAAGACAGCGGCCTTGCAACTCGGTGCCCGCAGCATCACCGTCAACTCCGTGGCGCCGGGACCGACCGCGACTGCCGAATTCCTCCGCATGGCCGAAGGCAATCCGGCTTTCGTCGAGCACGCCAAGGCGCAGTCCGCGCTAAAGCGCCTGGGAACCCCAGCAGACATCGCAAACGTGGTAGCCTTCCTTGCGAGCGACGAGGGCGGCTGGATCACGGGGCAACTGATCGATACGACCGGAGGGACGCTGCTTGGCTGACCGGGCGGGACGGCGGGTTCAAATCAATCTGTTAAGACGTTCGACTTTGACCGCCTGGGCAGCGGCAGCGGCCGTGGCATCGCGGGCGATAATCGCGGAGATCACCTTGAGCGTCTCGGCTCGATAGGCGGTGCCCAGCACCTCGCTTTCTGGATTGCGGATCGAAGACCACCACGTAGAATAGCTCTTCGTGCACCGCAGAAGAATGTCGACGAGCGGTTCGTCAATGATGCCGAATTGGCTTTCCTCGGCTTCTTGCATAACATTCGCCGTTACGCGCGCGTCAGATGCTTCCAACATGCGCCGCGCCGCTCTCAGTCGTGCGAGTTCCGCATCGGTCGCGCGTTCGGCAGCGATCGAAACTGCCTCCACGCTTAATAGCTTGAACAGATTCATCGCATCGTGCGGGGTGACCCGCGCCGCGGTGAAGTGACAGTTGATGAGCCGGCACAAAGCGGTCGGCTCAGGCGTGCGCGTCATCAATCCCTTGCCGCGTCCGGCTGCCGATACCGCGATCCCTTCGAACTCCAATACACGCACCGCCTGACGCAACGCATTGCGATCGGCGCCATAGCGATCGCAGAGATCGAGTTCCGATCCCAGGCGCTGATCTGCCTCATGGCTGAGATTTAGATCCTTCATCAGCAACCGGAATATCTGCTCGGCGCGCGAACGAGCGCATTCGGCGGCCGCACCCAGCAAAACGTGCCCCGCAGCTCCCTCACGCGCATAGTGATCGACGGCCGAGATCAGCACTTCCAGGAAGTCGATCAAGCCCGGACCGACACAAATCTTAGATCCGAGGCCAGTCAACTTCGCGTGAACTGCTCGCAGGATCGCCTGACACGCGCTTCCCTGAACGATCTCCCCGCAATGTGAGGTGACGTATCGATGAATGGCGTCCAATACGACGGGCATGGTTGGGGCCAGCACCAGCAAGCCGCCATTGGGTCCCCGACGCATCCGAGCGGTGCCGCGGCTTTCGAGAATTCGAACGGCTTCGCGCACGACGACACGGCAAACACCAAACTTAGTCGCCAATTGAGCCTCAGACCCGTAGATCGCTCCGGTGGGCCAACTCCGACCGATCAGATCCTCCTCGATCTGCGCTGCGATCAGGCATGCGGCCTTGGTATTCGCAGCGCCCGTACCCACGATTGCATCGAACAGCGGGTTCGCGGTTTTCCAGGGAGGAGCTATTGCGCGGTCATGTGCACGCGATTGCGCGGACGCCAGCTGCGCGATGGTCAAAATCTCTCTCCTACAACTACCCGTTATTTTAGTTTTTGCCGCGGGACTCGGCATTATGCGGGACTATTCTTGAACGTCAACGATCTGGGTAACGTGGCAAACTTGCTGCGAGCACGACGGCCAGGATCAGCGCTCCGACGACGACAGGCGAGCCGGGCGCATAGGCGCCCCATTTGTCGCGCAAAACTCCAAGCACCACAGGCCCGACGCCCAGCGACAGCGTGGTGAACCCTATCGCCACCCCGAAAATCGTCGAAGCATTGGCGAGGCCAAAATATCGACTTGTGAAGAAAGGCAGCAGGCCGGCAACCGCCGCGAAGCCGGCGCCCATCAGCGTCAGTCCGACGACCACAGCCCATTCCAGCGACGTCAGCATGGCCAGAAAGCCTATTAGCGGCACCACGAATACAATGGCGAGCATGCCAGGTCGCGGCAGGCGATCCGCAGCGCCGCCGGCGATCAATGCAGCGATAGGACCGGCGAGAGAATAGAGGGTCAGCGCAAAAGTTGCCGTGCCGGGAGAGATCCTCCATTCCGCGCTCCAGGGGATGAAGTGACTCACCACGCCGCTGCACGAGGCGCAGACCAAGGTCGACGCAAGCATTACGGTCCCGAACGCACGGCTGGTGAATGCAGCTATTGGCTTCACGTCTACGCCCACCGGGCCTGGCATTCCGGCCATCGAAGGCGGCTCCGATTGCGGCGCTTCCCGCAAGAACAAGTAGGAGATCGGCAGGGCGATGAGGACAACCGAGCCCGCGAGCGCCAGATAGGTTTCGCGCCAACCGATCTCTAGGATCAAGACGCGCGCGAGCACCAGCATCAGCGCGGTGAATATCGCGACCGAACCACCCAAGACGGCGCTCAGCGCAATGCCGCGGCTTCGGTCGAACCAGCTCGAAACGACTTTCGCCAGCGCCACCGGGCCACAGGTTGCAGCCAGCGGCCCCATCAAGGCCGAGACGACATACAGCATGACGATGCTGCCGTTGAGAAGAGACATCGCGACCAGCGTCGCGGCCCAGGCCACCAGGCCGGGCAGCAACACATTGCGAACCCCCATCGTATCGATCAGTCGGCCCACGAGCGGTCCGCTGAGGGCACCCGTTACGCCCGAGATCAACATCGCCTGCGGAAAGATCGCGGCACTCCACTGGAATTGCCGAGACACAGGCTCAAGGAACTGCGGAAATGTGCCGAAGAAGATAGGTGCGAAGCTAAAGCCCATGCAGATCGCGCAGGCGATCGCGACTGTCAGTGCTTCGCGGGTCATCTCGCTTCTTGCGGGACTCTCTGCAACTAAAGTCAGGCCTTCGCCCGTAGACGTCGGACCTATTGTGCCTGTCACGCAATGCTCTCCAAGATTTGTCCCGCCATTCGTTTACCCGCGTTCGCGGCCTTGCATCACGTGCAGCCTCGCGGCGCTTACTGTCGATCTGCTCATACGGCCGGCAAACCCACTGCAGGCGCGCGCTCCCGCCTCCGGGCACATCCACTCCAGAGAGAGCCGGCGTCCTCCCGCAGATCCGGACGCGAGCGGCCAATCAAAAGGAGGTGGCGGCATTGACCGCGAAGTCGCCTACTTTTCACCCTCTCGCTTGTAGGCCGATGATTCCCGTAAACCAGTAGTGCCTATTCGGCTGCCTGATCGAAACTCGCGTAACCGGGGACGAGGCTGATTCCGAATGCCGTCGATAACCTGGAAGGCGTGGCGAACGGTGCCTCGCTGAGGCTGCGACAGGCCTTTGCGGCGTGGTTCGCGGCACCGCCGTGCCCAGATAAATTCTCGCCACTTGTTTCGGAGCCCTGCTTGGCGAATTTCAGCCACTGAAACGGGTGGCGCTCGCAGGGCGCGAAGGTCGCAACGGCCGACGCGCCTCCATCGAGACGTTCACAAAACCGGTGGTGGGGAGGATTTCATGCAGCGTGACACCAGCACTCTATACCGCGGTGCCCTGCGCATCAGCGCCTCCGGCGCGGCGCTTGCGATAGCTTCGCTCCTCTGCCCGGCCGGTGCGCAGGCACAATCCGCGCAGCCGCAATCCGCGCAGCCGACCAGTGCGCCGGATGAAACACAAGGACTGGCCGACATTGTCGTGACGGCGGAACGTCAAACGAGTAACGTGCAGAAGGTGCCGGCGGCGGTAACGGTGCAACAGGGCGCGGACTTGCTGGAACGCGGCAAATTTACGCTCAGAAACATCCTCGAGACTGTGCCGGGCGTTTCCGGTGGTGAATCGGAAGGTACATCCAACGAACCGACCGGAAACGATAGCCCGGCAGCCGGCATCACTATCCGTGGCATCTCTTCGAACGGAGGCGTGTCCGGCCAAACGCTTTCCGGCGTCCCCGCCGTGGCGCTCTACGTTGATGACGTCTACAACGGAATCGGCGGGAACTACGACATCGATCGTGTCGAGGTACTGCGAGGCCCCCAAGGAACGCTCTACGGCCGAAGCGCGACAGCGGGGGTGGTGGCGATACACACGCGCAATCCCGACCTCACGCATTACACTTTGGAAGAGTCGCTGGAGGGCGGAAGCTACGATCTTCTCCACGCGACCGCCGCAGCGAACGTACCTATCGTTTCGGACAAGCTAGCCCTACGCGTCGCAGTAAATCATTATCAGCGGGACGGCGTCGACGTCGATACGGGCGTCGGCAGGAGCAACGTCACTGAAGGTAAAGCAAAACTGCTTTTCGAGCCGAGCGATCATTTCTCGCTGCTCGTCGGTGGCGCTTTTCAAGATCGGACTCTCTACAATGGCGGGGTCGCCGGCAACTTCGTGGAGCCGGACAAGATCGAATACGTTCCTTATACCACAGGCTCAGGGAAATTGCAGTCGCGGCAGGTCTGGGCTGAAGCGAACCTGGATATCGGTGGTGCCCGGCTTACCTATCTTCCCGCATACCGCACGTTCGACCAGGACGCGACGATCTTCGTCGTCGGCCCGGGCGGAAACGCAATCAAGCAGATCGTGAGCACTCCCCACGACGCGTTCATGACGCATGAACTGCGTTTGTCTTCGCAGCCGGGGTCGACCATCACGTGGCAGACAGGCCTGTTCTACTACAACAACGACCTGCATAGCGATAACAGCAATGTTTGGGAATCCTCGAACGGCCTGTTGTTCGACGGGGACATTCGCCGCAAAACCCGCGACATCGGCGTATTTGCTGAAGGGACGGTGCCGATCACGCAGAAACTGCGCGTCACGGGCGGCCTTCGCTATGACAAGACGACGGTAACCACCTCCGAGCTCTATACCTCCAATCTCAACGTGTTCTGCAATACACCGCTTGGCTTCATTACCGGATGCGCGGTTGGTCCGCAGAATTCTCCGGACGCAGGACTGCCCGAAGCGCTGACGAGCATCGATCTCAGCGGGGATGCCGGACACCGTGTATTCAGAAACCTGACCTACAAGGCTCGGCTCGAGTATGACCTCTCTCCGGCCAATCTCGTCTATGCCTCGGTCTCGACCGGGTTCCTTCCAGGAGACGTTCAGGTTGGAACGGGAGCCGGCAACGTTCCCGCTGCCTTTACCTATGCGTCGGAGAAGCTGACGGCATACGAAATCGGCAGCAAGAACCGGTTTTTCGATCGACGGCTTCAGGTGAACGTTGATGCCTTCCATTACGAATATGGTGGGTACCAGGCAGCAGTACAGCTTGATCTGACCAACCCGGCAACCGCGATCCTATTCAATGTGCCCTTGCGGATGACGGGGGTAGAGCTGGAATCTCTCTATCAGCTGACGCGGGCGGATCGCATCGGCCTCAACTTCACCCATATTCACTCGCGATTCCATGATCGGCCGCAGGCATTTGTGGATGCCGTCGCGCAACGCGGACTGTGGGGATTCTCGCCGACCACGGCGACCCTCTCCTATGACCGCGACTTTGACCTCCCGGGCGGTTCGAGCCTCAGCTTCCATGGCGAAGCCATATACAGAGCAGGCTACGACGTGCTCTTCACGTCCCCCGGGTTGGCCGCACAAGGTGGGTTGGCCTTTGAGCATCAGAAGGCCTTTGGTCTAGGCAACCTCAGCCTGACATGGACATCCGCCAACAAGCGCTATTCGCTGACGGGGTACGTCCGCAACGTCGGCAACGAGCGCTACAAGACCTACGTCAACCTGCAGTCGATCACGCCTCTGCAGGCAACCGGCACCGTATCCGACCCGCGTACGTTCGGCGGTGTTCTCGCCGTCAAATTCTAGGATATGACGGGAGAATCCTTCTCCAAATACGCGTTTGCCCTAGCCGCCACGGCGTTGCTTGCGGTCGTGGGCGGGCGGGCATCGGGCCTCGTGAGCGACCGAGACGACATCGGTAAGTATATACCGGCCGGCGCCGATCGCACGCTGCCGGCGTTAGCGAGCTTCGAGAACCCGACGGGGACATTGGCGGTCCTGAACGCGGATGGTCCGGTCCGGACCCGCGGGCACCCATTCTTCGAGCCGCTTGGGACAAACGGCCGCGCATGCGTGACATGTCATCAGCCGGCCGACGCGATGAGCCTGTCGGTAAGGACAATCGACCAACGGTGGGCGATCGCCGGGGCAAAGGACAGCCTGTTTGCTGCGGTGGACGGCGCAAATTGCCCGAACCTGCCGATCGGTGAGCGCAAGTCGCACTCGCTCTTGCTGGACAAGGGTTTGTTCCGCATCGCGTTGCCGTGGCCACCTCGCGACGCGGCAGGCCGGACGATTATTCCTGATTTCGACATCACCCTGGTCAGCGATCCCACCGGCTGCAATTCGGATGCGGTTTACGGCCTGAAATCCAAAGATCCCCATATCTCGGTCTTCCGCCGCCCGAGGATGGCGGCCAATCTCAAATACGTCGAACCCGATACGCCCTTGAGCTTATGGAGCATCCGCACCGGCGAAGTGCGTCCGCTCGATCCACTGACTGGTCACCGCCTTGGCGGCAACGTGATGAGCGATAGTCGCGATGCAACCTTGCTTGCGCAGATGGTCGATGCCTCGCGTGCGCATATGGAGATGAGCGCCGGCCTGTCCCCGTCGGAGCAGAGCGCGGTTCGCAAGTTCATCTTCCAGGTCTACACCGCTCAGGTGGCCAACCGGACGGGGGGCTCCCTGAGGGGCGGCGGCGCATTCCTCGGCCCGGACGCGCTGCGGGCCGGCAAGCCCGCTGTTGTCGGGGCCTATTCCGCCAGACCAATGTTCCCCGAAATCGAGGGCTGGGTAACGCAGCGCGTCGCCTCCTCGATCAACTGGACGCCCCTGGTCAAGCTCCCGCAATTTCCGGAAACACGCGATGGCGAGGCGAACGAAACGCCGCAACAGCGGGCTTATCGCGATTCCGTCGCTCGCGGCTATCTTTCCTTCATGTACCGTCAATTCCTGATCCGCAACGTAGCGGACTTGAACGGCTTCATCGGCAATCCGGTCAAACAGACGTGCGCGGCGTGCCACAACATGGTGCAGACCGGCATGGATGTCGCGCCTGGATATCTTGACCTCGGTACCAACACCTATCCGACAGCGGTCCCTGCTCCAGACCTGCCGCTGTTCAAGATTCAATGCCACAAGGACGCAGCTCCCCATCCCTATCTTGGTCGCCAGATCTACACGACCGACCCGGGCCGGGCGCTCATCACCGGCCGATGCGCCGATGTAGGAAAGGTGGTCGTGCAGCAAATGCGTGGGCTTGCGGCGCGGGCACCCTATTTTGCCGGCGGCTCTGCACCTGACCTGCGTGCGGTGGTCGACTATTACGATACCCGCTTCCGCATCGGCTACACGGACCAGGAGATAACCGACCTGGTCAACTTCATGGGAGCACTGTGATGTTCTCGCGCAGGGTGGCCGCCGGCATGGCATTGATGTCCAGCGCGGTCGCGCTTGCGCAGGGGGCGGCCGATCGGCCCGGACGCCCGATCAGCTTCGTCGCTTGTCCGCAGTTCCGCGATACCGCGCGACAATGCTGGTTGGCGGAATCGGGCGGCAAAACCTATTATATCGGCGCCTTCGGCATTGGCACTCCGCCTCAGCTGCTGCACCGAGTGCTGGTCGAAGGCGTAGCGCATGACGACGAGTTGAGTTGTGGCGGAATCAACATTGATCCCGTCCACATCTCGCCGCTTCCGGAACTGGATTACTCCTGCGATGCCGTGCTGCCAGACAACGGCACAGCGCCGCGGGAAGGGTCGATTTTCGATCTACCGCCCGCCGTTCTCGCCCGGAACGGCAGCGATGTTCCCGCCCCGCCGCCGCTTCGAGCAAATACGTCATTCTCGGTGACCTTCGATTTCGATCGCGCCGTGCTGAATCTCCTCAATCAAGCGAAGGTCGAGATGATTGCCAAGGCGATCTTGAAGTCGCCGGTCCGCCGCGTGATCGTGACAGGCCACGCCGGCCGCTCGCGCCTCAGTGACGGGTCGAGGATGCTCGAGGCACCTCAGATAGCCGATGAGCGCATGCGAGCGGTGAGCAACGCCTTAATCGGGATCGGCGTGACGGCTGGCATTGTCGAGGAACATGGAATTGATAGCACAGCGATCGATGCGCCTGTGTCCGATGTCGATAGCCGCGAGGTGACCGTGGAGGTTCTTCTGTCCCAGCCGGCCCGATAATTCTGCCCGATGCCTGTGTCCGTTCTGAGCCCGTCGCCCCACGTGCGCGTGGAAAAAGCTCAGGGCGCGCGGATCGAGGCGATCGCAAACCGTTCCAGACAATGCTCGGCACGGCGGAGCAACCCGACCGCAGGTTGCTCGGACTTGCTTTTCCGTTCGGACCTAGAACTTCGCGGTCAGCACAACGCCAAAGGTGCGCGGATCGGACAAGAGGCCGGTCACCTGCAACGGCGTGATCGACTGCAGATTCACGTACGTCTTGTATCGCTTGTCGGTGACGTTGCGGACATAGCCGGTCAGCGAATATTTCTTGTCCGCCGTCGTGAATGTCAGGTTGAGGTTGCCTTGGAAGAAGGCGTTCTGGTGCTGGAAAGCCAGTCCTCCCTGGGCGGCCAAGCCCGGCGATGTGTAGAGAATGTCATACCCCGAGCGCCAGATGCCCTCGCCGTGGAAGCTGATCGCCGAACCGCCGGCCAGTTCGAACTGACGGTCATAGAACACCGTGGCGGTGTTCGGCGCGTACCCCCATAGCTTGTGTTGCGCGACGGCGGTCGCGAAGCCCGCGGGCAGATCGTGGAACTTGGAGTCGATGTGGGCGAAGTTGACGCCGAGCCGATCCGCCGGTGTCACCTGCAACAGCCCTTCCAATTCGACGCCCGTCATCCGCAGCGGCACGTTAAACACGACAGCCGAGGTGGGATTGCTGAGATCGAGCTGAATGGCCGCCTGATAGCCGCCGTAATCATAGTGGAACGCGCTGGCGTTGACCTGAAGGCGGCGATCGAAGAACCGGTTCTTGGTGCCGATCTCATAGGACGTCAGATTCTCCGATCCGTAGGCGAATGCCGCGGGGAGGCCGCCGGCCCCCGTGCCGACCTGAACGTCCCCTGGGCTGAAGCCGGTGGAAACCGAAGCGTACACTAGGTTCGATGGGCTGAGATCGTATTCGGCCCGGGCCTTGTAGGTCAGGTTCTTGAATTCGCGGTGGCCCGCCTGTCCGCTAAGCGAGGTGGAGACATTGTTCTCTGGTAAACCCGCCAGCGGCGAATCTGTGGGTGCGCCGAGAGGACCGATCGGACACGCAAAGGCGCCGATCGGAGTGTTGCAGGCGAAGTTGAGGTTGGAGGTGTAGAGCTCGGAAGTGTCCACGGTCGTCTTGTCATAGCGAAGGCCGCCCGTAATCCGAAAACTGGAGGTGATCGGCACGGTCGTTTCGGCGAACGCGCCGATATCCTTGGTCTTCCGCTGGATATCGGCGTTGAACAAGGCAGCGTTTGAAGAATCCCAGACGTTGAGATTTGTGCTGCGAACATCGTTGTAATAATAAAACAAGCCAGTCTGCCACTGGATGTTTGCCCCCGGCTGGGATTGCAGGCGAAGCTCCTGCGTCACGAACGGGTCGTGTGGTGTGTTAACGATCTGCTTGATGGTGTTGCCGCCCGGACCGACGAGATACACGGTGGCATCCTGTTTGAACGTCCGATAGGCTGGCAGATAGGTCACCCGGACACCGCCGATGTCCAGATTCGCCTCGGCCCAAATCTGGCGGGACTGGAGGATGCCGGTCCCGGCCTTGTAAGGCTCGACCTCGTACGAGTTCGGGGTGAGGAAATTGCCTTTGAAGCCGCCGTTGTAGAGCGTCCGATCCTGGAAGGCGCCGCCGATCAGCAGCGAGAAATTGTCGCTCGGTTGGATGAGCAGCTTCGCCCTGCCTTCGGTGACGTTGCTCCTGCCATTGCCGGTGTCGGCGTCGATGCCGTCGCGTTGATAATGGTTCACCGCGACGCGCAAGCCGACCTTGTCGGATATGATCGGCACGTTCGCGGCCACCGTGGCGTGGAGCAGATCGTAGCTTCCGCCTTCGAGCGACGCTTCCATCGTCGATGTGTCGAGGTCGGGATTGCGCGTGTGAATCGCCACCACGCCCGCGGTCGCGCTGCGTCCGTAGAGCGTTCCCTGAGGACCGCGCAGCACTTCAACGCGGTCGATATCGTAATTGCCGCCCAGCCCGCTGCTGACGTCATCGACGTAGAGCGCGACGGCGGATACGCCCGAGAGGGTCTGGCCGGACAGGCCGCCGTTAGAAGAGATGCCGCGGATCGTGATGCCGGCGGCGGCATTGTCACTTCCGGTGTTGATGCCGTTCAGACCTTCCGATTCGCCGCCGGAGACGCCCGGCACGACTTCCAGGATGTTGGTGAGGGTGAACTTGCCGCGCGTCAGCAGGTCGCCGCCGCTCTGCACGGTTACCGCCGCCGGCACTCGCTGGACGTTGCTCGTCTGGCGTTCTGCGGTGACGACGATGTCCTGCAATCCCTGCGCTTCGGTGTTCGCGGCGGCGGCCGGCAGTGCCGGCGTCTGCTGCGGCTCGGCGGTCGTGCTGGTTCCGGGGTTGGTCCGTGCCGGCGCATCCTGCGCCTGGGCGGTCGCCGCCAGAACGAGCGACGCCGCTGTCAAGGCGGCCGCGGAGACCGCGTAGCGCAACGTGTTATGCCGGATAGCTTCAAGTGCAAATGGCATTCGCCGTCCCCCCATCGGGCCGCAAGCCATCTAAGGGGTTCACGAGCGAACGTCGTCCGCCGACCCCCCTCCTGAAAGGTGCCCGTTTGATCGGACGGGTGTATTTGTCCGGTTCGGGCATGAAACAAGTGTTAGGAATTGCTGGCGCCAGTCGCCCCAATCAATGATCACGCGCGCTGTTCTGGCCAGTACAGACGCATCGGATTTGCAACGAGGAGCTTATGCTGGAGCTCTGGCGTCGGCGCGATGCGCGGGATTACATCGACGAGTTGGCCGTCGTCGGGAATGCGGCTCTCCATGTTCGGATGGGGCCAATCCGTGCCCCACAACACGCGATCGGGATAGGCCTCGACCAGCGGGCGGACGGCGGCGACGAAATCGTCATAGGGGGCGCCGCTTGCATCGATCCGATCTGGGCACGTGACCTTGGTCCAGATATCGTCGCGGCTGTCGAGCAGAGCGCGGAAGGCTCGCATGTCGGCGCCGTCCGATCCCTGGGCAACATCGGGGCGGCCCATGTGATCGATAACGATGGTGTTCGGGATGGCGGCGAGGAAAGGCCTCATTTCGTCGAGGATATCGGCTTCGAAATAAACGACAACGTGCCAGTCGAGGCGCCGGATGCGATGGGCGACGTCCAGGAACTTGTCCTTGGGGGCGTCGTCGACGAGGCGCTTGAGGAAGTTGAAGCGGACGCCGCGGATGCCGCCGGCGTGGAGAGTGTCGAGCTCTGCATCGGTGATGGCGGGATCGACTACGGCGACCCCGCGGGCCCTGCCGTTCGACTTTGCTATTGCGTCGAGCGTCGCGGCATTATCGGTGCCGTGGCAGCTGGCCTGGACGATCACGTTGCGAGCGAAGCCGAGGCGATCGCGGAGCGCAAACAGCATTTCCGGGCCGGCATCTTGCGGCAAGTATTTCGCCTTGGGGCTGAACGGGAATTCCGCTTGGGGCCCGAAGACGTGGCAGTGCGCGTCCACCGCGCCCCGTGGAAGCACGAAAGCGGGCTTGGAGGGGGTCGGCGTCCAGCTACGGATGCGGCTGTTCTCGTCGGTCTTCACGCAAATACCACTCCATCCATAAGCTTGCGTGCAGTGCGCAGCATACCCGCTTCGATGGGGACGCCGCTATCATCGACGGTCACCACGCATTCGGTGACGCCGGTCGGGTGCTCGACGCCGAGGATCTTGGTCTTGCCCTCGGGCGCGGTTGCGACCGCGGCGGCTGGCGAACCTTCGATCAGACAGGCAGTGGCGACGCTGACCGCACCGAGCACGCCGATCGAGGCATGGACTCGGTGGGGGATCAGCGAACGGACGGCGATGGCGCCGCCTTCCTTCGGGGCTGCTATCAGCATCATCTTAGGGACTGACTTTTCCTTGACGTCGCCGAGGTTCATCAGCGCTCCAGCCTTGAGACGGATCGCTTCGATCTGCTCCTTCATTGCGATGTTGCTATCGAGCATATCCCGGTCTTCGTACCCGGTGACGCCGACATCGCTGGCGGCGAAGACGACGCAGGGCATGCCGTTGTCGATCAGCGTGCAGCGAACGCCTTCGATCTCGTCCCAGGCGTTGCCGGTGGGCAGCAGCGCGCCACAAGACGAGCCGGCGGTGTCGCGAAAAGCGAGCGGGATCGGGGCGGCGGTGCCGGGTACGCCGCTGATCTTGGCGTCGCCCGCATAGGTAACCTGGCGGCCGGGGGTCTGGACAGTGGCGACGGCAATCTGGCCGGTATTCTTCATGAAGATCGCGACGCGAGTCTTGTCACCGGTGGCCGCGATCAGGCCTCGCTCGATCGCGAAGGGACCGACGCCGGCAAGCATGTTGCCGCAATTCTGGCTGTCGGTGACGATCGCCTGGTCGACGAAGATCTGGAGGAAGAGATAGTCGACATCGACGCCGTCGCGCTCGGATTTGCTGACTACGGCAACTTTCGACGTCAGCGGATCGGCACCGCCCATGCCATCGATCTGGCGGGGATCGGGCGAGCCCATGACGCGGAGTAGGAACGCGTCGCGTGCGGCGATGTCGACCGGCAGGTCGGCGGTAAGGAAGTACGCGCCCTTCGACGTGCCGCCGCGCATCCACATGCATGCCACGCCGTCAGGCATATTTCAGCCCCATCGCCGCAAGCTTGCCGCGCATGTCGTAGATGTCGAGACCGAGTTCGCCGACGGCCAGCCGTTTGCGCTTGCCTTCCTCAGCGGCTTCGCGGGCCTGGGCCTTTTTGAGTACCGATGCGGCATCGACGCGCTTAATGACGCAGATGCCGTCATCGTCCGCGACGATCACATCACCCGCTTCAATCGCCGCCCCCGCGCAGACGATCGGTACATTGACCGACCCCAGCGTTGCCTTGACCGTTCCTTGCGCGAACACCGACCTCGACCAGACCGGAAAGCCCATCGCGGTGAGATCACGCACATCACGCACGCCGGCGTCGATCACCAAGCCGCGACACCCCCGCGCCATTGCCGATGTGGCGAGAAGATCGCCAAAATAGCCGTCGAAGCAGGGGCTGGTCGGCGCCAGTACCAGGACATCTCCGGGTTGCAGCTGCTCGATCGCGACGTGGATCATCCAGTTGTCGCCCGGCGGAGCCGAGATCGTCACGGCTGAACCGGCGATCCGGGCCCCGGAATAGATCGGCCGCATATAGTGCGCCAGCAGTCCGATCCGGCCCTGTGCCTCATGGACCGTTGCTACGCCGGCTGCGCCGAGACCGTCGATGACTGCTGCGTCGGCGCGCGCAATGTTCTGGATTACCTTGGCCATATCCGTCCCCTGTTTTCCGCCCCGTCCGGCCTGTACGCCGGTTGCGCCAATCCATATTGATTCCAGGCCATAACTTTTTGTTGTAGACCGCACATGATCAAGCCATTCGATCTTAACCTGCGCCATCTGCGTGCGCTCTCGGCCGTCATCGCCGAGGGTAGCCTGAGCCAGGCGGCGGAAGTTACCGGCTTGTCACAGCCAGCGCTGACCCAGGGACTTGCTAAGCTTGAGCGCCGGCTCGAGGTGCAACTGTTTGATCGCCGCACCGACGGCGTCCTGCCGACCCAGGCGGGGCAGGTGCTGGCCGAACGTACCACGCGCGCGCTAGCGTGCCTCGCAGGCGGCGTGCGGCGGGTAGGGCGGAGGAACCGTGGCTTCGCGCGCCCCGCACAGCTGATGACCGCCACCCAGCTCAGTGCCTTCCTCCAGTTCTCGGCGGTGCAGAGTTTCTCAGGTGCGGCGGCCGCGACCGGACTGTCCCAGGCGGCGATCCACCGCGCCGTGCGCGACCTCCAGCAAATCTGCGGGGTGCAGCTGGTCGAGCGGCGCGGGCGCGGCGTCACGCTTACCACCGCAGGACGTGCGCTCGCGCGTGGCGCGCGCCTCGCGGAGCAGGAAATTGCAGCCGGCATCATGGAAGCGCGCGGCGATGACCGCGGCAGCGGGCGAATCTCGATCGGCGCGATGCCGTTCTGCCGCGCGCTGCTGCTGCCCCGCGCCTTGGCTGAATTGCTGCGCATCGCGCCGCACACGGTGGTTGATGTCATCGAGGGATCTTGGCGAGAGCTGATCGAACCGCTTGCCGACGGCGTCGTCGATGTCACGATCGGCGCGTTGCGCGAGGAAGCGCCTACCGGCATCGAGCAGGAACCGTTGTTCACGGATCGGCTGGCAATCTTCGGCAGACCCGGCCACCCCGCGCTGGCCGGAGGGGCGAGCTTGGAGCTGCTTCGGGGGCAACCATGGATCGTCGGCCCTGTGGGCACGCCGCTGCGTGCGCATTGGGAAGCAATGTTCGGCGGTGGCGCCCTGCCCAATGTCCCGATCGAATGCGGTTCGGTGATGGTGATCCGGGGCCTGCTCGCGCAAAGCGACCTGCTGACTTTGCTCTCGCCGGATCAGGTGGCGCTCGAAGTGCAAAGTGGCATGCTGGTGCAAATTCCCCCACCAGTTCCGGCGGCCGATCGGGTGATCGGACTCACCGTCCGCAGCGGCTGGCGTCCAACGCATGTGCAACGGGAATTCCTGCGCCTGATCCGCTTGGCGGCATTGGAGACGAGGCTTCAGGAAAATCAATAGGGCGTCGCGCAATTGGATTGGCGGTTGCAGCGCATGCGCAATTAGGCCGGCGATATGCATGGTGCGGTCGCCTTTATCGGGTTTGGCGAGGCGGGTATGGCTTTGGCCTGCCCGGGCGCACGCGCCTACGACCGCAAGACCGACGATCCCGCTACTTGTGCCGCAAAGCGGGCGGATTATTTGGCCGCTGGCGTAACCGGATGCACCAGCGCAGCCGAAGCGATATCCGGTGCGGGAACGATCCTTTCGCTGGTGACCGCCGACCAATCACTTGCTGCGGCATTGAATGCAGCGCCATCTCTCGCGTCTGGCGCTTTCTGGCTCGATCTGAACAGCGTCGCTCCCGACACCAAGCGCGCTACCGCACGCGTGATTGAAGCGGTGGGTGGGCGCTACGTGGACGTGGCGGTGATGACGCCAGTCCAGCCTCGGCGTCACCGCGTGCCGCTGCTGGTGAGCGGCCCGCATGTCGAGGCCGCCGCTGCCACGCTTCGAAGCATCGGTTTTCGTGACGTGCGTCGTGTCTCCGCCGCAATCGGTGGCGCATCCGCGATCAAGATGATCCGCTCGATAATGGTCAAGGGCATCGAAGCGCTCACCGCCGAATGCATGCTTGCCGCCGAAGCCGCGGACGTGCGCGACGAAGTCCTCGCTTCGCTCGACGCCGGCGAGGAGTCGAAGCCGTGGACAGAGCGCGTCGACTATAACCTCGACCGGATGCTCGTCCACGGCCTGCGTCGAGCAGCCGAGATGGAAGAAGTTGTCACGATGCTCGATGCGCTCGGCACCGGCAGCGCCATGTCGCGCGGCACCGTCGAGCGTCAGCGCGCGCTGGGCAGCTTGGGCGGCGCATCCCCGCAGGGACTGGACGCCAAGCTCGCCGCGCTGACCGCCCTCAAGCAGGAGAAGGCTGCGTGAGCCTGATCATCGATTGCCACGGCCATTACACCGTCCTTCCCAAAAGCCACGACGCGTGGCGCGAGGCGCAGAAGGCGGCATTCAAGGCGGGCGCCACACCGCCGCCCTACCCCGAGATTTCCGACGACGAGATTCGCGAGACGATCGAGGCCAACCAGCTTCGCTTGATCAACGAGCGGGGTGCTGACCTCACGATCTTCAGTCCTCGCGCCTCGGCGATGGCGCCGCACATCGGCGACGAAGGCGTCGCCAGGCAATGGGCGACACACTGCAATGATCTGATCGCGCGGGTCGTCGGGTTGTTTCCCGAGAGTTTCGCCGGCGTGTGCATGCTGCCGCAATCACCCAAGGCTGACATGACCAGCTCGGTCGCGGAGCTCGAGCGCTGCGTCACGACACTGGGATTCATCGGCTGCAATCTGAACCCCGATCCAGGCGGAGGGCATTTCACCCATCCGCCGCTGACCGACCGTTATTGGTATCCCTTCTACGAGAAAATGGTCGAGCTCGACGTGCCGGCGATGATTCACGTCTCGGGAAGCTGCAACCCGGCGATGCATGCGACCGGCGGCTATTATATCGCAGCGGACACGGTCGCCTTCATGCAGTTGCTCGAGGGCGATCTGTTCGCTGATTTCCCGACGCTCAAGTTCATCATTCCGCACGGTGGCGGCGCGGCGCCCTTTCACTGGGGTCGCTATCGCGGTCTGGCCGACATGCTGAAGAAGCCCGACCTCGACACGCATCTGATGAACAACGTCTATTTCGATACCTGCGTTTATCACCAGCCGGGTATCGACCTGCTCGCCGATGTGATCGACACCAAGAATATCCTGTTCGGCTCCGAAATGATCGGTGCAGTGCGCGGGATCGATCCCACCACTGGCCATTATTTCGACGACACCAGGCGCTATATCGAAGCGCTCGATATCAGCGACGCCGAGCGCCACGCGATTTTCGAGGGTAACGCCCGCCGCGTCTTCCCACGCCTCGACGCCAGGCTGAAGGAGCGCGGGCTGTGAGTGGGGTCGAGAAGCCGGGTGTGGAAGATATCCACGCGTATCTCGCCGAATTCGAGGACATTCCCGGCACGCGAGTGTTCACGGCGGCCCGCGCCCGCCAAGGCTACCATCTCAACCAGTTCGCCATGAGCCTGATGAAAGCGGAGAATCGCGAACGCTGGAAGGCGGACGAGCGGGCATATCTCGAGCAATGGCAGCTCACCGAAGAGCAAAAAGCTGCGGTGCTGGCGCGCGATTACAACGCCCTGCTCGACCTTGGCGGCAACATCTATTTCCTGTCGAAGGTCTTCTCCACCGACGGCCTGAGTTTCTTGCAAGCGGTTAGTACGATGACCGGGATCTCGGTCGAGGAATACCAGGCGATGATGAACGCCGGGGGCCGGTCGCCCGATGGCGTGCGATCGAAGAAGGAGGCGCTCTGATGGCCCGAATAACGGCCGGGGTGGCCTCCAGCCACGTACCGCTACTGGGCGTGGCGCATGACCAGCACAAGGATCGCGACGCCTATTTCGAGCCGATCTTCGCCGGGTACGACTGGACGCGTGAATGGGAGAAGACTGAGAAACCCGATGTCGTGATCCTGGTCTACAACGACCATGCGTCTGCCTTCGACATGAAGATCATCCCGACTTTCGCGATCGGCTGCGGCGAGCATTACAAGCCTGCCGACGAGGGCTGGGGCCCGCGACGGGTGCCGGACGTGATCGGGCATCCCGATCTTGCCTGGCACATCGCACAGAGCCTGATCCTCGATGAATTCGACATGACGATCATCAACGAGATGGACGTCGATCACGGTCTCACCGTGCCTTTGTCCATGATGTTCGGCGAGGTGCCTGAATGGCCGTGCAAGGTGATCCCGCTGGCAGTCAACGTCGTCACCTATCCCCCACCGTCTGGAAATCGCTGTTGGGCGTTGGGCGAGGCGATCGCGCGTGCGGTGGCAAGCTTCGAGGAAGACCTCAACGTGCAGGTCTGGGGTACAGGCGGCATGAGCCACCAGCTCCAGGGGGCCCGCGCCGGGCTGATCAATCAGCAATGGGACAATGTGTTCCTCGACGGAATGGTCGGCGACAGTGACCATCTGCGCCGCATCCCGCACATCGAATATCTGCGCGAGACGGGCAGCGAGGGCATCGAGATGGTGATGTGGCTCATCATGCGCGGCGCGCTCGGCAAGGCCACGCGGGCCCTGCATCGCCACTATCACGTCCCCTGCAGCAACACCGCGATCGGCCACATCGTGCTGGAACCGGTCGGCTAGCTTCGAAAAAGGAAGATACGAATGAAGATCGCCCTCGCCGGCGCCGGCGCCTTCGGTGAAAAGCACCTCGATGCGCTGAAGCAGATCGATGGCGTCGAAGTCGTCTCCGTCATAGGACGACGGCTGGAGCCGACCAGAGCTGTCGCAGCCAAATACGGCATCGGCCATGCCTGCACCGATTTGGCCGAGGCGCTGGAGCAGCCCGGGCTAGACGCGGTAATTCTCGCAACGCCGACCCAGATGCACGCGGCACAGTCGGTCCAGTGTCTCGAGGCCGGCAAGCACGTGCAGGTGGAGATCCCTCTGTGCGACAATCTGGCCGATGGTGAGGCTGTGCTGGCGAAGCAGCGCGAGACCGGGCTGGTCGCAATGGTCGGTCACACTCGCCGCTTCAACCCGAGCCACCAGCTCATCCACGACAAGATCGTCACGGGCGAGCTGAACGTCCAGCAGATGGACGTGCAGACCTATTTCTTCCGTCGCAAGAATATGAACGCCAAGGGCGAGCCGCGCAGCTGGACCGACCATCTCCTTTGGCACCACGCCGCGCACACCGTTGACCTGTTCGCCTACCAGGCGGGGTCGATCGTCCAGGCAAATGCGATCGAAGGGCCTGTTCATCCCGAGCTCGGCATCACAATGGACATGTCGATCCAGCTGAAGGCCGAAAGCGGCGCGATATGCACGCTGTCGTTGAGCTTCAACAATGACGGACCGCTCGGCACCTTCTTCCGATATATCTGCGACAACGGCACCTGGATCGCGCGCTATGATGATCTGGTGACCGGCAAGGAAGAGCCGGTCGACCTGAGCGGCGTTGCTGTCTCGTCCAACGGCATCGAGCTGCAGGACCGTGAGTTCGTCGCCGCGATCCGCGAAGGCCGCGAGCCGAATGCTAGCGTCGCGCAGGTCCTGCCCTGCTACCGTATCCTCGACGCACTCGAGAAGCAGTTGCGCGCATGAAGACGCGGGTCGCGATCATCGGGGCAGGCCCCTCGGGCCTGCTGCTCGGGCATCTGCTCAAGAGGCAGGGTGTGGACTGCGTCGTCGTCGAGCGACAGTCGGCGGATTATGTGCTGTCGCGTATCCGGGCAGGCGTGCTGGAGACGGTCACGACTGATCTGATGCACGAGCTGGGCATCGACCAGCGCATGAACGCGGAAGGGTTGGTGGAGGCGGGTTTCAACCTGGCCGATGGCGACCGACTGATCCGCATCGATATCACCGCACTCACCGGCCGCCACGTCACAGTCTATGGCCAGACCGAACTGACCCGCGACCTGATGGAAGCCGCGCCCGATCGCGACCTGCAGATCGTGTTCGAAGCCAAGGATGTGACGCTGCACGACCTGGAGAGCGTCCGCCCCTCGCTCAACTATGTAAAAGATGGTGTGAGCCACCGGATCGAGGCCGATTTCATCGCCGGCTGCGATGGCTTCCACGGTCCCTCGCGCAAAAGCATCCCGAAGGCGGTGGCGCGCGAGTATGAGCGCGAATATCCATTCGGCTGGCTGGGAATCTTGGCCGATGTGCCGCCCTGCCATCCTGAACTGATTTATTCAAACGGCCCTCGTGGTTTCGCGCTCGCCTCGATGCGATCCAAGACGCGCAGCCGCTACTACATCCAGGTATCGTTATCGGAGAAGGTCGAGGCCTGGCCGGAAGATCGGTTGTGGGACGAGCTTAGCGCGAGGTTTGATCCAATCTCCGAGCACGGGGTGACACGAGGACCTGCGCTGGAGATATCCATCGCGCCGCTTAGATCCTACGTGTTCGAGACGATGCGCCATGGACGGCTGCTCCTCGCCGGAGATGCTGCGCACATCGTTCCGCCGACTGGTGCCAAGGGCCTCAACCTCGCTGCTTCGGATGTCGCCTATCTGTCCGAAGCGCTAATCGCGCATTATCGCAATGGCGACGATGCGCCACTCGCGCGCTACGAAGCGCGGGCGCTGGCTCGGGTTTGGAAGGCCGAGCGATTCAGCTGGTACCTGACCAAGCTCATGCACCGTTTCCCCGAGGACGGGAATTTCGAGCATCGTATGCAGATGGCCGAACTCGACTATGTCGCTTCGTCGGAGGTGATGCAGCGGGTAATTGCCGAAAATTATGTGGGATTGCCGCTTTGAGCCTTCCCGAGGTTCGAGCTGCCGGTCTTCATCGAGGAAGCAGGTCACATCAAGGTCGAGACCACACCGGCCTCTACCGATCGGTTTGGGTTCGTCCTCCAACCCCTTCGCAGATGCGGCGGACGTATTCGCAACCAAGATGATCCTCTCTGGGAAAACGACCGCTATTGTCCGTGATGGAGAGAGATCGGCTTCTTGATCATGCAGAGCACTTACGAGTTGGAAAGCGGAAGTCCGCGTCGAGCATCGGCGCGAAGGAACGGCGAGAATGTGTGCCGACCGCTTTCACGGGACGCGCGATAAGGACGCCCGGATCTGGCAACCCGTCGCTCAGCATGTCAGCCCAAACCTGGGCTAACTCCCGCCGCCGCGGCATGTAAGCTGCGCGATTGTAGGCACCCTCTACCTTCTCCTTTGGGACGTGCGCGAGCATCAGATCGATGATCTTTCGATCGTGCTCCTTTCCGTTTCGCTCGGCCCATTCGTTCATGATAGTCGAGAAAGCGGCACGGAAGCCGTGGGGGACGTGGTGACCGTGATAGCCGGCGCGATTGAGCAGATAGCCGATCGCATTCTCGCTCATCGGCCTGTTTGCATGTCGGTTGCTCGGAAATAGCAGCGCGGCGTTTCCGGTGAGCGGCCAGAGCGCCCTGAGCACGGCAAGCGCCTGGGGCGTCAAAGGGACGAGATGGTCACCATCGCGTTCGTCCTTGCGATCGAGATCGCCCTTCATTCGTGCCGCCGGGATACGCCAGAGCGGCTCACGACCGTTCAAATCCTCAAATTCGTCCCAGCAAGCGCCACGAAGCTCGCTTGGCCGGACGGCCGTGAGCGCGAGGAAGCGCAGCGCCAGCCGGGTGATCGGGCGGGCATAATCTTCCTCGGCCGCGATGATCATCTTTCTCAGCGGGACAAGGTCAGTGATAGCGGGCTGCCGGCCTTTGCGCAGCGGCTTGAGGACCGCGCCCAGTTTTTCGGCGGGATCGGACTGCGCGATCCCCTCGGCGATGGCGTAGACGAATACAGCGGAGATGCGCTGGCGGACGCGCTTGGCGGTTTCGATCGCACCCCGAGCTTCAATCTCGCGCAACACGCTGAGCACGAGCGGGGGATTGAGTTGGGCGATTGGCAGCGCCCCGATCGTGGCAAAGACATCGCGCTCAAGACTGCGGATGATGTCGGCCGCGTGGACCTTGGCCCATTGCGGCTTCGCATTCTCGTGCCAGGCACGGGCCACGCGCTCGAACGTCTGCCGGCTCGCCTCGAGGTTCGCCTCGATCTTCAGCTTCTTGACGACAGCCGGGTCTCGACCTTCGCATAGGACGGTGTATGCCTCATCGCGCTTGATGCGGGCATCGGCCAGCGACACCATCGGGTAGGCACCGAAAGCCATCGTCTTGTTCTTGCCGTCGTAGCTGTAGTTCCAGCGCCAGAGTTTTCCGCCGCTGGGCGATACGAGCAACGACAGTCTGTTGGAGTCGGCGAGCTTGTAGGGTTTCGTGCGCGGTTTCGCTGCTCGGACTTTCGTATCGGTGAGCATTTTGGGTCTCCAGAAATACCTCGTTTTTCGACCGCGGATACCTCGTTTACGTGCTTCCAAATCGCCGGAAGGGCACGGACGGGTACGGACGGCCGAGGCCGAAGCGGTCGGCTAAACGTCGGTTTTCAGGAGAAAAAAGTCGATATCGGTGGTCCTTTGCGGACCCCTGCGGAACAGCCTTTGGCGGAGACGGAGGGATTCGAACCCTCGGTACGAGTAATCCCCGTACGGCGGTTTAGCAAACCGCTGGTTTCAGCCACTCACCCACGTCTCCGGATGCGGCGAGCGGCGGCTATAGCGGCGGCGCGGTGCGCGATCAATGCCCGGCGCGCATACCATCGGGCGCGGAATCGACTCGGATCGTCGCTGCGTTCATTGCATGGTCAGGCGCCGAATGGTTAACCTCCCACGGTCGTGGTTCCCCGGGGGGTGTAAGATGTGTCGTTTGCCGTTCGTCTCGATTGCCGCACTTGCTGCGATGGCGCTGGGAGCCGCGCCGGTGGTCGCGCAGGTCCGCACGATTGATCCCAACCAGGCTATCGACGGCGATCTCGCTCCGCAGTCGCAGACTCCGACGCCCCAGGCTGCTCCTTATGAAGGCCAGAGCAATACCGCCGCAGACCAGGGCACTCCGGTCGACAGCGGCAGCGACGCCACGGCACCGCAGACGAACGGCTATCCGGTGCCGACCAACAACCAGCAATCCAATCCCGCGACCACTGCGGCGCCGTCCGGCCAATATGCACCCGCCGTGCCCGGCGCGCGCGCCGAGGCGCAGCGCAACGCGGTCTCAGAATCGGCCGACACCTACAATCGCGACGACCTGATGAGCGCGGCCGAAGGCGTGTTCGGCAAGGGCGCCGAGGGCCTCGCGGGAATCATCGAGAAGATCCTCAAGGATCAGGGCCGTCCCAACGCTTATATCGCCGGGCGCGAGGCGTCTGGCGCATTCATCGTCGGGCTGCGCTACGGATCGGGCATTCTCTATTCGAAAATCGAGGGGCAGCAGCCGGTTTATTGGACCGGTCCATCGGTCGGCTTCGATGTCGGCGGCGATGCCAACAAGGTCTTCGTGCTGGTCTACAATCTCTACGACAGCGAGGAGCTCTATAAACGCTTCCCGGCGGGCGAGGGGCATGTCTATTTCGTCGGCGGCTTTTCCGCGTCCTATCTTCGCAGCGGCAACACCGTGCTGATCCCGGTGCGGCTGGGTGTCGGCTGGCGCGCAGGCGTCAACGTCGGCTACATGAAATTCACGCACGATCAGAAATGGCTGCCGTTCTGATGCGCGTCGGCTGACCGCGGGTCAGGTCGCCGCGATCGGCAGCATGAGCGTGAACGTCGCGCCGCGCTCGGCCGGGTCGGCGGTGATGCTGCCGCCGGTCGCCGCGAGCAGCGAACGAACGATCGCCAGCCCGATTCCGGCGCCGCCGCTTTGACGGCGGCTGGTGAAGAACGGTTCGAAAATGCGCTCGAGGTCGGCGGGTGGAATGCCGCAGCCATCGTCGGCGACATAGAGCGCGATCCCCTCGCCCTCGGCGCGCGCGCCGATCGTCACTTGGCGCGCATCGGCCTGACGGCTGTTTTCGATCAGCGTTTCGAGGATGGTTTCGAGCACTTCAGGCGGTATCCGGGCGGAAGGCAGGTCGGAGGGGAGGTCGAGGCGCACCGTGAACGTGTCGTCACGGAATGAATCGGCAACGGTGCGCGCGGCGGCGCGAAGGTCGGCGTGCGCGGCCGCGTCGATCGTCGTCATGTCGGCGCGCGCGAGGTCGAGCAGGCGCTGGACCAGCCGCGACAGCCGATCGGCGTCGGACGTGGCGTTCGCGAGGAAGCGGCGACGCTCGGCGGCGTTCATCGTCGCGCCGTGCTCGTCGAGCAACTCGAGCGCGCCGCGGATGCCGGCAAGCGGGGTCTTGAACTCGTGCGCGACCGCGGCGGCGACGTCGCGCAGATAATTGGAGCGCCGCTCGATCCGCGCGGCCATCGTGCGGAAGCTGTCGTAGAGCTGGGCGATCTCGATTGCGGCGGTCGGCGGGGTTTCGGGAATCGCGACGCGGCCCGAGGCTACATCGCGGCTGGCGCGGCCAAGCGCGTCGATCGGTCGGGCGATGCCGCGTGAGAGAAGGCCGGCGAGGGCCAGCAGCACGACGAAGATCAGCGCTGCGCCGAGCAGAATCTTGCCGCGGTCCTGATAGATGCCCAGAAACAGCCCGCGCGGGGTACGCGACAGCATCACCACGCCGATAACCCGGTCGCCAAGCAGCACCGGCCGCGCGTGATGGACGCGAACCCCCCACGCGCGGCTGAGCAATGTCAGCCACGGGTGGGGCGCAGCGCCGTCGCGGCGGCGCAGCACGGTCGCGCTGTGGCCGTCGAGCGCCGTGCGCACCTCAGGCAGCGCGGCATCGTTGAGCCCGGTGTCGCCGCGCCCGAGCACCACCGTTCCGTGACCATCGAGGAGCCGCGTCGCCGCGAGTGTGACCGCGGCGGCGTCGCTCGCCACCGGCAGCATCGCGCGGGCGACGTGCGCTGCGTGCGGGTCGGGCGCAAAGCCCGGGCGACCAGGCGGCTGCGACGGCAGGATCGGCATGGTACGCAGGTCGATCGTCGGCGGCTCGGGCGCGGGCGCGCGGCGGGTGGGGTCGGGGGCGCCGTCGAGCCATGCGACGCGATACGCCGCCGCGAGCACTGCCGATTGGGCAATCAGCTCGGCTTCGGTCTGCTGGACGATGGTATTTTCATAAACGCGTAAGGTCAGAGCGGCGACGCCCGGAAGCGCCGCGACGAACAACAAGGTGCCGAACAGGATCGTGCGCAGGCTGAGCGCCGGCCAGTGCGCCTTGGCAATCGCCTTCAGCCGGCCGATCACCCGCAGCCGCCGATGCGGTAGCCGATACCGGGGCGCGTCTCGATCAAATCGGGAGCGCCGGCCGCGGCGAACTTGGCGCGCAGGTTGCGCACATGGCTGTCGATCGTGCGGTCGGTGATCGCGAAGCCGGGGCCATGCAGTCGGTCGATGATTGCATCGCGCGAAAACACGCGCGACGGCGTGGCGGCGAGCAGCAACAGCAATTGGAATTCGGTCGCGGTGAGCGGCACCGGCGCGCCGTCCCAGCGCGCCTCCCATGCCTCGCGGTCGAGCGTCAGTCGACCGCGGACGATGCGCTGTGGCTCGGCGGGCGGGGCGGCGCGGCCGCGCTTCAGGATCGCACCGACGCGAGCGACCACCTCGCGTGGAGAAAACGGCTTCACGACATAGTCGTCGCCGCCGATCTCGATTCCGACGATGCGGTCGATCTCGTCATCGCGAGAGGACAGGAACAGGATCGGCACCCCGGCGGCGGGTCCGCCGGAGGCGCGCAGCCGCCGGCACAGCTCGAGCCCGTCGAGCCGCGGCATGTTGATGTCGAGCACGACGAGGTCGGGCGGATCGGCGGTAATCGCGCCCAATGCCGCTTCGCCGTCCTCGGACTCGCTGACGACCATCCCCGCCTTGCTGAGCGCGAAGGCGAGCAACTCGCGAATGTGCGGGTCGTCGTCGACGACGAGGATGCGGTGGCTCATCGGCGGCATTGGTGCGGCTCGCGCGGTCATAGTCAACCGGCGATAGCGCTGCGGCATCGGACCATCGTCATGAGGATGTGGAGAATCGGTGCAGCGCAGTCGCCCTGCGAACGTTTGACATTGCCGCCGCGTGGGCGAAAGCTGACCGGGGAGGAGGGCCGATCATGCCGACCGCACTCGTCACCGGCGCCTCGGCCGGGCTCGGCACGCATTTCGCGCTGGCGCTGGCCAGGCGCAAGTACGACCTCATCCTGGTCGCGCGGCGCGCCGATCGGCTGGAGCAGCTCGCTCAATTAGCGCGGGAGCGGCACGGCGTCGCGGCGCACGTCGTCGCCGCCGATCTGGCGAAGAAGACCGCGGTCGCCAGGCTGGTCGAGAACATCCGGCACGCGGACCTCACGGTCGATCTGCTCGTCAACAACGCCGGGTTCGGCGCGCGGGGCGCTTTTGCCGAGCTCGATCGCGCGATGCAGGCGCGGATGATCGATCTCAACTGCCGCGCGCTGGTCGAACTGGCGCACGCGTTTCTCCCGGACATGCTGGCGGCAGGGCAGGGGGCGATCCTCAACGTCGCCTCGACCGCGGCGTTCCAGCCGGGGCCGTGGATGGCGGTCTATTACGCCAGCAAGGCGTTCGTCCTGTCCTTCTCCGAAGCGCTGCACGAGGAGGTCAAGGATCGCGGCGTGCGCGTAACCGCGCTGTGTCCGGGGCCGACGCGCACAGAGTTCGCCGATGTCGCCGACATGGGCGACAGCGCATTGTTCAGCCGCTTAGCCAGCGCGCCCGAAAACGTCGTCGCCGACGGGTTGAAGGCGCTCGACGCCGGGCGCGCGGTGGCGGTATCGGGCGGCCTCAACAAGATGATGGCGGCCTCGATCCGCTTCACCCCGCGCGGCATCGCGCGCCGCGTCGCCGGGCGTTTGCAGAAAGCGCGAGGCGCCTGAGTTCGGCTTGACGATTGGGTTTAGCCAAATGCCTCCCGACGAAGGCGACCACCGCCGCCAGCACCATGTCCGTCGTTCCCACGCGGCAGCTTGCCCTCGCGAACGTCGCGATGGTCAATGCCCTGCACACGCGATGCGAAGCCTATGCCGCTAGCGGAACCGCCCCCGGCTTGCGCCCGCGCGTGTCGAACAGGCCTGGGCCGATCCTGCTTCCGGCGGTTATCGGCATCGCGGTATGGCAGAACGGGCATTCGACAACCAGCCGACCGACCAGCCATTGCGATTGGCCGCATCCCGGGCAGTGGTTAACTTCGTCGAGACGATAGACGGCGCGATAGCCGAATTGCGGTTGGCAAACCTCGATCATGACGGTCTCCCTGGTTAATCAGGAAAGAACCCGACGATGAATCGTTTTGTTCCGTAGATGAACCGAAGAGTGGCGCGGGAGTTGCGCGGTGGCCACAGTGTCCGATTTAGGCCGTTTCCCGGTCGAGCAATTCCGCCGCATCGAGACCGAGCAGATCGATATGCGCCTTCACCCGCGGCCAGACGTTGCTGACGAAATCGTCGCGTTCCGCGATACGCAGCCGCTCGACCGCGCCGGGCAGCACGAACATGCCGACGCCGCGGCGGACCTCGACATAACCGTCGTCCTGAAAACTCTGATAGGCCTTGGCAACGGTCAGTGGGTTAGCGCCGTGCTCGGCGGCGAAAGCGCGCACCGAGGGGAGCTGGTCCCCGGCGCGATAGGCGCCGCGCAGGATCGCCTCGGCGATGGTTGCACGGAGCCGGAGATATACCGGTCCGTCGTCGCTGCTGAAGGCCGTCATGCTGCTTTAATACACCAACGGGCCGCGGAGTCCAACGCGATTACGGCCAGTGGTGGATCACCTGCGCCGGATCGGGGCGTGGGCGCTCGCTGAGCTCCTTGCCCGGCGTGCCGAGGAACAGGAATCCGGCGATCCGCTCGGGCGCGGCACCGAACGCATCGCGCACTCGGTCCGAATAGGCCGCCCAGCCGGTCAGCCAGCCGCCGGCGAATCCCAGCGCATGGGCGCCGTGGAGCAAATTCATGCACGCCGCGCCGGCGGACAACTGCTGCTCCCACAGCGGGATATGGCTGTCGGGGCGCGGCGACGACAGCACGGCGATTGCGACGGGCGCCTGCCGCGCGAATTGCTCGACGGCTAGCAATTCGCCGGGCTTCGGCTCGGGCTGCTCGAGGCGATAAGCGCGTTCGAGGAGCGCCGCGAAGGCGTCGCGATCGTCGATCACGACGAACCGCCACGGCGCGAGCTTGCCGTGATCGGGCGTGCGTGCGGCGACCGCCAGGATCTGCGCCAGCTGGCCGGCATCGGGGCCGGGTAGGACGAGGTCGCGCGGCTTGCCCGAACGCCGGGTGGCAAGCGCGGAGAGGGGAGTGGAGAGGTCGTTGAACATCGCGAGGCGAGTAGAACAAGTTGAACCGGGATGCGACCATTCTCCGTTCGTTTCGAGCGAAGTCGAGACACGGCTTCGAGCGGAACTGAATGCCTTGGCTACGCTCGATGGCGGTTCTCGACTTCGCCCGAACCGAACGGGGGGCGAACCGGCACTACCCAATCGCTCGCGATATTTACACCCCGCAGTTTGCCGCTAGTCTCCGCGCCATCTCGCCGCATCAGACGGCGCACAGCGTTTCAGGGAGAGTTTGAATGGTGGAAACCCCGACGGCCGACAGTCCGGCCGAGCCGGACATCAGCCACGTCAATCCGATCGACGAAAAAACCTGGATGGGGCATCCGCGTCAGCTCGCGCGGCTGTTTTCGATCGAGATGTGGGAGCGGTTCGGCTTCTACGGCATGCGCGCGCTGCTCGTGTTGTATCTGGTCAAGCACTTCCTGCTGCCCGATCATCAGGCGACCGGAATCGTCGGGGGATATCTCAGTCTCGTCTATCTGACCCCGGTGGTCGGCGGCTGGCTCGCCGATCATTATCTGGGGTCGAAACGTTCAGTGAAATGGGGCGCGATCGTCATGGCGGTCGGCTATTTCATGCTGTGCTTCGGCGGGCATGCGGCCAAGCCTTATGCGACGATCGACGGCCAGCGCTATGAGGTGCAGGTCGAGCAGACCGGATCGGTGCTCGATACCGGCGACGCCAAACAGTGGATCATGGCGGACGGTCAGCGGCTGACGATCGAGGGTCAGAGCGACGGCTCGATCGCGCTGGTGAACGATGCCGGTCAGGTCGCGCAGACGGTAACAAAGGGCAATTTTCACCCGGGCGCCGAACGTTCGCCTTTCTATCTCGCGCTGATGCTGATTTCGCTCAGTCTGATCGTGATCGGCAACGGCTTCTTCAAGCCCAATATTTCGACGATCGTCGGCACGCTCTACGCCCCCGGCGACCGGCGGCGCGACGCCGGTTTCACAATCTTTTATTGGGGAATCAATATCGGCTCGATCGGCGGCCAGTTCTTCTGCCCGCTGTTTGCCGCCTGGTTCGGGTGGTGGGCGGGCTTTCTCGTCGTGTCGGCGGGAATGCTGATCGGCTATGCCCTGATCCAGTTCGATGGCGGCAGGCTCGCCGGCTATGGCGAGCCGCCCGAGCGCACCGGACCCGATCGCGCGGTGCTGATCTACGTTCTGTCGATCGTCGCAGCGCCGCTGTTCTGGCTGATCTTCCGCAACGTGATGGCGACCCCCGAGGCGGCGCCGGGCAGCGGGCTGTGGGGCTACATCGTCGCGACGCCGTTCCTCGGCAAGGTGCTGTTCGTCACCTTCCTCGCTGCAGTCATCGGCATTCCGATCTGGTCGTGGAAGGTCGGCAGCAAAACCGAGTTCCAGATGATGCTCGCGGCGATCATCCTCGTCGTGTTCAACGTCACCTTCTGGACCTTGTTCGAACAGGCGGCGTCGTCGCTCACCCTGTTCGCCGACCGCAACACGACCCTGGAGCTGTTCGGCATCGCGATCACCGCGCCGATGACGCAGCAATTCAATCCGCTGACCATCGTCATCTTCGCGCCGATCCTGAGCTGGTTGTGGGTCAAGCTCGCCAACAAGGGCTGGGAGCCGTCGATCCAGGTCAAATTCGGGATCGCGCTGATCCTGGTCGGGCTCGGCTTCGTCGTGCTGGCGTGGAGCGGGAATACCGCCAATGCCGAGTTCCGCGTCGCCTTGTGGTGGCTGGTGCTGACCTATTTCCTTCACTCGATCGCCGAATTGTGCATCTCGCCGGTAGGCCTCAGCATGATCACCAAGCTGTCGATCGCGCGCGTGGTCGGCATGATGATGGGGGTCTGGTTCCTGTCGATCTCGATCGGCGAATATCTCGCCGGCGCCGCCGCGCAGGCCGCCGCGGTGCAGACCGTTGGCGGCGAAGTGACCAACCCCGAGCTCGCGCTCCACACCTACATGCATACTTTCATGACCGGCGGCGAGCTGACGATGATCGCGGGCGTCATCCTGCTGGCGATCTCGCCGTGGCTCAAGAAGCTGATGCACGGGGTGACGTGACCAGCCTTGGTGCCCCGGCGAAATCGGGGAACCAGAGTTGCGGGCGTGGCGTCAGTGATTCTGGGCTCCTGCGTTCGCAGGAGCACGGATCTTCGACGGAAATGCTCCGGTCAGGAACCGGGGCGCGTCAGCCGTGTCACATGCCCCATCTTGCGGCCGGGCCGGATCGCGCGCTTGCCGTAGAGGTGGAGGTGCGCGCCGGGCTCGGCGAGGATTTCGGCCCAGCGGGTCGCCGCATGGCCGATCAGATTCTCCATCTCGACGTGCGGCGCGGTCAGCGCGGTATCGCCGAGCGGAAGGCCGCAGATCGCGCGGACATGGTTCTCGAATTGCGAGGTCATCGCGCCCTCGATCGTCCAATGGCCCGAATTGTGGACGCGCGGCGCCATTTCGTTGAACACCGGTCCGTCGGCGCCGACGAAGAATTCGCAAGCGAGCACGCCGACATAATCGAGCGCATCGGCGATCCGCCCGGCGAGCGCGGCGGCTTCGGTCCATTGCGCGGCAACCGCTCCGGGGGCGGGAAGCGAGGAGCGCGCGAGGATGCCGTCGACATGCTCGTTCCGAGGCGGCGGATAGCTGGTCATGCCGCCGTCGGCCCCGCGCACCAGGATGATCGAGAATTCGTGGTCGAAGGCGACATGGCCTTCGAGGATCGCCGGGCGCCCGCCGATCGCCTCCCATGCCGTCTCGGCCTCGTTGGCAGACTTGAGCCGCACCTGCCCCTTGCCGTCATAGCCGAGCCGCAGCGTCTTGAGGATCGCCGGCGCGCCGATCGCGGCGAGCGCGTCGTCCAGCTCCGCGCGCGTCGTCACTGTGCGCCAGGGCGCGGTGCGGCCGCCGAGACCGTTGACGAACTGCTTCTCGCTCGCGCGGTCCTGCGCGATGCCGAGCGCGCGCGGCGCGGGGTGAACCGGCACTTTCGAGGCGAGGTACTCGACCGGGTCGAGCGCGATATTCTCGAACTCGTAGGTGACGACGGCGCAATTGGCGGCGAGCTCGTCGAGGACGATGCGGCTATGATAGTCGGCGCGGGTGAAGCTCGAGGCGGTCTGCGCGGCGACGCTTTCGGCATCGGGCGCGAGGACATGCGTGCGGTAGCCGAGCTGCGCGGCGGCGACCGCGAGCATCCGGCCGAGCTGCCCGCCGCCCAAAATGCCGATCGTCGATCCGGGCGGCAGCATCGTCATGTCGGCTCCTCTCCCACCGCATCGGTCTGCGCCTGCCGCCAGTCGGCGAGCCGGCCGGCGAGCGCTTGGTCGGAAATGGCGAGGATCGCGGCGGCGAGCAAGGCGGCATTGACCGCGCCCGCCTTGCCGATCGCGAGCGTGCCGACCGGAATGCCGGCAGGCATCTGGACGATCGACAGCAGGCTGTCCATGCCGTCGAGCGCCTTCGACTGCACCGGCACGCCGAGCACCGGAAGCGGGGTCATCGATGCGGTCATGCCCGGCAGGTGCGCTGCGCCGCCGGCGCCGGCGATAATCACCTTGATCCCGCGGTGCTTGGCGCTTTTCGCATAATCATAGAGCCTGTCGGGGGTGCGATGCGCGGAGACCACCTTGGCTTCATGCGCGACGCCCAGCGCGTCGAGCATCTCGGCGGCGTGGCGCATCGTCTCCCAGTCCGAGCGGGAGCCCATGATGATGCCGACTGTCGCTGCCTCCGCCATGCCCGCCCTTTCGCCGAGAAGGCGCGTGGTAGCGGCGACGCGACCTTCGGGCAACCGCTGCGATGTACGGACCCGTAGTCCTGCGCAAGCAAGAGTCCAGAGCCGGCGAGCGCAACGCTGGCAATCCTGGGCTCCTGCTTTCGCAGGAGCACGCCTTACCGCTCGCCCAGATAGTAGCGATCGACCGCGTTCAGGTCGGCATCGAGCTCATAAACCAGTGGTTGCCCGGTCGGAATCTCCAGCCCGGCGATCTCCTCATCCGAAATGTGCGACAGGTGCTTGACCAGCGCGCGGAGCGAATTGCCATGGGCGGCGATCAGCACACGCTCGCCGGCCTTGAGCGCGGGCGCGATGCGCGCGTCCCAATAGGGCAGCACGCGCGCGATCGTGTCCTTCAGGCTCTCGGTCGCGGGCACTTCGATCCCGGCATAGCGGCGGTCGTGCGACACGTCATAGCGGCTGCCCGGCGCGATCGGCGGGGGCGGCACGTCGAAGCTGCGGCGCCAGATGTGGACCTGCTCGTCGCCATGCTTTGCTGCGGTCTCGGCCTTGTTGAGCCCGGTAAGGCCGCCGTAATGGCGTTCGTTGAGCCGCCAGTCCTTTTCGACCGGCAGCCACAGCCGGCCCATTTCCTCCAGCGCGAGGTTCAGCGTCTTGATCGCGCGCGTGAGGACGCTGGTGAAGGTCAGGTCGAAATCGAGCCCCTTGTCGCGCATCAGCCGCCCGGCGGCGCGCGCCTCCTCGGCGCCTTTTTCGCTGACGTCGACATCCCACCAGCCGGTGAAGCGATTTTCGAGATTCCATTGCGACTGACCGTGGCGCAGCAGGACGAGGGTAGGCATCGGGCAATCCTTCGTGGCTCAAAAAGGTCGAGGCGCTGATAAGGGGGAGTGGCGCCGGAAAACAAGCGTATCAATCCGCCGACCTTGGCTCGGAGCGACTCGGGCTCCTGCGAAAGCAGGAGCCCAGGGTTCGCAGCGAAACGCCCATGGCTCTGGGCTCTGCTTTCGCAGGAGCACTGACAATCAGACGAGCGACAGCGTCATGAATCGATTGTGCGGGCTCGCCGGATAGCTGCCGAATGCCTCACACTCCACGAACCCGAACGCCTCGTACATCGCATTGGCGGGACCGAACATCGGCGCGGTGCCGGTTTCCAGGCTGAGGCGCGTGTAGCCCCGCTCACGCGCGACGGCGATCAGGTGCGCAAGCATCGCGCGCCCGACGCCCCGGCGCAGCTGGTCGGGGGCAGTGCGCATCGACTTGAGTTCGGCATGGCCAGTGTCGAGCTGCTTGATCGCGCCGATACCGAGTAGGTCCTCGCCGTCCCATGCGGAGAAGAAGCTGACCGACCGGTCACCAAGGCCAGTCGAATCGAGCGAGTGCGCGTTGCACGAGGGCGTCGTCGCGCGCGCCTCGTCTCGATGATGGCGGATCAGCGCCTCGACGCGCGGATCGCCGAGCCCGCCCGCGCGGATCTCCATCACAGATCGTCGATCTGCTGCGCCAGCGTCTCCAGGCAGGCGTGCGCCAGCTTCTTCGACCGTTCGGGCGACCAGCCATGGACGGGATCGGGATTCGGATCGTGGTCCTTGAATGGCATCTCCAGGGTCATGCCGACCGCGCCGTAGCGTTCGGCGAGCTGGTTGGTCGACATGGTGAGATTGGCCTTGCCGGGCGCCGACTTGGCATAGCCTTTCTCGACCTGGAATTCGGGCGTGTTGGCGGCGAGCGCCTTTTCGAACCGATAATATTTGTCGCCCAGCGCGTCGGTCCAGCTGGGAATGCCCTCGAACCCGGCGAGGAAGTTCGCCGGAATCGCCTCGTCGCCATGGACGTCCATGGCGAACACCACGCCGGTTTCGTCCATCGCCTGCCGGACGACGAACACCTCGGGACTTTTCTCCATCGACGGCGCGTGCCATTCGCGGTTGAGGTTGATCCCCGCGGCATTGGTCCTGAGGTGCCCGCGGCGCGAACCGTCGGGGTTCATGTTGGGAACGACGTGGAAGGTCGCCTTGGCGAGCAGCGCCGCCGTGACGGAATCGTCGGTGCGCGCAAGTCTTTCCAGCGCGCCTTCCATCCACCATTCGGCCATCGTCTCGCCGGGATGCTGACGCGCGTAGAGCCACACCGGCTTGGGGCCGTTACCGACGGTGAGGCAGTCGATCGATTGCCCGTCCAGCGATGTGCCGAGCGCGCGATGGGCGAAGCCGGGCATCGCTGCATAATCGGCGATCAGCTGGTTGTGCCGCTCGACCGTATAGGGCGCGAAATAGGCGAACCACACGCAGTCGGTGTCGGAGGCATAAGTGAATTCGAGCACGCCGTCGTCATAGCGCGTGTCGGTGGTCCGCCACGTCTCGCGATCGGCGCTGACCCGCGCCTGATACCCCGGCCAGCCGTCGGGATAGGCCGACCCCCCGGCGTTGAGGATGCGGCAGGTGAGCGTCTCCCCGCGCGCCCCGGCGACGCGGAAATAGAACCATTGGTAGAAGTCGGACTCGGCGTCCTTGACGATTTCGAGGTCCGCGCGAGTCCCGTCGATGGCGACCACACGGATGTTGCCGCCATCGAAGGCGCTGGTGATGCTGAGTGTCATGACACCTTGATAGTGCGCCCCGATTCGCCGGGAAAGCCCTTGAACAGCGCGCGGGCGAGCTTCGCCGCGGTCGCCGACGGGCTCGCTTCCTCGCTGCCGACCGCGTCGTCGAGCTGCGCGCGGCCTTCCCAGATCGCGCTGCCGGTCGCGCGGTCGGTAATCCGCACCGACAGTTCGGAAGTGATCAGTTCCTTGTGGCGGTGCTTGCCGATGCCGATCCCGCCGCCGACGCCGCCTCCCACATGCCGGCCGAACGAGCCGACGCCGAGCCCCAGCGTCACCGGCGGCCCCAGATCGACCGTTCCGCGCGAGGTGCGCACGAAATTGACGGTGGCGAGATAGCGCGCCTCGCCGCCCGACGGCGCGGCGGTGTAGCCGATCCTCAGCAGCTCGCCTTGCACCGCGGCGGCGTAGGTCTTGAACTCGAGGCTCGCGGGGCCGCCTGCGGCGAGCGGCTGGACGTCGATCGTGCCGCGCGCGATCGGCTGATCGAGGTGGAACCGTGTCACCTCGACGGGCCGCGTCGTCGCGCAGCCGCCAAGCGCCAGCGCTCCCAGCCCGGCGACGATCATGTTCGGTTTACGCATCACTTCATCTCCCGCCCGGCGCGACTCGTCGAGTCCAGGCATCGCCCGGCGCGCCGGCTTGCGCAAGGGGGATGCGCTTGACTCATTGGCGCTCTGCCTATAGGCGCTCGCGCTTTCCAGACACCCCATTCTTCGAGAAGCGCGCTCCCATGAAGATCCGCAATTCGCTGAAGTCCTTGAAGGACCGGCATCGCGACAACCGCGTCATCCGCCGCCGCGGTCGCACCTACGTCATCAACAAGACCAACCGCCGCTTCAAGGCCCGCCAGGGCTGAGCGCTTCTTGCTTGGCGGCACCGGCCGGTGCCGTTCTCCAGCAAAGACTCGCCCTGTTGACGAACCGGCCTGCGTGACCCACGCCGTCATCTTCGACGTCGGCAAGGTCCTCTACGATTGGAACCCGAGGTTCCTCTACGAGCGCCTGATCGACGATGATCGGGCGCTCGAGGCGTTTCTGCGCGACGTCGTCACCACCGACTGGCATTTCCAACACGACGCCGGACGGCCGTTCGCCGAGACCTCGGCCGAGCTTATCGCGCGATTTCCCGAGCACGAGGCACTGATCGCTGCCTGGGGTCCGAGCTTCCTCGACAGCATCGGCGAGCCGATCGCGGGGATGCACGCGCTGGTCGCCGAGCTCGATGCGGCGGGGGTGCCGCTCTACGCGATTACCAATTTCTCGGGCGAGTTCTGGCCGCCGTTCCGCGCGCGCGAGGCGCATCTGTTCGACCGTTTCCGCGACGTCGTGGTGTCGGGGGACGAGAAACTGGTCAAGCCCGACGCGGCGATCTATCGACTGGCGCTCGATCGTTTCGGGATCACCGCGCGCGATGCGGTGTTCATCGACGACAATCGCGACAATATCGCCGGCGCGGAGAGCGTCGGCCTCGCCGCCATCCATTTCACCGACGCAGGCGCGTTGCGACGCGAACTGGCGGAACTGGGGTTACCGATCACAGGGTGAAGACCCGCATGGAGTCCGCATCCCTTCACTGTCGAAGGGCGATTGGCGGAAACGTGCTTCGACAGGCCAGCGCCAACGGAACAGGGTGCCTATACATATGGCCGGGTCCGCGGCGAAACGGACCCGGCCATCGTCAGTCCTACTCGATCACCACCGTCACTGCGCGGCGGTTCTGCGCCCAGGCTTCCTCATTGGAGCCGAGCGCGATCGGGCGCTCCTTGCCGTAGCTGATCGTGTTGATCCGCGACGGATCGACGCCCCGCGTGGCGAGGTAGTTCTTCGCCGCGTTGGCGCGCCGGTCGCCGAGCGCGAGGTTGTATTCACGCGTGCCGCGCTCGTCGCAATGGCCCTCGATCGTGATCCGGACGTTGGGATATTTCGCCAGCCACTGCGCCTGGCTGTCGAGGATCGCCTGCGATTCGGGATCGATATTGTACATGTCGGTCCCGAAGTGGATCGTGTCGCTCGAGACCGACTGTTTGAAGTCCGCGGCCGATCCGGGGACGACCGTCGTGCCGACCGGGCCGCTGGGCTGCGTCGGCATGGTCTCGGCCGGCGGCGTCTGGCTCGGGGGCGGCGGCAGTTCGGCGGGGCGTTTCTTCGAACAGCCGGCCACCGCGATCAGGGCGGTGGCGGCGATCAGCGTGGTCTTCAATTTGGCCATTGTCGCTTACTCCTCGATTGAATGTCGTTTCGGCCCCGCTCCAACGCTTGAGCCAATGCCTGTCGGTGCCCGCAAGGTCAATCGTTACGGGCGTAACGGTCCCCAGGCCGGATCGGATCCATCGAGCGGCGTCGGAATCCGCCGTTCGGCGACTCCGGTCTTGTCGACCGACCACAAATCCGACTTTCCGCTGCCGCCCTGCGTGGTGCGGAAGAACATGATGACGCGGCCGTTCGGCGACCAGGTCGGCCCTTCGTCCTGCCAGCCGTCGGTCAGCAGCTTCTGGTTGCCGCCGTCGGGGCTCATCACCCCGATCTGGAAAGTCGAGCCGATGTGAGTGAAGGCGATGAGGTCGCCCTTCGGGCTCCACACCGGGGTGGCATAACGCCCGCTGCCGAAGCTGATGCGGTGCTGGTTCGACCCGTCGGCGTTCATCACGTAGATCTGCTGCGTGCCCGACCGGTCGCTTTCGAACACGATCCGGCTGCCGTCGGGCGAATAGCTGCCGCCGGTGTCGATGCCGGGCGAGTTGGTCAGCTTCTGCGGACTGCCGCCCGACGCGGGAATGCGATAGATATCGGTGTTGCCGCCGATCGCCATCGAGAACAGCACATAGCGCCCGTCGGGCGAGAAACGCGGCGCGAAGGTCGTGCGGTCGCTGCGCACGAGCAGCCGCTGCCGCCCCGTGCCGATGTCATAGACGTAGATCGCCGGCTGCTTGCCGACATAGCTCATATAGACGATCGACTGCCGGTTGGGGGCGAAGCGCGGGGTCAGCACGATCGACTGGCCGTTGGTCAGGAAGCGGTGGTTGGCGCCGTCCTGGTCCATGATCGCGAGCCGCTTGATGCGGTGTGCCTTGGGCCCCGTCTCCGAGACATAGACGACGCGGCTGTCGAAATAGGGCCCCTCGCCAGTCAGCCGCGTATAGACGGTGTCGGCGCATTTGTGCGCCGCGCGGCGCCAGTCGGCGGGCTGCACGACGAAGCCCTGCCGGGTCAGCTCGGTCCGCGCATAGACGTCGTAGAGATAGCAGCCGACGGTCAGCGATCCGTCGCCGTTGGCGCGGATATAGCCTTCGACCAGCACCTGCGCGCCGGTCGAGCTCCAATAGTCGAACGCGGGCGCCGTCACCTCGGGCACCGTCACCGCGCGCAGCCGGTTGGACGCAACCGGAGAGAACAGCCCCGAATTGCGCAGATCGTCGGTGATGACTCCGGCGAGCTTCTCCCCGAGCACGTCGGTCGATCCCGCGGCGGTGTTGGTCACCGCCGTGGTCGGCATCGGCGGAATTGCAATCGGCGTCGGCGCGCCGATCCCGCCGGTGATGTCGACGCGCAGGCGCCCGCTTTGCTGCCCCTGTGCAGCTTGCGGCGCGCTCGAGGGGGGCATCGTCGCATCCTGTGCGATTGCGGGCGTCGCGAGGCCGATCAGCCCGGCAAGCATCCAGAGGGTCGCGAAACGCATCCTTCTCTCCATCATCTCAGCCGAAGTCGCTCGGCGTGAACACCATGTCGAAATCTTCCCAGCCGCCCTCGTACAGGTCGGGCGGCAGGCCCTTGAGCGGCGAGCAGCGTAGCACGGCGCGGCGCGAGAGATCGAACATCTGCTTGGCATATTGCTGGTTCGATCCGTTGACGCCGTCCTGCTCGCTCAGCGTCGCCGACGCGATCGAGCCGTCGCGGCGGAACTGCAGCCGGATCACGGTGACGATGCTCATCGCCGACGTACCCTTCAGCGCGCCGAGCACGTAGCACGGCTGCACCTGGCGCTTGATGAGGCCGGCGATGTTGGCGATGTCGCGCGCGCCGACCTTCGAGGCGCGCGGCGCCTGGTCGCGGCTGGTCGATTTGTCGGCGGTGATGCCCTTCAGGAAATCGGGGCCGAGATGCGATCCGCGCTCGCGCGGCTTGGTCGCGGCCTTCTCGTGGCCTTGCGTCTTTTCGGGCGCGGCGTGCGGCTTCGACTGCGCCTTGGGCTGCTGCCTTTCCGGTTTGGGTTTGGGCGCAGGCGCCGGTTTGGGCTGGGGAGCGGCCTTGGGCTGCGGTGGCGCCGGCTGCGGTTCGGGTGCGGCGCTCTGAAGCGGAGTCGCCGGCGCGGCTTCCTCGGGTGGGCCGACTTCGGGCGCGACCGACTGCGCCGGGTTCTGCGTGGTGTGCGGCGCGGCGGCCTCCATCGCCGCCTCGGTCGACAGCGTCACGTCCATCGGCGCGTGCGTCGAGGGCGGAGGCCGGCGCCACAGCAGGCTGACCGACAGCAGACCGAACAGGACGACATGCCCTGCGATCGCGACGCCGAGGCCGGTCTTTTCGCTGCGGTCCATCAGCCGTTCCCACAGCCGTTCGTTTCGAGCCCCCGGGTCTCGGCAAAGCCGAGCCCGAGGACAGGCTCCGTCGAGAAACGCGTCAGGAGCGCATCCAATTGCTTCTCGACTTCGCTCGAAGCGAACGGAGGGAGGACGGCGCACCGCATCACTTCTCGTCCTTGCCGACCGTCACCAGCGCGACGCGGTTGAGGCCGGCGCGGTTGAGCTCGCCCATCACCTGCATCACTCGGCCGTAATCGAGGCTGCGGTCGGCGCGCAGGAAGATTTGCGGCGGCTTGGCGGCGCTCGATCCGGCGGCGATCTGTTCGAGTCGGTCGGGCAACTCGGTCTCGCTGACCGGGTCCTTGTTGATGAAGATCGCGCCGGTGTCGTCGATCGACACCTCGGTCGGCTTCTGGTCCTGGTCGAGCGCCTTGGCGCGGCTGTCGGGCAGGTTGACCGGCACGCCCGAGGTGAGCAGCGGCGCCGTCACCATGAAGATGATCAGCAGCACCAGCATGACGTCGACCAGCGGCGTGACGTTGATGTCAGCCATTGGCGCCCGCCGCCCACGCCCGCGGCCCGAGGGGAGGTTCATGGACATCTCACTCCCCTCCCGCTTGCGGGAGGGGCAGGGGGAGGGCATGTTTCTTGAGGACCGCCTCCGACAGGCCCTCCCCTAACCCCTCCCGCAAGCGGGAGGGGAACTCGGTGCCCGCGACCCTCACGCCTGCCCCTCCAGCTGGCGGCTCAGCGTCGCGTGGAAGCCGTCGGCGAAGCGGTTGAGGCGCGCCTCGATCCGGTTCACGCCGTGCGAGAAGCGGTTGTACGCGATCACCGCGGGGATCGCCGCGAACAGCCCGATCGCGGTCGCGAACAGCGCCTCGGCGATGCCGGGGCCGACCGTGGTCAGCGAGGTGCTCTGCGCCTGCGCAATCTGGGTGAAGCTGTGCATGATCCCCCACACCGTGCCGAACAGCCCGACGAACGGTGCGACCGATCCGACCGTCGCCAGCACGTTCAGGCGATCCGACAGGCGGTCGATCTCGTTCGCCACCGTCGCGCCCATCGTCGTCGCCAGCCGCTCGCGCGTGCCTGAGCGATCGACCGCGCGCCCGCGGGTCGATTGCCGCCATTCGGCGACGCCGGCGGTGAACACGCGCGCGACGGCAAGATCGGTGTCCTTGTGCAGGCGGTGGAAGGCGTCGACATCCTCGGCGCGCCAGAAATCGCGCTCGAACTTCTCGGTGTCCTTGCGCGTGCGGCCCAGCCGGCGCCAGAAGCTGTAGATGATCATCCAGGTCCAGATGCTCGCGAGCAGCAGACCGATCATCACGATCTTCACCACCCAGTCGGCCTGCAGGAACAGCGCGATCGGGGACAGGGTTGCGGCATCGGTATTGAAGATCGGGGTCATCGAGTGCTGGGATCCTCTTGGTCGATCAACGCCTGAAAAGCGTCGATCCAGGCTTTTGGTTGCCGAACCGGTTTCCCGGTCGGCGCGACGAACGCCGCAGTCACCTGGGCCTCAGCCAATAACAGGTGATCGCGGATGACTCTCTGATGAATGCGACAGGTCGCCGCCCCCAGCGCGACGAGCCGGGTGGTGACGATCAGCTCGTCGTCGAGCCGGGCCGGCGCGCGGTAGCGGATCGCGAGGTCGGCGACGGCATAGGCGCCGAGCCCCGCGTCGAACGCCGCGCGCCGGTCGGCGCCGGCGAGCCGCAGCATGTCCGACCGCGCGCGCTCCATGAAGCGCAGGTAATTGGCGTGATAGACCACGCCCGACAGGTCGGTGTCCTCGAAATAGACGCGCACCGGATAGCGGTGCTCGCGGCCGACGAAACGGCCGGACGAGGGCTGGTCGGAATTAACCATCGAGGGGGCGTCTAGCGCCTCGGGCCGCGCGATCAAGTGCAAGGCGCTTGACGGGGGTGTAACGCCTGGGTTACATGTCACCTGTGGGTTACATGGGAAAGGTACGTTCGATGTCCGCCGATACCGCACATCTCGCCGACCGCATCGCCTGGGGCCGCGCCCGCGCCGCACAGGTGCTGGCGTTCGTGTTCGTCGCGACGCAGGTCGGCAGCTTCAGCGACATGCTGCCGATGGACCGGCCGCAGACGCTGCACCTCTCCGCCTGGATCTGTTGGGCGGTGCTGCTGCTGCTGTTCCTCGCCTTCGCCGGCGGGCTGCTGCGCGGGCCGCGCATCCGCGCGCTGCTCAACGACGAAACGACGCGCGATCACCGCCTGCGCGCGATGGCCTGGGGCTTCTGGAGCGCGATCCTCGTCGCGCTGGCGGTCTATGTGGCGAGCTTCTTCACCGAAATGAGCGTGCGGGAGGGCGTGCGGCTGGTCATCACTCTCGGCATCGCGCTCGCGCTGATCCGTTTCGGCGCGCTCGAGAAGAAGGCGCTGAAGGACGCCTGATGGCCGATCGCCTCGCCAACAGCCTCAAGGACGAACGCGCGCGGCGGGGCTGGACCCAGGCCGAGCTCGCCGAGCGCGTCGGCGTCAGCCGCAAGACGATCAACACGGTCGAGAATGGGGTGTTCGTGCCCTCGACCCTCCTCGCACTCAAGCTCGCCCGCGCGCTGGACAAGCCGGTCGAGGCGCTGTTCTGGCTGGAGGATTGAAAAGCGTCCCCAGTGCTCCTGCGGAAGCAGGAGCCCAGAGTGCCGGGGACAGCGCGTATATCCCTGGGCTCCTGCTTCCGCAGGAGCACGGGCGCACCTCAATGCCTGCAGGCGAGCGCCTCGATGATGTCGTCGATCCGCGCCGGGTCGCCCGCGGCGATCACTTCGCCCGTGCTGTCGGCCGTCAGCGGTTCGCCCTGCCAGTCGCACATCCGCCCGCCGGCGCCCTCGACCACCGGGACCAGCGCGGCGAAATCGTGGAGCTTCAATCCCGCCTCGACCACCACGTCGATATGCCCCGAGGCGAGGCAGCCGTAATTGTAGCAGTCGCCGCCGTAGATCGGCCCCTGCCGCATATCCCCCGACGCCGCGGCGGCGAGCGCCAGGTAATGCTCGCCCTGATGCGCGTCGAACAGGTGCGGGCTGGTTGTCGCAACGCTCGCGCCGGCGAGCGCGGGGCAGCGGCGGGTGTGTGCGGGCGTGCCGTTGAACAAAGTCTGCTGCCCGATCACGCCGAGCCAGCGCTCGCCGAGCACCGGCTGGTCGATCACGCCGAGCATCGGCCAGTCCTCGATCAGCAGCGCGATCAGCGTGCCGAAGATCGGCCGGCCGGCGATGAACGCGCGCGTGCCGTCGATCGGATCGAGCACCCACGTCCGACCGCTTGTTCCTTCGGCGGCCCCGAACTCCTCGCCGACGATCGCGTCGTCGGGATAGGCCTCGGCGATAAGGTCCCGCATCGCGCGTTCGGCGGCGCGGTCGGCGAGCGTCACCGGCGATTGGTCGGCCTTGGTCTCCAGGCCATGCTCGGCGCGGAAATACGGACGGATCGCCGCGCCCGCGGCATCGGCGAGGCGGGCGGCGAAGGCGATGTCGGCTTGGGTCACGCGCATGGCGGCTCCCCTAGCCGGGGTTTGCCTCGGGTGAAACCTTTGTTCGCACCGGCGGCACCAACCGGGTGGAGGGCAATCCGCCGTCCGCCCGCCCGATGGACGCCCGCCGAATTCGCCGGTAAGAAGGCCCGTCCGGATCAAGGAGTCCTGCCATGCGTCTCCCGCTGTTCATTGCCCTGCCGTTGCTGTTTGCCGCGCCGGCATTTGCCGCGCTCAAGACTGGCGCCGCCGCGCCCGATTTCACCACGCGCGGCGCGATCGCCGGCAAGGTGGTGCAGATCCACCTTGCCGATGCGCTGAAGAAGGGGCCGGTGGTGCTCTATTTCTTCCCCGCCGCCTTCACCTCGGGCTGCAACGCCGAGGCGCACGCCTTCGCTGAGGAGATCGACGCCTTCAACAAGGCCGGCGCGACGGTGATCGGCATGTCGGCGGATACCGTGCCGGTGCTGCAGAAATTCTCGACGCAGAAATGCGCGGGCAAGTTCGCGGTGGCAAGCGCGGGGCCGCGCGTCGTCGCCGCTTATGACGTCGATTACGGCAAGTTGGTGCCGATCAACGGCTCGGCGCCGCGCCAGATCACGACGCGGACCAGCTACGTCATCGCCCCCGACGGCAAGATCGTCTACGCGCACAGCGATCCCGATCCGGCCGGCCACATCAGCGGCACGCTCGCCGCGGTGAAGCAATTGACGCATCGTTGATTCTGTTACCAGTTACGGGATGTTAGACATTCGTCGCTAGCTCAGGCCGCGGGTCGCACGGGACTGTGCGCGCCACGGCAACGGCCGGGCGCGTCTGGAAGAGCGGTGAAAGCTATGGCCGAAACCGGCATGGCGGGGATTCGGGATGACGGCCAGACGACGCGGCGGTTGCTCGCGCGCGTCGCCGACTTCCTGTGCCGCCATCGCCTGCCGCCCAGCCCCGCCAATTACGCCTTCGCCTATGAGCTGATGACGATGCCCGAAGGCGAGCTCGCGATGACGGTGGCGCGGCTTTCGGACGGGGGAGTGCGGTTGACCCAGGCCGACCTCGACTCGCTCGGCCGGCCCCGCGCGGCCAATGACGACGGCACGCGCCAGCTCGCCGCAGGCCAGGCGCTGATCGCGCGCACGCACGAGCAGGTCGAGGGATTCGAGGCGATGGTCCGCTCGATTCGCGACGAGACCGAGCATTTCGGCGACGACCTCGCCGCGGGCGCCGACGCGATCCGCCGCACTCGCGACAGCGTGCGGATCGACGAAGTGGTCGAGATCGCCGGTGCGATGGTCGATCGCGTGCGCACCGCCGAACGCCGGCTCGCCGCGGCGACCAGCGAAGCGACCGAATTGCGCCAGAAGCTGCAGGAGGCGCGCGACAATGCGCGGCGCGATCCGCTGACTGGCCTCCCCAATCGCCGCGCGCTCGAGGAAAGCTACGCCACCGCCGCCGCCTCGCGCGAGGCGATGGCCTTCGCGGTGTGCGACGTCGACAGCTTCAAGGCGTTCAACGACAGTTTCGGCCACCTCGTCGGCGACCGCGTCCTCAAGGCGATCGCCGAGGTGCTCGCCGATCATTGCGCCGGCCACGTCGTCGCGCGCTATGGCGGCGAGGAATTCGCGGTGTTGTTTTCCGACGTCGCGCTCGATGACGCGATCGCCATGCTCGACCGCGCACGCGCCACCGTCGCCGGCAAGCGCTATCGTCTGCGCGAGACCAATGCCCCGCTCGGCGAGATCACCTTCTCCGCCGGCGTCACCACGGCGACGCCCGGCGAGCCGCTCGCCGATCTGTTCGCGCGCGCCGACCGCCTGCTCTACGCCGCCAAGGCCGACGGGCGGAATTGCCTGAAGGCGGGGTAGGAACACGGCATATCGCCCCACAGTGCTCCTGCGAAAGCACGAGCCCAGGATGGCGAGGCTCTCGTAAATACCGGGCTCCTGCTTCGCAGCGGCACAACCATCGTTTTTTCACGAAATTTCGCGCCAAGAATTGGTGTATATTCCCTTACGAAATTGGTTGGTTTCACCATCTCGCGACAAGCTAATTCGCTGAGCATAGCAAAATCAACGTCTTACGAAATTGGCACGACCCCTGCAAACCATCGGGCATCGGCATTCGGATGGTCCAAATGCCGGTTCTGACAGGGAGAATACCGATGACTGCCCATTTCGATACCGTCCAGCGTGTCGCCGCTTCGGCCGCCGCCGCGCTCGTGTTCGCCGCGGTGCTGGTTGTTGCCGCCGTTCCCGTGGTCCCGATCGCCTGATCGGGACCGCATCCCTTCACCCCAAAGGATTTCGTCGTCATGGCCCGCAGCTTCGCCGTCGGCATCGCAGCTTTCGCCACGACCCTGCTGATTCTTGCCGCCCAGAGCGCGGCGTTCGGCATCAACCCGTTCAGCTGAGTCCCCGCGCGGCTCAGGCCGGGCGCAGCGCAGCCCCGCCGCCGCTCAGCTTCGGCTTCGGATCGCCGCGCGAATAGCAGCCGATCAGCAGCCCCGCCGCCAGCACATGCCCGCTCATCGACTTGATCAGCGCCGCGCGCCGCGGCGTCTCGCCGGGATCGGCGACTGTCTCGTCCAGCGCGAACAACTGGAAGGCGTAGCGATGCTCGCCATGGCCGGTCGGCGGATCGGGCGGTAACCAGCCCTCGCGGAGGAACGAGCTGCGCCCGACGTCGCGCCCGTCGTTGCTGCCGCCGCCATCGGCGACGATCGCGCCCTCCTCCAGCCGTCGCTCGCCGGCCGGCAGCCCCCACAGGATCGCATGGACCAGCGGCGCCGGCGCCGGCGCGTCGGCATCCTCGACCAGCAGCACCAGCTTCGATGCCCCCTCGGGCACGTTGCCCCAGACGAGCGGCGGCGAGACGCCCGCGCCGTCGGCGGTGAAGCGCGGCGGCAGCCGGGCGCCGTCGGCGAACGCCGGACTCATCAGCTCGATTGCTCCGAATCGCCCGCCGAGCGCGGGCTGGACGATCGCCAGCTTGTCCGCGCCCGCCCGCATCCCTTTCATCGCCGCCCCCAGCCAGCGGGGCACGTGTTCGAGCATCGCCGAACCTCCTACGCCTGCGTTTGCCCGGCATAGGCGAAGTCGGCGTGCGGCGCTATTGCCCCGGTCCCAGGTCGAGCACGAAGATCGGCCCGATGTCGAGCACTTGCTTCGCCGTCGCCAGCTGGAGCGAGACAGTGAGTTCGCCCGCCGCATAGTCGCGGTCCGCGGCGCCGGTCGCCACAGTGTAGAGCTTCCACTCGGTCCCGATATCCAGTGGTGCGCCGAACACGCCGGTGTACGGCGCCTTGGCAAGCTGCACGCTCGCGTTGGCGATGTGCGCGCCGGTCGTCTTCGCCTCGCCCGGCTCGACCTTGGCGTAGAGCGCGAGCGCCAGCCGGTCGCCCTTCTTGACCGGCTTTGAAATCGGATCGGCGAGCGAGATCGACCAGGGCTGGTCGCTCGCCGCGGGAATCGCCACGCGCAGCGCCTCGCCGCCTTGCACGGCCTTGTCCTTGTAGAGCTTGGCGGGCCTTGGCGCGTTGTAGACCGCGAACGCGCCGGGCGCGGGCTGGTTGATGATCTTGCTGGCGATGTCGTCGGCCGATTTGTCCTGCGCAGCTGCCGGTGCCGCCAGAGCAGCAATGGCGAGGCCCAATGCGAATGTCTTGACTGCCATGATTCCCCCTCCTGCGCGCAGCCTTGTGCCTTGCGTCGCAATTGTCAGAGTATTCCGCGACGAAGGCTTGTCAATCGCTCGGGCAGTCGCCGTCGCGCATCTCCGTTCGGCTGGGCGCGACATACCAGCGCGACCGCGCCTGCATCGTCGGCGCGTCGTGATAGCAGACCACGGAATCGCTGCCGTCGGGGGTGATCGCAACGGTCCAATTGTGGTCGCCGCAATCGTGCGTCCGGCAGCCCCAGGCGAGCAGCTTGCCGTTTTTCAGCGCGATCGGCGCCGCCGGCCCGTCGCCGCCCAGCACTTGCGCGCGAATCGCGGCATCGGGCACCAGCGCCGCGACCGCGTGCGTCACTGCCGGCTGACCGAGGAAGCGCACGCCGTCGATCGCGTCGAACGGATAATGGCCGGCATATCGGCCGAGCGATGCGGCCGGCGTCGCGCTCGCCTGCGGCAGCGGCACCGCGATCGAGTTCGGCCGGGGGGCGGGGGAGGGCGTTGCGGTCTCGTTCGCGGGCTGTGCGCCGCGGCAACCGGCGAGGAGCAGCGCCGCCATCGCCGCGGTGACGCGCATTCGATGAGCCCCGTGCTCCTGCGAAAGCGGGAGCTCAGGATTTCGAGCGCTACCGTGTGAGGCTCTGGGCTCCTGCCCTTCGACTTTGCTGAGGAGGACCTTTCGCAGGAGCACGGGCCTTACGCTGCCCTTCAGTAGCTCCACTCCTGACACGGAGCGCGCGATTCTACCCACGATCGTCGGCGAGTGCGCGGGCCATCAGGTCGCGGATCGCGGCAAGCCGCGCCAGTCGCGGGCTGCTGCCGGCGCTTGTCGGCAGTGCGGCGGCGCTTCGGCCCTCGCGCGCCAGCAACTGCTGCACGCCACGGATCGTATAGCCCTCGCGATTGATCAGCCGGTCGATCCGGCGGACCAGCGCGACGTCCTCGGGCCGGTAATAGCGTCGGTTGCCCGCGCGCTGCAGCGGCTTCAATTGCGGGAAGCGCGTTTCCCAATAGCGCAGAACGTGCTGCGCCAGCCCGGTGTCGCCCGCGACCTCACCGATCGTGCGGAAGGCGCCGGCGTCCTTGTCGGAAGCCGCAGCCATGGCCGGTGTCAGCCGGCCTCGACGATGCGGTCGCGCATCATCTGGCTGGCCCGGAAGGTGAGCACGCGGCGCGGCGCGATCGGCACCTCGACCCCGGTCTTGGGATTGCGCCCGATCCGCTGGCCCTTGTCGCGCAGCACGAAGGTGCCGAACCCCGAAATCTTGACGTTCTCGCCCTTGGCCAGCGCGTCGGTCATGTGGCCCAGAATCTGTTCGACGAGAGTCGCGGACTCGGCGCGCGACAGCCCCACCTTGCGGTGAAGCGATTCGGCCAGATCGGCCCGCGTCAATGTGCCGGCAGTCGCCATGCGAATCCCTCGATTCCAGTCAATGGATGTTATGAGTAACACATTGTCGGGGCGCGCGGAAAGCCCTTTTGGGGCCACCGCGGCCGTATCGGAATAGGACGCCGCCGGTTAGAACCGGACCGCCGCCGCGCCCCAGGTGAAGCCGCCGCCCATCGCCTCGAGCAGCACGAGGTCGCCCGGTGCGATCCGCCCGTCCCTGACTGCCGTGTCGAGCGCCAGCGGAACCGACGCGGCCGAGGTGTTGGCGTGCCGATCGACCGTGACGACCACCCTGCCGGCGTCGAGGCCCAGCTTGCGCGCGGTCGCGTCGAGGATGCGCGCGTTGGCCTGGTGCGGCACCACCCAGTCGATATTCTCGACCGCGAGGCCGGCGGCGGCAAGCGTCTCCTCGAGCACCGCGGCAAGGTTGACGACGGCGTGGCGGAACACCTCGCGGCCCTTCATGCGAACCTTGCCGACCGTGCCCGTGGTCGAAGGCCCGCCATCGACATAGAGCAATTCGTTGTGCCGCCCATCGGCATGGAGCCGCGTCGCCAGGATGCCGCGGCCGGTGTCGTCGTCGCTCTCCTCAGCCTCGAGCACGATCGCGCCGGCGCCGTCGCCGAACAGCACGCAGGTCGCGCGATCCTCCCAGTCGAGGATGCGGCTGAACGTCTCCGACCCGATCACCAGCGCGCGGCGGTGCGCGCCGGCGCGGATCATGCTGTCGGCGACCTGCACCGCGTAGAGGAATCCCGAGCAGACCGCCGCGACGTCGAACGCGACGCAATCGTCGATGCCGAGCAGATGCTGGACCTTCGTGGCCGACGAGGGGAAGGTCTGGTCGGGCGTGGCGGTTGCCAGCACGATCAGGTCGATATCGGCGGCGGCGCGCCCTGCCGCGGCGAGCGCAGCCTTCGCCGCATCGGTGCCGAGCGTCGCGGTGGTCTCCCCGGGACCCGCGATGTGGCGGAAGCGGATGCCGGTCCGCTCGACGATCCACTCATCGGAGGTGTCGACGGTCTCGGCGAGCTCGGCGTTGGAGACGCGCCGCGCGGGAAGCGCCGATCCGGTGCCGGTGACGACCGCGCGGATCATGCCGCCGCCGCCCGGACGTTGGCGAGGTCCTCGGTGATCCGCTCGGTGAGGCGGTCGCGGACCATTTTCGCCGCGGCGCCGATCGCAGTGGCGACGCCCAATTCGGTCGCGCCGCCATGGCTCTTCACGACGAGGCCGTTGAGGCCGAGGAACACCGCGCCGTTGTGGGTATTGGGATCGAGATGATGGCGTAGCAGCTCGGTCGCCGGGCGCGAGATCAGGAAGCCGATCTTCGAGCGGGTCGAGCTCTGGAACGCGCGGCGCAACAGATCGGCGACGAAGCGCGCGGTGCCCTCGGCGGTCTTGAGCGCGATATTGCCCGAAAAGCCGTCGCATACGATCACGTCGACTTGCCCGCGCGACAGCCGGTCGCCCTCGACGAAGCCGGTGAAGTCGAGCGGCAGGTGATCGGCCGCGCGCAGCGTTGCGGCGGCGTCGCGGATGATGTCGGTGCCCTTCTGGTCCTCGGTGCCGATGTTGAGCAGCGCGACGCGCGGGCTCGCGAGGTCCATCGCGGTGCGCGCATAGGCCGCGCCCATCACCGCGAACTGGACGAGGTTCCTCGCGTCGCACTCGGTATTGGCGCCGAGGTCGAGCACCACGACGTCGTTATCGCCCAACGTCGGCAGCAACGCAGCGAGCGCGGGCCGGTCGATGCCGGGCATCGTCCGTAGCGCGAGCTTGGCCATCGCCATCAGCGCGCCGGTATTGCCCGACGACACCGCGGCGCCCGCGCGGCCCTGCTTCACCATATCGATGGCGATACCCATCGACGTGGTCTTGGCGCGCCGGATCGCCTGGCTCGGCTTCTCGCTCGAGCCGACCGTGTCGGGCGCGTGGACGATCTCCGAATGCGCCGTCAGATTGGGGTGAGTCTTCAGCCCCTCGCGGATCGCCGCCTCGTCGCCGACGAGGATGAACTTCATCCCCTCGAACTTGCGGCGCGCGCGCGCGACGCCAGCAAGCATCACCGCCAGCCCCTCGTCACCGCCCATGGCATCGACGGCGATCCGGGAACTGTCGGTCACGCGCGCTGGTCTCCGTGTGTCCGTGAGGCGCTCAGCCCTCGACCGAGACGATCTCGCGGCCGTTATAATGGCCGCACGCCGGACACAGATTGTGCGGGCGCTTCAGCTCGCCGCAATTCGGGCATTCCTGGAACGCCTCGACCTTCAGCGAATCATGGGCCCGGCGCATTCCGCGCTTGGAGGGCGAAGTCTTTCTCTTGGGGACGGCCATTTCGGCACCTTGCCTTCAAAAACTAATCTGGGTCAGGACCCGCGATAGGCCCGGATTGCAGGAGGCGCAACCAGCGGCCGATCGGCCGCGGAAGGCTCGAGCGGCCGGACGCATCGCGAAGGTGCGCGCTATAGCGGTTTTCGAGCGCGTTGCAAGATGGGCGGGAAGAGCGCGACCGGATACAGTATCGGGAGGAGGGGAGGCGCAGATGGGCATTGCGGCACTACCGATCACCCTGGTCACCGCGGGCGGAGCGGCGCTGATCGCGCTGTGGCTCGCGATCCGCACCGGGCGCGCGCGCCGCGCTGCCGGCGTCAGCATCGGCGACGGCGGCGACGAGCGGCTCCGCGCCCGGATGCGCGCGCAGGCCAATTACGTCGAAAGCGCGCCCTTCATCCTGATCCTGATCGGCCTGATCGAAACGACGGAAGGCCCGTCGCTATGGCTCTGGGCGGCAAGCGTGGTCTTCCTCCTCGCCCGCGTCGCGCATCCGTTCGGGATGGACGGGATCCGCTATTGCCGGACGGTCGGCGCGACGGTGACGATGGTGCTGCTCCTCGGCCTGGGCCTTTATGCCGTGCTGACGCCGCTGACTGCCCCCGCAACGCGCCCTGCGACGATCGTCGGACCGTCACAAGGCTGAACAGTCTCTGGAGCCTGTCACCCCGCCAGCGCGGCGTCGCCGACGAACGGATTGTGCTGCCGCTCGCGCGCGAAATTGCTCATCGGGCCGTGGCCCGGAATGAACGCGGTGTCGTCGCCGAGCGGCCACAGCTTGGTCACCACCGACTCGATCAGCGCGGCGTGATCGCCCAGCGGAAAGTCGGTGCGGCCGATCGAGCCCGCGAACAGCACGTCGCCGACCAGCGCCAGCTTCGAGTCGCGATGGTGGAAGATCACATGCCCCGGCGTGTGTCCGGGCGTGTGATGGACGTCGAGCGTCAGCTCCCCCACGCTCACCTGGTCGCCTTCGTTGAGCCAGCGGTCGGGCTCGAACACGCGCCCCGGGATGCCGTATTGCCGCCCGTCCTCGTCCAGCCGCGCGATCCAGAAGCGATCCGCCTCGTGCGGTCCCTCGATCGGCACGCCGAGCTCGGCCGCCAGCGTCCCCGCTTCGCCGCAATGGTCGATATGGCCGTGCGTCAGGATGATCTTCTCGACCGTGACGCCATGATGCGCCATCGCCGCCTTCAGCTTGGGCAGATCGCCGCCCGGATCGACGAACGCGCCGCGCATCGTCGCGGTACACCAGATCAGCGAGCAGTTCTGCTGCAGTGGCGTCACCGGCACGATCGCGGCCTTGAGCGGCGGAGTCGACATGGCTGCCGGATAGGCGCCGCGCATCCGGCGGGCAAGCGCGGGGTTGCCCTCGATACGCTCGTCGTTGCATTTGACGTCAGGATGTTGAGCGATTGCCCCGCCCCGTATGTCCTGCTGGACGATGCCGCTCCCGGTGGGGCGCCGGCCCGGCTCTATCGCGCCCCGGTGCGGATCGTCGAGGCGCTGAGCGTCGACGACGTCCGCCCCGCGCTCGCGGAGGTTCGGGCGGGCTGCGCGCAAGGCCTGCACGCCGCCGGTTTCCTCACTTACGAGGCGGGCAGCGGGATCGAGCCCAGGCTGGCGAGCGCCGGCGCGCCCGACGGGCCGCTCGCATGGTTCGGCCTGTTCGACGGGTTCGAGACGATCGCTCCCGACGCGGTGCCCGCGTGGCTCCCTGATCCGGCGGGGGCCTGGGCGGCCGCGCCCGAGCCGCTGATCGACCGCGGCGCCTATGACGACCGCCTGGCGCGCGCGCTCGAGCTGATCGCCGCGGGCGACATCTACCAGGCGAACCTCACCTTTCCCGCCGAGGTGCGCTTCGTCGGCGCTCCGCTCGCGCTCTACGCGCGCCTGAGGCGGCAGGCGAAGGCCGGCTACGGCGCGCTGATCGACACCGGCGCGCAGCGCATCCTGTCCTTCTCGCCAGAGCTGTTCTTCCGCCTCGACGGCGACCGGCTGCTCGCGCGCCCGATGAAGGGCACTGCGACCCGCGGAGCCACCGCCGACGAGGACCGCGCCGCGGTCGTCCGCCTCGCGGGCGACGACAAGCAGCGCGCCGAGAACCTGATGATCGTCGATCTCCTCCGCAACGACCTGTCGCGCGTCGCCATTCCCGGCAGCGTCGCGGCGCCGTCGCTGTTCCGCGTCGAGAGCTATCCGACGGTCCACCAGATGGTGTCCGACGTCGCCGCCACGCTGGCGCCGGGGCGCGACGCGGTGTCGGTGATCGAGGCGCTGTTTCCCTGCGGCTCGATCACCGGCGCGCCCAAGATCCGCGCGAGCGAAGTGATCGCCGAGGTCGAGGGCGAGCCGCGCGGCATCTACACCGGCGCGATCGGCCGGATCGACCCCGACGGCGACGCGATGTTCAACGTCGCGATCCGCACGCTCGCGGTGACGGGAGAGGGGATTGCGCGGATCGGCCTCGGCTCGGGCATCGTCGCCGATTCGCGCGTCGGCGAGGAATGGGCCGAATGCCTCGCCAAGGGCGCGTTCGTCGCCGCCGGACAGCGTCGCTTCGATCTGATCGAAACGATGGTGTTCGATCCCGAGACCGGCATCCCGCTGCTCGAGCGCCATCTTGCGCGCATGAAGGCGAGCGCGCTTCGCTTCGGCTATCCCTTCGATCGCCACGCCACGCGCAACGAGCTTCAGGCCGCGACCTTCCGCCTGCGTGACGCCCGGCGCATCCGGCTGCTGCTCGCGCCGGGCGGCGCGATCGCGATCCAGGTCTCGCCGCTGCCCCCCGCGCCGCTCGAGCCGGTGCCCGTTGCGCTGGTCCCGCACCCGTTCGCGCCGAACGACATCCGCCTAGCGCACAAGACCAGCGCGCGCAGCGACTATGCCGCCGTGCGCGCCGCCGCCGGCACCTTCGATGTGGCGATGGTCGATCGCGACGGCTTCGTGACCGAAGGGACCCTCACCAGCCTGTTCGTCGATCGTGACGGCACGCTCGTCACCCCGCCGCTGTCGCGCGGGCTGCTCCCTGGCGTGCTGCGCGCCGAGCTCATCGAAACCGGCCGCGCGATCGAGGGCGACTTGACCCCCGACGACCTCGCTGGCGGCTTTTTCATCGGAAATGCGCTGCGCGGCCTGATTCCCGCTGTTGCAGTTGCGAAGGCGGGCGGTCTATAGGCGCGGCCGCTTCCCTCCCTTTCAGGACAGGCGCCACACCCATGCAGACTTCCGCCGCGCTCGGCCGTATCAAGCCTTCGCCCACGCTCGCCATCACCTCGAAGGTCATGGAATTGAAGCGCGCCGGCGTCGATGTCATCGGCCTCGGCGCCGGCGAGCCCGATTTCGACACGCCCGATTTCGTCAAGGAGGCCGCGATCGCGGCGATCCGCGCGGGCAAGACCAAATATACCAACGTCGATGGTACGCCCGAGTTGAAGGAAGCGATCGCCGCCAAGTTCAAGCGCGACAACGGCCTCGACTATACGCCGGCCCAGATCACCGTGAACGTCGGCGGCAAGCACACGCTGTTCAACGCGATCGTCGCCTCGGTCGATGCCGGCGATGAAGTGATCGTGCCCGCGCCTTATTGGGTCAGCTATCCCGACGTGGTCCAGTTCGCCGGCGGCACCCCGGTGTTCGTCGCGTGCAGCGCGGCGCAGAACTACAAGCTGAGGCCCGAGCAGCTCGAGGCGGCGATCACGCCCCGGACGAAGTGGCTGATCCTCAACTCGCCCTCGAACCCGACCGGCGCCGGCTACACCGCCGATGAGTTGAAGGCGCTGGGCGAAGTGCTCGAGCGGCATCCGCACGTCTGGGTGTTCGCCGACGACATGTACGAGCACATCACCTACGACGATTTCACGTTCGCTACGATCGCCGAGGTGTGCCCCTCGCTTTACGAGCGCACGCTGACGGTCAACGGCTGCTCGAAGGCGTATGCGATGACCGGCTGGCGGATCGGCTTTGCCGGCGGCCCCGCGCCGCTCATCAAGGGAATCGCCAAGCTGCAGTCGCAATCGACCTCGAACCCCTGCTCGATCGCGCAGGCCGCCGCGACCGCCGCGCTGACCGGCGACCAGTCGTTCCTCAAGGAACGCGCCGCCGCCTTCCAGTCGCGCCGCGATCTCGTCGTGTCGATGCTCAATCAGGTCAACGGCATCGACTGTCCGACCCCCGAGGGCGCCTTCTACGTCTATCCCGACCTGTCGGGGCTGATGGGCAAGACGACCCCCGGAGGGCAGGCGATCGACAGCGATTCGGCGCTGGTCGCCTACCTGCTCGAAGATGCCAAGGTCGCCGCGGTGCCCGGTGTCGCATTCGGCCTATCACCGGCGATGCGGATCAGCTACGCCACCTCCGAAGCGCTGCTGACCCAAGCGTGCGAGCGAATCCAGACGGCATGTGCCGCGCTGCGATGAACGGGCGAGCCAGCTTCCGTTAACACCGACTCCGGTAATAGGGCTTGAAAGCGATCGGGGCGATTCCGATCTGTCGGTCAGCGATTCTGCCGTATCTCGTATGCGAGCGGCGCGAAAGGGACTGTGAAGGCGTATGCGTACCATGCTGAAGTCGGGATTCTTCTGGCGGTTCGTCGGCGGATTCGTGCTGGGCGCGATCGGCGTCGTCGCGTTGCATCCGGGCGCGGTGGCGCACAGCCTCCATCATCACCCCGCGCCGGTCGAGCAGGCCGTCGTGGGCTGACGGTTCGCGCTCCTGCGAAAGCAGGAGCCCAGCCCCGCAACGGATGAGCGCCGGGACCAGGACTCCGCCTCCGTCCATCGTCACTCAGCTTCGGTTCATCTCTCTTGCGTTAGGCATCTCACGCTCTGACCGGGAGAAACCATGAACCGCCTGATCGTCGCCGTTTCCGGCTTCGCCGGGCTCGCCGCCGCCGCGATGTTCGGCGGCATCGCCAATGCCGAACATGCCGTGTCGATCCCGCCGCCCGCGCACGATGTGCCGGCGCGCGGGCATGATGCGACCGCGGTGCTCGCCGGCGGCTGCTTCTGGGGCACGGAGGCGGTGTTCGAACATGTCCGCGGCGTGAAGTCGGTCACCGCCGGCTATGACGGCGGCAGCGGCGCGACTGCCAGCTATGCCGACGTTTCGACCGAGCGCACCGGCCATGCCGAGGCGATCCGTATCGTCTATGACCCGCAGGTGGTGAGCTACGGCACGCTGCTGCGTGTGTTTTTCTCGGTCGCGCACGACCCCACCCAGCTCAACCGCCAGGGACCCGACAGCGGGCCCAGCTATCGGTCGGCGATTTTCCCGCAGGACGCAGCGCAGCGCCGCGTCGCCGCCGACTATATCGCGCAACTGAAGCGCGCCCACGCGTTCAAGGCGCCGATCGTGACCCGCATCGAAACCGGCACCTTTTACCCGGCCGAAGCCTATCACCAGCACTTCTTCGACCGCCACCCGCTGCACCCGTATATCGTGCGCTGGGACAAGCCCAAGCTCGCCGCATTCCGCGCCGCCTTCCCCAAGCTGGCAGTATAGGGGCGATATCCGCTCCGATTTTTATCAGACCGACTCACCCGAATCCGTTCGGTTCGAGCGAAGTCGGGCAGGGCCTAAGCCGCCAGCGGAAACCGCAGCAGCCGGTCCTCCAACGCGACCAGTGCTTCCGCCCGCATCCCCACTGCGCGCACGATCTCCGGATGGTGCGCATCCAGGCCCCCGGTCAGCGACCCGAACGCCGGCAGGATCAGCTTCCGCTCGGTCGCCACGAAGCAGCGCCGCGCCACGCTGCGTCCGCGCACCGTGATCCTCAGCTTGGGGTGGAAATGCCCCGACAGCTCGGGGCGCGGCTCGGCGGGGTCGGCTTCGTGGCGGAGCACCAGCCCGTCCACCACCGCTTCGTCCATCACCTCGCCGCCGCAATGGTCGACGAGATCGCGGTCGTGGTTGCCCGCGATCCAAACCCAGCGGTGGCGCGCGGTCAGTGCCGTCAGCATCGCCCGCGCGCGCTCGGGGAGCCGCTCGCACCCCGCCGAATCGTGGAAGCTGTCGCCCAGGCACCAGATTTCCTCCGGCGCGGTTGCCGCCGCGACCGCGGTCAGGTCGGCGAGCGTCGCCAGCGAATCGTACGGCGGCAGCATCTGCCCTGCCGCCGCGAACCAGCTCGCCTTCTCGAAATGCAGGTCGGCGACGATCAGCGCGCGCCGCGCCGGCCAGAACAATGCGCCCTTGGGCAGCGCGTCGAAGGCGTGACCGGCGAACGAAAAGCGAACCATCGTCCCGCTATGGCGCGTGCGCGGCAGCCGTTCAACCGCCTCGCGCGTTGGCATTGCGCAACGATCGGCGTAAAGGCGCGGCCCGCATGTCCGAACCTCATCCCCAAACCGCCGAAGCCGGTCGGCGCCCCGAGCTCGCGGTGGGCCTTGCCGCGCTCGGCGTCGTATTCGCCGATATCGGCACCAGCCCGATCTACGCGTTTCGCGACGCGCTCCATCAGGCCGGCACCAGCGGGATCGGCGCGGCGGAGATTCTCGGCGTGCTGTCGCTCGCCTTCTGGTCGCTGATCATCGTCGTATCGATCAAATACGTCCTGCTGCTGCTCCGCGCGAACAACCAGGGCGAGGGCGGGGTGCTCGCGCTCGCGGCGATCGCGCGGCGCGGCCGGGGAACGCGCGCGCGCACCGCGCTGGTGCTCGGCGCGGCGGGCGCGGCACTGTTCTATGGCGATTCGCTGATCACGCCGGCGCTGTCGGTGCTCGCCGCGTCGGAAGGGCTGCGCACACTGCCCGGCGCGCGCGCCGCGGTCAGCGAACACGCCATCTTCTTCCTCACCATCGCCATCCTCATTGCGTTGTTCGCGGTCCAGGCGCGCGGCACGCAGCGCTTCGCGCGGCTGTTCGGCCCGATCTCGCTGGTCTGGTTCGTCGCGATCGGCGCGCTGGGGCTGTGGCGGCTGGTCGCCGAGCCCGCGGTGCTCGCCGCGCTGTCGCCGCTCTGGGCGATCCGCTTCGTCGCCGACCATGGCATCACCGGCTTCTTCGTATTCGGCGCGATGAGCCTGACCGTCGCGGGTGCGGAGGCGATGACCGCCTATATGGGCGCGTTCGGCCGCGGCGCGATCCGGCGCGGCTGGTTCGCGGTGGTGCTGCCCGCGCTGGTGCTCAACTATTTCGGTCAGGCGGCGATCGCGCTCGATGCGCTGCAGGGCTCGGCGATGGCCAACGGCCGCTTCCTCAACGCCGACTGGTTCTTCCTGATGGCGCCGGTGCCGCTGCGCGTTCCGCTCATCCTGCTGGCGATCCTGATGACGATCATCACCAGCCAGGCGGTGATCAGCGGCACCTATTCGCTGACTCAGCAGGCGATCCAGCTCGGTCTGCTGCCGCGCCTGCGCGTCCGCCGCAGCATCGCCGGCGACGCGCCGCGGCTCTATCTTCCCGCGATCAACTGGCTGCTGCTCGCGGGCGTTCTCATCCTGATCGTCCAATTCCGCAATTCGACCGACATGGCCGCGGCCTACGGCATCGCGGTGACCGGCACGATGCTGGTGACCACCGCGCTGTCCTACATCGTCGTGCGCCATCGCTGGCGCTGGAGCCGCCCGCGCGCGGCGCTGCTGATCGGGCCGTTCTTCGCGCTCGATGTCGTGTTCTTCGCCGCCAACCTGCTGCGCGTGGTCGAGGGCGGGTGGATCACGCTCGCGGTCGCCGCGGCGATCGGGCTCGTCATCAGCGTCTGGGTGCGCGGGCGCGGTATCGTCCGCGTGTTCGAGCAGCGCCACAGCGTCCCGCTCGCCGACCTTGCCGCCGCGCTCGAGCGCCGTCCGCCCGAGCGGGTCGAGGGCGTCGCGGTGTTCCTCACCGCCAACCCCGAGAGCGCGCCGGGCGCGCTGCTCCACAACCTCAAGCACAACAAGGTGCTGCACGAGAGGAATTTCGTCGTCAGCGTCCGCACCGCCGATCGCCCGATCGTCCCCCCCGACAAGCGTGCCGAGGTCGAGCGGATCAACGACGCCTTCACCCGCGTCACGCTGACCTACGGCTTCATGGAAACCCCCGACGTCCCGCGCGACCTGGGGCTGGAGGCCAAGGGCCGCCGCGTCGAGCTGGAGATCAACAAGACCTCCTATTTCATCGGCCGCAACACGCTCAAGCCGTCGAAGGACGAAGGGATGCCGCTCTGGCAGGACCGCATTTTCATGTTCCTTCAGCGCAACGCCTCCGACCCCACCGACTTCCTCCAGATCCCGCCGGGCAAGGTGCTGGAGCTTGGCGAGCAAGTGACGGTGTGATCGCGCCGCCCGGCCGGGCGCCCGCGTAAGTCGGCTCAGTTCGCTGCGATCAGCGCGACGGGCATACTGAAGCGGATCTCGCGGTTGGCGAAGTCGATCTCGACGTTGCGGAACAGCCTCAGCGCGTCCATCCCGAGCAGCAGCGCCGGCCGGTCGACGAGGTCGAAGCGGTGGAACGGCTCCGCGTCCTCGATCGCGACCGGCACGTCGTGGAACGTCACCTCGCCGATCTGGAGCCGATCGACCGAAATATAGTCGGCGTTCACGAACTCGCCGAGCGCCGAGATCAGCCCGACCTTGCCGAGCGGCTTCCACGCCTTGCCGAGCATTCGGAAGAACGCCGGATTGGCCACCGTGACGGCGGTCCCGGTATCGACCACCACGGAGACTCGCTCGTTGTGCCAATGCGCGTCGGTGACGATGAGCTGGCCGAAGCGGCTGCGCGCGGTGACGACGACCTCGCCCGGCGGCGTGAAGCGCTGCGACCGCTTGCGCGAGGGCCGCACAGCCATTTCGTGCCGGTCGAAGTCGATCGACACGACTCGGCCCTGCAACGCGTCGATCCCCAGCATCCCCGGCGCGCCCATGTTCGTCTGGTCCAGCGCGGGCGCCTCGATCGCCGCCGCGGCGATCTTGCTCAGCGTCAGCGAGGGCACCTGCACCGTATCGACCACCGCGACGCTGGTCATCGCGGTCACGCGCACGCGCCGGCCCGGCCTGAGCCCCAGCAGCCCGGCGAGGTCGTGCGAGACGACGGTGCGCTGCGCCCCGGTATCGACGACGAACTCGTACGGCCCGCGCTCGCCGATCGACACCGGCACGGTCATCCGCGAGGCGTCGTCGCCGAACATCAGCGCGTCGATCGGCAGCGGCGGCTGCTCGGCGGCGATCAGCGGGATCGGCGGCACGGTCTGCGCAGGCAAGCTCGCGCCGGAAAGCAGCGCCGTCAGCGCCAGGGGCACGATCGCGACCATGGCTCGAGATTACGCCCGATGCGGACCTTCGGCAAGGCGTTCGCTGAGGCCGGCGAACCGCTCAGTCGGCCCGCATCGCCTCCGCCGCGAGCTCCTCGGCTTCCGCCAGCAGCGCGTCGTCGGCGAGACCCGTCGCCACCCGCTCGCGCCCGATCAGCGTCAGCACCGGCACCGCGAGCGGCGTCACGCGCTCGGCGGCGACATGCACCATCGTCCTGCCCGCGCGGTCGAGCAGGTCGGCGAGCCGGCCGACGTCGGTCATCTTGGCGCGCGCATCGGCCCAGGCCGCGCGCAGCAGCAGATGATCGGGCTCGTATTTCGACAGCACGTCATAGATAAGGTCGGTCGAGAAGGTCACTTGCTTGCCGGTCTTGCGCTTGCCCGGATGCTGGCGCTCGACCAGGCCGCCGATCACCGCCACCTCGCGGAACGCGCGCTTGAGCAAATGCGATTGCTGCACCCAATCGACGAACTCATGCTCGAGGATGTCGGGCGAGAACAGGCTGGCGGGGTCGGTCACCGGATCGAGCGAATAGGTGCCGATCGCATAATCGCTCGCGACGAACCCCAGCGGCTTCAGCCCTTGCGATTCCATCCGCCGCGTCACCAGCATTCCCAGCGACTGGTGCGCGTTCCACCCCTCGAAGCTGTAGGCGACCATATAATGCCGCCCCTCGCGCGGGAAGGTCTCGACCAGCAGTTGGTCGGCGCGCGGCAGCACCGAGCGGCGCGCCTGCATCTCCAGCCATTCGCGGACGTCGTCGGGAAAGCGATGCCACTCCCCGGCGCTCGCCAGGAACCGCCGCACCCGGTCGGCGAGATTGGTCGAGATCGGCATCCGCGCCCCGCCATAGGTCGGGATTCGCGCCGGCCGCCGGCTCGCGCGGACGATCAGGTCCTCGGTATCGATCCGCTCGACCTCCAGGCTCAGTCCGGCGAAGAAGAACGTGTCCCCCGGCGACAGCGTCGCGGCAAACCCTTCCTCGACCTTGCCGAGCTGGCGGCCGTTCCTGAACCGCACGGTCAGCATCGTCGCCTCGACGATGATCCCGGCGTTGAGGCGGTGCTGCTGCACGAACCGCGGGTGACTGACGCGCCACGTTCCAGCTTGCCCCGGACTTGATCCGGGATCCTGCGTCAGCCGCTTGAACCGGTCGTAGGCGCGCAGCGCATAGCCGCCGTCGCGGATGAAGCCGAGCACGCGCGCGAACGTCTCCTCCGTCAGCGCCGAATAGGGCAGCGCCGAGCGCACCTCGTCGAGCAGCTCGTCCTCGCGAAACGGCGCCGCGCACGCACAGGCCATGACGTGCTGCGCGAGCACATCGAGCGCGCCGGCGCGGAATGGCTCATTGTCGAGCTCGCCCGCGGTCACCGCGTCCAATGCTGCGCGCGCCTCCAGATATTCGAACCGGTTGCCCGGCACGATCACCGCCTCCGACGGCTCGTCGAGCCGATGGTTGGCCCGCCCGATCCGCTGCAGCAGCCGCGACGCCCCCTTGGGCGCGCCCATCTGGATGACGCAATCGACATCGCCCCAATCGACCCCGAGGTCGAGGCTCGCGGTCGCGACCAATGCGCGCAGCCGCCCTGCCGCCATCGCGCCCTCGACCTTGCGCCGCGCCTCGCGCGCCAGGCTGCCGTGATGCACTCCGATCGGCAGCCCCAGCGCGTTGACCTTCCACAGGTCCTGGAAGATCAGCTCGGCAAGGCTGCGCGTGTTGCAGAACACGATCGTCGTCTTGTGCGTCTCGATCTCCGCCATCACCTGTTCGGCGGCATAGCGCCCCGAATGTCCCGCCCATGGCACGCGTCCCTCGGGCAGCAGGATATCGACGTGCGGTTCCGCCCCGGCCTCGCCCTCGACCAGCGCCACCGCATCGATATCGCCGTCGGGCGCGAGCCACGCGCGATAGGCATCGGGATCGGCGACCGTCGCCGATAGCGCCACCCGCCGCATCCCCGGCGCGATCCGCTGCAGCCGCGCCATGCACAAGGCCAGCAGGTCGCCGCGCTTGCCCGTCGCGAAGGCATGGACCTCGTCGACCACGATCGCCTTCAGCCCGGCGAACATCGTGAAGCTGTCCGGATAGCTCAGCAGCAGCGACAGCGATTCGGGCGTGGTCAGCAGCATCTGCGGCGGCCGAGCCCGCTGCCGCGCCTTGCGGTCCGACGGCGTATCTCCGGTCCGCGTCTCGACCCGGATGTCTAGCCCCATCTCGTCGATCGGCGTGATCAGGTTGCGCTGCACGTCCACCGCCAGCGCCTTCAAGGGCGAGACGTAGAGCGTGTGCAGCCCGTCGGTCGGCGCTTCGATAAGCTCGACAAGGCTGGGCAAGAACCCGGCCAGCGTCTTCCCCGCCCCGGTCGCCGCGACGAGCAGCGCGTGCCGCCCGGCGCGCGCCGCGTCGAGCATCGCAAGCTGATGCCGCCGCGGCGCCCACCCGCGCGCGACGAACCACTCGGCGAGAGGCAAGGGCAGACTCAAAGCCCCTCCCCTTCAGGGGAGGGGTTGGGGGTGGGGAAGTCGGGAACGTCGAGCGATTCGTCCGGGTTTACTGCCCCACCCCAACCCAGCGCCGGGTGAACGATGCTCCGCATCGTTCAGGTCATGCCGGGGGCATGGCCGACCCGGCGCTCCTGAAGGGGAGGGGCAATTAGGGATTCGGAACCACCGCGCATTCCAGCCATATAGGACCCATGATCACGCTCGGCGACTGGCTCGATCCGCATCCGCACGGCATCTACGTCCGCCCTGCCGACGCCTGGATCGATCCCTCCGTCCCCAGTCCCCGCGCGCTCGTCACCCACGGCCATGCCGATCACGCCCGCGGCGGCCACGGCGCGGTGTGGGCGACTCCCGAAACGCTGGCGATCATGGAGTGCCGCTACGGCCCGCAACCCGGTATGCCCGTCGCTTATGGCGAGCCGCTGACGCTCGGCGAGGTCGAAGTCACCTTCGTCCCCGCCGGCCACGTCCTCGGCTCGGCGCAGATCGTGCTCGACTGGCGCGGTGAGCGGATCGTCGTGTCGGGCGACTACAAGCGCCGTCCCGACCCGACCTGCGCCCGGTTCGAGCCGGTGCCATGCGACGTGTTCGTCACCGAGGCGACCTTCGGCCTTCCCGTCTTCCGCCACCCTGAGACCCATGAGGAATTGGACAAGCTGCTCGCCGCGCTCCACGCCAATCCCGACCGTTGCGTGCTGGTCGGCGCCTATGCGCTCGGCAAGGCGCAGCGCCTCATCCGCGAGCTGCGGCTGATGGGGCACGAGGACCCGATCCACCTCCATGGCGCGCTCCAGCGATTGTGCGATCTCTATGTCGAACACGGCATCGACCTCGGCGACCTCCGCCCGGCGACCGGCGCCGACAAGGACGCGCTTCGCGGCCGCATCGTGCTGTGCCCGCCCGGCGCGCTCAACGACCGCTGGTCGCGGCGGCTGCCCGATCCGATCACCGCGATGGCGAGCGGATGGATGCGCATCCGCCAGCGCGCCCGCCAGCGCAATGTCGAGCTGCCGCTGATCGTCTCCGACCACGCCGACTGGGACGAGCTCACCGCCACCATCCGCGAGCTGTCGCCCCGCCAAGTCTGGGTCACCCACGGCCGCGACGACGCCCTCGTCCACTGGTGCGCCACCCACCAGATCACCGCCCGCGCACTGGCGCTGGTCGGCTTCGAAGACGAGGACGACTGACCACCGTGCTCCGCGACGGCAGGACCTTCGCACAAGCCCCCGCACATGCCCTCCTTCCTGAGCCACCCCACGAATTTTCGCGGGAATGACCGACGAGGCCTTGCCGTGCTCCTGCGAAAGCAGGAGCCCAGGCTTCGAAGGGCGGCGCTACAACCCTGGGCTCCCGCTTTCGCAGGAGCACCGCGCCCCGCTACCCGGATGCTACTCCCTTTGCGCCTTTGCCGCCGCAGCCCCGCCCGCCTAGCCTTGCGAAACCCGGCTCGGAGGCGCTTGCGAAACATGCCGACACCCTCGCCCCGACCCCGCACCCCCCGCACCCCCCGCACCCCCCGCACCGGCCGCGCGCTCGATATCCTCGCCGCGACGGTCGCGCTCATCCCCGCAGCTCCGGTGATGCTCGCGACCGCGCTCGCCATCCGCCTGACGCTCGGCGCGCCGGTGCTCTTCGCCCAGCCCCGCGCCGGCCGCGGCGGGCGCATCTTCACCATCCGCAAGTTCCGCACGATGGCCGATCGCCGCGACGCCGACGGCCGCCCGCTCCCCGACGCCGAGCGCACGCCGCCGATCGGCCGCCTGCTCCGCCGCACCCGGCTCGACGAGCTCCCGCAGCTCCTCAACCTCCTCGCCGGCGACATGAGCCTGATCGGTCCGCGCCCGCTGCTTCCCGAAACGGTCGCCGGCTTCGGCGCCTCCGGCGTCGAGCGCGGCGCGGTGCGCCCCGGCCTCACCGGCTGGGCTCAGGTCCACGGCAACACCGCGCTCTCGCAGCACGACAAGCTCGCGCTCGATCTCTGGTATATCCGCCACCGCTCGCGCCGCCGCGACGCGCTCGTCCTCATCCGCACCGCGCATATGCTCCTTGGCGGTGAGCGCATCGATCCCCGCCGCGTCGCCGAAGCGCGCGGCGTGGCTGAACCGCGGTCCTGATGCGCTTTCCGGGCTAATCCCCATGCGCTGCCGCGCCGGCGAGGCAGCTCGGTTAGGATCGCGCGCTTCCATCGACGGAGCTCGGACATGGCATCCTCACTCGCGTCCCCGCTGCAACGCGCCAAGGCGTTCGCGATCGACCATCGCCTGATGCGCGTCAAATGGCTGCGCCGCCTCGCGCTCTCCGGGCTCGCGCGGTTCGGTCAGCGCGACATGGAGATCGACCACCATTGGGTGCTCGGCCACCGCATCCGCCTCCACCGCTTCCGCCACAAGGGCTATTGGTTCTACGGCCGCCGCCGAGAGCACAATGTCATGCTCAATTTCGCGCGGCTGATCCGGCCCGGCGACACGGTGTTCGAGCTCGGCAGCCACATCGGTTATATCAGCACGTATTTCGCGCATCTCGCCGGTCCGACGGGGAGGGCGATCCTGTTCGAGCCGAGCCCCGACAACCTCGCCTATCTCGAGCCCAATGTCGCCGGCCTGCCGGGGGTCGAGATCGTCCGCCGCGCGGTCAGCGACCATGCCGGCCGCGCGCGCTTCTTCATCGAAGGGCTGACGGGGCAGAACTCGACGCTGGTCGACAATTATTCGGTGTTCTCCGCGAACCGCGACAATGCCTTCAGCCATGAGGGCTATCGCAGCATCGAGGTCGAGACGGTGACGCTCGACGCCTTCATCGCCGAGCGCGGCATCGCCCCCGATTTCATCAAGATCGACATCGAGGGCGGCGAACTCGCCGCGCTCAAGGGCATGACCGACTGTCTCGCGCGCATCCGTCCGGTGCTGATGGTCGAGGTGACGCACCAGCAGGAAAAGGTCATGCGCTTGCTGCGCGACGCCGGCTATCGCGCCTACGACAGCCGCCTCCACCCGATCACGCCGGAGCGCGGCCACCCTGGGCCCAACCGCTTCTTCCTTCCCGCCGAGACGTCGGTTGCCGACTGCCTCGCGCGGCGGGCGCGAGCGATTTAGGGCTACCACGCCTTCCCGTAGCGCGGCGGCGCGCGCCCCCGCTTATGGTCGCGGCGCAGTCAAGGAGGGCGGCATGGCAAGTCAGGTACAGGTTTCGGAAGACGGCGCGGCGATGCCGCGCGCGACGATGGAAAGCGAACTGAAGCGGCTCGCGCCGTTCCACCACGCGATCGACCTTCCCTATGGGCTCAGCACGCACCTCCCCGAATTTTCGCGGCAGGAGCGCGAGAAGACTCGGCTCAAGTCGCTGCTCGACCACGCCTGGCCGGCGATCCTCGAGGCGTGCGGCGGCACGCTCGAGGGCAAGCGCGTGCTCGACATCGCGTGCAATTGCGGCGGCTTCGCCGTCGCCGCCGCGCAAGCCGGCGCCAAGCAGGTCGTCGGCATCGACGTCGAGGACCACTACCTCGAACAGGCCAATTTCATCCGCGACGCGCTCGCGCTCGACAATCTCGAATACCGCAAGCTCCACCTTGAGGAGCTGTCGCCCGAGACGGTCGGCCGCTTCGACCTCATCCTGTGCTTCGGCATCCTCTACCACCTCGAAAACCCGGTGCTGAGCCTTAAGCGCATCGCCGGCGTCGCCGACGGCGCGCTGGTGGTGGACACCACGCTGATGCGCATCCCGGTCATCAACAACCTGCTCAAGCGCTGGCCGATGTGGCACATGAAGTGCGTCCCCGCGGTGGACGACACCGCGTGGAACATCACCACCTCGCGCTGGCGCAAGGCCGAGTTCCTGCAATTCTACCCCAATGCCGCCGCGGTGATCGAGCTGATGCGCTACGCCGGCTTCGACGGCGTCCGCCAGCTCCCGGCGACCGCGAAAGGCCTCGAGCCGCGCTACTATTCGGGCGGCCGCGCCACCTTCATCGGATCGGTCCGCTGAGCTCGCCCCCCGGTTCGCCCTGAGCTTGTCGAAGGGCGATTGGAGAGCGCAGGTCACTCCGCCGCCGCCAGCTCCCCGCGCCGCGCGCGCGCCGGCCGGGTGGCGCGCAGCCAGATCACGTCCATCGGCACCGCGATGACCAGGCAGAGCGCAATCTGCCCGATATTGGCGCCCATCGGCCCGATCCGCGGCACCAGCGCGAAGGCCACCGCGAAGAACGAGACCATCCCCGCCGCCGCGATCACCAGCACCGCGCGCGGCCGGTTCATCGCCAGCAGCGCCGAGCGCGACGGCCCCGCGTGCATCGCGAAGATCACCGCGACCAGCTGCGTCAGCAGCAGCGGATAGGCCCCGCGATACGCCTCGCCCAGCCCCAGCCGGATCACCGGCTCGGCCGCCAGCCATGCCGCGACCAGCAGCGACAGCCCCGCCGCCGCCAGCACCGCCTGGACGTGCAGCGTGGTCGATCGGAACCGCGCGATGTCGCCCTTCGCCCACATCCGCGCGATGTCCGGATAGATCACCGCCTGCACTTGCGCGCCGATCTGCTGCCCGGCCTTGGCGATCCGCTTGGCGAGGTAATAGAAGCCCGCCGCCTTCGGCCCCGCCAGCGCGCCGACCACCAGCGCGTCGGCCTCGCTGGTCATCGTCCTCAGCGTCATCGAGATGTTGCTCGACCAGGCGAAGCCGAGGAACCCCGGCACCCCGCCTTTCAGCCACGCGACCGGCACCGTCAGCGGGTTGCCGATCCCCTGGCGCTCCAGCGCGCGCACCGCCAGCACGAAGAACAGCGCGGCGCCGACGATCTGCGGCACCGTCCAGGTCAGCATGAACCCGTAGAGACCGGTGCCTTGGTGCCAGCACCACAGCGCCAGGAACACCTGCAGCACGTTGCCGACATATTGCGTATAGGCGATCGTCGCGTATTTCCCCGCCAGCCGCAGCGCCGCGGTCGGCATCCCGGTATAATTGACCAGCAGCGCCGCCGAATAGATCACCGCAAGGTCGATATGCGGCGCCGAAAAGCCGAACAGCGGTCCCGCGAACACCGCCAGCAGCACCGTCGCCATCGCCGCGACGAACGCCGCCGCCGCGTCGAACATCAGCCCGTAGGCGAACAGCCGCCGGAACGCGCGCGGGCTCGCCTTGCCTTCCATCTCGGCGGCGAAGCGGATCAGCGGCTGCCACGATTCGAACCGGCAGATGCGCTCGACCGTCCGGCCGAACGACAGCGCCAGGATCAGGATGCCGTAATCGGTCGGCCCCAGCGCGCGCGCGGCGATGCCGGTGCTGATCAGCATGATCCCGGCATTGGCGAAATTGCCGGTGGTGAGGTGGCCGATATTGATGATCTGACGGCGAAGCCCGGTGCCGCGCGCGCGCTCGATCAACGATCGGATGGCTCGCGTCGGCATCGGGCGCCGTCCTGGCACGAGGAATGAAAGGCGCTCGGCGGCGACCGCCTCAGGCGGCGATCATCGCCGGTTGTGCCGCCGCGGCCGCCGCAGGAGCATCGTAGGCGAAGCCCTCGACCCCGCGGTTGACGCCCCAGATCGCCGCCTGCGTGCGGTTCTGCACGCGCAGCTTGCGCAGGATCGCCTTGACGTGGACCTTGACCGTCGCCTCGCTGATTTCCAGCCGGCGCGAGATGATCTTGTTCGGGCAGCCCATGATCAGGCACCGCAGGATCTCGAGCTCGCGGTCGGACAGCGCCGCGCCGTCCAGCGTCTTGCGCGTGTCGGGCGCCTCGAAGAACGTGGCGTGCGCGGGCAGCGCATCGGCCAGCTTCGACGGCATCACCTTTTCGCCCATCGCCACCAGCTGCAGCGAGCCGACCAGCTGCTTGCAGCTGATTTCCTTGACGATATAGCCGTGGATCCCGATCCGGAAGGCGCGGACCATCGCGTCGAAATCGAAACTGTCCGACAGCAATACCAGCCGCGCTTCGGGGAAGCGGCGCTGGAGCATACGGACGTTATCGAGATCGTCCTGGTCGGCGCCGCTATCGACAACGATCAATACCGGCGGCGGTTCGTCGATGCGCGCCCCGTCGAGATTGTCGGCCTGATCGACCGACTGGACGACGTGGAAATTCTCCTCGGTGAGGATGCGGCGCAGTCCTTCGCGGACAATCGAGTTGCGACCCAGCAAAGCAACGTTGACGGTGTCCGGCATGGTAATCTCCTCGAGATACTGCAACCGCGACCCGTGCCTGTCCGACCTTGTTGGCCGAATCTTTGTTTTGCCTGGCAGTCCGGACACGGAAACGCCCGAATATCCTTCGGGCGCACCCCCTATGTCCGTCTGCGATATTACTTCGATTGGACGGTCTTGTCGAATCTTGGAAGGAGTAGTTCTTTCGGGTGATCGACCTTTTGCGACTATTCGGCGATTCGTCAGGATTTCCGCAGTCTCCGGCCGGCGCGACGCCATCGTTTCGTTACGCAACCACTCGCCGTTGGAGATGAGTCCTAAGAATCATTCGCGCACTCGATATCGCCGATGACGCGTTGTTAACCGGATATTTTAAGCGAATTGAAACGAGTCGCGACTCGGGACACCGGGTCCAGCCTTGTTCCTGGAAAAACGACGCTTCGCCAGACCCCTCAGCCATTCCCTCGAAAGTGGCCCGCCAATTCAACAGCGGGAATGCCAGATCTGAATCATTCCCGTACCGTTCGTGCTGAACGAAGTCGGAGCACGCCCGAGACACGCGCTTCGACAAGCTCAGGGCGAACGGGTCGGAGTTGGCGCACGATCCCGGAGCAGGTTGCAGGAAATCGGACTTGTCCCCCGTTCGCCCTGAGCTTGTCGAAGGGCCGTCGCTCTCCCGTCTGCAAAGAAGAAAGAGCGGTGCTTCGACAAGCTCGGCAGGACCGGTTGGAGCGATTGTGATCACAATGGACCGTTCGGTTCGAGCGAAGCCGAGAACCGCTGCCGGGCGCGGCCGAGGTGAACTCTCGCTTCGCTCCGGCATGTGTCTCGACTTCGCTCGACCCAGGTCACCCCGCGATGAACAGCGGCGCCGGATAGGTCAGCATCGTGAACCGGTCCGCCATCCGGATCTGGCGCTCGACTTCCTGCCCCTGCGCCTCGGCGATCAGCGCCTCGCTCATCTTGGCGCCGGCGCAGTCGATCAGCGGATAGATGTCGGTCAGGATCGGCAGCATCCGGTCGATCAGGATCGCGCCGTCGGCTTGCCGCACCGCCTCGATCACCACCGGCCCGCGCGCGTCGGGGATCAGCTCGGCGATGCGGCGGGCGAGCGCGATCAGCTTGCGATCGTTGGCGGTGGTGGCGACGGTGCCGCCGGGCGCGGCGAGCACTCGGCACGGCGCGATGCCCAGCAACGTGCCGTCGCGCCCGAACAGCAGCTGGATGACGAACCGCTCGCCGCGCGGCATTTCCTGCAGCACCACCGCGCGCGCCGGATCGAGCAGCAGCAGCTCGGTCGGGGTGCGGATCACGCGCGCCGGCGGACCTTCGCCGCCGATCTTCAGCGGCCGCGCGACGAGCGGCCAGCGCCAGCCGTTCGGGTCGTCGGCGATGGCGCCGCGCGCGCCGATCCGCGGCACCGCCGCCCCGGCGCCCAGCGCGATCTCCTGCCATTGCCACAGGTCGAGCATCCGATCGACCAGCGCGGCCGGCGCCAGCGCCAGCGACACTCCGATCTCGGCGAACCCCTTTTCCGCCGCGCTCAGCGGCCCCAGCTCGCGCACCCCGCACGGGACGACCAGCGTCGCGCCGTGCTCGCGGCACAGCGACAGGACGTGCGCGGCATAATCCTCCGCTTCGGGCGACGGCGCGGCGAGCGCGAGCTCGGCCAGCAGGCACGCCGGCGCCTCCTCCGGCCTCTGGTCGATCGCCATCACCCTCAGTGCGATGCCCGCGGTGGTCGCGGCGGTGCGGAAACAGCGGACCAGCGCGACGTTGCGCCCGGCCGAGGTGAACAGGATCGTCATCCGCCGCCGGTCCGCGCCGAGCCGCTCGTCGTCGTTGACCGCTCCCGTGGCCGTCATGCCTTCCCCTGGCAGCATCACAGGATCGCCCGCACCAGCATGAACGCCTCGGCCGCCCGGCGGTGGACGGTCGCGCCGCGCATCGTGGCGAGCGCGCGGATCGCCTCGGGCGAGCGCTCGTCGGGAAACGCCTTGGTCTGCGAGGCGAAGCAGGCGAAGGCCTCCAGCTTGGCTTCGATCGTCTCGGCGATGTCGATATAAACGTCCGGCAGGAACCCCGGCGTCAGCCCGGGCGCGTACCAGTTGGTCTCCGACAGCGTCTCGTAGGCGAGCACCGCTCGCGGCACCGCGTCGCTGCGCGGCCGCGCCCATACCATCGCCGCGCCGAAGCCGATCTGATGGTCGCGATGGATATCGCCGACGAACGGCACGAACAGCGCCTCGGGCTGAAGCGCGTCGAGCCGCTCGCCGAGTGCGCGGTTGATCGCGATCGCCGGGAACTGGTCGAGCGCGGCCGCGGGCAAGTCCAGGAAATGCGTCGCGGCGACGCCCAGCCGCGCGTGCGCGGCGTGCGCTTCGGTGCGCACCCGCTCGACTTGTTCCGCGTCGAACAGCGGCGGCGCGCCGCGAGTCATGATCACCACCTCGACCCGGGTGCCGCCCGCGGCGAGCCTTGCGATGGTGCCGCCGCAGCCGAGCACCTCGTCGTCGGGATGCGGGGCGACGATCGCTGCGCGGCGAATCGAGCCGAGGTCGATCACATCGGCCGCCCCAGGACGGCGTGCAGCGGCGGCGGGCGCTCGCCGCCCCATTCGCCGACGTGCAGCGCGGCGCCGTCGCCGCACATCACGGTGAAACCGTCGGCATCGCGCGCGATCACTTGCCCCGGCTGCGCGCGGTGGCGCGGTCCGGCCGGGGAACGCGCCACTGCCCAGATCGTCAGCCGGTTCGCGCCGCATTCGGTGAACGCGCCGGGATAGGGCCGCCCGACGGCGCGGACCAGCCGATCGACCTCGGCGGCGGACCAGTTCCAGTCGATCCGGCCGTCGGCGGGCGTGCGCCGCGCGGTCCAGGTCGCGTAGCGTTCGTCCTGCGGCTCGCGCGGGGCGGTGCCGGCGGCGAGCCGTGGCAGCGTGCGCGCCATCATCGCCGCCAGCGCCGCCATGTGCCGTCGATAGAGCGATCCTGCCGTCTCGTCGGGCGCGACGTGAAGGAAAAGCTGGTCGAGGATCGCGCCCGAATCCATGCCGTCGTCGATCCAGAACAGCGTGCCCGCGGTGATCGGCTCGGCGGCCAGGATCGTCCACGGGATCGCAGCGCGCCCGCGCATCCTGGGCAGCGGGGCAGGGTGGTATCCGATCACTCGGCCCGGCGCGGCGGCCATCAGCTCGGGTCCGCACAGCTGCGACCAGCCGATCACGAACAGGAAGTCGGGCGCGAGCGCGCGGACCCGCTCGATCGTGCTCGCCTCGTTGATCCGGTCCACCCCCAGCACCGGCACCCCGCGCGCGGCGGCGCCGGGGGTGAGATCGACGAAATCCGAATGCCGTCCGGCAAGGCCGGGCTCCAGCGTGACCAGCCCCGCGAGCCGCCATCCCGCCGCGGCGGCGAGCGCGTCGAACGCCACTCGCGTGCTGTCCACCGCGCCGACCAGCACCGCGCGCAGCGGCTTGGCGGCGGACGCATCGGCATCGCCGGAGGCCGGACCGCCACTCCCCATCCGCTCGCCCCGAGTGCGATTTTCCGTGCTTTCGCCCTGGTTGTGATCCTCCATCCGTTCGCTTTGAGCTTGCCCCTCCATATCTTGGTGCTGGCCTTGCTCCCCCATCCGTTCGCCCTGAGCTTGTCGAGGGGCGTTTGCGCCCGACGGACGGACCTCGAAGTCCCCGAAGGCGCGCATCGTCACGCCTCGCTGGTCGCGAACGACCGCTCGGCGCGCGCCGGTGCTTCGCGCCGCACGCGCGAATCGAGCCGCATGATCGACATCAGCTGCGCGTTGACCTTGGCGACGTCGTAACGCGTCACAGCGGTCGCGCGCGCCGCGTCGCCCATGCGCGCGAGCCGTTCGCGGTCGGTGAGCGCCTCCAGCATCGTCGCCGCCAGCGCCGGCGCGTCGCGCGGCGGCACCAGCCAGCCGTTGGCGCCGACGCTGACCGGCTCGCGGCAGCCGGGAAGGTCGGTGGTGATCACCGGCCGCCCGCACGCCATCGCTTCGAGCAGGGTGCGCGGCAGCCCCTCGCGATAATAAGACGGCAGGACGAAAACGTGCGCATCGGCGAAATACGGGCGCACGTCGCGAGTCTCCGGAACGTGCTCGATCAGCCCGGCGGCGACCCAGCGCGCGACCTCGTCCTCGCCGATTCCCGTGGGGTTGGCGGGCTCGGGCCGCCCGACCAGCCGGAACCGCGCGTCGCGGCGATGCTCGCGCACCAGCCGCGCCGCCTCGACGAACTCGCCGATCCCCTTGTCGCGCATCAGCCGCGCGATCATCAGGAAGGTGGGGGGATCGTCGGGCATCGGCTGCGCGGCGAAATGGCCGATGTCGACTCCCGATCCCGGCACCTGCACGACATAATGGTCGGGGCCGATGATCCCGTGCGCCATCATCTCGCGCCGGTCGTCGCCGTTGAACACGAAAATCGCGTTGGCGCGCGCGACTGCGGCGCGATAGGCGCTGCACGTCATCCGGCGCAGCAGCCGCCGGCGCGCGGCCGCCTCGCTGAATACATAGCCAAGCCCGCTCATCAGCGCGTAGAACCGCGGCGCCCGCGCGATCCGCGCGGCGATCCCGCCGAGCACGATCGGCTTTTGCGTATAGGCGATCACCACGTCGGGCCGGATCCGCATCATCAGCGCGACGTAGCGCGCCAGCGTCGCGGCATCGGCGACCGGGTTGGTCCCGGCGCGGTCCATCGGCGTCAGCCGGAACGCGACGCCCATCTCCGCCAGCCGCGCGCGCACCGCGGGATCGTCGTCGGGCGCGCCTGCGGTGACCTCGTGCCCGGCGGCGCGAAGATCGGCGATCAGCCGGCCGCGGAAATTGATCAGCGACCAGGCGAGGCTGCCCAGGATCAGCACCTTCATCCGCGCCTCCCTGTCGTGCATCCAGCCAGCGATAGCCGTTCCGGCGCAGGGGGCACACTTGGCAATCGGGGCGATATACTTAGGGGTATCGGGCGCCCTCTTCGGATTCCGCTCGGTCTTCCGATCGAAAAGCGAACGCGATTCGCGCATCCGGGCGAAGATCCTACGTCATCCGGGCGATACGCTGCCCCTTTGGGGAGGGTGCGCGATTCCGGATACTCGCCGTCTGGGCTCCTTCGCTGCGCCGGTCGATGTGATAGCGACCGGTCGATGGCGACGACCCAGCCTCAGCCCGCCGACGTGCCGGCCGCGTCGGAAAAACGCCCGTTTTCCGGGCTGTTCGGTGCGGTCCGGGTGCGGCCGATCGCGCTCGCGCGGCTCGGCAGCGTCGCGTCGCTCGACGCGCTCGCGATCGTCGCCTCGATCGAAATCGCCGCCGCGCAGACCGGCAGTGCGCTCGCCGCCGTCCTCGCCCACAGCGGCACCTTCGCCACCCTCTTCGCCACCATCCCCATCAGCCTCTTCATCGCCACCGGCCTCTACCGCCGCAGCTGGCGCTTCATGTCTTATGGCGACGCGCTCTACCTTGCATTGACCGTGGGAATCGGGCTGGCGGTGGCCTGGGCGGCGGCGGTTACCGCGCTGCCCGGGCTGCGCAGCCAGGGCGCGACGCTGCTGCCGTTCGCGATCGTCAGCGGGGCGCTCGCGCTGGTGTCGATGGCGGGGATGCGTGTCGTCCGGCGCAGCCTGCGCGTCTGGCGCGCCGAACGCCGCCGCGCCGCCGCCGAGCCGATGCCGCGCGTCCGCCGGGCGCTGCTGCTCGGCGACCCCGAATGGGCGCTGGCGATGATCGAGCTGGTCCGCGCCGACCGCGCTTCCGGCATCGAGATCGTCGGCGTGCTCACCCCCGACGGGCGCGACCGCCAGCTGCAGATTGCCGCCGTCCCCGTGCTCGGCGCGCCCGACATGCTGCCCGAAATCGTCGCGACGCTCGAGCGGCGCGGCAAGCGGCCCTGCTGCGTCCTTTTGCGCGACGACGGCGCCGCTCTGCCGCGGCGCGCGTTCCAGCAGCTGGTCGCGCTCGCCGATCGCCTCGACCTGGTGATCGCCCGCGCCGCGCGCCCCGGCGGTTCGGTCGATCGCCGGCGGGGCCGCGTCAGCCTCGAATATCTGCCGCTCGCCGACCTCCTCGGCCGCCCCGAGATCAGCCTCGGCCGCGAGGCGGTCAGCAAACTCGTTGCGGGCCGGCGGGTGCTGGTGACCGGCGCCGGCGGCACGATCGGCGGAGAACTCGTCCGCCAGCTCGCCGCATTCGGCCCGGCTGAAATCACGCTGCTCGATCACGGCGAGTTCAATCTGTACGCGATCGACATGGAGGTGCGCGAGCACTTCCCAACGGTCACCTTCCACAGCGCGCTGTGCTCGGTGCGTCAGCGCGACGCGCTGTTCGAGGTGTTCGCTGCGCGCCGGCCCGACGTGGTCTTCCACGCGGCGGCGTTGAAGCACGTGCCGCTGGTCGAGGCGAATCCGTGCGCCGGGGTCCATACCAACGTGATCGGCACGCGCAACGTCGCCGACGCGGTGTGCATGTTCGGCGCTCAGGCGATGGTCCAGATCTCGACCGACAAGGCAGTCAACCCGGTCGGCATGATGGGCGTGACCAAGCGGCTGGGCGAGCTCTATTGCCAGGCGCTCGACCTCGTCGGCGGCGGAGAGCCCGACAGCCCGCGGTTCATGACGGTGCGGTTCGGCAACGTGCTGGGCTCGAGCGGTTCGCTGGTGCCGCTGTTCCAGCGTCAGCTCGCCGAGGGCCGCCCGCTCACGGTCACTCATCCCGACATCGAGCGGTTCTTCATGACGGTCGAGGAGGCGGTGCAGCTCATCCTGACAAGCAGCGCGCACGCGCTCGAAACCGACCTCGAACGCGGCACCATTTTCGTCCTCGACATGGGTGAGCCGATCAAGATCGTCGATATCGCCAAGCGCGTGATCCGGCTGGCGGGGCTCGAGCCCGATATCGACGTGCCGATCCGTTTCATCGGCCTGCGTCCCGGCGAGAAGCTCTACGAGGAACTGTTCGACGCATCGGAGGAGCGGCTCGATTCGCGCCTTCCCGGTGTGTTCGAGGCGCGGCCGTGCCCGGTCCCGCTGCCCGATCTCGTGCGCGGGATCAACGAGCTCGAGCGCCTCGTCCATAGCGGCGACGCGGCGACGCTGCGGCGGCGCGCGCGTGCAATGGTGGAGGCGTCGTCGCGCACGCCGTGGCGGACCGCCTTTCGCGCGATGCTCGGCGATGCCGAGCCGATGCCCGCCGACCAGACGATCGCGCTGGTCGAGCCACCGTCGGGGGTGACGCTGCAATGACCGCCCTGCGCCTGCGCGAAACCGACGCATCGGTGTTGCCACGCTCGCGTTGGCCGCGCCATGAGGAGGACGAGATTGCCGCGGTCGCCGCGGTGCTGCGCTCGGGCCGAGTCAACTCGCTGGTTCATGGCGACCAGTGCCGCGCGTTCGAGGCCGAGTTTGCCGACTTCTGCGGCATGCCGTTCGCGATCAGCCTGGCCAACGGCACGACGGCGCTGGAGCTTGCGCTGCGCGCGCTCGGCATCGGGTCGGGCGATGAGGTGATCGTACCGGCGCGGAGCTTCTTCGCCACCGCCGCGTGCGTCGTCGCGGTCGGCGCAACGCCGGTGTTCGCCGACATCGATCCGGTCAGTCAGACGATCGACCCAGCCAGCGTCGAGGCGCTCGCTGGCGACCGCACCCGCGCGGTGATCGCGGTGCATCTTTCGGGCTGGCCGTGCGAGATGGATTCGCTTCAGCGCGTCTGCGCAGCGCACGATCTCGAGCTCGTCGAGGATTGCGCGCAGGCCCACGGCGCCGAATATCGCGGCCGCCGCGTCGGCAGCTTTGGCGCCGCCGCCGCGTTTTCATTCTGCACCGACAAGATCATCTCGACGGGCGGCGAAGGCGGGATGCTGCTGCTCGCCGAGCGCAGTGCGTGGGCGCGCGCCTGGGCGTACAAGGATCACGGGAAGAATCCGGCGAAGGTGTTCAATCCGGTGCCCGGCAAGGGTTTCCGCTACGTCCACGACAGCTTTGGCAGCAATTTCCGCATGACCGAGATGCAGGCGGCGATCGGCCGCGCGCAGCTCGCCAAATTACCTGAGTGGCTCGCCCGCCGCCGGGCCAATGCCGCCGCGCTTGCCGATGGGCTGGCCGACGATCCGCTGATCCGGCTGCCGGCGATTCCCGATTATGTCGGGCACGCCTTCTACCGCTTCGCCTTCCTTATCGAGCCGACGCGGCTCGCATCCGGATGCGAGCCGAGTGACCTGCTTGCCTGGCTCAATGCCGCGGGCGTGCCGGCGGCGAGCGGATCGTGCCCCGACATGTCGCGGGAATTCGCCTTCCATCGCGCCGCCCCCCGCCGCGACGGCGCGTTGAGTGCAGCCGCCGAAATCGGCCGGCGCAGCGTCGTGCTTCCCGTCGACCACACTTTCGAGCCTGGCGACATGCGGCGCATCGCGGCGACGATCTGCGCGATCCTCGACGAACACGGCGACCGGCTGTGGGTACGGCAATGAGCGCGCGTCTGCCCGACTTCATCGTGTTCGGCGCGGTCAAGGCGGCAACCACTTGGATCCAGGCCCAGCTCGCCGCCAACCCGGCGGTGTTCCTGCCGGACCCGGAGCCGCATTTTTTCAGTCGCGACTATGCCTCCGGTGCGGAGGCCTATGCCTCCTGGTTCGCTGACGCCCGTCCGGGTCAGCGCGTCGGCGAGAAATCCGCAGACTATATCGCGCACCCCGAGGCGCCGGCGCGGATCGCGGCGATGCTGCCGGACGTGAAGCTGGTCGCGCAATTGCGCAATCCCATCGAGCGCGCCTATTCGGATTACAAGATGCTCTACCGGCGCGGCACAATCCGCGGCGCACCCGAGGAGTATCTTGGTGGCCCCGGCGGCCCGCACCCGCGCTTTCTGGAGGACGGGCTCTATGCCCGGCATCTGGCGCGTTGGTTCGATCGGTTCCCGTCCGAAAACATCCTGCTGATCCTCCATGACGACATTCGCCGCGACCCGCGCGGCATGGTCGAGCGGGTCAGCGCCCATGTTGGCGTCCCGCCGCTGTTCAGCGAGGCGGCGGCGGCACAGCGAGTCAATGACGGCGCCGCGCCGCTGCTGCCGTTGCCCTTGCGAACGGTGCTCGCACCGCTCAAGCGCAGCGTCGCGCCATTGCGCGGCACTCGGCTGTTCGAAGGCGTGCGCGGCGTGATCGCGCGCGACGTGCGCTATCCGCCACTGTCGGACGACCTGCGCGCGCGACTCGCCGATTTCTATGCGGAGGACGTCGCACGCCTTGCCGCTATGATCGGGCGGCCGCTCGATCATTGGCTGGTCGAGCGCCGCGCTGCGGCATGAGCACCGGCCGCGACCGCATCGAATTGTTGCTTGCGCAGGAGCCGTCCGGCTCGCGCGACATCGGCCCCTATCTCCACCCTGGCATCACCCGACGTTCCGGACCGATGGCCGCGGTTCGCGCGCTGCTGCTCGCCGCCGCCTTTTTCTCTGCCTATCAGCTGATCCGGGTCAGTTCGCAGAACATCACCTTGTCCGACGTCGCGCTGCTGACGGCCTTTCTGATCGTCGCGACGCAGGGGGGGGTGACCGGAACGCCCTTCGGGTTGTTCACGCCGTTGTGGTTCGGTGCGGTCGGCTTGATGCTGGGCGGCCTTTTCCTCAGCAGCCTGCTCTACGGCGATCTGTTCCGCTGGATGATTATCGCGGTGCAATACATGGTCGCCTACCTGCTGCTGCCGATGGTGATCATGTCGCAGCCGCGCAGCTTCATCAAACGGCTGCTGGTCGCGTTCGTCGTCGGGGTCGCGGTGCTCGAGGCGAGCGGGATCCTCGCATCGTTCGTCATGTCGAGCAACGATGCGACCGACCTGTTCGGCACCGGGTTCCTCGCCGGCAACGGCCGAATGGGTAGCTTCGTCGGCGAAGCCAACTGGAACGGCGCGATGATCGCCTTCGCGATGTCGCTGCTGATCTATGCGATCCACGAACGGCTGGTGCCGCTCGTTGTCGGGATCGCGCTCGGCATCGCGCTGCTGTGGGGCTTGCTGATGAGTGCATCCTTCACCGGCTTTACCGCGACCAGCCTTTCCGCGCTGGTAACGCTGGCGGTCGCGGGCCGGCGCTATCTGGTGCGGATTGCGCTGCCGGCCGTGCTGCTGATCGGCGCGTTCGCCGTCAGCGGCGTGCCGCTGCCTTCGGTGTTCGAACAGCGCGTCGGCGATGCGCTGCTATCAGGCGATATCCAGGAGGCGGGCACCTATACCGGACGCGTCGGACTGATCGGTGAAGCCTGGGGAATGGTCGAGAACACCAGCTTGCTCGGCGTCGGCGCCGACGAATTTCGCCACTACAGCAGCGATCATCAGCCGGTTCACGATCTTTATCTGCTTGTCTGGGTCGAAGGTGGTATTGTCGCCCTGGTAGGGCTGATCGCGATGCTGACGATGCTGGTGCTGCTTGCACTCGGCCGGATCGGCCGACGGCCGGAGACTGCGCTGGCGATGTCGGCGGTCACGGTGTTCCTGGTCTATACCGCCGCCAGCCCGCACATGTTCGCGCGATTGTGGGTGCTGCCGCTGATGTTGGCGCTCGGCACGCTCTACGGCCGCGACGACGATTATCCCGCCGGATACCGCGCCCCCTCCTTTTGGGCGGCTGCCTAGGCCGGAATGGTCACCGCGGCGTCTCCGTCGATCGGCTAGGGTCTTCGCAACCGTCCGCGAGTCTGGGGAGGTGCGATCATGGTGTTCCGCCGTCGTTTTCTTGCACTTTCGGCACTGGTGCTGCTGCCGCTATCCGGCTGCGCCAGCGGCAGCGGATCGCTGCCGCCGCTGCCACAGACAGCCGCGGCCGACAGCGAATATCGCCTCGCCAGCGGCGACGAGATCCGCGTGTTCGTCTATGGCCTCGATCCGCTCAACAACACCTTCATGATCACTGATCGTGGCCGTCTGGCTTTGCCGCTGATCGACCCGATCGATGCGGCCGGCATGACGGTATCGCAGCTCGAACATGCGATTTCCGAAAAGCTGATCGAAAAGCAGATCGTCAAACAGCCCAACGTCAACGTCCAGCCGCTCAAGATGCGGCCGTTCTACATTCTCGGCGAGGTGCATAACCCCGGCGAATATCCTTATCGCCACGGGCTGACGGTGCTCTCCGCGGTTTCGATCGCAGGGGGCTATACCTATCGCGCGGACAAGAAGCACATGGCGATCACGCGCACCGTCGGCGATCACCAGACGGTCGGCCGGGCGGATCCATCGACGCCGGTCGAACCCGGCGACACCATCCGTATCGACGAGAAATGGTTCTGACGATGCGCGCGCGGCGTGCGGGATGGGCCGGGCTGATCGCCGGCGCCGCGCTATGCACCCTGATCGGCGCGCCGGGCCTGGCGCAGGAACTCGACACGCCGGCGCCAGTGCTCGCGGACGAAATTCCCGAATATCAGCCGACCGGGATCGGCACCGGCGCGCTCAAGCTCTATCCCAGTGCGACGGTACGGCTTGCCTATGACAGCAACATCTACGCCAAATCGACCGATCCCGCTGACGACGCGATCGTCACCTTTTCACCTCGAGTCGTGGCCGATTACGATCACGGCACCCTCCATGTGGTCGGCACCGCAGCTGCGGATATCCGCCGCTTCGCCACTCACACGACCGAGAACAGCAACGGCGCGTTGCTCAATGGCCACGCCAGCCTCGATCTCGGCAACACCGACCAGCTGATCGCCGATCTCGGCTGGAAGCGCGCGGTCGAGGACCGCGGCGATCCCGAGGCGCGCACCGACGACACCGTCGGCCCGCGGCTATCCAACGTGTGGAGCGGCGCGCTCGATTATCGCCATCAGGGTGGGCGGATCGGCTTTCAGGCGCACGGCGGCGTCGATCGTTTCGATTTCCTTGCGCCGGTCGATGCCGAGCGCGATTTCACCCAAGTGGTCGCGTCGGGACGACTGTCCTATCGCATGCACGGCCTGACCAGCGTCTTCGGCGAGGTCTTCGCAAACCACCGCGACTTCCGTCTCGCCACCGATTTTTCCGGGATCGACCGAGACGCCAGCACGATCGGCGCGCGCTGCGGGGTGTCGATCGACCCCGGAGGCCTGTGGAGCGGCGACATCGGGGTCGGAGTATTTCATTTCGATCCCCAGGACCCGACGCTCAAGGGGCGCACCGGGCTTTCGGTCCAAGGCTCGCTGATCTACGCGCCGACGCCGCGCCTCGCCTTCACGCTCGAAGCGTTCCGGGGTGACGTCGCGACGGTGCGCAGCGGCACATCGACTCGCGTCGATACCCGGGTGCAGCTCGGCTTCCAGCAGGAGATTCGTCACAACCTGCATTGGAGCGGCGCGGTGGTCTATCGCCGTTCCAAGTTCGTCGGGGGCGGGACGCAGCGTACCCTGGGAGGCGAGAGCGAGGTCGAATACCGTTTCAACCGCCGTTTCGCGATCGCCGCCGTCGCACGCTACGCCGATCGCAACAGCAATCGCGCGAGCGAACGCTTCGAACGGTTCCGCGGCGCGATCGAATTGAGATTGCGTTACTGATGTCCGTCCGCCGCTTTGCCGCAACCGCCGCCATCCTCGCGTTGTCCGCATTGGTGGGGGCTTGCGGCGCGCATGGCCAGGTGCCGCCGCCTCCGCCCCCTCAGCCGGTCCCGGGGCCGCTCGCCTTTCCCGGAGCCGTCGGCTGGGGCGCCGGCGCTAAGGGCGGGCGCGGCGGCAAGGTCATCGCGATCACTACACTCGCCGATTCCGGCGCGGGCTCGTTCCGGGCCTGCGTCGAGGCGGAGGGACCGCGGGTCTGCGTGTTCCGTGTCGCCGGGCTGATCCGCTTCACCGGTCCGCCGCCGGTTATCAAGAATCCCTATCTCACGATCGCCGGCCAGACCGCACCGGGCGGCGGCATCACCCTCGCGCATTCGGGCGGACCCGAGGGAAAGACGCCGCTGGTCATCAAGAATACCCATGACGTAGTGGTCCGCGACATTCGCGTACGGCTCGACCGCATCGGCGGCCAGCGCGAGTCGGAGGACGCGTTCACCATCGAGCATAGCGACAACGTCATTCTCGACCATGTTTCCGGCAGCTGGGCGCGCGACGAGAACGTCAACCCTTATGGCCAGAACGACAAGATCACGATCAGCTGGTCGATCTTCGCGGAGGGAATCCCCAAGCACGACAAATGCGCGCTGCTCGGCAGCGACCCGCAGGGGCCGCAGCATCTGAGCTTCATCGGAAATCTGTGCGCACACAACGGCGACCGCAATCCCGACGTCAACTTCATGCCGGGCTCGTGCGTGGAGATCGTCAACAACGTGTTCTACGACGCGCAGTCGCAGTTCACCGAGATCTGGGAAAGTTACGGCGGCACGCCGGTCTCGGTCGTCGGCAACGTCATGCGCAAGGGGCCGAGCACCGCCGAGCACGGCGTCGGCCTGGACGTGGTACCGATCGCCGCGACCGGGCAGGCGAAGATCTATGCCTGGGGCAATAAATACGAAGGCAAGTTCGTTCACGAATCGCCATTGTTGCCGAGCGTTGCGGTCACGGCGCCGCCCTGTCCGCTGACCGTTGCGCCGCTCAGCGCCGACGCAGCGTACAGCAAGGTGCTGGCCGAGGCCGGCGCGTTCCCGCGCGACGCAGTCGATTCGCGGATCGTCAAGGAAACCGAGACGCGCACCGGCCATATCGTTCATCAACCCGGTACGCTCCCGGTCCCCGCCGCCGGTACGCCGTACCCGGACCAGGATCGCGATGGCATGGACGATAATTGGGAACGCGCGCACGGCGCCGATCCGACTCGCTTCGACGCTTGGGCCGATGCCGATCACGACGGCCTCTCCAATCTCGGCGCGTTCCTCGCCGACGCCCATCAACGGCTGATGGCGGGTTCCCCGTCCGAGTGATGCCGACCATGCGATTTACCACCCATTCCCAATCGTCTGCGCTGCGATGGTTGGCCTATGGTCGGCCTACGGGGGAAGGCGGTCTCCGCCTTCGCCCGACCCCTTTCACGAGATCGTGAATGGATCGCGACAGCCGTACCACGATCTGCTTTCCCTTCGTCGGCGATACGGTCGGCGGCAGCCACCTGTCGGTGCATGGGCTCATCGAGCGGCTGGATCGCCGGCGTTTCCGCGTTCTCGTCGTCCCTCAGGTTCCGGACGGCGCCATTGCGAGCTTGTTCGCTGGTCCGGAGCTGACCGTTGGCCCCGATCTCGGCACGCGTTTTCCCCCCGGCGAGCCATTTGGCCCGGCGAAGGCGATCCGCGCACTTTCCGCACTGGTGCCGCAGGTTCGCTTTCTTAGGCGCGAGCGCGTCGATATCGTCCATACCAATGATGGCGGGACGCATGCGCGCTGGGCGCTGGCGGCGCGGCTCGCCGGCGCGCGGCTGGTCTGGCACCATCGCGGCGATCCCGAAGCGCTGGGCTTGCGCACGCTCGCACCGTTGCTTGCCGACCGCGTGCTCGCGGTATCGAGCTTTGCGCTGCCGCGCCGGCGCTGGTGGTCGGCAGCGGCCAAAGCGGAGGTGCTGCACAGCCCGTTCGATTCCGCGGTCGAGGTCGATCGCGGCGCCGCGCACGCTGCGCTGCTGCGGGAGGCAGGGGTGCCCGATGACGCTGTGGTGCTCGGCTATTTCGGCAGCTTCATCATGCGCAAGCGGCCGTTAGTGTTCGTCGAGGCGATTGCACAGCTTCGACGGATGATTCCCGACCGTCCGGTAATCGGCGTGATGTTCGGCGAGGCCGACGACCCGCGCATCGAACTGGCGATCGAGCGGCGGATCGTCGAGCTCGACGTGGTACGCCGGATTCGACTGATGGGCTACCGCAGTCCCGGCGCGTTCTGGATCGCGGCGTGTGACCAACTCGTCGTCCCGGCCGTCGGCGAGCCGTTCGGGCGCACGCTGGTCGAGGCGATGCTGGTGGGAACGCCGATCGTCGCCACCCGCTCGGGGGGCAATGTCGAAGCGTTGCGCGACGGCCGGCTCGGCCTTCTTGTCGCAGCTGACGATGCCGGGGCACTGGCCGCCGGCTGTGCGCAACTGATCGCCGAGCCTGCCGCGACCCGGGCCCGTGCGCTGTTCGCGCAAACCGATGCCCGCCAGCGCTTCGGCGAGGAGCATCATTGCGCGCGCGTCAGCCAGATCTATACCGAGCTCGCCGGCCGCGCGGCGTGAGGCGCGACATTCTTCTCCTGTCGGCCGGCCGCCGGGTCGAGTTGCTCGAGGGCTTCCGCAGCGCCGCGCAGCACGCGCTGCCCGGCGCCCGTGTGCTCGCCGCCGACATGCGACCCGCACTGTCCGCTGCCTGTCAGGCCGCCGACGGCTGCTTTGCGCTTCCTCCCGTCGGCGCGTCCGACTATGCGGACGCGCTGGCCGATCTGTGCGCGCGCGAGACTATCGGCCTCGTCGTTCCGACGATCGACACGGAACTCGCCACGCTGGCGCGACTGCGTGAAGGCTTCGAAGCGGAGGGTACGCAGCTCGTCATCTCCGATCCTGTGCTGGTCGATGCCTGTCGCGACAAGGCCGGCGTTGGCGCGCTGTTTGATCGCCTGGGACTCGCCACCCCCGCGTTGATGCCGCGCGACGCGCTCCGCTTCCCGTGCTTCACGAAGCCGCGGGACGGATCGAGCAGCATCGGGGCGACGCGGCTCGACGGTCCCGAGGAGCTGAGTCAGGCAATGCGCGACGACCCAGACCGGCTATTCATGGACCTGGTGCCGCCCGATCATGTCGAGGTCACCGTCGATCTCTATTATGCGCGCGACCACACGTTGAAGGCGGTGATTCCGCGTCAGCGGATCGAAACACGCGGCGGTGAAGTGAGCAAGGGGATCACCCGTCGCGATTGGCTCCACGATCTGCTTCGCGCGAAACTGGCGCGGCTCGACGGCGCGCGCGGATGCCTGACGCTGCAGCTGTTCGTCCCGCCCGCCGGCGATCGCGTGCTGGCGATCGAGATCAACCCGCGTTTCGGCGGCGGCTTTCCTCTGGCGCTCGCCGCTGGCGCCGATTTTCCGGCGTGGCTGATCGGCGAATATCTGCTCGGCGAAACCGTCGATTGGTTCGATGGCTGGGAGGATCGGCTCGTCATGCTGCGGTATGATGCCAAGGTGCTGGTCCATGGCGGTTGAGCCCCGATCACGGACTGTGGTGTTCGATCTCGATGACACCCTGTTCGCCGAGCGAGACTATGTCCGCTCCGGGATGGCGGCAGTTGCGGCGCTGGTGGAGCAGCTCAATGGTGAAGCATGCCCTTTGGACACGCTGCCCGAGGCCGATCCACTCGATGCGATCCGCCGCCGGGCAGGTTTGCCCGAAACGGCGCTCGAGGCGCTGCTCTGGACCTATAGGCTGCACCGGCCGACGATCACCCTGCGCCCTGGCGCAGCCGCGGCGATCGCGGGGTGCCGGCGGCGCGGCGAAGCGGTGGCGGTGCTGACCGACGGTCGTGCCGTCACCCAGCGGCTGAAGCTTGCCGCGCTTGGGCTCGACCTCGACGGTATCTTCATCTCAGAGGAGCTCGGCGCGACCAAGCCTTCCGACATCGGCTTTGGCGCGGTCGAACGCGCGCTGCCGGCCGCCAGCTATGTCTATGTCGCCGACAATCCGGAGAAGGATTTCCTCGCGCCCAATGCGCGCGGCTGGTGGACGATCGGTCTCGGCCCGCTGCCCGACGGGATCCACGCGTGCGATTTGTCGGAACTGCCGTCCCGGGCGTTGCCGATGATGTGGGCGGCCGATTTCGGAAATGTCGCGGCGCTGCTCGCCGGCGATCAATGCGCTCTACGTTCGCGATCGAGCCGATCGGCGACCCGCCGCAGAATCGACGGGAGCGGGGCTCCCAACCCGATCGATTTGTAGAGCATCACGGTCGCGCCGATCATCGCTGCGCCAACCGCAGCCTCGTCCATCCCGTCGCCGAGCAGACGAGCGTAAATTCCCGCGATCCGGGTACTCGCGTCGATTACCGCCGGGCTGTCGAGCAGCGACTCGTCCACCCCCCCGCCGGCTTCGGCATGACGATCGAGGAAATCTTCGTCGAACCCGGCCGCAAGGCGATTCATCGCGCTGCCCCTGCCGGGAAATCGCACGACCTGATGACCGTCAGAATCAACGCGATCTTCCTATTCAACTCGGCCCGATGCCGGCCGGTCGGCAACCAAACCCGCGACTCGCGCGGACTTACCTATATTAGGACCGTAACTATGAAGTCGCTGCGCGTCGTGACAAGTGGCAATATGATTCCGCACGAGTGAACCTCAGCTGATGTGAGGTACGCCGAGCCGCGCCGCGCGTGTGCTCGCCTCCAGCACATCTCCAATCAGCCGTTCCCAGCGCGTCAGAACGGGGGCCGCGGCGAAACGGACCGCCGCGCTTTGAGCGCCGATGCCGAGCCGGTCGCGCAGTGCAGGGTCGCCGAGCAGCCGATCGAGACCGGTTGCGAGCGCCGCGACATCCTCCGGCGGCACCAGCAGGCCCGTCCGCTCGGGTTCGATCAGCTCGGCCGGCCCGAAGGCGCAATCGGAAGCGATCACCGGCAGCCCGGCCGCCATGGCCTCGGCGAGCACGTTAGGGAATCCTTCGTAGCGCGAGCTCAGGACCATTGCGCCCGCGTCGGCCAGCCAGCCGCCGGGCTGCGCGCTCAGCCCGGGCAGCGCGATGCGGTCCGCCATGTCGAAATCGTCGATCAGTTGCTGAAGACGCTCGCGATCCTCGCCCTCGCCCCAGATGTCGAGCCGCCAGTTGGGATGCCGGGCGGCGATCCGGGCGAACGCTGCGATCAGGAGATCGAAGCCCTTCTGATGCGTCAGTCGCCCCACCGCGACCAGTCGCGGCGGCGGCGGATCGGCGCGCGCGATCGCGAAAGGCTCGATCGGGTTTGGGATCACCACAACCCGATCGCGCACGCCGTGCGGCAGGCAGCGGCGGCTTGCCTCGGTTTGGCAGACGATCGTTGTGGCGCGCCGATAGAGCAGCCGCAGCGCTGCGTTCCAGGCGGGATGCGCATGCTGCCGCTCGGGATTGTTGCGTTCGCAGGCGATCACTCGGGGCTTTAGTCCGACGGTGGCGACGAGCGCGATGGCATTGATCTTCGTGAGCAGGCTCACCACCAGGTCGGGCCGTATGGCGGCGAGCCGACGACGCAGTACGGCGACACGGCGCATCGGTCCGGCGACGCCCAGTCGGTGGAGGGCAACGCTAGGCGGCAGCGGATGAAAGATCGGCGCGGCGTGGCGGTCGAAAGTCACCACCGACACAGTGTTGCCGTTGGCGATGAGATGGCTCGCAAGTAGGGAGATGACGCGTTCGGCGCCTCCCGCCCCCAAGCCGGAGGTGACGATTGCGATATGCCGACCCGTGGCGGTCATTGCTGGACGACGGGATAGCCGAACGAGGCGAGGTCGAGCCTAGCCAACGCCTCGGTTCGAGCATTGCTTGCGGCGAATCCCCCGCCGATCGCCTCGTCGATCGCGCGCGCGAGCCGCCGCTCCAGATAGCGCTCCAGTACGGCAGGAGATGCGAACTCGAACAGCGGTCGCAGCCGCGCATAGCGTTTGTGGAAGCGCGGAATATGGATCAGCGCGCCCGGGCTGAGTTCATTGTGATAAAATAGAAAATTAAGCGGCCGCTGGACCGCTTGCATCAGCATCGGTCGTCGCTGGTTGGCTGGCTGCGCCGGTGCAAGCGGCAGCGCCGGGGACCCGCACAGTGCTGCGACTGCATTGGCGAAGTGTTGGGGGGTGGCGGAAAGCTTTTCGATCGGAAGAACGAGCACCCGATGCTCGCCGAACAAGCGGTGATAAAGCGCGATCAGGCGATCGAACGCGTAGAAGTCGACGGTGAAGCTCGGCTTGCGGCAGAGCCCCGGTTCGGGCGTGGCGAGGAACCGGGCCAGCCCCTCCACGCCGCCGTCGGTGATATGCTGGCGATACATCGAGCCGATCAATGCGCGCTGCTCGCGGATCACGATCAGAATGCGCGCGTCCGGAAAGGTGGCGGCGAGCCGCTCGGCGATCATTACCCGGTCGCGTCCGCCCGACGAGGGGTAGCCCGACAGCCGTTCGTGCGACAGCGCGAGCGTCCTCCCGGCATCCCGCGCGCGCGCAAGCGGCTCGGCATAGGCCGCGGCGACCGCCGAAGGATCGTAGGCAAGCGGATCGGCCAGCACCAAGTCCTCGACCAATCGGTGGCGCGGCGTGTCGGGCCTGGCGAACCGCGCCGGATCGGCGAACAGCTGTTGCTGCAACCAGGTCGATCCGGTCTTGTGAAAGCCGATATGGATCAGGACGGGCGCCGGCACGGCGGTCGTGGCGCACACATCGGCAGGCGGATCGAGGGCTTGGGCGCTCGTCATCGGGGAATCCCTGACACGCGCGGGCACCTGCGGCGACGGGTGCATCGGTCCTAGCCCGAAATCGCATTTTCTCTCGGACGCCGCACGGTGCTGGATGCGCGCCGATGCGGATCCTGTCGATCATCACCAGCTTCACCACCGGCGGCGCCGAGGCGCTGGTCGCCAGCCTTTCGACCCGCTTTGTCGTCGAAGGCCATGAGCCGACCGTCGTCGCGTTGTGCGACGCCGCGGCGCTCGGCAATCCGCTTGCTTCCGAAGCGGCGATGAAGCAACGGCTCGCCGGCGCCGGAGTAGCGACGGGATCGCTTCGATTGGCCAACCGGCGCAATCCGGTTGCCGGGGTCCTGACGATGCGCCGCGCGATCGCGGCCGCGCGCCCCGACGTGATTCATGCGCACACCGCGCAGGCGGCCCTTATCCTAGCGCTGCTGCGGCCGGCGGCCCCGGTGGTGATGACTCATCACAACAGCCGGCTGAGCTTTCCGCCGACGCTGTTCCGCATCCTCGATACGATCGTGCGCGGCTATGTGGGGATCAGCGCCGAATGTACCGCCACCGTCGAGCGGCTTTCGCGCAGGCCGGTCTCGACGATCATCAACGCCGCCGATGCCGCGTTCGAGGCGCCGGCGCCGCGCGCCGCCCCCGCAGCCGATCCGGTCGTGATCAGCGTCGGCGCACCCTCGAGGCAAAAGAACTATCGGACGCTGATCCGGGCGGCGCCCATGCTCGGACGGCTGATGGAACGCGCGGGGCGCACTTATCAGATCCATATCGTCGGCGAGGGCGAGCCGCTGCCCATGCTCCGCCGGCTCGCTCGCGAAGAAGGAGTCGCCGACCGGATCCAGCTGCTCGGCGCGCGCGACGACGTGCCGCAGTTGCTCCGCGCCGCCGATCTCTACGTCAATTGCTCGCTGTGGGAAGGCTTGCCGGTGGCGATTATCGAAGCGCTGATGACGGGCCTGCCGGTCGTCGCGACCAACGTTGCCGGAAATCGCGAGCTGGTGCGCCCCGAATTGAACGGCGTGCTGGTGGCGCCGGGCGATCCGGAGGCGCTGGCCGACGCGATTGCCGGCATCCTGCTGGACCCGGTTCGCTATGCCGGTCTGTCGGCCTGCGCGTGGGAGACGTCGCGGCGCTATTCGATCGCGGGAGCGGCCCGCGCGCACCTCGATCTCTATGCGCGTGTCCGCGCCGGCCGGGCCGCCGCCAGCCGGACGCCGGAAGCGATCGGCCGATCGGCCTAATCCTTCCGCTCCCGTTTCGAAGTCATCCGATATGTTTCGGGTCTGCCATCGGGTCTGTAGTCTTCTGTGATGCGGGTCTCGACGCGCGCTCTCGCCGGATCAGGGAAAACCCGGCGGCGCGGACGATGGAGGGGCAATGCTCGACCTCATTGCGACAGCTGGGACACTCTTGCGTCCGGTGCCGGCCGATGTCGACGCGCCGGACGGGTTCGTTCCGGAGCACAGCGAGCCCAAAACAAGCGGCGACGCCGATCTTGCGCAACTGCTGGTCGAAGTCGGACGATTGGTCGATGCCGACGCGCTGGGGCTTATCCATGTCGCAGGCAGCGGCCGGATCGGGGCGACACTCGCGAGCGCGATCCTGTCGCCCTGCGCCGAAGCGCCGCGGGCGGCCGACCTGCAGCCGGCCTTTGACGGGCTCGAACCCGGCTCGGTTTCGCGCGAAGACGGCGACCTTGCCTTGGCGTTGCTCAAGCCCCGGCCGAACGACCGTGTCCTGCTCTACGCTGTCGCGGGGACTCGCCGTCTCGCTCCGTTCGCGCCGCTGATCGAACGCGGACTGGCGCTGTGGATGAAGGCGCATGTCGAGCGGCTGATGCGCGACGACCAGCACGCCGTGCTCAACCGTCTCGCGTCGGCTGTCCTGATCGTCGATGTCGAGGGGCAGATCCAGTTCGCCAATCGCGCTGCGCAAACCGTGCTCGACAGCGCGAGCGACGTCTTCGAGGCCGACGGCCGGCTGATGCTGCGCGACGTCGAACAGGCGATGCAACTTCAGCTCATGCTTCGTCACCTGCTCGCTCGGGCCACCGAAATGGCGCCTGCCGGTCGGTCGCTGGTGATGGCGGTCGCCCGGCCGGGCCGCTTCCCCCTGGTGCTGGCGCTGGAGCCGCTCGGGCTCGGAGAAGGCCGGCCGCGCGCTGCGGTCCAGCTGATCGACGTGGAGGGCGAGCCGCACCTGCCGCTCGAAGCGGTCGGCGGTCATTTCGATCTTACCGCGGTCGAGCGGCGGCTGGTCGATCAGCTCGTTCGCGGCCGCACGCTTGCCGAGGCGGCCGAAGCGATGCGGCTCAAGGAACAGACCGCGCGCACCTATCTGAAGCAGGTCTTCCAGAAGACCGGCCTGCGCCGGCAGGCCGATCTGGTCGGCGCCATGCTCAGGGCAGCGCTGCCGCTCTCTGCCTGAACTTCGACGTTTTCATGATGCCGCGGCGCCCCCGACGGGCATCGGTCCGGACGCGTGCTCGATTCCTGCCCGGAATCGACAAGGGTTTGGCGCAAAGGGGTTATCTGCCCCCAAAACTCCCGTTTGGGGGGTGCCTATTGCCCCGTTTACGGCGGAGGTTTCCGCCCGGTTGGGCCATGTCGGCAGAGGACGCCGCGGGTAGATTCCGATGCTGCCGCCCGATGCGGCGACGCGGCGCCCAAGGCCACCCGCGATCCTGCTGATCAACGTCAACACAAAAAGAGGATTACGAGATGAACAAGCTTCTGACAGGCACCGCCATCGCAGCGTTCATGGCCGCGATCGCGATCCCGGCGATGGCCGATCCGACGCCCGCGCCGACTCCGGCTCCGACCGCGACGCCGGATACCAACACCGCCAGCGCCGGCAATGCAGCGGCCGCAGGCGGATCAAGCGCGACCAGCGACAATTCGAACAGCTCGACCAACACGTCGGTCGCCGATAGCGGCAACGATCTTTCGAACAACTCGACGAACGTCGCCGACAGCGGCAATACCGCGGTTTCCGACAGCGGAAACGACCTCAGCAACAATTCGACCAACGTCGGCATTTCCGACGCGGGCAACGACCAATCGACCGACAACAATTCGACCAACGTCGCGGATAGCGGAAACGATTTTTCGAACAATTCCACCAACGTTGCCGATTCCGGGAACGACAATTCGAACAATTCGATCAACACGTCGGTGGCCGATTCCGGCAACGACATGAGCAACAACTCGACCAACGTCGCGGACAGCGGCAACGATAATTCGACCAACAACAATTCCACGAACACGTCGGACACCGGCAACGATCAATCGAATAACTCGACGAACGTCGGGATCGCCGATTCGGGGAACGACAACTCCACCAACGACAATTCGACGAACGTCGCCGACAGCGGTAACGATTCGAGCAACAACTCGACCAACACCGCAACCAACACCACCACGAACACGTCCGATACCGGCAATGACCAGTCGAACAACTCGACCAACGTCGCCGATAGCGGCAACGACAATTCGACTCACGACAGCTCGACCAATGTCGCGGATTCGGGGAACGACAATTCCACGAACGACAACTCGACCAACGTGTCGGTTGCGAACAGCGGGAACGACAATTCCTATCACGACAGCTCGAGCGATTCGTCGGAGACCTATGCCGGCACGTCGAACGTATTCGGCAACAACGCGCTGGTCGCCTCCTCGACCCTGTCGAGCTACGTGTCGGGCGTTTCGGTGAGCTTCGACCTGGCGAGGAAGTCGGGGCCGGTCGACAACAGCCTGCGCAACGGCGGCAACGCCTTCCAGAACTATGCGGGCGTGCAGGCGCTCAACCAGAATACCGGCGCGGCCGCTTCGCAGAATGCGAGCGTGAGCCTCGCCGTCAGCACGGGCGACGTGTCCTTCTAAGGCGCGCCGCAATCGGCTTGGCCAGCGCCTCGCAGCTCCCCTCGCGACCCCGGTCGAGGCGCTGGCCATCCTGTCCACCCGAAGTGAATCCCGAATGGGAGAGGCCCGATGGTGATCCGATCGCTTCCTGCCGCCGCTGCCGCCGGCGTGTTGATCTGGATGGGCTCCGGCGCGGCACCCGCGCTGGCGCAATCGACCGAAGCTCCGGCCGCGCCTGAAGCCGCGACCACCGCTCCCGGGCTGTTCGAAGGCCCGCTCGACGATGCCGGCCTGGCGCGTGTCTCGGGCCGCGACGGCACCCCTACCTGGGTTTCCGCCAATTCCTCCAGCAATGCCAATGTCGGCGGCAACAGCGTCGGCGACCAATCGCCGACCGGCGCTCTCCAGGTCTCCGACAACGCCTTCCAGAACGTGTCGGGCATTTCGATGGTCAACCTCAACACCGGCAACAACAGCGCGATCAACGCCTCGATGAACATCAACGTGCTGATCAGCCAGGCGCCGGTATCGACCGGCGGCGCGGGCGGGATGTGATGATCCGCCGCGTCGGCGTTCTCGTCGGCCTTGCCGCCTTGTGGAGCGCGGCTCCCGCGACGGCGCAGAGCGTGCAGCGCTTCGAGATCCCGGCGCTCCCCGGCGGCGGCTTCCAGCTTCCGATTCACTCGATGCTCGACGAGCGGTTCTACACGGTCGTCCGGCAGCGCTATGATTTCAGCTGCGGCTCGGCCGCGCTCGCGACGCTGCTGCGCTTCCACTACGGCGTGGCGGCGAGCGAGGACAGCGTGTTCGCCGGCATGTGGAAGGAAGGCGACCGCACGCTGATCAAGCAGCAGGGCTTTTCGCTGCTCGACATGAAGCGCTACCTCGCCGCGATCGGCCTCAGCGCCGACGGCTATCGCGTCACGCTCGACGACGTGGCCAAGGCCGGCGTGCCGGGCATCGCGCTGACGGTGGTCGACGGCTACCGCCATTTCATCGTCGTCAAGGGCGTTCGCGGCGACCATGTCATGGTCGGCGATCCTTCGAAGGGGCTGATCGTCTATGATCGCGCGGAATTCGCGAAGATCTGGGACGGGCTGTTCTTCGTAATCACCGCTGCACAGAACGTCGGCAAGTCGTCGTTCAATCGTCCGCAGCAATGGGCGCATTGGGTGCGCGCGCCGATCACCGGCGATTTCGCGCGGCCGCTGAGCGAAGCGGCGCTATCGCTCGCCGCGCCGCAACCGGGCGAGTTCTGAACGATGGTGCGGCGGCTCGTCCAGGCGATCGCTGCCGCGCTGGCGCTGGTGTCCGCCAGCCCGGCCTATGCCGCCGACACCGCCCCGCTGTTCAACGCGCCGGCCCTGTCCGACAGCGAGCTTGCCGGCCAGCGCGGCGGCTTCGAACTTCCCGGCGGTATCGACGTCGCGCTCGCCGCGACCGTGACGACCAGTGTCAACGGCGCACCGGTACTGACCACCACCTTCAAGATCGTCGGCAACACCGCCACGGTCGCTACCGATGGGGTGCTGGCGACGGTTACGGCGGCGGCGCCCGATTCCGTTGCGGCGGTGAAGAGCGCCACTGCCTCGGCGCCGACGATCACCGTGACGCTCGGCAAGACGGCTGCCGCTGACTCCGCGCCGACACCCGCGGCCGCGCCTGCGTCCGGATCGTCGCTCGATCCGGCCAAGGCGATGGTCACCACGGTCCTGACGGCGCCGGGCGAACTCGCCAGCACGGCTTCGCTCGACGGGCTGCAGGTCACCCATTTCGTCGGCGACCGGATCGGCGCGATGGTCGCCAACAGCGGCGACGGCCGGATCATCGATCAAAGCCTGACGCTCGACATCAGCCTCGCCAATGCCGGGCCGTTCATGATCGGCTCGACACTGGCGCGCGTGCAGAACGTCGGGATCGAGGCGAGCATGTTGCGCGGGGCAGGGGGGTGAAATGAACGACAGACGTGATCGCACGATCCGGCGACTCGCCGGCATGGCCGTCGTGGCGCTGGCGCTGGTGACAGCCCAACCGGCGCTCGCCGCCGCGCCGCTCACCATGGTGATGCCGATCGCCTTCTCCCTGGATGGGGGTGAAGCTGCTCCCCAAACGGGGGGTGGCGACGAAGCCGCCGCTTTGGCCGCCGCGCGCGCCGAAATCGCCGCACAGCGTGCGCAGCTCGACGCCCAGCAGCGCCAGATCGCCGACCAGGAGAAGCGGCTCGAGGAACAGACGGCGCGGCTCGACGCGCTCGAACAGAAGCTCGCCGGCGTCGCCAGCACCGCCCAGCAGGCTCGCGACGAGGCGGTCGCCGCGCGCGCCGCTCCGGCGGCTCCGGGGCAGGTCGCCGCAGTGGCGCAGCCGGTCGGGCAGGCCGACGAGAACGACCAGCCGCCGGCTGTTGCGGTGCTCGACGACCAAGGCCGCGTCGTCACCCCCAAGGGGCAGCTCGTCGCCGAATTCGGGCTCGACTACGCCCGCGCCGACCGCAACCGCGCGGTGTTCCGCGGGGTCGAGCTGATCGAGTCGATCCTGGTCGGCGTGTTCGACATCAACGAAAGCCGGCAGGACATCCTCACCGCCTCGGGCACGCTGCGCTACGGCCTCGCCGACCGGCTCGAGGTCGGGGCGCGCGTTCCCTTCGTCTATCGCGCCGATCATTCGGTGCTCGCTCCCGTCGCGGGCAGCACCACCAACGACCAGGCGGCGACGATCGACAGCTCGACCACCGGCGGGAATATCGGCGACGTCGAATTGTCGGCGCGCTACCAGCTCAACAACGGCGGCCCGAACAAGCCTTATCTTACAGCCAACCTGCAGGTCGATCTGCCGACCGGCCGCAGCCCGTTTTCACTCAAGCGGGACGAGAACGGCGCGGCGCTGCAGTCGGCGACCGGCGCCGGCTTCTACGGGATTTCGCCCAGCATCACCGCGATCCTGCCGACCGAGCCCGCGGTGCTGTTCGGCACCGTCGGCTACACCTACAACATCGGCCGCAACGTCCACACCCGCATCCCGCCGGTCGAGATCGAGCGGGTCGAACCAGGCGGCGAGATCAACCTGTCGGCGGGTATCGGGCTCGCGGTCAACCAGCGCACCTCGTTCAACCTCGGCTATGCCCATACCTGGGCGTTCGGCACGCGCACCGTTTCGCGGCTCCTGGACGAGCGCACCGGCGAGCCGACCGGCGATCCGATCGCGACGCGCTCGCGCGATCTGCAGATCGGGCGGCTGCTGTTCGGGGTTTCGTATCGGCTGAACAACCGCTCGTCGCTCAACTGGTCGGTCGAGGTCGGTGCGACAGAGGACGCACCGGACGTCCGGACATCGCTGCGCATTCCGTTCACGCTGTGACGGCTGGGCGGTTCCCGCCGGCACCTTCGAAAGGCTTAGTCATCATGCTCCCGGCTCGAGCCCCAATAGCCTGTGCGGTCGCTGCGCCCTCGCCGCACAATGTCGTAGCGGACGCGAGGCTCGGCCTTGCGCCGGCTGCCGGAAGGATGAGGTGATGAACGAGCTGGCGATGTTCCCGGGCGGTGCAGCGGCGTTGTCGGACGACCGGCGCGACAGCGACGACCGCCGCGTGATCGGCGGCGACATGGCCGAAACGATGAGCTTGTCGGCGCGGCAGATCTGGCAGGTCATCCGTCGGCACTGGAAACTGCTTGCGATCGTCGTCGGCGCATCGGTGCTGCTCGCGCTCGTGTCGCAACTGATGGCGACGCCGGTCTACGAATCGGTCGCCTTGGTCCAGGTCGAGCTTAACGAGACCGCCGACGCCCGCCAGGACGAGGTCGCCGCGCGCGACCAGCTGCGCGTCGCCAACGAGGCGCGCACCTACCGCTCGCGCTCGCTCGCCGAAAAGGTGGTGCGCGACATGGGGCTGGTCCACAACCGCAGCTTCATGGGCGCATCGGTCGTGCCGAAGGGCCAATCGTCGGCCGCAGCGATCGATCACGCCACGACCCGGCTTCAGAACATGGTCGAGATTTCCAGCCAGACCGGATCGGACTTCATCGACATTGCGGTCCGCACGCGATCGCCGCACCTGTCGGCGGACATCGCCAACCAATATGTCGCCAGCCTGCGCGCGCGCCGGCTCCATCAACGTCAGCAGCGCAAGGTAGAGCTCGCCGGCGCGCTCGATACCGAGGTCACCCGGCTCGCCGCCCAGGCCAAGCTCGCCGACGATCGCGTCGCCGAATTCCGTCGCATCCACGACATGCCGACGGGCGCGGGCGGCGAGGAAGACTATGCGCAGTTCAACCGGATCGAGGTCGAGGCGGCCTCGGCGAACGGGATGCGCGCCGCGGATGCCGCGCGTTCGGTCGGCGATTCGCGCGCGGCGGCGATGCGGACCACCGCGGGCGCGACGTCGTCTCTGCTCGATCAGCAGCAGCGGCAGTATGACGCGCTGACGACCCAGCGCTCGAGCCTAGCGGTGACCTTCGGCGACGGACATCCCGACATCCAGCGGATCGATGCCCAGCTCGCCAGGCTCAAGACCGACATGAACGCCGAACGCGCCCGCGTGATGGCGGACGAGCACGCCCGGATCGCGGCGGATACCGCGCGCGACCAGACGCTGGCGCAGAGCGTGGCGGCGGCAGCGGCGGCGCGCGCCAGCCAACTCGCCGGCCAGCTGGCCCAGCTGAAGCAGCGGATCGAATCGAACACGCAGAACACGCCCGAACTCGCCGAGCTCCAGCGTCAGGCGGACATCGCGCACCAGGCCTATGCGGCGGTCGCGCAGCGCACCGAAACGGTCAAGGCCGGGCTCGATTCGGGCGGCGTCAATTCGTGGCTGGTGTCGCCCGCGGTCGCCTCCGATTTGCCGATCTCGCCGCAGCCCAAGCGCACCGTCGCCGCGGCGTTCATCGGTTCGTCGATGCTCGGGTTGCTGCTCGTCTATCTCGTCGAGCTGTTCGACAACAAGCTCAGGACCAGCGAGCAGGTCCGTCGGCTTTTCCGTCTGCCGACCTTCGGCATGTTCCCGGAAATCGCGGGCGCGTCGGCGCGCTCGCCCGAGGAGAGCCCGGTTCTCCTCGACCCGCAGTCGCTGTTCGCGGAAGTTGCGCGATCGCTCCATGCCGAAGTGGCGCAGCTCCCGCACGAAGGGCCGACCCAATCGATCCTGGTTACCTCCCCGTTGCCGGGCGACGGCAAGTCCACCGTGGCCTTGAGCCTCGTCGCCGCCGCTTCGGCAATGGGGCGGCGCGCGGTCGTTGTCGATCTCGACCTCCGCCGCCCGGGGCTGCTTCAGGATATCCAGCGCGAGATCGAAGGCCCCGATCTCGTCGATTACCTGACCGGCACTGCCGACATGCGCAAGCTGCTGCCGTCCTCCGCGGCATCGGGCGAGCGCGAAATCGACACCTATAAACCGGTCGTCATCTCGACCCGCGAGCCGGTGCGCGATCCGGCGTCGCTGATCCGCGTCGGCCGGCTGCGCTCGCTCGCCGCCGAGCTGCGCGAGCGTTTCGATCTCGTCATCATCAACGCGCCTGCGACGCTTGCGGTGCGTGACGCGCGCACCCTGACCGACATCGCCGACGCGACGCTGGTGGTGCTGAGCTGGGGCAAGACGACGATCGAGCAGATGCGTGCCACGCACCAGCTGCTCCAAGGCAAGATCGATGCGGTCGTCTTCAATCAGGTCGATTATGCCGAGCACGCGCGGCGCGGCTATGGCGACGCGGTGCAGTTCTACGTCGACTCATCGGCTTATTATACCGGCCCGATTCCCCGGCGCCGGTCTTTCGGCGAATGGCTGCGCGGGCTGGTCGGCCGCCCCGCGCCGGCCGACGCCTGATCGAGCGACCGGCTATGCCGGAAAGCCTGGCGACCGAGCGGCCGAGCGACGCGAACGGCACGGTCGTCGCCGTGCTGCTGATCGACGCCAATGCCTTCACTCGGTCATGCACGCTCGCCGGGCTTTCCGATGCCGCCGATCTGGCGGTCAGCGCCGAAGCGGCGATCGAGACGGCAACGACTTCGGCGCCCGACCTCGTCCTGCTCCAGCACCATGCCGGTGACGCGCCCGAACGGCTGTCGGCCGAACTCGGTGCCGCGCGGCGGCGCTGGCCGACGGCGATGCTGGCCGTACTCGCCGATGCCGCTGTCGCGGTTTCGCTGATCGCGCTGCGTGCCGGCGCCCGTCTGGTGTTGCCGAGCGAGGCGGGCCTGCACAGCGTCGTCGCTGCCATCCGCCTCGCGCACGCCGATCTCGCCGTTGTGCCCGTCGCGGCGCTCACCGCACTCGAGCATCCCGATCCGTTCGTCGACCGTCCGACCGACTCGCCGGCGCTTCGAGCCGATCAACTCGCCCGCCTCACGCCGCGCCAGCGCGATGTCGTCGCGGTGCTCGCAACCGGTCTTTCCAACAAGGCGATCGCGCGCCGGCTCGGGATCAGCGAGAGCACCGTCAAGGTCCATATCCGGGCGATCATGGCGGCCACGGGAGTCGGCAATCGCACCCAGCTGGTCGCCCGCTTCCTGACGGTAGGATGATTGCGCCTCTTCGGAAGACGACCGAACCGGTGCGCGCTCGTTCAGACTGCCCCGATCAGCAGCGTGACGTTTCCGGTACGCCGATCAATCGGCTCCGCCGCGGCGTTTCCGGCGTAGAGCACGCGGTGCAGCGTCGGTTCCAGTCCCAGGCTGCGCCGCGCGAGACTGCCCGGAAATACAGCGATCGAATCGAGTCCGATCGGAAGTTCGCGCCACTGTCCCTGTGCGAAGATCTCGGTGCGGACGTTGCTGCGCCGTCCAGCAAGTGCGGTGAACTGCCGCGTGTCGAAATGCGCGCGCTCGACGACGACATCGCCCTCGGCAATCCCGGCACGCGGATCGCGGCGTGCCGCCCATGCGAGCAGCCGAGCGATCGGCCGAGCCGCGCCGGGAATGAGCAGCAGGATCGCCATCGCGTCGGACACGCCCTTGCCGGCGAACGGTCCTGCGGCACGCTGGCGCTGCCGGTCGATCGCGGCGCCGAGCCGCCCCCAGCGTCCCAGCGAATGCGCGGTGAGCTCGGCAAGGCTCTCGAAATCGGCGGCGCGGGGCTGGTATTTCAGCCGCTGCACCGCGATCCGCGCTGGCGGTGGCGCGGTGCCCTCCGGCGTCAGTGCCAGCATCAGCCGGTCGGCGAATTCGAGGCATTCGGTCAGCGCCTCGGCATCGGGCGCATGGCTCGTCTCACCCTGCACGAACGCGGCCGGGCGGCTGCGACATGCCGCGCCGTCTTCGCCGCGCTCGATTTCGATCTTGCGGGCGATATAGCCGTGCTGGCCGGGCTGAAAATAGAACAAGTCGCCCAAGCTGACGGTGATGTCATCGGTCCCGTGATGATTGCGCGCGATGTCGAGCAGCGGCGCTTCCCACGGCAGCTGCTCGCGGCGGTCATCGACCAGCCGATCCCACAGCCGGCGCACCATGCCGTCGCTGCGAATCACCGCCGCAACGGAACCTGCGGCGAACCCGGCCGCGAGCACGCCGTGACGCAGTTCGTCCATGCCGAGTTCGAGGATGGTCATCCTGCCAGCCCTGCGGCGCGACGTCGGCCTTGTCATTCGCTATTGGGAAGCATCCCTCGGAATTGCCGCACGCGATACGCCTTTGGGACGTGTGGCGATGGCGGGCGTGCCCGGCTCATCGCGCCGGCGGCGCCTTGCCCGGCTCGATCCCCGCCGCGCGCATGACCGCGCGAGCCTCGGCCGGCCACGCGTCGCCCTTGACCGGATGATCGTCGAGGATCAGGTCGTTCTGGTACGCATTCCATTGGCCGCCGACTTCGGTCGAGTTGTGCCAGTTGCCGACCGCCTTGTTGTCGATGGTGATGCGCATCGGATTGGCGTTCTTCACCGTATTGTCGTTGAGCCAGCGACCGGTGCCGTCGACGACGTTGTTCTTCACCATGACGGCGCGCGAGCCTTCGTCGAGGTACAGCCCGATATGGCCGTGGAGGTCATAGAGGTAATTGTCGCGGATCTCGGCGCCGGGATTGGCCGAAAGATTGTAGATCGCGCCGCCGTCCTCGAACCATTTCTTGACGTCGTGGATGCGATTGTAAGCGACCAGCGTGTCGCGCAGCGTCGTCGGCACCTGATATTCGATGTTCCCGGTTCGATCGTAGCCGTGCATGTTGGCGCGGTAATTGGGATTGCCGCCGACATCCTGGATGCCCCAGCCATAGCCGACGTCGATCGCGTCATAGGGCGCGCCGGAGATGTCGTTATGGACGATCCTGGCGGCAGTCACATAGGTGCTGAGGATCGCGGCGTTGTCGCGAAAATCCTTCGACACGCCGTCGACACGGTTGTTGGCGATCAGGATGTTGCGATTGACCAGGCGGACGTCCGGCGGGTGATGCGCGGAGCGCTGCACGCCGCCGACCACGATCGCGCCGGCAGCGAGATCGGTGAACAGGTTGCTGGTGACCGCAATATCCTGCGCGCCGAGCCCGATATTGGTCGCGTTCGCATTCCGGTCGTTTCCGATCCCGAGCGCGATCTGCCCGAGATGGGCGAAGACGTCGTGATCGAACGTGACGTGCTCGGCCCGCGCGACCTGGATCGCGGCGGGCATCTGGCTCCATTCGTTGCGCATCGTCTCGAACGCGCGGCAGCCCCATTTGCAGCTCTCCAGCGCGTCGGCGGGATAAGCCGGACTGGGCTCGGAGAGATATGCGCCGCTTTGCTGGCTGGCATAGCCGCGGTCGGTAAGCGGTCCGAGCCAGCTCGTATGCGAGAACTGCAATCCGCGGAAGGTGAGATTACGCACCGGATCGTAGGTGCCGGCGATACCGATCAGATGATCGAGCCGCGGCAGGACCACCGTCTGCCGGTTCGGGTCGGCCCCCTCGGGCGGACGGTAGTAAAGCTTGCCCGCTTCGGGATCGAGATACCACTGCCCCGGCTGGGTCAGGAAGGCGAGCGCATTGAGCAGGAACAAGTGCGAATATTGCGGCGAATAAGGGCTGGCGAGCGTATCGTAGCCCCACAGATTGTTGTTCCAGGCCGGCTGCTGCATCACGATGGCGTCGCCGTCGATGCGCTCCACCGGCGAGAAGCGATCGGTGAAGAAGCCGGTGCTTTCCACCTCGATCCGGTCCTGCTGCGGCAGCGTCGCGAGATAGCGGAGCTTGGGATCGACGATCGTCAGCCCGGTCCGGGTGAACCGCACGGACGCGCGCGGAATTTCGATTCCGGCGCGCGGCGCGAGCTGGTCGTCGACCCAAAGCTGCCGTGCCTCGATGCCCTTGGGAACATCGGCGACGTAGATGTGCCGCTTCGCATCGTACATGCGCCAGCCGGTGACCGGAATACCGCCGGAAAGCACCGGCCGCGTGCCCGGCTCGGCAGTCCAGGTCACGGTGTGTCCATTCCGGCCGCCGTCGGCGGTGCCCATCGTCAGCGGAGCACCGAGGCGATAGACATGGTTGCCGAGCGCGACGACGATGTCGTGCTCGTCGCTGTTCGCGCGGATCGCCTCCTGCGCCCGCGCGAACGTGCGGAACGGGTGCTGCGCATCACCGCTGTCGGCATCGTCGCCCTGGGGCGAGACATGGAAGACGATCGGTGTGTCAGCCGCTGCCGCTGGGGCGGCGATGCTGATTGATAGTGCTGCGGCCAGAAGGCCGGTCCGGAGCTTTCTCAACGCCCCCTCCATTGAGATATCAGTTATGCGCCATGATATCGCTGAGGAGAAATATCTCAAGGCCTCCTGACCCTGGCCGCGAAAATTCAGGCCGCGCCCGAAGATCGTCCGTTCCATCCCAGACCAGCCGAGATCCGCGCCGCCGCCTCCGCCGCGCGCCGCTGCGCCTCTTCGATCGCGACCGGATGCGAGCCGTCAATCCGCTCGAGAAACGGAATCGTCAGTGCGGCGGCGATTCGTCCGTCGAAGCCGAACACCGGGTGACAGATGTCGATGACCCCATAGGTCATCGGGCTGTGTCGGCGCACGAAGCCGTTCTGGCGGATTGCGGCAAGATCGGCTGCGAGCGGGTCGATCGCGATCGGCGCGCCGTGCTCGTCGTGCGGCAGGATCGCTTTCAGCCGGTGCTCCGGTGTGAAGGCAATCAGCACCTTGCCTGAGCAACTGGCGACGAGATCGATCCGCGCGCCAAGCCGGACGCCGAACCCCGTCGAGCCGGGATTCTCCTCGCGCGCGACGACAAGACCGAAACCTTCGCCCGCCACGACCAGATGGCAAGATTGCCGCGCGGCATGCGCCAGTTCGTACATCACCGGCGAGGCGACGTGCGTCAGGTTGCCCACCGGCGTCGCTCGGAAGGCGACGTCGAGCAGCTTGAACGCGACGCTGTACCGGTCCGCCTGATCCTTGCGCAGGTAGCCGCGGCGCTCCATCACGATGATCAGGCGGAACAGTTCGTTGATCGACCGTCCCAGCCGTGCGGCGATTTCCGAAATGGTCAGGCCGTCCGGAAACTGCGCGAGCATTTCGAAGACGTCGAACCCCTTTTCCAGCGCCGGCGCCGAATAGGTGCTCTTTCGTTTCTGTTCCTCGTCAGCCATCGCCCTTTGCCCCCTGTTGCGCCGACTCCATCCTAGTGCAGCGGCGATGCCGCCGGCCGGGCGGCGATCGTCAGCCGCTCGCTGCGATGCGCGCGCGTCGCGTAGATGATCACCACGGCAAAGCACAGCGCCGGGAACAGCATCGTATGCTGGATATGGCCCAGCCATTGCGAGACCAGCCCCATGACCGGCGGGAATACCGCGCCGCCGATGATCGCCATGATGATCAGCGGCGCGCCGAGCATCGCGCGATCGCCCAGGTCCTTCACGCCCAGCGAGAAAATCGTCGGGAACATGATCGACATGAAGAAGCTGGTCAGCGTCAGCGCGGCGACCGCCGCGACGCCCGGGGCGAACGAGGCGATCACCGCCAGCGCGACATTGATCCCGGCGAAGATCGTCAGCAGGCGCGTGGCACTGATCTTCTGCATCAGCGCGGTGCCGACGAACCGGCCCGCCATGAACAGCGCCAGGCTGAGCGACAGCAGGAAGGCTGCGTTCTTTTCCGAAATCGACGGCGTCAGCTCCTTCACGAAATCGATGAAGAAGCTCCAGACGCCGACTTGCGCGCCGACGTAGAAGAATTGCGCGACGACCGCACCAGCGAGCGCCGGGTGGCGCACCACCTCGCGCAGGCCGCGCGCGGTTCCGCGGAGCCCTAGCCCGGTCTGCGCGTGCTCGATGCGGGGCAGGCGGACCAACGCGACCGCGACGGCGACGCAGATGACGACACCGGCCAGCGTCAGATACGGACCCTGCACCATATGCGCTTCGGCGGCGCGGTAAGCGGCGAGTTCGGTGGCCGGCATCGCCGCCAGCTGCGCCTTGCTGTGTTCGACGCCCGAGAAGATGAACACGCCGCCGATGATCGGCGCGATGAACCCGCCCAGCCCATTGAACGCCTGGGCGAGATTGAGCCGCTGCGACGCGCGCGAGGGGTCGCCGAATGCGACGATATAGGGATTGGCCGCAGTTTCGAGGAACGCCGCGCCTGCGGCGATGATGAACAGCGCAGCGAGGAAGGCGCCATAGACGCGGACCTCGGCGGCCGGAGTGAACAGGATCGCGCCGGTGGCGTAGAGGCCCAGGCCGAACAGAATACCGGCGCGATAGCCGAACCGGCGCATCAGCATCCCCGCCGGCAGCGCCATGGTGAAATAGCCGAGATAGAAGACGAACTGGATGAATCCCGCCTGCGCGCGGTTCAGATCGAGCGCCTTCTGGAATTGGCGGATGAGGATATCGTTGAAATTGTTCGCGAGCGCCCAGAGGAAGAACAGGCTGGTGACCAACGCGAAGCCGAGCAGATAGCCTTGCGTTATGAACGAGCCGCGCGCCGCTGTCGCGCTGCGGTTCGCGTCGACCTCGGCCGGAATTCCTACGCTCATCTCGTTCTCTCCCTGGCGTTCGGCCTTATATGATAGCGATTGCCTTCAGCACCGTCCCGGCCTCCGCGATCAGCTCGGGGATACGCTGCGGCGCTTCCTCCAGCGGGAAGGCGTGCGTTTTGATCGCATCGGTCGGAATGTCGCCGCGCTCGATCGCGGCGATCACTGCGCGGAAATCCTCGCCCGTCGCGTTGCGGCTGCCGATCAGCCGCATCTCGCGTTTGTGGAATTCCGGGTCGGCGAAGGTGATGTCCTGCTTGACGACGCTGACCAGCACGTAGGTGCCGCCATGCGCGACATAGGCGAAGCCACGCTCCATCGCCTTTGCATTGCCGGTCGCGTCGAATACGAGGTCGAAGAATTCGCCGTCGGTCAGCGCCGACAGCGTGTCGTGCAGCCGATCGTCGGCAATCACCGTCCGCTCGATGCCGATCGCGGTGCTGGCATAGTCGAGGCGCGGAGGATTGGAATCGACCAGCGTCACGTCGGCTCCGGCGGCGCGCGCGAAGAGCGCGACGGCGATGCCGATCGGCCCGGCACCGACGACGAGCGCGCGGCTGCCGGGCGCGGTCTCGCCCCGGCGAACGGCGTGCGCGCCGACCGACAGGAACTCGACCATCGCCGCCTGATCGAGATCGAGCGTGCCGGCGGGGATCACTGCCGTTTCGGGGACGGCAAGGAATTCGCACATGCCTCCATCGGTATGCACGCCCAGCACTTCGATCGAGGTGCAGCAGTTCGGCTTGCCCTTGCGGCAAGCGATACACGTGCCGCACGCCAGGTATGGATTGAGCGTGACGACCTGCCCCGGTGCAAGCGGACTTGTCGAATCGGCTTCGACGACCTCAGCGGCGAGCTCATGCCCCATGACGCGCGGGTAGGAGAGGTACGGTTGGTTGCCGGCGAAGATGTGATAATCGGTTCCGCACAGGCCGACCCGCCGCATTCGCAGAAGGACTTCGCCGGGCGCGCGCGAAGGCTTTGGCAGGGTACGCATCCCAAGTTCGAAGGGCCGCTCACACACCACGGCTTTCATCGCGTTCTCCCCCGGAAATGCAGCGTGCATCCGATTCCCAAATATAAAAGTTACTTTCTATTCTCACGGAAGTGGCGGATGATCAAGCCGGGACACCGCGCCTACGCGAGGCGTCGGACATCGAGAGCGGTTTGCCGGCCTCGCCGCAGCCGGATCGTCGTCGAGCCGTGGGGGGTGCGAATCGTTCGCGCGCCATCCTGTTCGGGAGAGAAATTCGCCGCGACGACCGCGCCGCCGCGCCATTCGAGATCGATCGCGCAGGCACCGCGCACGCGCACGCCTTTGACTGCACCATCGGACCATTGCGGCGGCAGCGCCGGCAAGAGATCGATGCTGTCGCCGGTGCTCTGCACCAGCATCTCGAGAATGCCGGCGGCGCCGCCGAAATTGCCGTCGATCTGGAACGGCGGATGCGCGTCGAACATGTCGGGATAGGTGCGCCCCGGCGACAGCAGATCGGTCAATATGCGATGCGCGTGGGCGCCATCACGCAGCCGCGCCCACAGGTTGAGTCGCCAGGCGAGGCCCCAACCGGTCGCCTCATCGCCGCGAATCTCCAGCGACTTACGCGCCGCCGCGGCAAGCGCCGGCGTGGACGCCGGGCTGATCTGCAGGCTCGGATAGAGACCATAAAGATGCGAAACGTGGCGATGATGAATGTCGGGAGCGGATAAATCCCAATCGAACTGCCATTCCTGGAGTTGGCCGGCGCTTCCGATTCGGTTCGGAGCCAGCCGGCCGCGCATTGCCAGCGCCTCCTCGCGAAGCGCGGCGTCGACGCCGAGCCGTTTTGCCGAAGCTGCGGTCCGTTCGAACAGGTCGCGGAGGATCTGCATGTCCATCGTCGGCCCGGCGCAAAGCGTGCTGCCATGGCCATGATCGTTCTCCGGCGAGAGCGAGGGATTGGTGACCATGAAGCCGGTGCGCGGATCGCGAACCAGCGTGTCGAGGAAGAATTGGGCTGCGCCTTTGAGGAGCGGGTAGATGCGTTGGAGGTAGGTGTCGTCGCGGCGGTAATCCCAATGGTCCCATAATTGGCACGCCAGCCATGCGCCGCCGGTCGGCCACAGCCCGGTTCGCATGTGGTCGATCGGTCCGGAGGCGCGCCACAGATCGGTATTGTGATGCGCGACCCAGCCGCGCGCGCCGTACATCTCCCGCGCGGTGCGCGCGCCCGATATCGCGAGCTGCTCGACCATGCGGACGAGTGGCTCGATACATTCCGAAAGATTGGCCGAATCGACTGGCCAGTAGTTCATCTCGGTGTTGATGTTGATCGTATATTTGCTGCCCCAGGGCGGCTGGTTGCTGTCGTTCCAGATGCCTTGCAGATTGGCCGGCTGCGTGCCCGGGTACGAGCTCGTGATGAGCAGATAGCGGCCGAATTGCAGATAGAGGGCGGCGAGCGACGGATCGGGGCGATCGGCGGAATGCTCGATCCTGATATCGGTCGGCCGCTCCGCGCCGTCGCCGGCGCCGAGATCGATGGTCACCCGCCGGAACAGCTTTCGGTGGGCCGCGAGATGAGCGTCGCGCAATGCGGCGAGCGGGAGCCGGGCGGCGGCGTCGAGTCGCGTTCTTGCCTGGGTTTGGGGATCGCCGCGCACATCGTCGGGCGCGCGATAACTGGTGTCGCCTGCAAGCAGAAAGACGACCGATCGAGCACCGCGGACATGGAGCAGCGGGCCGTCTGCGGTAACCGTTCCACCCGGCGCGAGCACGCGCCCGATCGCGGCGAACCGCAGCGCGCCGGCGATGCCGCGATCGGCATTGTTGACGCCGTGCATCGCGATCGTGCCGTCGGCCGCCGCGGTGACGGCCGCCCGCTGGCTCGACGCGACCGAGAAGGTCGCCGAGACGGGGCCGCCCTCGGCAGTGATCGCGACGACGAGTATCCCATGCGCCGGAGAGGCGAAGACCTCGCGGCTGTAGCGGACGCCGCCTGAAACAAAGCGGGTGCGCGCGATCGCAGTGTCGAGATCGAGGTCGCGCCGATAGTCCTCGACCGACGTATCGTTGACGTCATCGAGATCGACGAACAGGTCGCCGAGCGTCTGATAGGCCATTTCGCGCCGCGGCACTGCGTGGACATGCGCGTCCGCATAGGCTTCCGCTTCGGCATATCGACCGGCAAAGATCAGCTCGCGGACCTTCGGCAGCGCGGCGCGCGCCTCAGGATTGACATTGTCATAGGGACCGCCCGACCACAGCGTGTCGAGATTGAGCTGGAGCCGCTCGCGCTTGACGCGGCCGAACACCATCGCGCCCAGGCTGCCGTTGCCGACCGGCAGCGCCTCGGTCCATTGCTCTGCGGGATGCTGGTACCACAGCATGGTGTGAGGAATGGCATCGGTGCGTTCCGCTGCGCTCGCGCCGGAACCGAGGCTGGATGAAGCCAGCGCGGGGCCGGCCATCCCGGCCTTGAGGACAGTTCGGCGACTGATTTCCATCACAGCCTCTCCCGTGGCTTATTTTCATATCTGATAATAACTTGCCAATTTGAAAGGGAAAGGCAAGCCGGCCGTCTGCAAAGACCCAGACTGATCCGGCCGGAGCCGCTCCTCCTTCCGGTCAGCCGCCTGAGATGGTTTCAGCGACTGAAAAGTGACTTTCGTAGATGAAAGACGCTTGACTGAAATACCAGATTAGGAGATTGATATCCACATTGGCAGGAGACAGTGCGGATCAACGCGCGCCGGCTTTTGGGAGGTGAGATGACTGAAAGAGGTTTTTTGCTGGCTTCGACGGCGGCGATCGCGTGCCTGACGATCACGACGCCAGCCTTCGCCCAGAGCGATGCCGCGCCAGCCGAGGCCGCGCAAAGCGCGAGCACGGGTCAGACGCAGGCTGATATCGTGGTGACCGGCCTGCGTGGGTCGCTGAGCAATGCGGCGCAGGTCAAGCGCAACTCGGATCAGATCCAGGATTCGATCGTCGCCGAGGATATCGGCAAGCTGCCCGACACCAATATCGCCGAGACGCTGCAGCGCATTCCGGGCGTTCAGATTTCGCGCAACACGCGCGGTGAGGGCAATGCCTATGTCGTCCATGGCCTGAAGCAGGTGATGACGACGGTGAACGGGCGCGAGCTGTTCGGCACGACCAACCGGACGGCGCAATTGCTGGACTTCTCCTCTGATATCCTTTCAGGGGTCGACGTCTATAAAACCGCGACGGCGGACCAGATCGAGGGCGGTCTCGGCGGCCTCATCAACATCGACACCGCGCGCCCGTTCAATTTCGACGGCTTCCATTTCGCGATGACGGGCTCGGCGACCTATTCCGAGTTCCAGGATCGCGCCGGGCCCCGTGTGTCCGGCGTCGTCTCCAATCGCTGGAAGACGGACATCGGCGAGATCGGCGTGCTCGTCGGCGGTCAGTTCGAACGCTATTATTCGGCTGGATACCAGGACGCGGCCAACAGCTATTCAAACAACACCGCGCTGTTCGACCTCAACGGTGACGGGCAGCATAATTCGGCCGATACGGTGACGATTCCCAGCCAGGTGCGTCCGGGCTATGAAACCGGCAACCGCGTCCGGTCGGCGGCCTATGGGTCGTTGCAATGGCGGCCGAGCGACAGCCTCGAATTCCACCTCGACACGATGTATTCGCATTCGGGCGGCCACTCCTACACGCAGCAGCTCGCGGTGCAGACCGGTTCGACGAGCAGCGGGATCGGCACGCCGACATTCAAGGACGGCTCGACCGTTCCGTCGAGCTATTCGTTCACCAACCCGGTGGTGAAGTCGGGCAACAATGCCTACGACAACCCCTACGACACGATCAACGTCGCGTTCGGCGGCAAATATTCGTCCGACCGCTTCAACCTGAGCGCCGAAGCGTCCTACGTACGAAGCAACGGCCCATTCTACGCGCGCAGCGTCACCCTCCAGGGTCAGGGAACGCGCGCCGACATCAGCCTCGAAGGCGATACGCCGGACGTGGCGCTGACCGGGATCGATCTGAACGACCCGTCGTCCTATCCCAAGGTCAGCTATTTCGAATACGGGACTTCCCAGGACGGCCGTGAGCCGTCGTTCCGCGCCGATGCGAGCTACGATCTCGACGCCGGCCCGATCAAGACGGTGATGGCCGGCTTCCGCTGGGCGCACCACCGGGCGATCTACGATTTCTTCTCGGAAGGATCGAGCACGGTCACCCAGCCGCTGTCGGTGATTACCACGCTGACCCCGAACGACATCTTCACCGATCAGGATCTTTCGACCAACCAATGGTTGAAGATCCGGAGCAATTTCATGACGCAGGCGCTGCGCACCCGCGCGCTGTTCGGCTTGCCGCCGACCGATCCGGCGCCGGACCCGTCGAGCCATTACGATTACCGCGAGACGACGCTGGCGGGTTATGCCGAAGCGAAGTTCGGTTTCGACATCGGGGTGCCGGTCGACGGCAATGTCGGCGTGCGCTATGTGAAGACCGAGCCGAACCAGACGGTGCTGGTGCAGAATGCCGCGGGCGAGTACGTGCCGTTGTCCGGCGGCACGTCCTATGACAACTGGCTGCCGAGCGCGAACGTCCGGTTCAAGTTCACCCCCGACCTGTTCCTGCGCCTTGCCTATTCGAAGGCGATCACTCGGCCCGATTACGGCAATCTGTCGCCGGCGCTGCTGCTCAATCCGGTCAGCCTGACCGGCAGCGGCGGCAATCCGGCGCTCAAGCCGACCAAGGCCGACCAGTATGATGCTTCGCTGGAATATTATTTCGGCAGATCGAATTACGTCGCATTGGCGCTGTTCCAGAAGGACGTGACCGGCTTCGTCCAGAAATTCTACGCCGACGAGACGATCGACGGCCAGACTTATCAGGTCAGCCGACCCCGAAACAGCGGCGCCGGCAAGATCAAGGGCTTCGAGATCACCTATCAGCAGTTCTTCGACTTCCTGCCGGGGTTGCTTTCCGGGTTCGGCGTCCAGGGCAACTATACCTATGTCGACAGCGCCCTTAAGGTGGTCGGCATCGATCGCAAGGTGCCCGCCGACCAATTGTCGAAGAACGCCTACAACATCACCGGCATTTACGAGAAGGGGCCGGTATCGCTCCATGTCTCGTACAATTGGCGTTCGCGCAGCATTCAGAGCAACAACGCCGACCCGAACCTCAGCGTGTGGAACGCGCCGCAGCGCTCGCTGGACATCTCGGCGACCTATCAGGTCACCGACTGGCTGTCGGTCAAGGCGGATATGGTCAACGCGACGATCGCTTATCAGAACCAATATTACGGTACGCCGGAACGGCCGGCGCTGGCCGACCAGCTCGATCGTTCGTACCAGGTCGGTTTCCACGTCAATTTCTGAGCGGTAGGTAAAGGGGGAGGAGGCCGGCGCGAACCGTCGCGTTCGGCCTCTTGCCGTGTTCGGGGAGACGGATGGTGAAGCGAATACTGGCGGCCGTCGCCCTGATCGCGGCATTCCCCGCTCACGCCCAGCTCGACGGCAATTTCGACGAATCCAAGGTGCCGGCCTACTCGCTGCCCGATCCTTTGCGGATGGCGGACGGGACCCAAGTGGTTTCCGTGAGGCAATGGCAGGCCGAGCGGCGGCCCGAACTGCTCCGGCTGTTCAAGCAGAACATCTACGGCGTCGCACCGCCGGCGCCCCGCGCCGAGCGGTTCGTCGTCACCGATCTCGACCGACACGCGCTCGGCGGCCTCGCCGTGCGCAAGCAAGTGACGATCCTGCTCGACGGCAAGCAGAATGGCCCGCAGACTTCGGTCCTCATCTATCTGCCTGCCGCGGCGAAGGGCCCGGTCCCGGTATTCGTCGGTCTCAACTTCCACGGCAATCAGGCCGTCGCCGCCGACCCGGCGATCCGCATCGCGTATAGCTGGGTAGCGGCACCGGGCGAGGGCATCGTCAAGCACCATGCGACCGTCAGGTCGCGCGGGATCGAAGCCGGCGAGTGGCCGCTGAAGCAGATTCTGGCGGCGGGCTACGGCGTCGCCACCTATTTTCCGGGCGACCTCTATCCCGACGGCGACGGCAAGGTTTCCCAGAGCATCCAGCCGTTCTACCGCACCAGCCCGTCGGACCCGGCGCACTGGGGCGCGATCGCGACCTGGGCGTGGGGGCTGAGCCGCGTTTACGATTATCTGGCGACCGATCGCGATGTCGATCCGAAGCGAGTGATCGTCTTCGGCCATTCGCGCTACGGCAAGGCGGCGCTGTGGGCGGGAGCGTGCGATCCGCAGTTCGCGATGGTGATCTCGAACGATTCGGGCGAAGGCGGCGCTTCGCTCTATCGGCGCGACTTCGGCGAGACGATCCGCGTCATGAACGACTATTGGTTCGCGCCGCGGTACAAGACCTTCGCCTCGCGCGAGGACGCGTTGCCGGTGGACGCCAACGAGCTGATCGCGCTGATCGCGCCGCGTCCCGTCTATGTCGCGAGCGCCACCGAGGACTTGTGGTCCGATCCCAAGGGCGAGTTCCTCGCGGCGCGCGGCGCCGATCCGGTCTACCATCTGTTCGGACTGAAGGGCCTGGAAACCGACACGATGCCGCCGCCCGACCGGTCGATCGGGCATCGCGTCGGCTATCATATCCGTACCGGGAAGCACGACATCACGCCCGAGGATTGGGCGGATTACATCGCGTTCGCCGACCGCAACCTGCCGGGGCACTGAACCATGCGCGCTTTCCTTTCGTGGCTGATGCTGCTCGCTGCATTCGCCGTCGGTCACGCCGCGCTTGCGGCGGGTTCTCTTCCCGAAGGGCGGCAGGCGGTCGCGCTCGCGGACGGCTGGCGCTTTCACCTCGGCGGTGCGGCGGGCGATCCGCAGACTCCGGACTACGACGATTCGGGATGGCAACCGGTGTCGGTCCCGCACACCTGGAACAAGGTCGGCAATTACGGCGAAACGCGGCGGCCGGATGCCGATCTGACGCGCGGCATCGGCTGGTATCGGCTGCACTTCCAGGCGCCGCCGCTCGACGGTCGCCGCGTCTATCTGCAGTTCGACGCTGCCTCGATCATCGCCGACATCTGGCTCAACGGGCGCAAGATCGGCCGTCACGAGGGCGCCTTTTCGCGCTTCCGCGTCGATGCGACCGCGGCGATCCGTCCCGGCGACAACCTGCTGGCGGTGCGAGTCGACAATTCGGCGCCCGATCCGGGCAGCCCGACCGCCGACATCGTGCCGATCTCGGGCGATTTCTTCATGTACGGCGGACTCTACCGCCCGGTTTCGCTGGTCAGCGTCGGCGAGGCGCACGTCGCGCTGCTCGACTACGGCAGCCCGGGCGTGTTCGAGCGGATCGAACGGCTCGACGACGCCGCGGCGACGGTGTCGGTGCGCAGCGAGATCCGCAACGATGCCGGCAATCCCGTCCGCCTCGCCGTCGATACCGTCGTCAACGATGCGAACGGCAAGGAGGTCGCGCGCGACCGGCGGATGCTCAAGCTCGCGGCGGGGGAGACGCAGGACAGCGTCGTCCGCCTGACGATCGCCGACCCGCATCGCTGGAACGGCCCCGCCGATCCCTATCTCTATCATACGGCAGTCGAGGTCCGGTCGGCGGACGGCGCGCTGCTCGACCGCGTCGTCGAGCCGCTGGGGCTGCGCACGATGCGCTTCGACCCCGATCACGGCTTCATCCTCAACGGAAAGCACCTGCCGCTCCATGGCGTCACGCTACATCAGGATCGCGAGGACAAGGGCTGGGCGCTGTCGCCCGCCGATTATGCCCAGGACATGCGGCTGATCGAGGATCTCGGCGCGAACACCATCCGGCTGTCGCACTATGATCACGGCCAGCCGATCTACGATCTTGCCGATCGCGACGGGATGATCCTGTGGGCGGAGTTGGGGGTGGTCAACGTGACCGCGCCCAAGGGCGTGCGCGACACGCCGCCGGCGATGATGGCGAGCGCGCGTCAGCAGCTGAAGGAGCTGATCCGGCAGAATTACAACCATCCCTCGGTCGCGCTGTGGTCGATCGGCAACGAGGTGACCAACTGGAGCTCGAAGGGGCTCACGCCGGGCAACGCGCGACCGATGATGACTGCGCTCGATGCCCTCGCCAAGGCCGAGGACCCGACGCGCGCCACCACGATCGGGGTCTGTTGCGAACCGCTGCCGGGCGAGCCGGACAAGGGCCAGGACCGCACCTCGGGCACCGCCGACACGGTCGGCTACAATCTCTATCTCGGCTGGTATTCCACCGGCCATGTCGAGGATGCCGCGCGGCTCGGCGAGGTGATGCGCGGCCTGCACGCCGAACATCCCGGCTGGCCGATCTCGCTCAGCGAATATGGCGGCGGCGGCGCGATCACCCAGCACACCGACAACGTTCGCGGCGGCAAGCTCGAGAGCATCTACCGCCCGCAGCCCGAGGAAGCCGAGGCGGCGATCCACGCGCTGTCCTGGCAGGCGATCGAGCCGCTCGATTTCCTGTGGGGAAGCTACGTCTGGCAAATGTTCGATTCGACCAGCGCGCTGCGCGAGGAGGGTGATTCGAGCGACATCAACACCAAGGGGCTCGTCACCTTCGACCGCGCGGTGAAGAAGGATGCCTATTATTTCTACCAGGCGGCGTGGCGGACGGATGTGCCGATCCTGCATCTGGCGGAGCGGCATTATGTCGGTCGCGCGTACCGCGTCGTCGATGTCCGCGCCTATTCGAACGCGGCGTCGGTCGAGCTCTGGCTCAACGGGCAGCCGGTCGGCCGTGCCGAGTGCCGCAACTACACATGCACCTGGCCGCGCGTCCGTCTGGCGACGGGGTGGAACGAGTTGCGCGCGACCGCCACGCGCGACGGCCAGCGCGTTGAGGACCGGATCGCGTGGCGGTACGACGGTCCGCTCCGCGCGCTGCACATCCGCACGGGATCGCTGACCGGCACCGTTTTGCCCGACGGGACGCGCTACGGGTCCGACGATTACTTCTCCGGCGGGACGGGCTTCACCCTCAACCCGTTCAAGCGCGAGCTGTACGCCGACACGCCGGGCAACAGCAGCCCGCGCAAGGTGGTGACGGCAACCGCAACCCCCCAGCTCTACGCGAGCTGGCGCGCGGGCAAGGCGTTCTCGTACGACTTGCCGTTGCCCGACGGCCGCTATCGCGTGACGGTCCACCTGTTCGAGCCGGAGGGGTTGAAGCCGGGAGCGCGGGTCTTCTCGATCGCGGCGAGCGGCGGCGAGCGCCGCGACGGCATCGATCCGGCGCGGCTGGCAGGCGGCGACCTTGCCGCAACGACGGTCTCGATCGATGCGCGGGCGGCGGATGGCGTGCTTCGGCTGGCGTTCAGCGCCGAGCGCGGGGAAGCGCTGGTTTCGGCGATCGACGTCGTGCCGGCGAACTGAGCCGAATTTCAGCATCTTCGCGCACAGGAGGGGTCGAGCACGGCTCTGCTCGATCAATGGCCTTGATCGGCATTTCATGTCCGGCTATGTGATATCTCAGCAGATGACATCTTTAATGTCACATAGGGAGGGCAGGATGAAACGAGGGGTTCGGTTCCTGGGCGGCGTCGCCGTGTGCAGCGTGGCCGCGGTCTGCGCCGCGCCCGCCATGGCGCAGACCGCCGCGGCGCTCGAGACGGCGCAGACCGCCGCGGCGCTTGAGACGGCGCAGGCCGCGCCGGCGCCGGAGGACCCGGCGGCAAGCGCGGCGATTCAGGATGGGTCGGCGGGCAGCGCGCAGCCGGCGCAGGAAATCGTCGTCACCGGCATCCGCGGCAGCATTTCGCGCGCGCTGCAGATCAAGCGCAACTCGGTCAACGTGGTCGATTCGATCACGATGGAAGACCTGGGCAAGCTGCCCGACCAGAACGTCGCCGAATCGCTCCAGCGCATTCCGGGCGTGACGATCGAGCGCAACCGCGGCGACGGCCAGTTCATCTCGGTTCGCGGGCTCGGTCCCGATTTCAACGCGGTGACGCTCAACGGCCGCACGCTCGCCACCGACAACGTGGGGCGCGCGTTCAGCTTCGACGTGCTCCCGTCCGAGCTGATCGCCGGCGCGGACATCTACAAGAGCCCGACCGCGGCGATCAACGGCGCCAGCATCGGCGCGACGGTCAACATCCGCACGGTCCGCCCGCTCGACCAGGCCGAGCATGTCGTCGCCGCCAGCGCGCGCGCCGACTATAACGAGCTGCGCGGCGCGTTCAGCCCCGATTTGTCCACGCTCATCAGCCTGCGCAACGCGGAAGGCACGTTCGGGGTCGCGCTCGCCGCCTCCTACGTCAACCGCCGCAGCCGCGACGACGAGTTCACGATCGGCGCGGGCCATGTGAAGCGGTCGAGCACGCCCGGCGGCTATTTCGCCGGCCGGCTCGGCCCCGGCGTCGCGCCCTTCGAGAATATCGACATGCCGTCGAACCTGTCGCCCTTCTTCGTCCTGTCGGACAAGGAGCGGCTGGGGCTGTCAGCGACGGTGCAGGTCAAGCCGACCGACAACCTGCTGCTCACGCTCGACGGGCTCTACACGCACCTCGACCAGCTCGACAATTATACCGGGGTCGCGTTCGACTTCAGCGGCGGAACGCTGGTCGACCAGGTGCTCGACGGCGACAAGGCGGTCTATCAGAAGATCGAGGGCGGCTTCGTCGACGAGATCATCCAGCGCACCCCGCGCAAGTCGGACACCTATATGGTCGGCTTCAACGCCGACTGGAACAAGGGGCCGCTCGATGTCGTGCTCGACGCGAGCTATTCGCGCAACGATCTCAACGGATGGCGGGGCAACTTCTTCACCACGATCCGCCGCACCGGCATGACGATGGAATACGACCGGCGCAGCGGCAGCCCGATCTACGACTATGATTTCTCCAGCCCCGACTATCCCAACGCGCCGACCGACGTCGATCATATCGGCGCGCATTATTTCATCGACGGCGGCGACCTGCGCACCGACGACACCGCCGAGGTCAAGCTCGCGGCGAGTTACAAGGTCAGCGATGCGTTGAAGCTGAGCGCCGGGGCGTCGCGGCAGGCGCGCAACAAGCGGCAGCGGTCGTATGCGCAATCGTTCGGCGGCCAATGCGCGTTCTGCGGCGGGCACGTCTATTATCCGCTGCCGTCGGACATCTTCCATCCGACCGACATGGACTTCTTCAGCAAATACAAGAGCGACAACATCGTCCGCGACTGGATCGGCTATAATCCGTTCGACCTGATCCACCTGCTCCAGGCGTATCGCACGCCCGACGGCCGCTCGCTCTACGAATCGCCGACCTACAGCCCGTCGAGGAGTTCGCTCGTCACCGAGGACGTCTGGCTCGGCTACGTCATGGCCGACTGGAATTCCGAGGTCGGGGGGATGCCGCTGACGGTCAACGCGGGCCTCAGGATCGAGGACACCCGCTTCACCTCGTCGGGCGCGGCGCAGACGATCATCAGCGCCAAGCCCAACGGCCTCGGCCAGAACATCATCGAGGTGTCGCCGGTCGTGCCGATCGCGTTCAGCGGGCATTACACCGACTATCTGCCCTCGGTGAACGTGCGGCTCGACCTCACCGACACGCTGCTGCTGCGCTTCGCGGCGTCGAAGGTGATGACGCGGCCGACGCTGAGCGATCTGTCGCCGGCGCAGAGCATCCAGACCAATCCGGGCAACGAGACGATCCGGCGCGGCAACCCCAACCTGCTTCCGTTCCGCGCCAAGCAGGCCGAGATCGGGCTCGAATGGTATTTCCAGCGGCTCGGCCTGCTGTCGGCCACCGCCTTCTACAAGGACATCGAATCGTTCGTCAGTCTGACCACCTCGCCGCAGCAAGTGGACCAGGTGACCTTCCAGGTGACCCAGCCGACCAACGGCAAGGGCGCGAAGGTCAAGGGCTTCGAGATCGGCTATCGCCAGGCGTTCACGTTCCTGCCCGGCGTGCTGAGCGGGCTCGGCGCCGAGGCGAGCTATACCTATGTCGACAGCACCGCGCATTACGAGAACGCGGTGACCGGGGTCAGTTACGGGCTGGAGGGGCTGTCGCCGAACAGCTACACGCTGGTCGGCTTCTACGAGAAGGGGCCGGCGCAGGCGCGACTCGCCTATACCTGGCGCGACCGCTTCCTCCAGGTCGCCAACGGCCGCAACGGCGATCCCGAATATTTCGACGCTTATGGCCAGCTCGATGCGAGCGTCTCCTATGCGATCACCGACAACCTGACGCTGATGGTCGATGCGCTGAACCTCACCGATTCGAACGAGTTCATCTATTCGACGACGCCCGACCGGACGAAGGAGTATCGCACCACCGGCCGGCGCTACACGTTCGGGGTGCGCGCGCGCTTCTGAGGAGGCGGCGCGCGCCGCATCGGTCAGCCGTGGTCGGGCAGGCGGAAGACGCGGTCCATCTCGATCCAGGTGCCGCCGGGGCCGGCCGCGGGGACCGGGCGCTGGTAGCGCTTCATCCGCTCGACCCAGGCGACCACTGCCGGATTGGCGGCGTCGGCACGCGCCTTCGCCGCCGCGTCGTAGCTCTCGTCGACGTCCATCACCATGAACAACCGCTCGCCGGCGCGGAAGATTTCCATCTGGACGATGCCGGCCTCGCGGATCGACCGGATCACTTCGCCCGGCGTCTCGCCGACGCGGTGCCAGCGTTCGTATTCCGCGATCAGCGCGGCATCGTCGACAAGGTCGAGCGCCAGGCAAATGCGGCGCGTCATGCGTTCGACCAGCCGCCGTCGATGACGTTCACCGTTCCGGTCGTGTAGGACGACAGGTCGCTGGCAAGATAGAGCGCGAGCTCGGCGATTTCCGCGGCGGTGCCGATGCGGCCCATCGGCTGACGGGCGACGAACTGCGCGCGCGCCGCATCGGCGTCTCCGGTCGCCGCCAGCCGCTCGTCGAGCGAGGGCGACTGCACCGTGCCGGGGCAGATCGCGTTGCAGCGGATGCCCTGCGTCACATAATCGAGCGCCACCGACTTGGTGAGCCCGATCACCGCCGCCTTCGACGCGCCGTAGACGAAGCGGTTGGCCACCGCGATGACCGATCCGGCGACCGACGACATGTTGACGATCGATCCGCCGCCGCGCGCGATCATCCCCGGCAGGAAGGCGCGGATCATTCGGTAGGCCGACTTGACGTTGAGGTCGAACGAGAAGTCGTAATCGGCCTCGTCGGTGGTCAGGATCGTGCCGGCGTGGACGAACCCGGCGCAGTTGAACAGCGCATCGATCCCGCCGACCGTTTCGCCGAACGCGGCGATCGCGTCGCCGTCCATCAGGTCGAGGACGTGAGTCTCGCAGCCGTCCAGCGCCGCCAGCGCCGCGGCATTGATGTCGGCGGCGATCACCTCGGCGCCCTCGCGCGCGAACAGTTCGGCGCTGGCGCGGCCGATACCCTGCGCCGCCGCGGTCACGACCACGCGCTTGCCGTCGAGGCGTTTCATCGAATGGTGCTCCTTTTGTTGGGAATGGGGGCGTCGCTGCGGATCAGGCCGCGATCCTTGAGGTCGCGCCACAGGCCGCCGGGAATGTCGAGCGCCATCAAGTCGAGCGACATTCGGACGTGCTGCGGCGACCCCATGCCGGGAATGACCGACACGATCTGGGGGTGGGCGAGCGGGAATTGCAGCGCGGCGGCGGCGAGCGGCACGCCATAAGCGTCGCAGACCTCCTCGATCGCGCCGACCCGCGCGACGATCGCGTCGGGCGCGGGCTCGTAATTATAGTGGACCGCGCCGCCGCGCTTCACGCCGCTGGCGAGGATGCCCGAATTATAGGGCCCGCCGAGCACGATGCCGACGCCGCGGCGTTCGCACAGCGGCAGGAAGCCGTCGAGCGGCGTCTGCTCGAGCAATGTGTAGCGCCCGGCGAGCAGCACGACGTCGAGATCGGCTTCGGCGAGCACTTCCTCGCATACCGCGACCTCGTTGACGCCGAGCCCGATCGCGCCGACCGCGCGCTCGTCGCGCAGGCGGCGCATCGCCTTGTAGCCGCCGGCCATGAACTCGGCGAACCGGGCGGGATGGTCGTCGCCGTGAGTCAAGCGGCCGATGTCGTGCGCGTAGAGGATGTCGATGCGGTCGCGCCGCAGCCGGCGGCGGCTTTCCTCCCACGAGCGCATCACCGCGTCGTAGCTGTAGTCGAACGCGCTTTCGACCGGCTCGGGCGAGACGAACCCCTGGCGGAGCTGCGTCAGGTCCTTGCCCGGAACCGGATCGAGCCGCCGGCCGACCTTGGTCGAGACGATCGCCGTCTCGTCCGGGTCGAGCGCCGGCAAGGTCGCGCCGATCCGCTTCTCGCTGAGGCCGAAGCCATAGTGCGGCGCGGTGTCGAACAGGCGGATTCCGGCGTCCCACGCGGCGCGCAGCGTCTCCGCCGCGTCCTCGTCGCTGGTCGCGCGATAGAGATTGCCGAGCACGCTGCCGCCGAAGCCGAGCGGGCCGAGCCGGGTGAGGTCCGCCATGACGGGGGAAAGCTCCAGATCGTGTGATATGTCAGTTAGAGAAAGTCAAAGCTCACGGTCAAGCGGCGATGCCATAGAAAGCGCGCGCGGCGCCGCCGAACAGGCGCGCGTGCGCCGTTTGGGCCAGCGCGCCGGCGAGGTTTTCGGCGTCGCGCACCCAATCGGCATAGTCGTCGCCGGCGTGCAGCAGCACCGGCCAGTCGCTTCCCCACATCGTCCGGTCGCCGAACACGTCGAGGATATGCGCGACATAGGGGCGGAGCTGCGCCGCGGGCTGGCCGGGCGCCTGTTCGGTGCGCAGCCCCGAAAGCTTGCACCAGACGTTGGGCAGCTCGGCGAGCGCGGCGATCTCGTCGCGCCAAGGGTCGAGCCGGTGCTCCGCGGCGAACGGCTTGGCGCCATGGTCGATGACGATCGGCAGGTCGGGCCAGCGGCGGGCGAAGCGGCGCAGCACGTCGAGGTGGCGCGGCTGGACGAGCGCGTCGAAGCGCAGGCCGTGGTCCTGCATCGCCGCGACCGCCGGCTCGATCGCGGGGCGCAGGATCCAGCCGGTATCGGCGATCCCCTGAAGCATCGGGCGCAGGCCGGCGAGCTTCGGCCGGCGCGCGAGCTCGGCGATGCGCGCCGGCGCGTCGGGCTGCTCGAAATCCGCCCAGCCGACGATCGCCTTGACCAGCGGGTCGCGGCCGACGGTCGCGGTCATCCAGTCGGTATCGCGGTCGTCGGGCTGCGACTGGACCAGCACCGTTCCGGCGAGGTCGAGCCCGGCGGCGGCACTGCGCAGGTCCGCGGGGCCGAAATCGCGATGGATGCGCGGCCAGCCGGCGTCGGGCCAGCTCTGCCCCGGGCCGCCGATCGTCCAGAAATGCTGATGCGCGTCGATCAGCGGCATGGCTTGAGCGTCATGCGATTCAGAACATCCCCAGAATGCGCTGCAGCGCCGCCTGGAAATGCGTCGCCAGCGCGGCCTCGGCGGCGTCGGCGTCGCGCCGTTCGATGGCGCGGAGGATCTCGAGATGCTCGCGCAGCGTCCTCAGCGCGAGCGGCTGCGTCACCAGCCGCTCCAGCCGGATCAGCCGGACGTAGTTCTTCAGCCGCCGCGCGGTCGTCTCGACCAAGGGGTTGCGCAGGCTGGCGAGCATCCCGCCGTGCAGCCGCTCCTCGAGGTCGTCGAGCTCGGTGATCCGCTCGGGCCCGAAGCCCTCGGTCTCGATCCGCGCGATCAGCGCCTCATGCTCGCCGATCAGATCGGCGATGTCCTCCGCCGCGCCCGATTCGGCGAAGCTGCGCGCCGCCGCGCGTTCGATGATCGTGCGGAACTGATAGGTGCTGCGGGCGAGCTCGAGGTCGGGTTTCAGGAACTGGATTCCCGAGCGCGGATGGATGGTCAGCACGCCTTCCGCCTCGAGCACGCGGAGCGCGTCGCGCAGCGGCTGGACGGGGATGCCGAGCAAGTTGACCAGCTCGTTCTGCGACACGAACGCGCCGGCGGGCACGGTGCGGTCGAACAGGCCCTCCAGCACCTTGCGATAGGCGATGTCGCTCAACCGTTCGGAATCGCCCGGCACCGGGCGCGCCTTGGGAGCGAGAGAAGTTGCGACTTGCGTCATTCGGTCCTCTGCAATATCTCGATCAATGACTGATATTTCAAAACCGGCTACCTGGCCAGACTGTAGTGGGGAAAATGCAGATAGTCGATTTCCGCATCACGCGGTTCCAGTTTCGGCGCGACCGCGTGATCGGCGACAGCCAGGTTCGCGCCGATCAGGTCCATGTCGCCGCGCTCGAACTGGTCGCGAGCGACGGCAGCACGGGGCTGGGGTTCGTCCAGAGCCTGTTCCATCCGCTGCCGGCCGAAGCCGAGATGGTCCGCGTGTTCCGCGAGGAAGCCTGGCCGGGGCTCGAAGGCGAAACCGCCGGCGCGCTCGCGCACCGCGTACGGCGGCCGCGCGGCGGCAACAACCGCGGCTTTTCGATCGCGTTCGGCGAGGCGCTGCAGCAAGCGGTGTGGGACCTGTTCGCCAAGGCGGTCGGGCAGCCGTTGTGGAAATTGCTCGGCGCGCGGCGGGAGAGCGTTCGCGCCTATGCGAGCGGGCTCGACTTCCACCTTTCGGACCATGATTTTTCGGAACTGTTCGGCACCGCGGCCGCGCAGGGCTTCACCGCGTTCAAGATCAAGGTCGGCCATCCGGATTTCGATCGCGACCTCCACCGGCTCGATCTGCTCCGCCGCGCGGTGGGCGCGGGCGCGACGGTGATGATCGACGCCAACGAGGCGTGGTGCCCCAAGCAGACGCTGCGCAACCTCGACGCAATCCGCCGCGCGGGGCACGCCATCTTCTGGATCGAAGACCCGGTGATGCGCCACGATTTCGAAGGGCTGAAGCTGCTGCGCAAGGCGGCGGGGCCGACCTTCGTCAACACCGGCGAATATCTCGACGTGTCGGGCAAGCGCGCGCTGATCGAGGCGGGCGCGGCGGACATGCTCAACGTCCACGGCCATGTCACCGACGTGATGCGGATCGGCTGGCTCGCCGCCGAGCTGGGCGTGCCGGTGACGATGGGCAACAGCTTCCTCGAAGTGGGCGTCAACATGGCGCTGGCGCTGCCCGAGGTCGATTGGGTCGAATACAGCTACCAGAATTTCGAGCATCTGGTGGAACGGCCGTTCGAGTTGAGCGACGGCGCGATCCACGGCAGTGACGCGCCCGGCCATGGGCTGGTGCTGAGCGACGACGCGCGGCGGACGTGGCGCCGGCCGGAGATCGTCGGCGAAGACGCGCTCGGCGAGGCGCCGCGGCAAATGCGGTTGGGCTGACAAGATGACGAACGCAGTGCTCCTGCGAAAGCAGGAGCCCAGGATTACAAGCGTTGTCGCCAGGAACTCTGGGCTCCTGCTTTCGCAGGAGCACGAACGGTTATTCGAGTGGAGGGAGTCCAGCAGCCACAATGGAAGATCCGCTAGGCGACCTCTCCGCGCTTCCCGCCGCGCCGGATTTCGCGCATCCCGGGCACGTTTCGGGCTTCGCCAAATGGCGGCTGCTGATGGCGATGACGGTGGTGTTCTTCGTCCTGCTCGCGCTGTATTGCGGCGTGCTGTCGGTGCTGCTGCCCAATCAAATCGAGCGGCTCGATCCGGCCGACAAGGCGCGCGATCTTGCGATCGTCTTTGCGATCACGTCGGTGTTCAGCACGCTGACGACGCCGATCGCCGGCGCGCTGTCGGACCGGACGCGCACGCGCTTCGGACGGCGCACCCCCTGGATCGTCGCCGGCGCGGTGGCGGGCGCGCTGTGCCTCGCGGCGGTGTCGCAGATGACCGCGCTGTGGGCGATCACGCTGTTCTGGGTCGGCGCGACGATCACGCTCAATTCGATGCAGGCGGCGATCACCACGATCGTCGCCGACCGCTTCCGCGCGGAGGAGCGCGGCGTCGCCTCCGGCTTCGTCGGCGCCGGCATGACCGCGGGCTGCACCGTCGGGATCATCGTCGCCGGGCTGATCGCGCCCGACCTCACCGCGGGCTATCTGCTGTTCGCCGGCGCCGTCGCCGCGGCGTGCCTTGCCTTCGTGCTGCTCAACCCGGAGCCCAGGCAAGCGCTCGGCCCGCCCGAGCCGTTCCGGCCGGGCGCCTTCCTCAAGAGCTTCTGGGTCAGCCCGCGCAAGCACCCCGATTTCGCCTGGGCGTTCCTCGGCCGCTTCACGATCTACATGGGCTATCAGGCGATCGTCACCTACCTGCTTTATATCCTGCAGGATTACATCCGGCTGTCGGTGGCGCAGTCGAACGACACGATCGCGCGGCTGTCCACCATCACCTTCGTCGCGCTGGTGCTGTCCGCGTTCGCGTCGGGGTTCCTGTCCGATCGCTGGGGGCGGCGCAAGCCGCTCGTGTTCCTGGCGAGCGTGGTGATGGGCGCGGCGATGATCGTCCCGCTCGCCAGCCCGACGGTGTCCGGGATGATCGGCTATGCGGTGCTGATCGGGCTCGGCTACGGCGCGTTCATGTCGGTCGACATGGCGCTGATGACGCAAGTGCTGCCCAAGGACGACGGCGGCGATACCGGCAAGGACCTCGGCCTGCTGACGACCGCGGTCAACATTCCGCAGATCCTGAGCCCGGTCTGGGCGGCGTGGCTGCTGGGGATGACGGGCGGCGATTATCGCGCGCTGTTCGTTTCGGCGATCGTGTTCGTGTTCGCGGGATCGTTTTTCGTCTGGCCGATCAAGTCGGTGAAGTGAGCGCCCGTGCTTCTGCGGAAGCGGAGGGCCGAAATGTCGGGCGATTCTCCCGGTCCCCCTGGGCTCCTGCTTTCGCAGGAGCACTTGGCGTGATCGCAATCCGCGCTACCGCCGCCGGAACACCGGCGCGCGCTTTTCGGCGAAGGCGCGGCGGCCCTCGGCGGCGTCCTCGGTCGCGAAGCAGATCGTCTGAAGGTCGCGCTCATATTCCATCGCCTTGTCGAGCGGCATCGAGAAGGCGGCGCGCAAGTTGAGCTTGGCGGTTTCGGCCGCGACCGGCGCGCGGCTGGCGATCGTCTCGGCGAGCGTGCGGGCGGTGTCCATCAGGGCCTCGGGCGCTGTGACCTCGCTCACCAGCCCCCATTGGAGCGCCGTTCCGGCATCGATCGGATCGCCGGTCAGGATCATCTTCGCCGCATTCGAGGCGCCGATCGAATGCGCGAGATAGGCCGCCATTCCGCCGCCGCCGATCCAGCCGAGCTTGATCTCCGGCGCGGCGAACATCGCATTGGCCGAGGCGATCCGGATATCGCACGACAGCGCGGTCTCCAGCCCGCCGCCCAGCGCATAGCCGTTGACCGCGGCGATGCTGGGCTTCCTGAGCTTGTGGATGGCGTCGCAATAATCGTCGCGATTGCGGAAATCCCACGGCGTCGCGTAGCTGTCGAGCACCGCGATGTCCGAGCCCGCGCAGAACGCCTTCGGCCCCGCGCCGGTCACGATCACGCAGCGGATATCGGGATTGCGGTCGCATTCCTCGACCGCGGCGACGATCGCCTGCGACATGGCGGGAGTCGCGGCGTTGAGCTTTTCCGGGCGATTGAGCGTGATCGTGGCGACATGGCCCTCGACCGCGAAGAGGATGGTATCGGTCATCGCATCACTCCTGCCGCACCGCGCCGCTGGCGATCAGCGCGTCGATCGCGGCGTCGTCATAGCCCGCCTCGCGCAGCACTTCGCGGCTGTGCTCGCCGACGAGCGGCGCGCCGCGCTCGACCGCCGAGGGAGTCCTCGAGAAGCGGATCGGGAAGCCCGGCGTCTTCACATGACCCTCCGTCGGATGGTCGTATTCGACGAAGGTCCGGTTGTGCGCGACCTGCGGGTCGGCGAGCAGATCGGCATAGCCATAGACCGGTCCCGCCCAGATGTCGTTCGCGCGGAACAGGTCGAGCCATTCGGCGGTGGTCCGCGCGGGCAGCCTTTCGCGCACGCGGGCGAAGATCGCGTCGCGCTGCGCCCAGCTGTCGCGCTCGTCGTCCATCCCGGCGAAGCTCGGCTCGCCGATCAGGCGGCCCAGCGTCTCGAGGTTGGCGAAGGCCATCGCCAGATAGCCGTCGCTGGTCGCGAACACGCCATAGGGCGCGCGGATGTAGCAATGCGCATGGGGCTCGGCCGAGCGGGTCTGCGGCTTGTGCCCTTGCGTGAAGACAGCCAGCTCCTGCATCTGGAAGGTGACCACCGCATCGAGCATGTTGACCTGGACGAGCTGGCCTTCGCCGGTGCGCTCGCGATGGAGCAGCGCTGCGAGCGCGCCCTCGAAGGCGGCATAGGCCGTGACGGCATCGGACAGATACTGGCCGGCGGGCGCGGGCGGATCGCCTTCGCGGCCCGCGGAAAGCATCGCCCCCGAGATCGCCTGGAGCAACAGGTCCTGCCCCGGCAGCATCGCATAGGGGCCGTCCTCGCCATAGCCCGAGATCGAGACGTAGATCAGCTTCGGGTTGATCGCGCTGAGCGTCTCGTAATCGACGCCGAGCCGCTTCGCGACGCCGGGGCGGTAGTTCTGGAGGAACACGTCGGCGGTCCTGACCAGCTCGGTCAGCACGGCGCGGCCGTCATCGGACTTGAGGTCGATCGCGAGCGAGCGCTTGTTGCGATTCAAGGAGAGAAACGAGGTGTTGATCGCGTTTCCGGTGGCGCCGCCGGCGGCGCGGAAGCGCTGCCATTCGCCGCCTGTCGGCTCGACCTTGACCACGTCGGCGCCGAGGTCGCCCAGCCGCTGCGCCGCGAACGGCCCCGCCATCGCGATCGAGCAATCGAGCACGCGATAGCCGCTCAGGATATTCATCTATTTGTTCCCACGGAGGTATGCGGCACCGGCCCACTCCCCCACCCGACCACCCAGCGCCAGTATCCTATGGGTGGCCGGGTGGGGGAGTGGGCAGGCACCGCCATCGATCAATGCATCACCCAGCCGCCGTCGACGTTGAGCGTCTGGCCGGTGATGAACCCTGCCTCGTCCGAGGCGAGGAAAGCGAGCGCCGCGGCGATGTCGGCGGGTGTGCCGCGGCGCTTCACCGCCTGATGGTCGAGCACGAAGCGCGTGTAGCCTTCGGGATCGGGGTGGATCTTCTCGGCATCGGTTGGGAAGGCGCCCGGCGAGAGGGCATTCACGGTGATTCCGTCGCCGCCGAACTCGCGCGCCCACGCCCGCGTCAGCCCGACCAGCGCGCCCTTCGAGGCGACGTAAGGCGACAGCAACGCCCAGCCGCCGTAGAAGGTGACGCTCGCGATGTTGATGATCCGGCCCCACGCCCTCGCGCGCATTCCGGGCAGCGCCGCCTGCACCGCGACGATCCCGGCATCGACGTTGACGCGCTGCACCGCCTGATGCTCCTCGATCGTATAGGCCTCGAACGGCTTCGAGGGGTAGATCGCGGCGTTGTTGATGACGATATCGAACCCGCCTGTCGTCGCGAGCAGCTCATCGAGCTGGGCGCGAAAGCCCGTCAGATCGGAGAGGTCGGCCCGGCACACGATCAGCCGCTCGCGCGCCGCGTCGGGCACCGCCGCTTCGAGCGCCGCGGCCTTGGCCGGATCGTTGTCCACCGCGACCACGTTCGCACCCTGGTCGAGAAAGGCGAGGGTGGTCGGCAAGCCGAGCCCGCCGGCCGCGCCGGTATAGAGGATCGTCCTCCCCGCGATGCTCATGCGGCCGTCTCCCGGCCGGCAATGGGTGCGAATCGACCGGTCGGCTCCGGGAACTCATCGTCGGTCTGCCGCGCGATCGCGGCGATGCGCTGCTCGGCCGCGGCGATCGCATCCGTCCCGTCGAGCACCGAGAGCGTCGTATCGTAGCGCCGCTCCTCGCCGTGCTCGAGCCAGATCAGCTCGCCGCGCTCCGCGGCGAAGGGCTTGCCGAGGACATGGTTGGTCGAGGGCTCGATGCCGAGCGCGTAATGGCCCATCTGGAGATTCTGCCATTCGAACTGGCAGGGGAACTGCGCCTTGACCGTCTCGACCTGGAAACCGAAGCCGAGCGTGTCGTTGACCAGCGCGACCGGCACGCGGCCGTCGCCGTCGGCGGCCATTTCGTGCTCCCACACCTGCTCGTGGAAATCGCGCTGCGGGGCGGGCATCGTGCGATAGCCGACATTGCGCGCGCGATACGTCTCGCCGGCATGGGCCGCCCAGGGCGTCGAGACGATCGGCGCGAGGTAGCGCGACCCTTCGGCCAGCACCGGATGGCCGACGTTGATGTGATAGACCAGCATGTGCGGCGTGCGGTAGAAACCGTGGTTGACGACGCGGTCTTGGAGGCGGATCGAGTCGGTCCCGACCTCGGCCTCGATCCGGCGGACGAGGTGCAGGTCCTCGCCGAACACCGTCGATTGCTGGACGACGCCTTCGCACCACAGGAAACAGCGGTCGCCTTCCCAGCGCTCGCCATAGCCGGTGAGGCGCGCGGGGATGGTGCCGACGCGGCCGTGGAGCGAGGAGGACACCGTCGCGCGCGGGCCGTAGAAATAGTGGCGCGCGTCGGCGTCGTCCATGAACAACGTATGGTCGAGCCCGCAGGTGACGATCAGGCCGGACAGCGAACGCAGCCAGGCGAGCCCGCCTTCGCCTTCATAGTCGTGCAGCCCCGGATGGCGGAACCCCGCGGGCGAGTGCCAGCCGATCGCGCGGCCGTTATGCTCGCAATCGGCGATGTCGAGCGCGCGATCGACGAGCACGGTGAAGCGCAATCCGGTGCCGGTGCGGAACTCGAGCATCCGGATGCCGCGCTCGACCCCGTCGCCGAGCGTCATCAGCCGCACGCCCGCGAATTGCGAAAGCGCGCCCGATCGCATCGCCGCGTCGCGTCGGGTCAGCGTTTCTCCGTAGAGGTGAACCACGTCGTTCTTCTCTCCTTCGAGGCGACCCTATCGATGGAGATCAGTTGCGGCAATAGATATATCAGTCGGACGACAGGCGCGCCGGCGAGGCGCTCCGCTCCACCGCCGTCACCCGGCGCTCCGCATCGAGCCGCAGCGTCAGATCGGCGCGGCCGGGCAGGTCGGCGAGGACGTGGCGCGTGATCCGTTCGTAATGCTGGACGAAGCGGTCGATCGCGGCGGCGTCCATCACCGCTTCGCCGTCGGGGCGTTCGGCGCGCAGGCCGCGCTCCTGCTGCGTTCGCCACGCGCGCACCACCTCGAACCCCGGAGCGGCGAGGAGAGCGAGGCGATCGATGCGAGCGAAGAGCGGACGGTAGCGCGCGAGCGCATCGTTGGCATGGGTGCGCCAGACCGCGTCCGCGTCCTCGCGGCGTTCGAGGGCGTTGACCGGCTCGGCAAGCGCCGCCTCGGGCTCGGGAGTCGCGCCGATGCACCAGCCCTCGACGATCAGGAGGTCGAGCCGGCCGGCGATCACCGGCCAGCGGTCGGGCGGGGCGCGGTCGTCGATCGCCTTGTCGAAGCGGGGGAGGGCGGTCGTGTTCCCGGCGTCGAGCGCGGCGAACAACTCCAGCCCCAGCGCGATGTCGTGCGTGCCGGGGGGGCCGCGCGTCGCGAACAGCGGATGGACCTGCGCCGCGAGCGCACGCCGCTCGGCGCGAGTCAGGTAGAGGTCGTCGAGCGAGAGGACCGCGGTGCGCAAGCCGCGCGCCTCCTTCCGCTCGGCCAGCGCGCCGGCGATCAGCGTCTTGCCGCTGCCCTGCGCGCCGCACAGGCCCAGGACGAACGGACGGCGCGGGACGGCGGCCAGCCCGTCCTCGACCAGCGCGGCGAGCGCGTCGAGCGCGCGGGGATCAGGCGAGGCGGTCGGGCGGGTCGCGGCCATCGAAGAAGGCTTCCAGATTGGCGGCGGCGCGCATTCCCATCGCGGTGCGCGCCTCGATTGTCGCGCTGCCGAGATGCGGGAGCAGCACCACGTTGTCGAGCGCGCCGAGCCTGGGCTCGACCGCCGGCTCGCGCTCGTAGACGTCGAGCCCCGCAGCCGCAATCCGCCCGCTCGCGAGGGCATCGGCGAGCGCAGCCTCGTCGATCACCGATCCGCGCGCGGTGTTCACGACGATGGCGTGCGGCGCCATCCGCGCGAGCAACGCGGCGTCGACGAGGTGCGCGGTCGCGGGTCCGCCGGGGGTATGGAGCGAGAGGATATCGACGCTGGAGGCGAGCTCGCCGAGCGATCCGACCCATGTCGCGCCGAGCGCGCGCTCGACGTCCTCGGGTGCGCGGCGGCGGCTCGCATAGAAGATCGTCATGCCGAAGCCGTCGCGCGCGATCCGGGCGGTCGCTTGCGCGATGCGGCCGAAGCCGATCAGCCCCAGCCGCTTGCCATGGATCGTGCGGCCGATCAGGTGCGACGGGCGCCAGCCGGTCCAGCCGCCGGCGCGCAGCTCGCGCTCGCCCTCGCCGGCGCGGCGCGCGGCCATCAGCATCAGCAGGATGGCGAGCTCGGCGGTGGCGTCGGTGAGCACGTCGGGAGTGTTGGTGACGGCGATGCCCGCCGCGCGCGCGGCGTCGAGGTCGATATGCTCGAACCCCGCGCCGTAATTGGCGAGGATTCGCACGCGCGCATGGGGCGCGCCCAGCACCCCGGCGTCGAATCGGTCGGTGATCGTCGGCAGAATCGCGTCATGGCGCGCCATCGCCTCGATCAGCTCGGCGCGGGTCAGCGGCGTGTCGGCGGGGTTGAGCGTCGTCTCGTAGCGTTGCGCGAGCTGGCGCTCGACCGGCTCGGGCAAGCGGCGGGTGACGAGCAGTCGGGGACGGGTCATCGGCTTGCCCTGTCAGAAACTGGCGACGTCGCCAAGCGCGATGCCGCTGCTCGCGCGCGTCGCGAGCGCCCGGTCGCGCGGCTGCGGCGAGACCAGCCCGTCGACGATCGCGCCGCGCACGTCGTCGAGCACCACGGTGGGACGCGCGTCGGTCGTGTCGACGGTGAATTCGAGGTTCCTGAGGGTCAGCCGCTCGGCGTGGCGCGCGTAGAATCCCATCGCGGGGAGCCGTCCCATGAAGCTCACCTCGAGGCTCGCGTTCGGCCGTTCCTCGGGCGTGCGCTCGGCGTCGGCCGCGGTGCCGCCGCCCGCGCCGGCGACGCTGATGTCGGAAAAGCTGACGTCCTCGATCCGGTGGCCGGGCAGTCCGGCGAGCCCGCACGGAGTGTCGGTGCGCGCCCCCGTCACCTGGATCGAGTCGAACCGGACGTGCCGGATCGCGCCGATTCCCGTGCCGCGGGGTGCGCGCGTCCGGCCGGACAGGTGGACGAACAGCGGATGGTTGAACGGATCGCTGAGCACGATGTCGGAAATCAGCACATTTTCCATCACGCCCCCATCGACGATGCCGATCAGGATCCCCCGGCTCGCTTCGCAGACGCAGTCGGAGATCAGGATGTTGCGGATATCGCCGTCGGTCTCGGTGCCGATCTTGATCCGGCCGAGCGGCCCGACCTTGTCGGGCGCGGCATAATCGGAGGGCTGGAACGTCCCGTCGAGCAGCGTGCCGGTGCGATAGCCGCTGGTCCGGCAGCCGAGGATCGAGATGTCCTCGCACGCCACCTTGCGCCCGAGCGCATAGCTCGACTTGAGCACGATCGCGTCGTCCTTGGGCGCGTTGACCGTGCAATGCGTGACGCGGACGTTGCGGCAGCAGTCGATGTCGATCCCGTCGCGGTTGGTATCGATCGTCAGCCGGTCGATGGTCATGGTGGAGACGCCGTGGGCGATCACGCCGAAATGCCCGCCTTCCCAAATCGTGAAGTCGCTGAGCAGCACGTTGTGACAGTTGATCAGCCCGATCGCCTTGTTGCCGCGCCCGATCACGGCGCGCTCCTTCGGGTTGCGCAGCGCCAGCTCCTTCGGGCTGATGCCGAGCGCGCGCGCCGAGACCCAGTCCTTGTCGCCGTGCCAGCGCGACCCGACCGGCTCGGCGCGGTCGAGTCCGACGCCATGGATCAGGCCGCGACCGACGATCGCGATGTTGCTGGCCCCGTCGGCGTAGATCAGGCTGTTGTGGACATGCGTGATGCCGAAATCCTGAAACTGCTCCTCCATGTAGTTTTCGGGCGCATCGTAGCTGCCCCGGTGCCTGTCGGGATCGGCCGCGACGATCACCGTGCCGGGCGACAGCGCGAGCGTGACATTGTCCTTGAGCCGGATCGAGAAGCACAGGTAACGGCCGGGCGGCACCACCACCGTGCCGCCGCCGGCGCGAGTCGCGGCGTCGATCGCGCGGTTGATCGCGGGGCTGTCGATCGCTGCGCCGTCGCCCTTCGCGCCGAATCGCCGCACGTCGAGCGCGGCGGCGGCGAAGGCCGGATCCTCGACCAGCGCGGCGCCGGCGAGCGCGCCACCGATCGTGGCGAGCGCTCCGCGCCGGCCGATGGAATGGGCGAAGTCGGGCGGCGTGGCAGAGGTCATGCTTGTCTCACTCGAGGAAGGGGATGGCCGGGTCAGGCGTCGCGCAGCGTGTGGATCGCGGCGGCGAAGGGAGGCACCACGATCCGCCGGGTCGCCGGCGCGCGGACGGTGTCGAGTCGCGTTCCGTGCGTGCTGGCGAGCGACGGTCCGGTGAGCAGCGTCGCCGTCCCGCGCGTCGCCGCCGGCAGCCGGATCGCGGCGGGCGACACTCCCTTGTTGATGACCACGATCCGCCGGCGCCCGCGCTGTTCGAGCGCGTGGACGACGACATTCTCCGGCAACCCCTCCGCGCGGGCCGGAAGGAACGTGCCGCCGGTCAAATGCTGCGCGAACCGGATGCCGAAATATTCGGGCCGGCGCGTGAAGCCGGTCGACGGCGCGCCCGCGATCGGCGTGTAATGGCCGTTGCCGCCGCCGTGCCAGTTGACCCCGATCCAGCCGTAGCTCGCGAAGCGCAGCATGGCATCGGCGCACCACAAGGCCGAGGCGAGCGTATCGGAGACGCCCGGCTGACCGCCGTTCCAGCACGAATTCCCCTCCGACATGCGGAACGGCAACCGTGCGGTCCGCTCTGCCGCGGCGATCACCGGCAGCCCCGAATCGTGGAGCGTCGCGCTTTTCGGATCGGGGCTCAGCAATTGCGCGATGCTGATGCCGGGAGCCCCCGCCGGGCCCATCGCGTAGTAATGCGCCGTCAGCATGACGACGTCGCGATGCCGGGGCGCGTCCGCGGCGAACGCAGTCAGGTAATCGAGCTTGTTGGAAATGTCGGGGCCGGCGAACCGGATGCCCGGCGCCGCGGCGGCGATGACGTCGTGGAAGGCGTTCCATTCGCGGACGAAATCGTCGGGGGTCCAGCCTGCCGGGCGGTAGTGGTTGCGGAAGGAATCGGGCTCGTTGCCGATCTGCACCGCGATCAGCCGCGGGCCGAGGATCGCCTGGGCCGCGGCGGCCTCGGCGGCGGCGTTTTCCTTGCTGCCGCGCGCGAGGTTGAGGCCATAGAGGCACGTCCAGCCAGTCGCGTCGAGGAAGCCGCGGAGGTTGCGGAGCGCCTTCGCGGAGGTGATCGTCTCGTGCTTGACGGTTTTCGACGTGTCGGGTCCGAAGGTCTCGAACGGCGGCGGGCCGGCGGGGGCGGCCGCCGCGTAGCGCGTGTAGGCGCTCGACCCGCCGCCGATCCGCAAGTTGCCGCTCGGCGACAGCTCCCGGAACAGCGCGACCAACGGTTTGTTCGCGGGTGAGAAGAAGTCGGGATTGGCGAGCTGCGCCGCCTCGTAGGACAGGCCGACGAAATCGGCCGGAACGGTCGGCCCGCCGCCGCCGGCGCCGAGCGTCAGCACCGTCTCGCGCCGCGCGTCCGCCAGCGCCGGCGCCGCGCCCAGCATCATCGCCGCGGCCGTTCCGGCCAGCACGTCCCGGCGGCCGGGCAGGGGGCGTTGCGTCATGTCGAAGCTCCTCGAATTCGATTGCGTCACCGCACCACCCTGGGGCGATGACCGTTCACGCGGACGTTTTCCAGAGTGAGGTCGCGCACGCCTCGGGCGAACAGCGGCGTCAGCTTCGGCTCGGTCAGCGTCACGTCGATATCGCGCAGGGTGATGCCCGAAATCGCGGTGGCGGCGTTGGCGTCGAGCATACCGAAGCCCTGCGTCGTGCCTGTCACCCCCTCGATCAGCACGTCGCGGATGATGGCGCCGGGCGGCTTTGGCGGAACCTTGGTGCCATGATCGGGCTCTACCGCGACGATCAGCCCTTCGAGCGGGCCGTCGCCCTGCACCGGGCCGCCCGGCGCGCCGACGAACAGCTCGCCGTCGTGCCACGGCCCCGGCGGCGGCACATGCAGCCTGAGGCCGGAGACGCGGAGCCGCTCATAGATCTGGCCCGGCGTATCGGGACGGAGCTTGAATCGGATCGCCGGCATCCGGTCCCAGCTCGAACACCGCTCGACGCGGATGTCGCGGATGGTCGTCGCATTCGTGCCGAACACGACCCCGCCCAATCCCTTGCGGAACTCGCAATCGTGGATGTGGATGCGCTCGACCGGCGGCGCTTCGGTGAAGCTGCGAGCCCGGGCGCCCTGCGTTCCCTTTAGCGCGATGCAATCGTCGTCGACCGAATAGAAGCAGCGGCGGATCGTCACGTCCTGGCAGCTGTCGACGTCGGTGCCGTCGCTGCTCGGTGCGCGGATCCGGTGCGGAACTTCGAAGCGACAGTCCTCCACGACGACGTTGCGGCAGCGGTAGAGGTGCAGGTTCCAGAAGGCGGGATCGCGGAAGGTGACGCCGGCGATCACGACGTCGGTGCAATCCTGGATGAAGCACAGCTGCGGAGAATGGTAGCGCACTTGCGTGCCGCCCACGCTTTCCTTCGGCATGTCGAACGCCCGCCGCCAGAACGGGTCGCCGCTGCCGTCGATCGTGCCGGGGCCGGTGATCCGGAGGCCATGGTTGCCGCGCGCGTTGATCAGCGCGAGGCGCAGCGCTTCGGGATAGGCTTCGACGAAGCGGCGCAGCACCAGCGGATAATCGGCAAAGTCGGTCGAGCCCTTGAGCACCGCGCCGCGCCGCAGCTCGAAGTTGACGCCAGGCTTCAGCCAGATCGACCCGCTGACGAACACGCCGGCCGGAACGACGATCGTGCCGCCGCCGGCGGCGGCGCAGGCGTCGATCGCCTTCTGGATCGCCGCGGTATTGACGGTGCGGCCGTCACCCACCGCGCCATAGCGTGCGATGTCGTGGCGGCGCACCGGTGCGGCCAGCGCGGGAGCGGCAGCCAGCGCGCACGCCAGCCCGGCCGGCGCCTGTGCGATTACCGTGCGCCGCGATAGCGTCATTCCCCTCTCCTCAATTATCACATAGCGAATCTGATATTACAGAAAGGAGCGGATTCCGCGAGAGCTGAAAACAGAAATCGGCAAGGCCAGTGAATCGGCGAGCGCGGCTGCCGGGAATCCGTCCGCCACGGGAGGGGAGCATCCGTAAGATTTCGTAAGTCGTTGTGGCAGCGTTGATCCCCGCCCGCGTTACGTTTTGCTGCGCATTCCTCATTTTTGTCGCTTGACCCTGCGTATAAAATATTATTAATTGGATTCAGAACAGAACGGCACTTTGGAGGAAAAGCGATGCTGTATCGGCAGTTTCTGGCCGGCGCCGCCGTGGCGGCGCTGGCGTGTGGGTTGTCCAGTCCGGCGCTGGCCGCGGGATCAGGGTTTGCGGGCCAGGACACGACCGCTGCGCCCGGTCAATCGGACACCGGCGATCAGGCTGCCGCGCAGCAGACCGGGGGCGAAATCGTCGTCACCGGCATCCGCGCGAGCCTGAGCACCGCGCAGGCGCGCAAGCGCAATGCCGACGCGATCGTCGATTCGATCGTCGCCGACGATATCGGCAAGCTGCCCGACAGCAACACCACCGAAGCGCTGCAGCGCATTTCCGGCGTCCAGATTTCGCGTGATCGCGGCGAAGGCGGGTCGGTCGCGATTCGCGGCCTGACGCAAGTGCTCACCACGCTGAACGGACGTGAGATCTTCACCGCGGGCGGCGGGCGCGGCTACAATCTGGAGGATTTCCCCTCCGAGCTGCTCGCCGGCGTCGATGTCTACAAGACGCCGACCGCCGACCTGGTCGAAGGCGGGATCGGCGGCATCATCGACTTGCGCACGCGCAAGCCGCTCGATTTTCCGGGGCTCGAGGTCAGCGGCACGCTGCGCGGCCGCTACGAAACGCTGGCCGACAAGGTCGATCCTCTGGGCTCGCTGCTGGTCAGCGACCGGTGGAACGCCGGCGGCGGCGAGATGGGGCTGCTGATCAGCGGCTCGTATCAGGAGCGTTCGTTCCGTTCCGACGTGATTTCGACCGGCGCGCCGTCGCTGCGCAGCGACGTCATCGCGGGGCAAAAAATCTACACGCCCAACGGCGACTATGAGCCGCTGATCAACGGCAAGCGCCGGCGCATCGGCCTCGACGGCGTGTTCCAGTGGAAGCCCAATCCCGATACCGAAATCTATGCCGAGGCCGGCTATCAGGAATTCCGCTCGCTCCAGCAGCAGCGCGGGCTCAACGATCCGACCAACGGCCGCGCGGTCGATCCGAGCACCGTCACGCTGTACGAAGGCACCGACGACTTCAAGTCGGGCACGTTCCTCAACGTGCCGATCACGACCTATGGCGTCGAGCGCGACACGTATGACAAGAACCAGCAATATACGATCGGCGCGAGGCAGCATTTCGGCGAATCGGTGCTGTCGGGCGAGTTCACCTATCAGAAGTCGACCAACGACCTCTATTATTCGGAGCTCGACCTTTCCACCGTGGTGCCCAGGGCGACGCTCGACACCAGCGGCAAGGTGCCGTCGATGCTGTTCGACGGCGTCGATCTGACCGACATCAACAGCTACAACATCGGCCCGCTGACGCGCAGCGAGAACCATTATACCGGCGATTCCTACGAGGGCCGGATCGACGGCGACATCAAGATCGACAGCCCGTTCCTGTCCGGGTTCAAGGTCGGCGCGCGCTATCAGAAGCTGAGCACCGCGTTCAATCCGATCCGCTTCTACCAGGGGCCGGATGCGACGACGCCGGCGGGTCCCTTCGCCGACCTGTTCGAGCCGATGCCGTTCACCGATTATTTCCACGGCAGTTCGCGGCTGGAGCATGACTATCTGACGGCGATCACCTCCAACCTGGGCAGCGCCGCCAATTGGGAGAAGGTCCGCCAGACGATCGGCCTGACCAAGGTGCCGGCGGTCGATCCCAAGTCGGTCTATGACATGTCGGAAGAGACGCTCGGCGGGTATGCGGAGCTGCTGTTCAAGACCGACGGATCGCTGCCGATCGACGGCAACGTCGGCATCCGCGTGATCAAGACCAAGCTCAACATCAACGGCAACAAGGCGGTCAACGGTGTCGTCGAGCCTGCCGTTTACCACAGCAATTACGTCAGCGCGCTGCCGAGCGCCAACATCCGGTTCCACTTCACCGACAAGCTGCAGCTGCGCCTTGCGGCGTCGCAAACGCTGACGCGGCCGAACTTCAGTCAGCTGTCACCGGCGCTGACGCTGGTTCCGGCGCAGGGTCAGGGGTCGGGCGGCAACCCGAACCTGAAGCCGCTGCGGGCCGATGCGCTCGACGGGTCGCTCGAATATTATTTCTCGCACACCGGCTCGGTCTATGTCGCGGCCTTCTATCGCAAGGTGAAGGGCTTCATCTTCACCAACGGCAATACCCAGACGATCGACGGCATCGACTACGTCATCCAGCAGCCGACCAACGGCAAGAGCGGGACGATCAAGGGGCTCGAGGTCGGCGGTCAGACCTTCTTCGACTTCCTGCCGGCGCCGTTCGACGGGTTCGGCGTCCAGGCCAACTACACGCTTGTCGACAGCTCGACGCCGGCCATCATTCCGACCGAGAAGACCCCGCTGCCCGGCTTGTCGAAGCACAGCTTCAACATCGCCGGACTGTATGAAAAGGGCGGCCTGTCGGTGCGCGTCGCCTACAACTACCGGTCGAAGTATCTCGGCAGCATTTACGGGCTGAACGTCGGCGCCGGACTGCCGCCGCAGCTGCTGCCGGTCTATACCAAGGGCTACGGCTGGCTCGACGCGTCGATCAACTATGACCTGACCAAGCAGATCACGGTGACGCTCGAAGGCAGCAACCTGCTCCAGCATCACGAATATACCTATTACGACGTCGTGACGCGGCCGAGCAACCGCTCGTACGACGACCGGCAGATCATGGCCGGGATCCGGTTCAAGCTTTGACCTCTCCCCCCTGGGCGGGCGACATGCTGCATGACGGCTGTCGTCCGCCTCCCTTTTGGGGTGCGACAATCCGATTGTATCCGGACATTTGGATTGATTAAGCATAGGGCCGAAACGACGTCGCGGAACCCGGCAAGGCTCGGCCTCGCCGGCGCCGTAGCTCCTGGGGCAGGCCGGCACCTTCCCGCGACAACGAGCAGGGGATTGGCCACCATGAATTCGAGGTTCCGGAACTATTCGGAAGGCGCGTTGTCGAGCCACGACCAGGTCGCGCGAGCGCTGGGCGCCGATATTATCGCCGGAGTCTTTCCGCCGGGCGACAAGATCCCCGCCGAGGCCGAGATCCTCGAACGCTTCGGCATTTCGCGCACCGTGCTGCGCGAGGTGCTGAAGACGCTGACCGCCAAGGGGCTGATCGTATCGAAGACCCGGGTGGGCACCAAGGTGCTCGATCCGTCGCACTGGAACATGTTCGATTCGGACGTCCTGTCGTGGAAGGTCGGACTGGGATTCGATGAGGGATTCCGCCGCGACGTCGCCGAGATCCGGCTGGCCATCGAGCCCGAGGCCGCCGCGCTCGCTGCGCAGCGCGCGACGACAGAAGACATCGCCATGCTGCGCGACCGGGTCGAGGACATGCGCAACGCCAAGGAAAGCCGCCGCGCGTTCGCGGAGGCCGACCTGGCGTTCCACCAGGCGATCGGCGCGGCTTCCGGCAACGCGTTGATGCGGGGCATTTCCGGCGTCATCGAGACCGCGCTGGTGGCGTCGTTCACGCTGAGCTCGGCGGTCGACGATCCGCAGGAGCACAAGAAGAACGTCGGTTTCCACGAAGCCATCGTCGACGCCATCGAGGCGCGCGATCCGGACCGGGCGGCCGACGCCATGCGCAAGACGATCGACTACGGCGTCGCCCGAGTCCGCAGCGTCAGCGCCCGGGAAACGAAGACGTGACGCAGCCGCCGCCAGTCCCGTCGCGCCGCGAGCTGGTCCGACTGGCCGCGATCGCGATCGGCGCCGCGGCGGCGCCGGGGGCGGCCGGCGCTCGCTCGCGGGCCGGCGCGGGAGACCGGCTGGCCCCCTATCGAACGCCGTTCAAATACGGCCGGTTCGTCCTGTCGCCCTCGGGCGTTGCGGGAAGCTTCGACGAGAAGAAGGTCGATGGCCCCTTCGTGTTCCGGCACGACGACCGCTTCTGCATGACCTATGTAGGCTGGGACGGGACCGGTTATCAAACCGGCCTTGCCGAGTCCGACGATCTCGTCACCTGGCGCCGACGCGGGGTGATCCTGGCGCGCGACCCGGACGATCCGGTAACCCGCTACAACATCGCCTCTTCGGGTATCCTGCGCGAAGCCGATCTCGAATCGCCGGGGCGGCTGCTGAAGGTGGACGGGCGCTACGTCTGTTCGTGGAACGCCTATCCTTCGGCCGGCTATGAGGAAGGCGCGGCCGTCATCGGCCTCGCCACCAGCGCCGATCTGATCCACTGGAGCCGAACCAGGCCGATCCTGCGCCCGGAGGACGGCGCCGACTGGGAACGGGGCGGGCTCTACAAATCCTACCTGCTGCGGCACGACGGCCTGTATTACCTGTTCTACAACGCCAAGACCGTCGGCTCGCCATGGCACGAGCAGATCGGGGTCGCGACGTCGCGCGACCTCGAGACATGGCACCGCCGTCCCGGCAATCCGATCCTCCGCAACGGCGTTCCGGGGCAGTCGCTCGATTCGCGGTTCGCGAGCAACCCCTTCGTGCTGCGGCACGGCGGCGAGTGGGCGACGTACTATTTCGGAATCGGGCAGGACGGCCATGCGCGCGAACTGCTCGCGCTGGGCGACACCCCCGTTTCCTATCGCAAGGTCGCCGAACCGATGATCGACGTCGGCCCGCCCGGCTCGATCGACGAGAAACATGCGCACAAGCCGTCGGTCATCTACCACGACGGCGCGCTCTATCATTTCTACTGCGGCGTCAGCGGCGTGTGGCCCGACGAGACGCGCGGCATCACCGTCGCGCGCTCGCGGCCGTGGCGCTGACCCGCGACACTTCGGGAGCCGAGATGACCTGGACCGATCACCACGCATCGCGCCGCGCGTTCCTGGCGGCGAGCGGGCTCGGCGCGACGCTGGCCGGCTGCGCGTCGTTGGGAAGCGCAGCGGCGAGCCGCGACCCGATCGCGCCGTATCGGACGCCGTACAAATACGGCAAGCTGGTGCTGGGGCCGTCGCATGTGCCGGGGAGCTTCGACGAGAAATCGGTCGATTGCCCGTTCGTCTTCCACCACGAAGGCAAATATCACCTGATGTATGTCGGCTTCGACGGCACCGGCTATCAGACCGGGCTCGCCGAAAGCGACAATCTGGTCGATTGGAAGCGCACGCACCTGATCCTGGCGCGCGATCCCGACGATCCGATCACGCGCTACAATATCGCCTCGGCCTCGATCCTGCGCGAGAACGCGCTCGAATCGCCGGGGGAACTGCTCAAGGTCGATGGCCGCTACGTCTGCGCGTGGCACGCCTATCCCAATGCCGGATACGAGCAGGGCGCGGCGGTGATCGGCCTCGCCTGGAGCGACGACCTGATCCACTGGCGCCGCGACAAGCCGATCCTGTTCCCGCACGACGGCGCCGAATGGGAGCGCGGCGGGCTCTACAAGCCGTATCTGGTCAAGATCGGCGACACCTATCACCTCTATTACAACGCCAAGACGGCGGAGAAGCGCTGGCACGAGCAGACCGGCGTGGCGATCTCACGCGATCTCAAGACATGGACGCGCTATCCGGGCAATCCGATCATCCGCAACGGCGGCCCGAACGCGCCCGACGCGCGCTTCGCCAGCGATCCCTTCGTCGTCCGCCACGGCGACCAGTGGGCGCTCTATTATTTCGGGCTGGCGAACGACGGCAAGGCGCGCGACCTGCTCGCGTTGGGTCGCGATCCGCTGCACTTCGAGAAGGTCGACGAGGTGCTGATCGACGTCGGCAAGCCCGGCTCGGTCGACGACGATTACGCGCACAAGCCCGCGCTCGTGTTCGACCGCGGCGACCTCTATCATTTCTATTGCGCGGTCAGCGGGCCTTATCCCAACGACGTGCGCGGCATCTCGGTCGCGCGCTCGCGGCCCTGGTGAGGGGACTCAAGACATCATAGCCCGTTCGTGCTGAGCGAAGTCGAAGCACCTGGGGCAACCCGCCCTTCGACTTCGCTCAGGGCGAACGGATGATTTTTCCCCCTATGCTCTCAGGCCCCTAACGCGCCGGGCAGCGGTCCTTCAGCACCTCGGGCATCGCCGTCTTCGCCATGCGGGTATAGCCGGCGTCGTTGGGGTGGAGGTGATCGCCGATCTGTTCGGCGAGGCGCAGCTCCTTGGGCTGGCCCGGCTCGCCCATCGCCTTGTCGAAATCGATCAGGCCGTCGAACTCGGACGCATGGGCGCGGATCCAGGCGTTGACCGTCTCGCGCTTCGTCTCGCCGCGCGCGCTGGCATAGCCCGCGCCTTCGTAGGGCGTCAGCGTGCCGACGATCACCTTGACGCCGCGGGCATGGGCGCGCGCGAGCAACTGGCGATAGGCGCCGATGATCTGGTCGGCGCTGACCGCCTCGTCGATCCGCGCCGGGTCCTTGATCTCGCCGATGTCGTTGATGCCTTCGAGCAGCGCCACATGCGTCACGCCGGGCACCGCGAGCACGTCGCGGTCGAAGCGCGACAGCGCGTCGGGGCCGCGGCCGTCGTGGAGCAGGCGGTTGCCGCTGATCCCGGCGTTGACGATCGACCAGCACCAGCCCTGCGGCGTGGCGGCGAGCATCTTGCCGAGCTGCGCGGGCCAGCTCATCGCCTTGCCCGGGCTCGAGCCGGCGCCTTCGGTGATCGAATCGCCGAACGCGACGAGCACGCGCGGCTTGACCTTGCCCGACACTTCCAGCGCAGAGACGAGGCCGGAGGCGCGGACGTGCTGCGCGTCCTTGAGCACGGCGTCTCCGGTGGCGTCGCCGGCGGTGACGTCGAGCATCTGCGCATGGGCGGGCGGGGCGGCCTCGCCGGGGTAATAGATGCTGACGGCGAAGGTCTCGCCGGCGGCGACCGGCATCGCCACCGGATCGCTGAGATAGGGGGCGTGCGCCGGGATCGTCACGCCCTTCGCGCCGTTGAAGGCGAGCGGACGAATCGAGCCCGGGACGACCTTGCCGGCCGCATCGAGCCGCCCGATCGAGGCGGCGCCGATCGTCAGCGGGATATCCGACAGGGCGTTGGTGAGACGGACCCGCAGCTGCTGGCCCGCGACCCCGGCGCGCACCGTCTGGCGCGCGGTCTCGTTGTCGAACGGCCGGCCGAGCGCGTCGCGAATCTTGGGCTCATAGCCGATCGGCGGGGCGAGCCATGCGGCGATCCAGCGTTGCGGGGTCTGCGCCTGCGACACCGCCGCCGGCGCAAGCGCCAGCGTTCCCGCCATCACCGCCGCCATCATTCGCCGTTTCATGCGCTCTCCCCCTTGCTGGTTCGTTCGTTCAGTCGTCGAGGCGGAACACCGCGACGTCGTGCGCCGCGATTCGGCCGCCGGCGAATGTGCCGGCGATCGGCCGCGCGCCTTGCGGTAGCGCGACCGGGTGCGCGCTGTCACCATGGTTGATGACGATCAGCACGCGCTTGCCCTCGCCGGCGCGCTCGCCGATTTCGAGGTCGGGATCGGCGTTGGGGACGATCGGCGCGATTCCCGACTGGCCGAGCAGCGCGTGCGCCACGCCGGCCAGCAAATCGGGGTCGAGCCACGCGCCGATATAGGTGATGCTTCCCTTGCCGACCGGGCGTGTGACGATCGCGGGCTTGCCGTCGAGCCAGCCGCCGGGATCAGCGTAGCGCGCGAGGACGCGCACGTCCTTGGTCTGCGGGTCGAGCCATTCGGCCCAGACCGACGCCTTGCCCGTGCCGAAATCGCCGGTGACGCCGACCGGCTCGTCGAGCGCGTAGAATTGCTCGACCCGCGCGCCGAGCAGCGGCTCGAGCGGGCCGGGCTGGCGTTCGGGCCAGACCGCGTTGGCGTCGTCCTTCATCCCCGACCGCGGGCCGAGCACCAGATGCCCGCCGGCGCGGACATAGGCGGCGAGGTGATCTGCCTCCTCCTGCGTCAGGACGTTGAGCGCGGGCGCGACGACCAGCGGGAAGCGCGACAAATCGGCTTGCGGCGAGACTACCGCCACCCCCTGCGACTGGAGGCGGAAGGGGCGGTAGAAATCGGTGAACTCGCGGATCGGGTCGAAATTCCTGTTGAGCCGCTGCAGGTCGATCGCCCAGCGGCTGTCGTAGGAATAGATGAAGGCGAGCTTGGCGACCGGCTCGGTGCCTGCCAGCGTTGCGCTCGTCGCCTGAAGCTCGCTGCCCAGCCTGGCGATCTCGCCGAAGATCGGGTTGGGCTCGCCGTCCTGGCCGAGCACGGTGCCGTAATAGGTCTCCTGCCCGTTGCGCGCCGAGCGCCATTGCCAATAGAGGATCGCGTCGGCGCCGTGCTCGATCGCCTGCCAGCCCATCTCGCGGACCTGACCCGGCTTCAGCGCGCGGTTGACCGGCACCCAGTCGATGCGGCCGGCCTGCGTTTCCATCAGCCAGAAATTGCGCTGCTTGTAGCCGCGGACGAGATCGTGGTTGGCGCCGTTGGCGACCCAGTCGGGGTTGGCGTCCTGGATGTAATCGTCCCACGCGGCGAGATCGAGCCCGCGATGCAGCGCGAAATGATTGAAGCCGGCGTTCCAGAACATCGTATTGGTGGTGACGAATTGGCGCGGATCGGCGTGCGCGCGGATCGCGTCGGCCTGGTTCATCACATAGCTGGTCCAGGTCGCGGTGGTGAAATGCTTGAAATCGAGCAGCAGGCCGGGATTCTGTTGCCCGGTCGCGTGGAGCGGCACCTGGTCGAAGTTATTGTAATGCTGGCTCCAATATTCGGTCGCCCAGCGGCGGTTCAGCGTATCGATGTCGCCGTAGCGCTGCTTCAGGAAGGCGTGCCACAGCGCCACCGCCTCCGGATCGAACGAGGGCGGGCCGATCTCATTGTCGATCTGCCAGCCGACGACGTCGGGATTGTGGCCGTAGCGCTCGGCCAGCCGGGTCGCGATGTCGCGGGCGAATTGGCGATAGCGCGCGCTGGCGAAGGAGAATTGCCGGCGGCCGCCGTGGCCGGCGCGCGTGCCGTCCTCATCGACGCGCAGCACGTCGGGATATTTCTGCGTCAGCCATGCCGGCGGCGCGGCGGTCGGCGTGCCGAGCACCACCATCAGACCGTGGCGCTGTGCCGCGGCGATCGCGCGATCGAGCCATTCGAAGTGGAACTCGCCCTCGCGCGGTTCGATCGTGCTCCAGGCGAATTCACCGATCCGGACGGTGTTGAAACCGGCCTTCTTCATCAGCGCGAGATCGGTGTCCCAGCGCTGTTCGGGCCATTGTTCGGAATACCAGGCGGCGCCGAACGCGATCGCAGGCTTGTCGGCGAACTGCGTCGCGCGGGCCCAGTGCGAGTCCTGCGCCGAGGCCGCCGGCGGCATTACCGCCGCGAGCAGCCCGGCAACCAGCAACGCGCGCCAACTCCCTTTCACCACTTTCTCCCTTGTGATTAGTATTATGATATGGATAAAGCTTGCCAAGGGCAACCTGTGATACGATAGCCGGGCGCGCCAGGAGAGACCAACCATGCATCGCACCGATCACCAGCACCACCATCATGTGACGCGCCGCGGATTTGTCGGCTGTACGGCCTGCGCGGTCGCGGCGGCGGGGATCGGCTTTCCGGCGAGCGCGCTGGCGGCGGCGGGCGCCGGGCGCGAGGTGCTGCGCGAATTTCCATACGGCGCAGCGAAGCTGACCGATGGGCCGATCAAGCGGCATTTCGATCGCATCCATGCGCATTATCTGGCGCTCGACAACGACCGCCTGCTCAAGGTCTTCCGCCAGCACGCCGGGCTGCCCGCGCCGGGGCCCGACATGGGCGGCTGGTACGATGCCGACGGCTTCGTGCCGGGGCTGACCTTCGGCCAATATGTCTCGGGGCTGGCGCGGCTCGGCGCGGCGACCGGGGACCAGGTGGCACACGCCAAGGTCGCCGCCTTGGTGAACGGTTTCGGCGAGGTGATCCGGCGGGTGAAGAACCCCTATCCTGGCAAGAATTCCGCCGAGATGTGGCCCGCCTATGTCATGGACAAATATGTCGTCGGGCTGATCGACGCCTATCAGTTGAGCGGAGTCGAAGAGGCCAAGGCGCTGCTTCCGCAAGTCATCGACAAGTGCCTGCCCTATATCTCGCCGGTGTCGAAGGACCGGATCGGCAAGAAGGATCCGCCCTACGACGAAACCTATGTCCTGTCGGAAAACCTGTTCCACGTCGCCGACATCACCGGTGACGACAAATATCGCGCGCTCGCGGTGCATTATCTGCTCAATCCCGAATGGTTCGATCCGCTGGCGGCAGGCAAGGACGTGCTGCCGAGCAAGCACGCCTATAGCCATACGATCGCGCTGAGTTCGGGCGCGCAGGCGTGGCTGCATCTCGGCGATCCGAAATACCGCCGCGCGCTGGAGAATGCGTGGAAGTTCATGGAGCTGCAGCGCTTCGCCTCGGGCGGCTGGGGGCCCGAGGAGCAGTTCGTTGAACCGCACCAGGGCAAGCTCGCCGACTCGCTGACCAGCAGCAAGGCGCATTTCGAGACGCCGTGCGGCAGCTTCGCCGACATGAAGCTCGCGCGCTACCTGATCCGCTTCACCGGCGAGGCGCACTATGGCGACGGGCTGGAACGGACGCTCTACAATACGATGCTGGCGACGCGGTTGCCCGACAGCGACGGTGACTATCCTTATTATTCGAGCTACGGTCCCGATGCGGACAAGGAATATTATCCGAAGAAGTGGCCGTGCTGTTCGGGAACGCTGGTGCAGGGCGTCGCCGATTACCCGCTCAACCTCTATTTCCACGACGACGACACGCTGCTCGTCAACATGTTCGCCGCCTCGACGCTCGACTGGAAGCGGCCCGGCGGCACCGTCTCGATCGAGCAGCGGACCGGCTATCCGGCCGACGACGCGGTGCGGGTGGTCGTGCGCCGGCCGGGCGACGGCGCGTTCACGATGAAGCTGCGCATTCCGGCCTGGGCGGAGGGCGCGCGGCTGGCGGTCAACGGGCAGGCGCAGCCGGCGACGCCGGGTCGCCTCGCCGCAATCTGGCGGCGCTGGAAGGGGGGCGATACGGTCGATCTGGTGCTGCCGCAGCGGCCGCGCGTGCTGCCGATCGACGACAGGAACCCGAACCTCGCCGCAGTGATGCGCGGCCCGGTGATGTACGTCGGGATCAACCCGTGGGAGGGGCTGATGGAGCAGCCGCTGCCGCTGCCCGGCGGGCTGTCGCCGGTGGCGGGGCAGGACCAGGCGCTGGGCCTGACCGTCGATGGCCGCAACCTGGTGTTCGTGCCCTATTTCACGGTCGATACCGAAAGCTACAACACCTATTTCAGGATCGCCTGACATGGGCGCGCGCGTCTTCGCGACCTATTGGATCGAGACCGCCTTTCCGCTGGCCGACGCCGCGGCGACGATGGCCGGCGAGCAATCGACCGGCACATTCGTGCGCACGCCCGGCGAGACCGACGAGTTGCGCGAGCGTTACGCCGCGCGCGTCGAGACGATCGAGGAGCTGGGCGAAGTCGCCGCGCCGTCGCTGCCGGGCTCGGGGCTGCCCAAATCGGGCGATGCGACGCGGCGCGCGGCGCGCGTCACCTTGTCGTGGCCGATCGAGAATTTCGGACCGTCGCTGCCCAACCTGCTCGCCACGGTGGCGGGGAATTTGTCGGAGCTGAAGGCCTTTTCGGGCCTCAAGCTGATCGACCTCGAGCTGCCGCCGGTATTCCTCGACCGCTATCAGGGGCCGCAGTTCGGAGTCGCGGGCACGCGCCGGCTGGCCGGCGTCTGGGATCGGCCGATGATCGGCACCATCATCAAGCCCAGCGTCGGCATGTCGCCCGAGGCGACCGCGGCGCAGGTCACAACGCTGGTTGCCGCCGGGGTCGATTTCATCAAGGACGACGAGCTCCAGGCCGACGGGCCGCATTGCCCGTTCGAGGCGCGAATCGCCGCGGTGATGCGGGTGATCCGCGACCATGCCGATCGCACCGGCAAGAAGGTGATGTACGCCGCCAACCTGACCGGCGATCTCGACGAGATGCGCGCGCGGCACGATTTCGTGCTGGCCCAGGGCGGCACTTGCATCATGGCGAGCATGAACTCGATCGGCCTGCCGGCGATGAAGGAATTGCGCGCGCATTCGCAATTGCCGATCCACGGCCATCGTAACGGCTGGGGGATGCTCGGCCGCTCGCCCGCGCTGGGGATGAGCTTCATCGCCTATCAGAAGCTGTGGCGGCTCGCGGGCATCGACCACACCCACGTCAACGGCATCGACAACAAGTTCTGCGAAGCGAACGAGTCGGTGATCGCCTCGGCGCGCGAATGCCTGACGCCGATGTTCGCGCCGCCGCACCGGGGGTGCGAGGTGATGCCGGTCTTCTCCTCCGGGCAGAGCGCGAAACAGGCGCCGGCGACCTTCGCCGCGCTCGGCACCACCGACCTGATCTACGCCGCTGGCGGCGGCATCCTCGCCCATCCCGGCGGGCCGGCGGCGGGCGTCGTCGCGCTGCGCCAGGCGTGGGACGCGGCGGTCGCCGGCGTGCCGCTCGCCGAGGCGGCGAAGGGGCAGGGCGAGCTCGCCGACGCGCTCGCCATGTTCGGCGGCTGATGGACGATCTGCTCTACGCCTATTACGGCGATGATTTCACGGGATCGACCGACGTGCTCGAATCGCTCGCCGAGGGCGGCGTGCCGGCGGTGCTGCTGCTGCGCCCGCCGACGCCCGAGCTGCTGGCGCGCTTTCCCGGTGTTCGCGCGGTGGGGCTGGCGGGCGACAGCCGCAGCCGCGCGCCCGAATGGATGGACGCCAACTTGCCGGCCGCCTTCGCCGCGCTGGGCGCGCTCGGGCCGCGGCTGGTCCACTACAAGACCTGCTCGACCTTCGACAGCGGGCCCGCGGTCGGCTCGATCGGCCGCGCGATGGAGATCGGCGCGCGGACGTTCGGCGGGCCGGTGCCGATCCTGGTCGGCGCCCCGCACCTCGGCCGCTATGTCGCCTTCGCCAACCTGTTCGCCGAGGCGGGCGGCACGGTCTATCGCATCGACCGCCACCCGACGATGGCGCGCCATCCGGTGACGCCGATGCGCGAGGCCGACCTTCGGCGGCATCTCGCCGGCCAGACGGATATGCGGATCGGGCATGTGGCTTTCGATTCGCTTCGAAACGGCGAGGCGGACAGCGCGTTCGACGGCGAGGTCGCCGACGGCAGCGGCGCGGTGCTGTTCGACGGGCAGACGCCGGAAGACCTGCTTGCCGCCGGGCGAGTGCTCGATACGCGGACCGATGTGCGCTTCGCGGTCGGTAGCTCGGGCGTGACTCGCGCGCTGCTGGCGGCCTGGCATGAGCGGGGGATCGCGTCCGCACCCGCCGCGCTGCCGGGCGCGGCTGCGGTCGATCGCCTGCTGGTGATCAGCGGCAGCTGCTCGCCCGTGACCGCCGCGCAGATCGAACGCGCCGGGGCGCAGGGATGGGCGACGATCCCCGTCGATGTCGCGGCGATCGACGAACCGGCGCTCGCCGACCGCGCGGTCGCCGCCCTGCAGCGGGGCGAAAGCGTGGTGCTGCATTCGGCGATGGGGCCGCTGGCCGAGGGCGCCGAGGCGAGCGGTTCGGTACTCGGCGCCGCGCTGGGGCGGATCGCCGGCGCGATCGTGGCGCGAACCGGTGTTGCGCGCGTGCTGTTCGCAGGCGGCGACACCTCCAGCCATGCCGTCCAGCAGCTCGGGCTCGATGCGCTGACCTGGCTGGCCCCGCTGGAGCGCGGCGCGCCGCTGTGCCGGGGGCACGGCGGGCCGGCGGACGGGCTCGAACTGATCCTCAAGGGGGGCCAGATGGGCGGGCCCGATTTCTTCGAGCGCGTACGGGGCGGCGGCGAGCTTTGACCTTCCGGTCTGCGCCGGGAAGGATGGCCGGAGCTGTCCGATCGAGCCTGAGCGTTCCCGTGCTCCTGCGAAAGCAGGAGCCCAGGGTATCAAGCGTTGACGTTCGTGACTCTGGGCTCCTGCTTTCGCAGGAGCACAGCTTCATTAAGGACGGGCGGGCCTAGAACGACGTGAACAGGGCGCCGCGTGCGAGGTTGAGCGCTGTTACCGCGTCCTGCCTGTCCTGCGCGTCCTGCATCGCCGCGAAATCGAGCTTGTCGAGCGCGCGCTCGATGCCCTTCAGGAAGCCGATCGCGCTGTTCGCCGCCGCGACGCAATCCTCGCGGAACGGGAACTGGTCGAGCTGCCAGACGCCTTCCCATCCGTTCTTGCGCAGCGTGTAGAAGAATTCGAACAGCTCGATCGGATGGACCGATCCCGCGATCATGTCGTCGTCCCAGCCGCGCAGATTGTCGTTGACGTCCATGCCGAACAGCCGGCCGTAATCGATCGCAAGCTGCGCTGCGTCGGCGGGAGACTCGCCGCCATAGAGCGAATGGCCGAAATCGAGCAGGATGCCGATGTTGGGCAGGCCGATCTTCTCGATCCCGAGCAGCGTGCGCGCGACCGAATCGTAGCTCATGTGGACGCGCGGCTCGCGCGGCTTGTATTCGATGACGAACCTGAGGTCGGGATTCTCGGCCGCGAGCTGGCCGACGCCGTCGAGCGAGAGCTGCCACAGCGCGTGATGATCGACCTGGAAGGGATAGTCCCAGCCGTCCTGGCCCGGCCACAGCTTGACATACTGCGCGCCGAAATGACGCACCGCCCCGGCCGCTTCGGTGATCATGTCGTGCGCCAGCCGGCGGATGCCCGGATCGGGATTGGTGAACGCGCCGCGGCCGAACTGGCGAGTGTAGATTTCGGGCGTGATGCCGATCACGCTCAAGCCTTGCGCGTCGAGCGCCTTCGATACGCTCTCGAGGCTCAGGTCCGTGCCGACGAACGGGAAATTGATATCGACCACCGACAAGTCATCGACCTGGCCGGCGAGCTCGATCATCTCGAGAAGGTCGCGCGGCGGGCCGTAGCCGTCGGTCGCATAACGATCGACATAGGTGGCGAAATGCCAGATGCCGGCGCCGTATTTCTGGTTGCTCAAGAGCGTTCTCCGTTCACGAAATCGATCATGCGATGATCACCTCGATGCCGGCATCCTCGAACCGCTTGCGGTCGTCGGGCGGCAGGCCGTCGTCGGTGATGAGGCCCCGGATCAGATCGATGCCGCCGAGCGAGGTGAACGAGGTCTTCCCCATCTTGCTCGAATCGGCGACCAGATAGACCTGGGACGCGGCGGCGATCATCGCGCGCTTGACGACGAGGTCGGCGAGCGCGGGGAAGGTCAGCCCCGCCTCGAACGACATCGCGGCGGTGGCGAGGAACAGCTTCTGCGCGAACAGGCCGCTGAAGTAATCGGCCGACCGCTCGCCCGACAGCGACAGCGTCGGCGCCTTGAACTGACCGCCCGGCATATGGACGATGCACGAAGGCAGGGCGCCGAGCATCAGCGCGATGTTGAGCGCGTTGGTGATGACGGTGAGGCGGTCCTTCGAGACGAGGTTGGCGGCGACCTCGGTAGTCGTCGAGCCCGAATCGAGGATGATCGTGTCGCCGTCCCCGACCAGCGCTGCCGCGGCGCGGCCGATGCGGCGCTTGGCCTCCATGTTGGTGAGGTGGTGCAGCGCCATCGCGCGGACCTGCTGCGGCACCGATTTGAGATACGCGCCGCCATGTTCGCGGACGATATGGCCGTCGCCCTCGAGCCGCTCGAGATCCTGGCGGATCGTCACCTCGGAGACGCCGAACGCCTCGGCGAGGTCACGTACGCGAGCGCTGCCTTCCTCCTGCAGCCATTCGAGCACCTTGCGCCGCCGGACATCGCCCAGCAGCACCACACCCTCCGATCCGCCGCGCACGCGTTGCCGCGCGCTCCGTTCCCTGTCAGCCACCTGTTCACTCCGTCCACATCGGCCCTGGAGCTGGTCTAGCACGCCCGCGCCGACAATCACGGCGCCTTTGGCCGCCATCGGCCGAAATCTGCTGACCTCCGGACAGCGCGTCCCGCGCCTTCACTTGGTTGCATGTGAACTCGTTCCTAAAAAGAGCAGTCGGACAAGTCAAATGATCTGGGAACCATCTTGCTGCATGTTCGAATGGAATCGAAACATATTCGTCAAAAAACGAAGAACGAGTCTTGCTGGCGGGTCGGCAGATGGGTATGGCCTCCTGAGGAGGCAGCGTGATTCAGCCAGAGACTGAGAGGCGGTCGGAGCGATCGGACCGCGTTCGGACGATCCGTGAGCGGGCGGCATGGATTCGCAAGCGCAGCTTGCGGATGGTGCATGACGCGCAGCTCGGCCATCCCGGCGGAGATCTGTCGGCGACGGACATTCTGGCGACGCTCTATTTCGGCGTGCTCCGCCATGATCCGCGCGATCCCGGCGCGCCGGCGCGCGACCGCTTCATCATGAGCAAGGGACATGCGACCGGCGCGCTCTACGCGACGCTCGCCGCAGCGGGCTTTTTCCCCGAAGCGGATCTCGCCACCTATATGCAGCCGGGATCGATGCTCAACGGCCATCCCAATCGCCGGTATTTGCCGGGGGTCGAGACCAATACCGGACCGCTCGGCCACGGGCTGCCGGTCGGCGTCGGCGTCGCGGTCGCCGGCCAGATCGACGGCGCAGAGTATCGGGTATTCGTGCTGACCGGTGACGGCGAACTGCAGGAAGGCAGCATGTGGGAGGCGGCGATGCTCGCCGGCCACCGCAAGCTCGCCAACCTGACGGTGATCGTCGATCGCAACCGGTTGCAGCAGGGCGCGCCGACCGAGGAAACCAATGCGCTCGAGCCGCTGGCCGACAAATGGCGCGCGTTCGGCTGGGAGGTGGTCGAGGCGGACGGGCATGACGTGGCGGCGCTGCTGGAGCTGCTCGACGGGCGCGCGGGACAGGGCGAGCGGCCGCTGTGCGTCATCGCCAACACGGTCAAGGGCAAGGGCGTGTCGTTCATGGCGGGCCAGGCCAGCTGGCACCACGGCGTTCCGACCAGTGCGCAACTGGAGCAGGCGCTCTCGGAAATCGATGCCGCGGAGGCCGGCCGATGACGAGCGTATCCGAACAGCGCTTCGACTGCCGCGACGCCTTCGCGCGCACGATCGAGGAACTGGCGGCGGCCGATCCGCGGATCGTCGCGGTCGTCAACGACAGCGTGGGATCGAGCAAGCTGGCGGGGTTCCGGAAACGCTTTCCCGAACGCCTGGTCAACGTCGGCATCGCCGAGCAGAACATGGTGGGCGTCGGCGCGGGACTCGCCAACGGGGGAAAAATCCCGTTCGTTAGCGGGGCGGCTTGCTTCCTCACCGCGCGGGCGCTCGAGCAGATCAAGGCCGATGTCGTCTATAGCGGCGCCAACGTGAAGCTGTGCGGCATATCGAGCGGGGTCGCCTATGGCGAGCTCGGCCCGACGCACCATTCGATCGAGGACTTCGCCTGGCTGCGGGCGATGCGCGGACTGACGATCCTGGCGCCGGCCGATCCGTGGGAAACCGCCGAGGCGATCCGCGCGGCGGCGGCGATCGAGGGGCCGGTGTTCGTCCGGATCAGCCGTATGCCGGTTCCCGAGCTGTCGCGCGACGGCCGGCGGTTCGAGATCGGCCGGGCGGAATGCCTGCGCGAGGGCGGCGATGTCACGATCATCGCCAGCGGCACCACGGTCCATCGCGCCTTCTCCGCGGCAACCACGCTGGCGGGCGAAGGCATCGAAGCGCGCGTGCTCAACATGGCGACTCTCGCACCGCTCGACGAGGCGGCGATCGCCGCTGCGGCGGCGACGGGGCCGATCGTCACGGTCGAGGAGCATGTCGTGCGCGGCGGGCTGGGCGGCGCGGTTGCGGAATTCGTCGCGACTCACCATCCCACATCGATGCGCATCCTGGGCTTTCCCGGCTTCCTGCCCACCGGATCGGCCGAATGGCTGATGGAGCAACACGGGCTGACCGCCGACGGGATCGCCGCAGCGGCGCGCGACGTGCTGGGCCGCTGATGCCTGGCGGCTCGATCCTGGCGATCGATCAGGGCACGACCAACACCAAGGTCCTGCTGTTCGGCGCCGATGGGTCGGTGATCGCGCGCAGCAGCCGCGGCGTCGCGATCGAGCATCCCCGCCCCGGCTGGGCCGAGCAATCGGCGGCCGCGTTGTGGCGAAGCGTGTGCGAAGCGATCGACGACCTGCTGTCGTCGCAGGACCGCGCGACGATCGATGCGATCGCGATTTCCAATCAGCGCGAGACGATCGTCGTCTGGGACGCCGCGACCGGCGAGCCGATCGCGCCGGCGGTGACATGGCAATGCCGCCGCTCGTCCGAACGGTGCGCGGCGCTGCGCGCGGCGGGGCACGCGGCGGCGATCGCCGAGCTGAGCGGGCTCGCCCTCGATCCGCTGTTTCCGGCGGCCAAGCTCGCCTGGCTGCTCGATACGATCGAGGGCGCGCGCGCCCTCGCTGCCGCGGGCCGGCTGCGCGCCGGCACGATCGATTCGTGGCTGATCTGGAAACTGACCGGGGGCGTTCACGCGACCGATTTCAGCAACGCCTCGCGCACCCAAGTGTTCGATCTGTCGCGGCTTGCCTGGAGCGAGGAGCTTGCGGCGATTTTCGACGTGCCGCTTGGCCTGCTGCCCGAAGTCCGGTCCTCCGACAGCCTGTTCGGGCGGACTGTCGCCGGCCTTTGCCAACTGCCTGGCGGCATTCCGGTTCATGCCGCGATCGGCGATTCGCACGCGGCGCTGCGGGCGCACGGCGCTGCTGCGACCGGCCAGGCCAAGGTTACGTGCGGCACCGGATCGTCGGTGATGATCGCGACGCCGGCGCGCGTTGCGTCGGGCCATGGCCTGTCGACGACGGTCGCCTGGGCCGCGGATGGCGCGGTGCGGTTCGCGCTCGAGGGAAATATCGCCGTGTCGGGCCACGCCGCGGGGTTCGCGACGCGATTGCTGGGCCTCGACGGAGAAAAGGAACTGACCGCGCTCGCACAGACGGTGCCGACCAGCGACGGCGTCGTGTTCCTGCCGGCGCTGGCGGGGATCGGCGCGCCGCATTGGCAGGACCGCGCGCGCGGCCTGGTCAGCGGCTTGTCGCTCGGAACCACGCCGGCGCATGTCGCACGCGCGACGTTCGAAGGCATCGCGCTGCAGATCGGGGACGTGGTTCAGGCGGTCGAGGCCGATCTCGCTGCGCCGCTGTCCGCGCTCGCGGTCGACGGCGGGGCGGCGGCGAACGATTTCCTCGTGCAGATGCTCGCCGATCTGATCGATCGTCCCGTCGTCAGGCCCGATCTCATCGATGCAAGCGCGTTGGGCGCGGCGTGCCTGGCCGCGGCGGCGATCGGGTTCGACGAGTTCGAGCGCGCGCGGTCGGCGAGCCGCCCCGAACGCTTCGAGCCGGCGATGGACGCCGCGACGCGGGGGCAGATCCGGGAGCAATGGGCGCTCGCGATCGAGCGCGCGCGGCTGGGCGCCTGAAGCGCCTCAGGCGAGGCTTTCGCGCAACGCCGCCTTCGCATCGAACCCGCGCGTGCAGTCGATCCGGCTGAAGATCAGCGCCGCGATCAGCACCATCAGCGCCACGCCGCGCACCGGCAAGTCGTAATCCGCGGTCGCCGCGACGATATAGCCGAAGACGATCGTGCAGAGGAACCCGCCGATATTGCCGGCGGTGTTCATCACCGCGGTCGCGGTGCCGCCGTACCGGCCGCCGATCGCCATGCACATCGCCCAGGCGGCGGGAAGCATCATGTCCATCACCGCGAAACTGGCGCCGGCGATGACGACGATGGCGAGCTTGCTGTCGACGATGCTCATCGCCGCCAGAAGCGCGGCGGTGAGCGTCAGGCAGACGGCGGTGATCCGGCTATAGGCGCGGCGCATCCCAATTCGCTCGGCAAGCCGATCGCAGACCGTGCCGCCGACGAGATTTCCGGCCATGCCGAGAAAGAACGGAATCGAGCCGTAAAGCCCCATCTGCAGCACGGTGAAGCCCGCGCCCTTGACCATCCAGGTCGGAAACCAGCTGAAGAAGAACCAGCTGCCGAACGCGTAGAAGCCGTAGGCGAGCGCGATGAGCCAGAGCTGCGGCAGCGTCAGCAGCTGCGCCCAGGGCGTGCCGGAATGACCGGCGTCGCCGCTGCCGCCGCCGATCTCCTCGAGTTCCGCGGGCGTGATGCCGGGCTGATCGGCGGGACGGTCGCGGAACCACAGCCGCCACACGATCGCCCAGGCGAGCCCGACCAAGCCGAGAAGGACGAACACCGCGCGCCAGCCGAATCGCGCCTCGATCGGCACCAGCGTGAGCGGCGCCAGCGCGCCGCCGAACCGGCTCGCCGCCCAGATCACGCCCTGGCCGCGCGCGCGCTCGCGTGTCGGGAGCCAGCGATAGAGGACCCCAGACATGTTGGGATAGGCGCCCGCCGCACCGATTCCGAACAGGAAGCGCGAAGCGGCAAGCTGCCAGAAATTGCGGCAGGCGGCGGTCGCTGCGGTGAACACCGACCACCAGACGGTGATTCGGGTCAGCTCGCGGCGATAGCCATGACGGTCGCCCATCGCACCCGAAGGCACCTCGAACAGCGCATAGGCGATGACATAGGCGCCGAGTACCCAGCCCCATTCCGAAGGCGTGATCCCGAGCTCGGACTGAATGGTCGTACCGGTGACCGCGATCGCCATGCGATCGAGAAAGGTGATGATCGAGACGAGCGCGAGCAGGCCGAGGACGATTTGCCGCTTTTTCAACGCGCCAGCTCCGCCAGCACGTCGCGCGCGCGCCTGACGCCGAGTTCGGGGCTGGAAAAGACCGGCGCGGGCAGCGCCTCGGGCGGGAGCGCATCGACGACGCGCGCCATGGAAGCCTGGGCGAGGACGATGGCATCGACCCCCTGCATTGCCTGAGTGATCGCCTCGCCCACGATGCGATCATGAGTGGCGCCGTCGCCCGCCATCACCGCTTCGAACGCGCCTTCACACAGGTGCTCGCGCAATTCGATCGGCTTGCCGGCTTCCCCCGCGACTCGCCGGACGAGGTCCGCAGTCGGCGCGAGCGTGGTGCGCAGCGTCGCGACGACGCCGATCCGCGCGCCTTGCGCGATCGCCGCGACCGCCATGGGGTAATCGACCCTCAGCACCGGGCGGTCGTGCAGCTGTGCGGCGATATCGACCGCCGGACCGATCGAGGAGCACGTGACCAGCGTCGCGTCGGCGCCGGCATCGAAGGTCGAGCCGACGAGATCGATCAGCCGCCGCATCGTCGGCTTTTCGAGCGTGCCGGCAGCGATCGTGTTCTTGATCAGGCTTTCATCGACGAAATGGAGCACGCGGACGCCGGGCAGCAGCCGCGCGGTCAGATCGTTGAACAACGGGCTGAGCGTCGGCGAGGTGTGCAGCAGCGCGAGCGTTTGCGCCATGATTCGAAATTCCTTCCTCTTCCCTTGCCCTGCCGCTTTATCACGGCGGGCGGCGATGGCAGAGCCCGACGATCGCGACTTGGCCTATTTCACATATCATAATACTAATATAAGACCAGAGCCAATGAGAATGCCCGAACCCGATCAATCCACGCTGGATCGCCGTGACGCGATTGTCGCCGCGCTGCGCCGAATCGTGCCGGGCGAGGGCGTCATCGATTCGCGCGAAGCGCTGCGCGCCTATGATTGCGACGGGCTGACGGCCTATCGCCAGGCGCCGCTGGTCGCGGTGCTGCCGGAAACGACCGCGCAGGTGGCCGAAGTGCTGCGCTGGTGCTCGGCCGAGGGGGTCAAGGTCGTGCCGCGCGGTGCGGGAACCTCGCTGTCGGGCGGGGCCTTGCCGTTGGCGGACGGCGTGCTGCTCGGTCTCGGCAAGTTCAGGTCCATCCTGGAAATCGACCCCGACAATCGTGCGGCGGTGGTCCAGCCGGGCGTCACCAACCTCGCGATCAGCGAGGCGGCGAGCGGATACGGGCTTTATTATGCGCCCGATCCGTCGAGCCAGATCGCCTGCACGATCGGCGGCAATGTCGCGGAGAATTCGGGCGGGGTGCATTGCCTGAAATACGGGCTGACCACGCACAATCTGCTGGGGATCGAGCTGGTGCTGATGTCGGGCGAGATCGTCCGCATCGGCGGGAAGGGGCTCGAACGGCCGGGCTACGACCTGCTGGGCCTGATCACCGGTTCCGAAGGGCTGCTGGGGGTGGTCACCGAAGTCACCGTCCGGCTGCTGCCGGTGCCGGAGGCCGTGCGCGCGCTGCTGATCGCGTTCGACGATGTCGCGGCCGCCGGCCAGTGCGTCACCGACGTCATCGCGCGCGGCATCGTTCCCGCGGGCATGGAGATCATGGACCGGCCGGCGATCCATGCCGCCGAGGCGTTCCTCGAGATCGGCTATCCGCTCGATGCCGAGGCGCTGCTGATCATCGAGGTCGACGGACCGGAGGCCGAATGTGCGCTTCTGGTCGACGACATCACCCGGATCGCCCGGAATTGCGGCGCGACGATGGTGCAGCAATCGACCTGCGACGAGGATTGCGAGCGGTTCTGGGCCGGACGCAAGGCGGCGTTCCCGGCGATCGGCCGGATTTCGCCCGATTATTATTGCGTCGATGGCACGATCCCGCGCCGCTGCCTGCCCGAGATGCTGCGCGACATGACCGAGATGGCGCGGCGTCACGGCCTGGGCGTCGCCAACGTGTTCCATGCCGGCGACGGCAATCTGCACCCGCTCATCCTTTACGACGCCAACCGCGACGGCGAGTTCGAGAATGCCGAGGCGCTGGGCGCCGAGATCCTGACGCGGTGCGTCGAGTTGGGCGGCGTGCTGACCGGCGAACATGGCGTCGGCGTCGAGAAGCGCGACCTGATGCCGGCGATGTTCACCAGCGTCGATCTCGACCAGCAGCAGCGCGTCAAGTGCGCGCTCGACCCCGCGCTGCTGCTCAATCCGGGCAAGATGTTCCCGACGCTGCGCCGCTGTGCGGAGCTGGGGCGCGAGCATGTCCATCACGGACAGACGCGCTTTCCCGAGCTGCCGCGCTTCTGATGGCGGTGCATCGGCCAGACAGCGGCGAGGCCTTGGCCGAGGTCGTCGCCGACTGCGTCGAGGCGCGGCGGCCGATGGCGATCCGCGGCGCCGGCACGACCGACATCGTTATCGACGCCGACGCCGTGATCGATGTCGCCGCGCATCGCGGCATCGTCGATTACGATCCCGACGAGTTGGTCGTCACCGCGCGAAGCGGAACGCCGCTCGCCGAGATCGAGGCGCTGCTCGCCGCACGGCAGCAGATGCTGGCGTTCGACCCGGTCGATCCCAAGGCGATCGGCGGCGGCGCGCCCGGCGGCGCGACGATCGGCGGCGTGGTCGCCAGCGGCAATGCCGGCCCGCGGCGAGTCAGCGCCGGCGCCGCGCGCGACCATCTGCTCGGCTTCACCGCGGTCTCCGGGCGGGGCGAAGCGTTCAAGGCGGGCGGGCGGGTGGTGAAGAACGTCACCGGCTTCGACCTCGCCAAGCTGTTCGCCGGCAGCTGGGGCACGCTCGGCGTGCTCGACACGGTGACGTTGCGCGTCCTGCCGGCGCCGCGGTTTGAGGCGACGCTGATCGTGCCGTGCGATTGTGGCGAGGCGGGCCGGATCATGGCCGCCGCGCTGCGCCACGCCGTGGCGGTGTCGTGCGCCGCCTGGTGCGACGGCCGGGCGCTGCTCAGGATCGACGGCTTTCGGCCTTCGGTCGATGCGCGGTTCGATCAGCTCGCGAGGATGGTCGACCGTCCCGGGGTGGAGCGGGCCGATGGCGCGGAAAGCGCGCGGCTGTGGAACGGGGTGCGGACGGTCGCGGCGATAGCGACGACCGCGGCGCTCTGGCGCGTCGGACTGCCGACCATGCGCGGGGCGGCGTTCGCCGAGGCGATGACGGGGGAGGGATTCCGGGTGCTGATCGACTGGGGTGGGGCGCGCGTCTGGCTCGGCGGCAACGATGATGGCGACGGCCGGGCGAGCGTGATTCACCAGCGCGCAGCCGCGTCGGGCGGGCACGCGCGCCTGGTGCGCGCGTCGCCGGCGGTCCGCGCGCACGCCGCGCCGCCGCCGCCCGATGCGGCGACCGCGATGCTCCTCCGCCGGCTGCGCGAGGCGTTTGATCCGCACGCGCTGTTCAACCCCGGTCTCGATCCCTGGGAGCGGTGATCCGATGCAGACCCGCTTCTCTCCCGAACAGCTCGCCGATCCCGATACGCTGACGTCCGAAAGCGTCGTCCGACGCTGCGTCCATTGCGGCTTCTGCAACGCGACCTGCCCGACTTATGCGCTGCTCGGCGACGAACTCGACAGCCCGCGCGGGCGGATCGTGCAGATCAAGGAAATGCTCGAACGCGACGCCGCGCCGACCGCGGAGACGGTCCGCCACGTCGATCGCTGCCTGTCGTGCCTGGCGTGCGAGACGACGTGTCCGTCGGGGGTCAGCTATCGCCGGCTGGTCGATCATGCGCGTGCCTATATCGAGGCGCGCTATCGCCGGCCGCTCTCCGAGCGGCTGATCCGCGCGCTGCTCGCCGCGGTGCTTCCGTATCGCCGCCGCTTCGCGATCGCCGTGCGGCTCGGCCGGCTGATGCGGCCGCTCGCGCCGCTCGTCGAGCGCGTGCCCGGCCTCCGCCCGGCGGCGGAGATGCTGCGGCTGGCCGCCGCCCCGACGGCCGCGGCTTCGCAGCCCGTGGCGGTCGTGGACCGGCCGGTGCGCCGCGTCGCGCTGCTCGAAGGTTGTGTCGAGCCCGTGGTCGGCGGTCAGGTCCAGGCGGCGGCACGGCGGCTGCTGGCGCGGATGGGGTGCGAGGTGGTCGCGGCGCCGGGCATCGGCTGCTGCGGCGCGCTGTCGCATCATTTGGGGCGCGAGGCGCAGGCGCTCGCGTTCGTGCGCGCGAACGTCGATCGCTGGAGCGAGGCGATCGATGCGGGAGTCGAAACGATCGTCGTCACCGCGTCGGGCTGCTGCACGATGCTGAAGGATTACGGCCATCTGCTGCGCGGCGACGCGCTTTATGCCGAGCGCGCGCGGCGCGTGGCGGCGCGGGTGCGCGACATCAGTGAGCTGGTGGCCGAGATGGCCTTGCCGGCGGCAACGCTGGAGGACGCACCGGCAATCGCCTATCACGCGACTTGCTCGCTCCAGCACGGCCAGCGGATTCGCGACGTGCCGAAGCAGTTGCTGGAGGAAGCGGGGTTCCGTGTGTCGCTGCCGGCCGAGGCGCATCTGTGCTGCGGGTCGGCGGGGACCTACAACGTCCTGCAACCGGCGATCGCCCGCCGGCTGGGGGCGCGCAAGGCTGAGGCGCTCGATGCCTCGGCGCCTGCCGCGATCGCCTCGGGCAATATCGGCTGCATGACGCAGGTCGCGCGCTTCACTGCGACGCCGGTGGTGCATACGGTCGAGCTGCTCGACTGGGCGACCGGCGGCCCGAAGCCGCCGGCGCTCGATCGTTAGCTGACCGGTGCTCCTGCCTTCGCAGGAGCACAAGCACTCAGCTTTGGCGGATGCGCAGGACGTAGGGCATCGCTTCGCCCGCGCCCGCGGGCAGCGTGACCTCCAGTCCGGTCGGCGTCTGCCGCCATTCGACCGCGCCGCCGCCGACGAGCTCGATGGTCGCGATCACACGCGTCAGATAGGGCGTGCCGGCGTAGAGCGTCTCGATCCGCGCGACGCCGTCGGCCGGCCGCTCCATGCCGATCGCATAGAGCGTGTCGCCCCTGGTGGTGAAGCGGATGTCGCGGGCGGTCCAGCTCTTGTTGGCGCGTTCGCTCTTTTCGCCCGATGCCGCCTTGGTCGGGCCTTCGCCGAAATATTGCCACGGACGGCTGCCGTAGATCGCCTCGCCGTTGGTCTTGAGCCAGGCGCCGATGCCGATCAGCACCTGCTGCGCCGGCTCGGGGATGGTGCCGTCGGCCTTGGGCCCGACGTTGAGCAGCAGATTGCCGTTCTTCGACACGATATCGACCAGGTCCTGAACCAGCGACTTGGGCGTGCGATATTCGTCGTCCTGGGCATAGCCCCAGCTGTGGATCGAGACCGACGTGTCGGTCTGCCACGGCTCGAGCCGCAGCGCATCGAGCTTGCCGCGTTCGATGTCGAACAGGGCGGTCCCGGTCTGAAACTGCTCGCCCTTGTAGGTGACTGCGGCGCCCCAGCCGCCTTCCTTCGCGCGGTTGTAATAATAAGCGGCGAAACGCTGCATGTCGGGTTCGAACGCCGGCGCGGCGGTCCACCAGTCGAGATAGATCAGCTCGGGCTGGTATTTATCGACCATTTCGGTGGTGCGCGCGAGCCAGTCGTCGCGGAACTGCCGGTCGGGTGGGAACCAGTTCTCGAGATGGCTGGGATCGGGCACCGTGTCGGGATCGGCGGGCAGGCCGCGCGGCGCCGCCGGGCCGTAGAGGCCGGCATAGCGCGGATCGTTGACGTCGCTGTCGTAGCCGCGGCCGACGCCGTACCACCACCAATGCTCGGCGCGGTGCGAGGAGAGGCCGAAGTGCATTCCGGCTGCGCGCGCCGCCTTCATCAGCTCGCCCGCGGTGTCGCGCTTCGGCCCCATCTTGCCGACGGACCAGTCGGACATGGCGGTGTCGTACATCGCGAAGCCGTCACAATGTTCGCCGACCGGGATGACATATTTCGCGCCGGCCTGCTGGAACAATGCGATCCATTGCGCGGCATCGAACTTCGCGGCGGTGAATTTGGGGATGAAATCCTTGTAGCCGAACTTCGACTGCGGGCCGTAGACGTTGCGGTGGTAGGTGTAGGCCGGGCTGTGCGGCTCGTACATGTTGCGCGAATACCATTCGTTCTGGAACGCCGGCACCGCATAGACGCCCCAGTGGATGAAGATGCCGAACTTGGCGTCGCGGAACCACTCGGGCACGCGGAACTGCTTGAGCGAGTCCCAATCGGCCTTGAACGATCCGGCGGCGATGCCGCGATCGACCTTGGCGAGCTGCGCCGCGACCGGCCCGGCCTTGTAGTCCATCGGATAGAGGTCGCTGACCGGCTTGCCGAGACGCTGCGCATGAGCGGCGCGCGAAGCCGCGGTGAGCGCCATCGAGGCGAGCCCGCCGAGCAGGAAGCCACGTCTGTTCATTGCTGTTCCCCTTGCTGAAGTACCGCCACGCCTTCGCCGGCGAGATCGATCGCCGAAACGCTTCCGCCGTTCAGGATATCGGTCATTGCGGCCGGCAATTGGACGTGGCGCGCGTCGCGGCCGTGGTTGATCAGGATGACGATGCGCCGTCCGCCGCCCTCGCGCGTCATCAGCTCGACGTCGGCGGGCACCGCGAAGGCAGGCTTGACGCCGGCGTCGGCGAGCGCGCCGTCGATCAGCGGCTTCATCAGCGTGTCGTCGATCAGCGCGCCGACATAGGTGATCGAGCCCTTGCCGACCTTGCGCTCAATCACCGCCGGGTGGCCGTCGAGCCAGCCGTTGGCCTTGCCGTAGCGCAGCAGCACGCGGACATCGGGCGCCTGAGGCTTCAGGTCCTCCGCCCAGATTTTCGCGGTGCCGCCATCGACCGCGACGGGATCGTCGAGCGCGTAGAATTGCTCGACCTGCCCGCCGAGCAAGTCGGCGAGCGGACCCGGCTGGCGTTTCAGATTGAGGCGGTTGAAGGCGTCCTTGAGGCCCGAGCGCGGGCCGAGGATCAAATGGCCACCGCCGCGGACGTAATCGGCAAGGTGCTTCGCCATCGCATCGTCGATGATGTTGAGATCGGGCGCGACGACCAGCTTGTATTTGCCGAGCGGCCCCGCCGCCTCGACGATATCGACCGCGCCGAGCGCGTCCTTGAGCGGGCGATAATAGTCGAGCAGCACCTCGATCTGGTCGTAATTCTTGTTGTGGAGCTGGAAATCGATCGCCCAGCGGCTGTCGTAATCCTGCAGGATCGCGACCGGCGACACCGGTTCGGTGCCCGCGAGCGCCGGCGAGGCCTTGGCGAAGTCGCGGCCGATTTGCGCGATCTCCGGGTAGATCGGCAGCGGCTTGCCATCGGGGCCGACGATCGAGCCGTGCATCGTCTCCTGCCCGTTGAGCGCGTTGCGCCATTGCCAGTAGAGCGCCGCGTCGGCGCCGTGCCCCACCGCCTGCCACGCCATCGCGCGCGTCTCGCCGGGGTAGAGGATGTTGCTGACCGGCGCCCAGTTGACGAAGCCCGGCTGGGTTTCCATCACCCAGAAATTCTTGCGCTTCCAGCCGCGCACCAGGTCGTGCGTCGCGCCGTTGCGATAGGGCTTCAGATGCCCCATGCCGACGTAATCGTCCCATGAGGCGAAATCGAGGTCGCGGTTGATCGCGTAGCGGTCGAACTTGTTGGCCCAGCCGAGCCCGCCCAGGTTGGTGGTGATGAACTGGCGCGGATCGGCGCCCGCGCGGATCACGTCGAGCTGGTTCTTCTGGAACGCGACCCACTGATCGGTGATGAAGCGCTTCAAGTCGAGCATCCAGCCGGGATTGCCCGCCTGGCTGTTGAACGGCACCTGGTCCCAGGCGGTATAGGTCTGCGACCAATAAGCGGTGGTCCACGCCTCGTTGAGGCGATCAAGCGTCTTGTATTTGCCCTTGAGCCATTCGTGCCACGCCGTGCGCGCGGCGGGATCGTAGCTTTCGTCGGTATATTCGTTGCCGATCTGCCAGCCGATCACGTTGGGCTCGTGACCCAGCGCCTCGACCATGTGGCTGACGATATCGCGGCAGAAGGCGCGGTAGCGCGGGCTGGAGATCGAGAATTGACGGCGGCCGCCATGGCCGATCCGCTCGCCTTCGCCAGTGATGCGCAGGATGTCGGGATATTTCTCGCTCATCCACGCAGGCGGCGTGTCGGTGGGCGTGCCGATGACGACGCGGATGCCGTATTTGCCGGCGAGGCGGACCGCGCGGACCAGCCAGTCCATGTCGTATTCGCCCTCGCGCGGCTCCATGCGGCTCCAGGCGAACTCGCCGATGCGCACGACGTTGGCGCCCTGCGCCTTCATCAGCCTGAGGTCATCGGCCCAGCGATCCTCGGGCCATTGTTCGGGATACCAGGCCGAACCGAGCCAGAGCCGCTCGAACTGCACGGGCTGTGCGGCCGGGGCAGGAGCAGGGGCGGGCGCGGCGAATGCAGCCGCCGGCAGGGCGAGCGCCGTCAGCGCGAGGAGAGCGGCGAGGCGCTTCATGGCGTCGGACTTCCTTCGGTCGGTTGGGGCACCGGGGTGCCGGGTTGCTGGTTGGAGCGGTAGCAGGCCTCGACCAGCGCCATGGTGCGCCAGGCGTCGTCGACGCGAGTGGCGAGCGCGGCGTCCTCACCCGCGGCGAAACGCTGAAGGTTGGCCATCGGGCCGATAAAGGCGTCGGGGAACCACGCGCCGTCGAGCGGCACCTGCTCCCACGGCCCCCCGCGCGGCGCGAGCCACAGTTCGTCGGGCTCGCCCTGCGGGTAATCGAGCAGCACGCCGAGCTTCGCGATCGCGGCGCCCTCCGTGCCCTCGACGCGGAAGTTCGCGTCCTGGAAGCGGCGGCCGAAATCGTGGTGATGGTTGATCGACAGCACCACGCGCAAGGGCTTGGGATAATCGAGGATCATCGTCGTGCGCGTGTCGGCAAGGTCGCTCGACGGATGCGCGAAGCTGCGCGCGAACACTGCCGTTGGGTCGCCCGCGAGCGCGCGGATCGTGTCGAGATAGTGGATCGAGTGTGAGACGATCTCGACGCGCGGGTTGGGCTTGAGATGCGGGAACAGGTGCCAGGGCGTGACGAGATTGATGTGGACCTCGATCTCGACCAACTCGCCGAGCCGGCCCTGCCGGATCGCATCGGCGATGGCGAGCATCATCGCCGAATAGCGCAGCTGGAAATTGACCGCGGCGGTGAGCTTGCGCGCATGGGCGGCGTCGCGGATCGCGGTCGCCTGCGCCAGATCGAGGCCCATCGGCTTTTGCAGCAGCACCGTCGCGCCCTCGGGCAGCGCGCGCAGAATCTCGGCATGGGCGACGGGCGGGGCGGCGATGTCGAACACCGCATCCTGCGCCGCCGCCTCCTCGATCGAGGCGAAGACCGTCGGGATATCCCATTCGGCGGCCGTCGTCTCGGCGCGCGCGGGGTCGAGGTCGAACAGGCCGGCGACCTCGAAGCCCGCCTTGCGATAAGCGGGCAGGTGTGCGTCCTTGACGATCCCGCCGGTGCCGATGATGACGATCGGGCGCGGGTTGGACGGCATCGGCCAGCGTTGTTGCAGCGCGTCGCTCACAGCTCGGCCTCCGCTTTCGCCTGCGCGCGGGCGAGCAGGTCGGCGGTCGGAGCATCGCCGGTGGTGGCCTCCGTCAGCAGAGCATCGACGATGTGCGAGATCGCGGCGAGCTTCGGCGTCAGCGGCAGCTCGCGCGCGTGCTCGTGCAGCCAGTCGAGGCGGTGGTAATAGGGGATTTGCGCATTGACCCCCGCGTCCGCCCAGGTCGATCTGCGCACCCCGATCGCGCCTTCGGTGGTGGTGAGGCGGTCCATCGGCGCGCTCGCGCAGTGGCGCAGGAAATCCCACGCCAATTCCTTGTTGGCCGAACCGCTGCCGATCGCGAGCACCCAAAAGACGTTGAGCGACACGCTCCGCCCACCCGGTCCGGCGGGCAGCGGCGCGACATCGACCTTGCCCTTCACGCGGCTGTCGGGCGCGGTGTCGCCATAGGCTGCGAAGCCGAACCAGTTGGCCATCATCGCGACCTTGCCCTCGGCGAACAGCAAGCCCGATTTGACGCTGTCGAGATCGCGCGCGCCGGGGGCGATCGCCTGCGTGTCGGCGGCGAGCGTGCGGATGAAGTCGAGCGCGTCGTGCGCCGCCTTGCTGGTGAAGTCGGGGCGGCCGTCGGCATCGAACACCTCGCCGCCGCGCGACCAGATGTGGATGCAGAAATCGTAGAAGCTGTTGTGCCCGTCCGGATAGAGCGCGAGCACGGTGCCGTATTGCGCGCGCTCGGACCGGTGGAGCGCGCGGGCGGCGGCGTGGAACTCGTCCCATGTCGTCGGCACGGCGATTCCGGCTTCAGCAAGCAAGTCCTTGCGATAGACCAGACATTCGGGCCCGTCGTGATAGGGCATGCCCCAGAAGCCGCCGGCAAAGCGCTGCATCGTCGTCAGCGACGGGCTCCAGCCCTCGGGAAAATCGGGGACGGGCGCGCGGGCCATGTGCGGGCTCAAGTCTTCGAGCAGTCCCGCGCCCTGCGCCTCGGCGAGCCAGTCGGTGGCCATGAAGGCGATATCCCAGCTTCCGTCGCCGAGCCCGCCCGAACCGATGATCGCCTCGTGGAGCGGATTGAGGTCCATCGCGTGCGCGTCGAGCACGGCGTCGCGGCCGGTGGTCGCGATGAAATTGGCGAACTGCCTGGCGATCGCGCTTTCGAACGGATCGAACTTGCGGACCGCGATGCGCAGGGTGGCGGTCATGCGGGCGCTCCTTCGCGGACGGGCGGCGCATCGGGAGCGGTGTCGGCGACCGTCTTGCGCACGCGGCGGCGGTTGCCGCCCACGGTGTAGATCGCGGCGGCGGCGACCACCACGACGCCCTCGATCAGCCCCTGATAGTTCGCGCCGAGGTTGAGGACGTTGAAGCCGTTGGTCAGCGTGAACAGCAGCAGCGCGCCGACCACCGTCTTGACCACGCTGCCCGCGCCGCCGAACAGCGAGGTGCCGCCCAGGATCGCGGCGGCGATCACGGTCAGCTCGGTGCCTTGCAGCGCGGTGGGATTGATCGCGCCGAGCCGGCAGCCGAACAGCACGCCCGCGAACCCCGCGGCGACGCTCGACAGCACGAACGCGCCGAGCTTGTAGGCATGGACGTTGACGCCGGAGAGCCGCGCCGCCTCCGCATTGCCGCCGACCGCGTAGAGCCGCCGCCCGATCACGGTGAACCGCAGGATCGCCCACATGATCGCAGTGAAGCCCGCGAGATAGAGGACGGGGATGGCGACGGCGACAGTCGGCCCGGCGAGGAGCGCGAGCGCGGCGATCACCACGCCGGCGGTGATCGTCACCGGGCGGCGACGGACGATGCCGATGCCCGCGACGATCAGCGCCAGCACCAGCGCCGCCCAGAAGATCGGCACCCGCGTGCTCTCGAACGCGAGCATGTGCGCGAGGACGGTAGGGTTCTCGACCATCAGCGAGCGGCCGCCGGTCAGGATCAGCACCAGCCCGCGCACCGCCGTCAGCGTGCCCAGGGTGACGATGAAGGCGTTGATCCCGACGAACTGGACGATCGCGCCGTTGACGAGGCCGATCGCGGCGGCGGTGCAGAGTGCCGCGATCGCCGCCGGCACGAAGCCGATCGATCCGGCCAGCCCGACCAGCACCGCCGCCGCCAGCGCCGCGACCGAGGCGACCGACAGGTCGAACGCGCCGGTGATCAGCATCACCGTCATCGCCACCCCCATGATCCCGACGAGCGACGCCTGATAGGCGATGTTGCCGAGGTTCTGCGCGCCCAGATAGGGCGGCAGCCCGCGCGACGAGGCGATCGCCGCCAGCACGGCGAGCAGGATGAGGAGCGCGTAATACACCCCCGCCTCGCGCAGCCCGAAGCTGCGGCGCCAATCGTGGCTGGTCGTCATGCGGCAACTCCCGCCGGGGCGCGGAGCGTGCCGCCGGCCATCAAGGTGAGATCGGTTTCGGTGGTGGCGTGCGGATCGGCCTCGCCGACGAGGCGCCCGTCGCGCATCACGAGGATTCGGTCGGCGATCGCCAGCAGCTCCTCGAATTCCGAGGAGACGAGGATCACCGGCAATCCGTCGTCGGCCAGCGACCGGACGAGGCGCAGGATGTCGGTGCGCGCGCCGATATCGATCCCCGCGGTCGGCTCGTCGAGCAGCAGGACGCGCGTCGCCGGCGTCAGCCATTTGGCGACCACCGCCTTCTGCGCATTGCCGCCCGACAGCTCGGTGACGAGCGCGTCGGGGCCGGGCGCCTTGATCGCGAGCCGATCGATCGCCGCTTCGGCGGCGGCGTGCTCGGCGTCCGCGTGGATCAACAGCCCGGCATGGTGGCCGAGCGCGATATTCTCGGCGAGCGTAAATTGCGGGACGTAGCCCTGCGCGGCGCGATCCTCGGGCACCAACGCCAGCCCGGCTGCGACCGCCTCGTCGGGGAAGCGCCCGACGGGCACGCCATCGAGCATCACGCTGCCGGTGGCGTCGGGATCGGCGCCGAAGATGGCGTGGAGCAATTCGCTGCGCCCTGAGCCCAGCGTGCCCGCGACGCCGATGATCTCGTCCGCGTGGAGCGTGAAACTGGTCGGCGCGAGCTTGCCGGGCGAGGCGAGGTTGTCGACGCGCAATCTCGGTTCGGGTGTTCCGGCGCGGCGCGGGGCGCGTTCGATCGCCGTCACCGCGCGCCCGGCGATCGCCTCGGCAATTGTCGCCTCGTCGAGCGTATCGGTGGCGGCGTGGAGCGCGACGCGACCGTCGCGCAGCACCGTCACCTCGTCGGTCAACGCAACGATCTCGTCGAGGAAGTGCGACACGAACAGGATCGCCTTGCCTTCTTCATGCGCCAGCCGGCGGATCGTCGCGTAGACGGTCTCGCGCTCGTCGCCGGCGAGCGAGGCGGTGGGCTCGTCCATCACCACCAGCTCGGCGCCGCCCGCCAGCGCCTGCGCGATCGCCACCATCTGCCGCGCGCCGATCGGCAGGTCGGCGACGAGCGCGTCGAGATCGAACGGATTGCCGAGCGAGGCGACGATGTCGCGCACGCGCGCGCGATCCGCCGTCCGGTCGCGGCGCCAGCCGGTCTCGTCGAGCACGATGTTCTCGAACGCCGAGAGCGTCGGCACGAGCGGGATGTGCTGGTAGATCGTGGCGATGCCGGCGCGGCGCGGGTCGCGGGGCGTGCGCCAGTGGACTGCCTCGCCGTGCCAGCGGATCGTGCCGCCCGAAGCGGGCAGCGCGCCGGCGAGGATCTTGATCAGCGTCGATTTGCCCGCGCCGTTCGCGCCGAGCAGGCCGTGGACCGTGCCCGGCGCCAGCGCGAGATCGACATGCGCCAGCGCGACCGTGCCGTTGGGGAAGGTCTTGGCGACGCCTTCGAGCGAAAGGAGCGGCGGGCTCACCATTGGCCGACGCACTCGGCGACATTGGCCTGCGTCACGGCCGGAATCGGATAGGTGAGGAAGCGCCCCTTGGCGGTGGCCGTCTTGTCGTGCAGCGCCTCGAACGCGAGCGCGCCGAGTGCCTCGGGCTTGAAGCAGACGGTGCCGTCCACCGCGCCCGCCTTGATCGAGGCGACCGCGAGCTTCGAGCCGCCGACGCCGATCAGCCGCGCGTCGGAGCCCGCGGCGCGCACCGCGCGGGCGCAGCCGATCACCATGTCGTCGGCCTCGTTGTAGAACAGATCGACATAGGGGTGCGCGGCGAGGATGTTCTGGCACGCCGCCTCGCCCCCCTCGGGCGTCCAGTTACCGGGCTGCGACGCGACGATGCGGTAGCGCGCGTGCGCGGCGTCGAGCGCTTCGCGGAAGCCCCGCGCGCGCTGTTCGACCTCGGGGAAGCCCGCTGCGCCCTCGATGATTGCGATGGAGGCGATGCCGTCCTTGGGCAGCAGGCGGACGGCAAGCTCGCCAGCCTTGCGCCCCGCCAGCACCTCGTCCTGCGAGGCGAGCGCGACGAGGCCGGGATAGACATCCTTCACGCTCCGTGTGCGCGGATCGCCGACCAGCGCCGCGACCGCGGCGACCGGCACGCCCGCCTTGTTCGCGCGCCGCACCCAGCCCTCGGCCACGACCGAATCGAGCGGCATGATCGCGATGCCGTCGACATGCTGCGCGATCAGATCGTCGATGTCATTGGCCTGTTTCTGCACGCCGCCCTGCGCGTCGAGCACGATCGCCGCGGCGCCCGCCTTGGCCGCCGCCTCGGTGAAGCCCTTGGCAATCGCCGCGGCGAAGGGATAGCTCAAGCCCACCGTCGAGAGGCCGTAGCGTCCGCCGCCGCGATCGACCGCGGCGGCGACCGTGCCGTTCGCCGCGCGCGCCGCTTGCCGCACGCCGACCAGCGAGGCGATCGCGACGATCGCGACCACCGCCGTCAGCAGCAGGGGCAGGGGCTTCCAGCGCATCGTCAGGCCGCGCGCTCGCGCCGCTCGACGAGGTAGAGATGCTCGCAAGCGAGCACGGTCTCGCCGCGCTGGTTGCGGATATCGACACTCTCGACGACGACGCCGTGGCCGGCGCGCTTGGGATGGTCGCGCTTGTCGGCGATGCGCGTGATCGTGGTGATCGTATCGCCGATATGCACCGGGCGGATGAAGCGCAGCCGGTCATAGCCATAGGACATGGCGCGCGGGTTGATCGTGGTCGCGGTCAGCCCGACGCCGACGCTGAACACCAAGGTGCCGTGCGCGATGCGCTGGCCGATCTCCTGCGTCGCGCACCACGCGGCATCGACATGGTGCGGGAAATAATCGCCGGTATGACCGGCATGGATGACGAAATCGGCCTCCGTGATCGTGCGGCCGAAGCTGCGGCGTTCCGAGCCGATCTCGATATCCTCGAAAAATTGTTCGACGATCATGATAGTTCTCCGTCGATCGCGGCGCGGTCTGCACCCAGTCTTGGCGCGGCGCGGCCGTTGGCGAGCACCTCGCCGTCGATGCGGATCGGGCAGCGGGTGAGGGTAAGCATAGCACCATCGGGCGCGCGCACCGTCTGCGTCGCGTCGAGCGCGGCGAAGGCGGGATCGGCGCGCAGGGCCGGCCAGTCGAGCACCGGCGCCGCCCAGATCCCGGCGGGTTCGAGGATGGCGAGCCAGGCGGCGGTGGTGTCCTGCGCCAGCCGGTCGCGCAGGTGGCGCTTGATCGCGTCGCGGCTGGCGAACCAGTCCTCACGCGGGAAGGCAGCAAGCTCGGGGATGCCGAGCAGATCACCGAGACGATCGACTGGCGCCATCGCCAGCGCGATATGGCCGTCGGCGGTGGGATAGAGGCCATAGGGGGCGGCGAGATAGACATTGCCGTTAGCGACCGCGCTGCGCGCCGGCATCGCCTCGTCGCGGTTTAGATGGACCGAGAGATGCTCGAACTGGAGGTCGATCGCCGCTTCGATCAGGCTGACGTCGACGCGGCCCCCCGTGCCGGTCACGCCACGGCGGACGAGCAGCGCGAGCACGCCCTGGCAAAGCTGCGCCCCCGCCATCATGTCGGTGATCGCGAGCCCCGCGGGCACCGGAGGCCCATCCGCATCGCCCGACAACCAGGTGAGTCCCGAGCGCGCCTGCACCAGCAGGTCCTGCCCCGGAAGGTCGCGCCACGGGCCTTCCGCCCCATAGCCGCTGACCCCGGCATAGACGAGGCGCGGGTTGAGCGCGCGCACATCATCCCAGCCGAGCCCCAGCCGGTCCATGATGCCGGGGCGGAAATTGTGGATCAGCACATCCGCGCGCGCGATCAGGCGCTTGACCGCGGCGAGATCGGCCGCATCCTTGAGGTCGGCGGTGTAGCTCTGCTTGCCGCGGTTGATCGCGTGGAACAGCGCGCTGTCGGAATCGAAGGCGAGATCAGCGAGGAACAGCCCGCGGCAGGCGTCGCCGCCGTCGGGACGTTCGACCTTGACGACACGCGCGCCCAGATCGGCGAGCCGGAGCGCGCAGGACGGGCCGGCGAGGAACTGGCTGAAATCGAGCACGACCAGCCCGGCCAGCGGAAGCGCCAGCCGAGCCGCCTGGGGCGTGCTATCCTCTACCGCCGACAACGGCTCCTCCAATTAGTAGTTTTATATGATGTATCTTCACAAACGCTATGGGGGTGACTAGAGCGAGTCAACAGGTTTCGGGATGCGCCGAACGAGCGTGAGAGGACAGCCATGCGCGGAATGACGTGGGACCATTCGCGAGGATACGACCCGCTGGCCGCCGCAGCGCGCGTATGGGCCGAGCGCACCGGCGTTACGATCACCTGGGACCGGCGGTCGCTGCAGGATTTCGAGAGCTATCCGGTCGAGACGCTGGCGCGCGAATACGACCTGATCGTGATCGACCACCCGCATGTCGGCGGAATTGCCGAGGCGGGCTGCCTGGTGCCGTTCGAGGGCGATCTGGACGATATCGCCGACGGGTCGATCGGCGGTTCGTTCGAAAGCTATTGCTGGCAAGGCCGGCAATGGGCGCTGCCGATCGACGCCGCGGCGCAAGTCCAGGCCTGGGCGCCCGGCCGAATCGACGCGGCGGTGAGCGACTGGCGCGCGCTGGCGCCGCTCGTCGCGGACGGCAGCGTCGCGATTCCTCTTCGTGCGCCGCATTCGCTGATGAGCCTGTTCACGCTCTGCGGGCTGGAGGGCGTGCGGCCGGATGTGAACGGTCCCGAGCTCTTCCCGGTCGGAGCGGCACGCGCCTGCGCCCGCCTTGCCGAAATCGCCGCGTCGGTCGATCCCGCGATGTATGACATGGATCCGATCGCGGTGCTCGAGGCGATGGCCGATCCCGGCTCGCGCATCGCAGTGGCGCCGTTGATCTATGGTTATGTCAGCTATGCCGTCGACGGATTCCGGCCTGTCCGGCTTGCCTTTGCCGACATCCCGGCGCTCGATAGCGGTCCGGCCGGCGCGACGCTCGGCGGAACCGGCATCGCCGTCTCCGCTTATGGCGCCGACCCCGTCGCCGCGGCGGCGTTCGCGCGCTGGGTGGCGAGCGGCGCGGTCCAGCGCGACCTCTTCGCCTCGAACGGCGGGCAACCGGCTCATGCGGCGGCATGGGAGGCGGACGGCGTCAACGCAGCCGTCGGCGATTTCTATCGCGGAACGCGGGCGACGCTCGATCATGCCTTCATACGGCCGCGCCACGCCGGTTATATGGCGTTTCAGGAGGCCGCATCGCTCCGGCTCAATGACGGCTTGCGCGGGGGTGAGGCGCCCGAGGCAATCGTCGCGGCGCTGAACGCGCTCCATCGCGAAAGCCGGCAATCGTGACCGAGGCGCCGCTCGACGGCCTGCTGGTCATCGACATGGCGCAGTTCCTGTCGGGGCCGTCGGCGGCGTTGCGGCTCGCCGATCTCGGCGCGCGGGTCATCAAGGTCGAGCGGCCGGGCAGCGGCGACATCTGCCGCACGCTGTACCTCAGCGACACCGACATTGCCGGCGATTCGACGCTGTTCCACGCGATCAACCGCAACAAGCAGAGTCTCGCCGCCGACCTGAAGGACCCCGCCGATTTCGCGCGCGTCAGGCGGTTGCTCGCCAAGGCCGATATCGTCATCCAGAATTTCCGGCCCGGCGTCGCCAAACGGCTGGGGCTTGGTCCCGACGCGCTTACCGCCGCCAATCCGCGCCTGATCGTCGGCACGATCTCGGGCTATGGCGACGAGGGGCCGTGGGCCGGGCTGCCCGGACAGGACTTGCTCGCGCAAGCGCTGTCGGGCGTGATGTGGCTGGGCGGCGATGCCGGCGACGGGCCGGTGCCGGTCGGGCTGTCGGTCGCCGACATGCTGGCGGGGCACATCCTGGTCGAGGGACTGCTCGCGGCGCTGGTCCGGCGGGGACGGACCGGAAAGGGCGGCGTCGTCCGGACGAGCTTGCTCGAGGCGGTCGTCGATTTCCAGTTCGAGGTGCTGACGACCCACCTCAACGACGGCGGCCGCTTGCCTCAGCGCGCCGCGCGGCACAACGCGCACGCCTATCTCGGGGCGCCGTACGGCGTCTATCGCACCAGCGACGGCTGGCTGGCGCTGGCGATGACGCCGCTGGAGAAGCTCGGGCCGCTGCTCGGCCTCGAGCTCGACGGCGACCGCGGTTTTGCCGAACGCGATGCCGTGAAGGCCGCGATCGCCGATCGGCTCGCCGCGCGCTCGACCGACGCCTGGCTGAGCGTGCTGCGCGCGGCCGACATCTGGTGCGCGCCGGTGCTCGACTGGCCGGCGCTGTTGCGCTCGGAAGCCTTCAAACGGCTCGACATGCTGCAACGGATCGCGCGCGGCGACGCGCTGCTGGCGACGACGCGCGCGCCGTGGCGGCTCGACGGCGAGCGCCCGGCGAGCATCCTCGGCGCGCCGCGCGTCGGCGAGCATAGCGAGTCGATCCGGCGCGAATTCGGACTTGATGAGAATGACGCGGAGCGGAGCGATGGTTAGAAAGAATCGGCGTCTCGCCGGCGTGGCGCTGGCGGCGCTGGCGTTGACGGGAACGGGGGCATCGGCAGAGGACCGGGCGACGATGCCGGATGCAGCGACGTTCCGCTCGCCTCCGGCGGCAACGCGTCCCGACACGCTCTATTTCTGGATGAACGGCAACGTATCGCGCGCAGGCATCGACGCCGATCTCCAGGCGATGCGCGACGTCGGCCTGGGCGGCCTGATGGTGTTCGACGGCAGCAACGACATTCCCAAGGGCCCGGTCGACTATCTCAGCCCGCAATGGCTCGATCTGATGACGCACATGATCGGCAAGGCCGACGCGCTGGGGCTGAAGGTCGGGATGCACAACGCGCCCGGCTGGTCGTCGAGCGGCGGCCCGTGGATCACGCCCGCGCAGTCGATGCAGCAGATCGTCTGGACCGAGACGACGATCGACGGCGGCCAGCCGGTCGCGCAGCAGCTGCCGCGCCCCTATGCCAAGCGCGGCTTTTATCGCGACGCGGCGGTGCTCGCTTTTCCCGCATCCGCGGGCGACGAGAGCCAGTATCGCGACGCGATCGCGGCGATGACGATCGGCGGTGCGGATGCACCGGTCGCGCACTTGACCGATCGCGATCTCGACAGCTGGATCGAGGTCGGACCGGATTCGCCGCTCGTCATTCGGATGAAACGGCCGTTCCCGGCGCAGGCGGTAACGCTCTATGGCCAGAAGGAGACTCCGCCGTTCAGTGCGACGATCGAGGCCTCCGACGACGGCCGGAGCTGGCGCCCGGTGACCAAGGTGAACATTGGCGCCGAGCGCGGCATCGAGAGCCCCGGAACGGCGAATTTCGGCGCAGTGACGGCGCGCTATTTCCGCGTGACGCCGACGCGGCAGGCGAAGCTGGCCGAGGCGTTGTTCTATGCGACGCCGCGCATTCCCGATTGGGACGTCAAGGGCGAGCACGACTTCGCGATGGAGGGCGTTCCCGAGCACGCGCCGGCCGACAATCTCGCGCGCTATGCGATCGATCCGGCGACGATTATCGACGTGACCGACAAGGTCGATGCGAACGGCATGTTGCGCTGGCAAGCGCCGGCGGGGCGCTGGACGATCCTGCGCTTCGGTCACACGACCACGGGGAAGCTCAACGTTTCCGCGTCGGATTCGGGAACGGGGCTGGAGGTCGACAAGTTCGATCGCTCCGCGGTCGATTTTCAGTTCGATCACACCGTCGGCCGGGTCGTAGCGGCGGCCGGTCCGTTGGCCGGCAAGACCTTCGACAAGATCGAGATCGACAGCTACGAGGCCGGTCTCCAGAACTGGACGGCGCAGCTGCCGGCCGATTTTGCAAAGCGCAACGGCTATTCGATGATCCCATGGCTGCCCGCGCTGACCGGGCGCGTGGTCGGCGACCTCGAACGATCGAACCGCTTCCTGTTCGATTTCCGCCGCACGCTCGCCGACCTGATGGCCGACAATTATTACGACCGGATGCAGGAGCGCGCCAACGCGGCGGGGCTCGATTTCTACATGGAAGGCTACGGTCCCGGCCCGCTCGACGAGCTCCAGGTTTCGGGGCGGGCGCAAGTGCCGATGACCGAATTCTGGACGCGCACGCCGTGGACCGACAACCGCAGCGTCAAGATGGTCTCCTCGGCCGCGCATGTGTACGGCAAGCCCGTGATTGCCGCCGAGGCGTTCACCGGTGAGGCGGAGACCAGCCGCTGGTCCGATTACCCTTATGCGATGAAGGCGCTCGGCGACCTCATGTTCTCGCAAGGGTTCAACCAGATCTATTTCCATCGCGACGCGCATCAGCCCAATGTCAACGCCGTGCCCGGCATGACGATGGGGCCGTGGGGCATCAACCTGGACCGGACCAACACCTGGTTCGCCGAGGCCCGGCCGTGGCTCGATATGCTCGCGCGCAGCCAATATATGCTGCGCCAGGGCCATTATGTCGCCGACGTGCTCTATTTCGTCGGTGAGGACAGCCCGAACGAAGCCGAGTACGTCCGGCCCGACGTGTCGCCAGACACCAACCCGCTGATCGGGCGGCATTTCGATCCGAAAATGCCGCCCGGCTATTCGTACGATCTCGTCAATGCCGAGGTGCTGTTGAAGCGCGCGCGCGTCGAGGACGGGCGAGTCGTGCTTCCGAACGGCGCGTCATATCGGATGCTGGCGCTGCCGGCCGACATCCATGCGATGACCCCCGATCTGGTCCACCGGCTGCGCCAAATGGTCGAGAAGGGAATGGTGCTGCTCGGGCCGAAGCCGACCTATTCGCTGACGCTGCGCGACCATGGCGACGACGGCGCGTTTCGCGCCGATTCCGACGCCTTGTGGGGATCGGGCGCGATGGCCGAGCGGCGCATGGTCGGCAAGGGCCGAGTTTATGGCCAAGGCGAAATCGGCGCGGTGCTGAACGACATCGGAGTCGGTCCCGACGCTCTGTGCCGAACCGCCTCGCCCGACGGGCAGGTCGTGTGGCTGCATCGTGCGCTGGACCAGGGCGACGCCTATTTCGTCGCCAACCGTCAGCGCCGGTTCGAAACGGTGACGTGCGACTTCCGCGTTGCCGGCAAAGCCCCCGAATTGTGGAATCCGGAATCCGGCGGCGTCACCGCACCTGCGATCTACGACGCAAAGGGCGGCCGAACGCGCGTGTCGTTCACCTTGTCTCCCGCCGGATCGACGTTCGTCATGTTCGTCAAGCCTGCAGCCGGCGCGGGACTCCAATGGGCGGCCCACGACGGCAAGCGCTTCGCCGATGCCGACGCGCAGCCGCCGGCCGGCGCCGCCGCACCCGCGGACACCTTCACGCTGTCGATCTGGGCCAAGCCCGACATCGACTTGCGCCTGATGCCCGACGAGAGCACGACCGGGCACATCAACGAAACGGGCAAATTCTATCTCGTTCCCGCGCGTTCGGGCCGCGACATGCATGGGAAGGGCACCGCCGTTGCCGGGCTGGCGGTCGGGCGCAACGGCGCGTTCGTCATCGAGCGCGCCTCGCCCGCGACGGTGCCCGCCGTGCTTGTCAGCCATCAGCCGATTTCGGGCTGGACGCATTTCGCGCTGGTCTATGACCATGGCACCCCGACGCTCTTTATCGACGGCAAGAAGGCGAAAACGGGCCTGAAGAGCGGCCGCACCGTCTATGCCGGCGGCAGCGATGCGCCGCCGCCATCGGGCGTCACCTATTTCTTCGAAGGCAACAACACGCCGCTCAAGACCTACCACCGGGCGTTGTCGCCGGCCGAGATCGCCGCGATCGCCGCCGAGGGGCCTCCGGCTCCGCCGATCAGCGCCGCGCCGGCGCAGCTGACGGTCGGCAACACCGGAAAGCTCGACGTGCTGGCCTGGCAGCCGGGCAGCTACAGCCTCAGCAACGGCGACCGGTTCGCGATCGAGCTGCCCGATCCGATACCGGTCGAGGGAGCCTGGCATGTGGCGTTCCAGAAGGATCGCGGCGCGCCCGACGCCATCACGCTCCCGAAGCTCGAATCGCTCAGCCACAATGCCGATCGGGGGGTCAGGTATTTCAGCGGCACCGCGACCTACACGCGGGCGATCGAGGTGCCTGGTTCGGCATTGCGCAAGGGCCGGCGGGTCTATCTCGACCTTGGCCGTGTCGAGGTGCTCGCGCGCGTCACGGTCAACGGCAAGGATCTGGGGACGGTGTGGAAGGCGCCGTACCGCGTCGACATCACCGGCAGCGTCCGCGCCGGGACGAACCGGGTCTCGATCGCAGTGACCGATCTCTGGCCCAATCGCATGATCGGCGATGCGCAGCGTCCCGATCCCAACACCTATGTCGATTCCGACTGGCCGATCGGCGAGCGCTTCGCCGCCGACGGAACCAAGACGACGCTGATGGCGAAGAAGATCGTCGCGCTGCCCGCCTGGTATCGCGACGGCAAGCCAAAGCCAGAGGATGGCCGCGTGACCTTTACGCCGTGGAAGTTCTTCCCCGCCGACGAGCCGCTGCTCGATTCGGGGCTGCTCGGCCCGGTGCGGATCGTCTTCGCGGAGGAGAAGACGCTGCGGTAGAAAACGCCGGCTTTCGGCGCGAGCGGCCGCGTCAGCGCGGGTCGTAGCCGATCGCCTTGCTGATTCGCTCGGCCGTGTGCTTCACTTGCTCCGCCACCGCGGGCATGGTGTCCTCGTTGAGATATTGCGCGACGCTGGCAATGCAGATCGCCAGGCGAATGCGGCCCTCTGCGTCGCGGATCGGCGCGGCGGTCGAGCGGATGCCGTCGCCGGTCTGGCTGCTATGGATGACCACCCCGGACTCGCGATAGTGCGCGAATCGTTCGTGCCACGCCTCCAGCTCGGCGTCGGGGACCGTTCCGCCGCGCGCCAGCCGGTACAGGTGATCGAGCGAGGCCTGGTCGTCGTCGAACAGCAGCGCCTTGCCAAGCCCGGTTTCGGCCAGCGTTCGGCGATCGCCGGGTGCGGTGGACACGCGCAGCTTCTGCCGGCCGATGACGCGGTCGAGGTGCAGCGCCCAGTCGCCGTCGCGCTTGCCCAGGAACACGCACAGGCCGGTCTGATCCGACAGCGTTTCCATGAACGGCCGCGCGACGCGGGCATAGTCGGTCTGCGCCTGCGCCATCGTGCCGAGCTGCAGCAGCTTGGGCCCAAGGGTGAAGCCGTTGCGGTTCGCGGTGAGATAGCCGCGCGACATCAGCGCATGGGCAAGGCGGTGGGTCGTGGTCTTGCTGAGTTCGAGCTTGCGCGCCAGATCGGCCGAGCGCGCCGGCCCAAGCAGGATTTCATCGAGAATGTCGAGGGCGCGCATCAACGCCTGCGCACCGCGCGGGGCTTCGGGCCTGTCCATCGAGGAGCTGCGGTCGGTCATTATTTCCCTGTCACGTTGCGGGCTCTGGTGCCGTCATGTGGTAGACGTAGCAGCCACGGCGCGCCAGTCCACGGACAGATCGGGATTGGAGCTCGTGAAATCAAAAATAGGGCGCCGCGGCTGCCATCAGCAGGGCGATAAAGGCGTCGGCGGGCGATGGTGATGCAGGCGGGTGGGCGCCGTTCAGAACCAGGTACGGATGCCGAGGGCGAAACTCGTTGCATGAACATCGTCGCCGTCGCGTCTGGCGAAGGTGGCGGTGCGGCCGGTCTTCGCCTCATAGGAAACGCCGAGATAGGGCGCGAACTCGCGCCTGATCTCGTACCGCAGGCGCAGGCCGAGCTCGGCGTCGGTGAGCCCCGCGCCAATCCGGTTCCCTGGCACGTCCTGCGCGGCGAAGTTGAGCTCCACGCGCGGCTGGAGGATGAGCCGCTGAGTGATGCGCTCGTCGTACCAGCCCTCGGCGCGCGCGAGCAGGTCGCCCTTGGTCGACAGGAACAGCGCCGCCTGCGTCTCGACCATATAGGGCGCAAGGCCCTCGATCCCGACGGTCGCATAGGTCCGGGTCGGCGACGGCTGGAAGTCATGGCGGATGCCCGCCTGGAGGTTGTAATAGGGTCCGATCGCATGGCTGTAGAGCGCCTGCGCCTCGGCGGAATCCACGCCCCGCCGGAAGCTGCCCTCGCCTTCCGATTTGAGCACCAGCCGATCGATGTCGCCGCCGACCCACCCCTCGGCGTCCCAGCGATAGCCGTCGCGACCGCTCCGCACCTGAAGCTCGGCAAGATTGAACGTCACCTGATAGAAGGTCTGCCCGCCCTGTTCGTGCATCATCTCCTTGCGCGCGCGCTCCATCGCCGCGACCGGGAAGTCGCGATCGGCATAATGGTCGGTCGGCGGCAGCGGAGCGGGCGCGCGCCCAGCCGGAAGATCGGCGCCGGTCGCGGTCGTGCTTGTCCGGTCCGGTATCCCACCGTGATCCATGCCGGGCATCGACTGACGCCGAGCGGACGGCTGCTGCCGGTCGGACATGTCCATTCCAGCCATCGACTGCGCGGTGGCCGGAAGCGCGACGACCGCCAGCGCGGCCGCGGCGCCGAGGAGAAGAACGCGGATCACGCCGCGTCTCCAGGCTTGCGGATGCTCACCACCCGCATCATCCCGGCCATCATGTGAAACATCAGGTGGCAGTGGAACGCCCAGTCGCCGGGCACATCGGCGGTGAGGTCGAAGGTGACGATCCCGCCCGGCGCGACGAGCACGGTGTGCTTGCGCGGCGCATGGTCGCCATGGCCGGTCACCAACTCGAAGAAATGGCCATGGAGGTGGATCGGATGACCCATCATCGTGTCGTTGATCAAGTTCACCCTCACCCGCTCGCCGTTGATGAACGGGATAGGCTCCATCGTGTCGGACATCTTCACGCCGTCGAACGACCACATGAAGCGCTCCATGTTGCCGGTCAGATGGACGTCGATCGAGCGAGAGGGCGCGCGCACGTCGGGGTTGCGACCGAGCGCGACGAGATCGGTATAGACGAGCACGCGATGACCGACATTCTCGAGCCCCTGGCCCGGCTCTCCGGTGCGGTCCATCGGCATCGGCGCGATTGTCGCGACCCCCGGCCCCTTCTCGACCTCGGGCGCGTTGGAGAAGTCGCGCATGTCCATATCCATGCCGTGCATCGACGAGCCGCCATGCTTACCGCTCATGCCGGCCATGCCGCCCATCGCCGCCATGTCCATTCCCATATCCTTCATCGTCGCCAGCGGACGCGGGCGCAGCGGCGGCACCGGCGCGGTCATGCCGGGACGCGGCGCAAGCGTGGCGCGCGCCAACCCGGAGCGATCGACGCTTTCGCCGACCAGCGTATAGGCGCGGTCCCCGGGGGCGACGATCGCGTCATAGGTTTCGGCGACGCCGATCTGGAACTCGTCGGTCTCGACGGGGCGGACATTCTGCCCGTCGGCCTGGACGATGGTCATCGGCAGGCCGGGAATGCGCACGTTGAAAGTGGTCATCGACGAGGAGTTGATGATCCGCAGCCGCACCCGCTCGCCGGGCGTGAACAGGGCGGTCCAATTATCCTCGGGCCCGTGTCCGTTGATGATGTAGGTGTAGACCGAGCCGGTGACGTCGGCGACGTCGCTCGGGTCCATCCGCATCGCGCCCCATCGGACGCGCTCCTTCAGCGGCTGGTCCTTGCCCGCGAGCAGACCGGCGAGCGTCTGCTTTTGGGTGTTGAAATAGCCCGATCCTGCCTTGAGCCTGCTGAAAATCCTTTCGGGCGCCATTTGGCTGTGGTCGGCGAGCACGATGACATGCTCGCGTTCGTAGGCCACCGGATCGGGTCCGGCCGGATCGATGACGACCGGGCCGTACAGGCCGAGCTGTTCCTGGAACCCCGAATGGCTGTGATACCAATAGGTGCCAGACTGCTTGACCGGAAATTCGTAAAGGAAGGTCGAATGCGGCCGGATGCCCGGGAAGGAGACGCCCGGCACGCCGTCGAACTGCGGCGGCACCAGCAGGCCGTGCCAGTGGATCGAGCTGTCCTCGTCGAGATCGTTGGTGACGCGAAGCCGCACGTTCTGCCCCTCGCGCAGCCGGACGATCGGCCCCGGAACGGTGCCGTTGACTCCGACCGCCGGCATCCGGCGGCCATCGACGGTGAGCGTCCGGCGCGCGATCCGAAGCGCGATGTCGGCTCCGGAGACCGTCGGGACCGGCGCTGTGAGGCCGGGCGAGAGGCTTTGCGCCCAGGCGGGTATGCAAGCCGCGGCGGCGAGCCCCCCGGCGGAGTAGCCGGCGCGGTGCAGCAATTGGCGGCGATCGATCCGGTCGGTCATGCGTGTCCCTGCTGTCATGGCATCGACCGAAATAGGGTTTGGCATTATGTCAGGGTCAAGTCGTGCCGCCCACGTCGTCAGCGAGCGCCTGCGATATTCGCTCCCGCGCTCCGCGCAATCGGCCTCGACCAACGCCGTGCCCCACTCGGAATTCTCGTCGATCCGGCAGTGTCGAATCCAGGGCTTGACCCTGACATGATGGCAGACCCTATATCGTGCGGCGTCCGAGGAGATTGACCCGTGATCCACGCCGACGCGCATTCGTCCGATCATCATTGCCATTCCCATGCGACCGCCGGCGACCGACCCGCGCGCGCGATCGATCCGGTGTGCGGCATGACGGTGGATCCCGCCACGACCGCGCATCATGCCGAGCACGACGGCGTGCAGGTCCATTTCTGCAGCGCGCGGTGCCGCGAAAAGTTCGTTGCCGATCCCGAGGCGTATCTCGACGATGCGCCGCGGGCCGAGCCCGAGGTGACGCCCGGTGCGATCTGGACTTGCCCGATGCATCCCGAGATCCGCCGTGAGGGGCCGGGCACCTGCCCGATCTGCGGAATGGCGCTGGAGCCCGAGGAACCGTCGCTCGACGACGCGCCCAATCCCGAGCTGGTCGATTTCACCCGCCGGCTCTCGGTCGCCGGCGCGCTGGCGATTCCGTTGCTGCTGGTTTCGATGGGCGCCGACATGTTCGGCCTCCACCTCGTCCCGCCGGCCTGGTCGGCCTGGGTGCAGCTCGCGCTGACCGCACCGATCGTGCTCTGGGCGGGGTGGCCGTTCTTCGAGCGCGGCTGGGCCTCGATCCGCACACGCAACCTCAACATGTTCACGCTGATCGCGATCGGCGTCGGGACGGCGTTCGCGTACAGCCTGGTCGCAACGGTCGCGCCGGGCATTTTCCCGCCGACCTTCCGCGGGCACGGCATGGCGGTGCCCGTTTATTACGAGGCGGCGGGGATCGTCGTGACGCTCGTGCTGCTCGGCCAGGTGCTCGAGCTGCGCGCCCGCGCCGCGACCGGCCGCGCGATCCGCGCGCTGATGAATCTCGCGCCCAGGACCGCGCGGCGCATTGGTGCGGATGGGGAGGAGACCGAGATCGACCTTGCCGAGGTCGCGGTCGGCGACCGGCTGCGCATCCGGCCGGGCGAGGCGGTGCCGGTGGATGGCGTGGTGATCGAAGGCCGCTCGGCGGTCGACGAATCGATGCTGACCGGCGAGCCGGCGCCGGTCGAGAAGACCGCCAGCGCGCCGCTCACCGCCGGAACGGTCAACGGGACCGGCAGCCTGGTGATGGAGGCGCGGGCAATCGGGGCGGACACCACGCTCGCGCGGATCGTGCGGATGGTCGCCGACGCGCAGCGCAGCCGCGCGCCGATCCAGGCGGTCGCCGATCGTGTCTCGGCGTGGTTCGTGCCGGGCGTGGTGCTCGTCGCGTTCGCGACCTTCGTCGTCTGGATGCTTGTCGGCCCCGAGCCGCGCTTCGGCCACGCGCTCCTGAACGCCATCGCGGTCCTCATCATCGCCTGTCCTTGCGCGCTTGGGCTCGCCACGCCGATGTCGATCATGGTCGCCGCCGGGCGCGGCGCTCATGCCGGCGTGCTCATCAAGAATGCCGAGGCGCTGCAGGCGTTCGAGAAGGTCGATACGCTGGTGATCGACAAGACCGGCACGCTGACCGAAGGCAAGCCCCGACTGGTTGCGATCGAGACGGTCGGCGATCAGGACGAGAACGCGCTGCTGGCGCTCGCCGCGGCGGTCGAATCGCATTCCGAGCATCCGCTTGCACATGCGATCGCGACTGCGGCCGAGGAGCGGGGGCTGACGCTGGGACCTGTCGAGGGCTTCGCTTCGCAGACCGGCCTCGGCGTCGGCGCCACGGTGGACGGCCGCGACGTCGTCATCGGCAATGCCCGCCAGATGAAGCGAAGCGGCGTCGATGCCGGGCCGCTGGCAGGTGCCGCAGAGGCGCGACGCGCCGAAGGCGCGGGAGTGATGTTCGTGGCGATCGACGGGGCGCTCGCCGGAATGCTGGCGGTGGCCGATCCGATCCGTGAGACCGCGCGCGAGGCACTCGCGGCGCTACGGTCGGAGGGCTTGAGCATCGTGATGCTGACCGGCGACAATGCGACCACCGCCAACGCAGTCGCGCTCACGGTCGGCGGGCTCGACGAAGTTCGCGCCGAGCTGAAGCCCGAGGACAAGGCCCAGGCGATCGCGGAGCTCAAGGCATCGGGAGCACGAGTCGCGATGGCGGGCGACGGGATCAACGACGCCCCCGCGCTCGCCGCCGCCGATGTCGGACTCGCGATGGGCACGGGCACCGACGTTGCGATCGAGAGCGCCGGGATCACGCTGACCCGCGGCGACCTGGCGGCGATCGTCCGCGCGCGCGCCCTTGCCGACGCCACGATGCGCAACATTCGCCAGAACCTGTTCTTCTCGTTCGTATTCAACGGGATCGGCGTTCCGGTCGCGGCGGGCGTGCTCTATCCGGTGGCGGGCGTCCTGCTGTCGCCGATGGTCGCCGGCGCGGCGATGGCGCTGTCCTCGTTCACCGTGGTACTCAACGCGCTGCGCCTCAATGCGGTGAAGCTGTGAATATCGGCCAGGCCTCGAAGGCGAGCGCCGTGTCGCAGCGGATGATCCGCCATTACGAGAAGATCGCTCTGATCCCGCCTCCGCCGCGCCGCGACAGCGGCTATCGCGATTATTCCGAGGCCGATGTTCATCGGCTGCGCTTCATTGCCAACGCGCGCGATCTCGGATTTCCGATCGAGGAGATCCGGGCGCTGCTCGATCTTTGGTCCGACAGTGCGCGGGAGAGCGCCGACGTCAAGCGTCTGGCACTGGCACGCGCCGAGGAACTGCATCGCAAGGCCGCTGCGCTCGAGGCGATGCGCCGCACGCTGCTCGATCTCGCGACCCGCTGCCACGGCGACGACCGCCCCGACTGCCCGATCATCGACCAACTGGCGAGGTAGCCGCGCCGACGGCCATCGAGCGCATCCGCGAAGCCGAGCGGCGCTCAGATGGCCGACTCGGCTTCTCAACCTGGGGCAGCTGCCATGCCGCTATGTTGCGCTCAGGGCATTCATCGCGCCGATTCGCGGACAGTTTCCATCGCGACGAAGGTCGATGTGCTGGCGACGTGCGGCAGGCCGGAAATGCGCTCTCCAAGAACGATCCGATATTTGCGGATATCGGCGGTCCGGACCTTGAGCAGATAATCGAAGCTGCTCGCGATCATGTGGCATTCTTCGACCTCGGGAATCTGCCGCACGGCCGCGTTGAAGTCCTCCAGCGCCTTTTCCCGCGTGTCACTGAGCTTCACCTCGGTGAAGGCGACATGATCCATCCCGATCCTGGCCGGATCGACGATGGCGCGAAAGCCGACGATCACACCCTTCTCGATCAATCGCCGGACTCGCTGCTGGCATGGCGTTTTGGAGAGGCCGACCCGCTCTGCGAGGTCGGTGAAGGTGATCCGGCCATCATGCCGCAGGACAGCAAGGATTTTCCGATCGAAGGAGTCCAAATCGACTGTTTCGGCTGTCGTTTTCATAATTTTCGCCCGGTTTTCTTCATTAATCAGGTGCAATATTCGACACGGTAGCTGGTGAAAAGTCAGATCGCCGTCACGCGATATGATAGGCCGGCATGATGGAGAGAGATACACCCTTCGCCGCCTTCGCGCCGCCGATCCGTCCCGCAACGCCGCTTCGCCGTGCCATCACCGCCGCGTATCGCCGTCCGGAGCGCGATTGCGTGCGTGCTCTGCTCGATGTTGCGGTCCTGTCCGAAGGGCTGCGCGATGAGGTGGCCGGCACGGCTCGCTCCCTGGTTGCCGCGCTCCGCGCCAAGAAGCGCGGTGGGGGCGTCCAGGGGCTGGTGCAGGAATATGCCCTTTCCAGCCAGGAAGGCGTGGCGCTGATGTGCCTCGCGGAAGCCTTGCTGCGCATTCCCGACGACGCCACCCGCGACGCGCTGATCCGCGACAAGATCGCCGAAGGAGATTGGCGGGCGCATCTCGGCGGCGATCGCTCGCTGTTCGTCAATGCCGCGACCTGGGGCCTGGTCGTCACCGGCAAGCTGGTCGACAGCGCCGATGACGAGGGGCTGGGGGCCGCGCTCACCCGCCTGATCGCGCGCGCCGGCGAGCCGGTGATCCGGCGCGGGGTCGACATGGCGATGCGGATGATGGGCGAGCAGTTCGTCACCGGCCAGACGATCGCCGAAGCCTTGAAGCGCTCGCGCGCCATGGAGGGCAGGGGGTTCCGCTACAGCTACGACATGCTGGGCGAGGCGGCGACCACCGCGGCCGACGCCGAGCGCTACAACCGCGATTATCAAGCTGCGATTCATGCGATCGGTACGGCGTCGGCCGGACGCGGGGTCTATGAGGGGCCGGGCATCTCGATCAAATTGTCCGCGCTCCATCCGCGCTATTCGCGTGCGCAGGCAGGCCGGGTGATGGGCGAGTTGCTGCCGCGCGTGAAGGCGCTCGCACTGCTCGCCAAGCGCTATGACATCGGCCTCAACGTGGATGCCGAGGAGGCGGATCGGCTCGAAATCTCGCTCGACTTGCTCGAAAGTCTGGCGCTCGACCCCGATCTGGCCGGCTGGGACGGGCTCGGTTTCGTGGTGCAGGCCTACGGCAAGCGCTGCCCATTCGTGATCGACTGGATCGTCGACCTGGCGAAGCGCAGCGATCGGCGGATCATGGTCCGGCTGGTCAAGGGCGCCTATTGGGATGCGGAGATCAAGCGCGCGCAGGTCGACGGGCTCGCCGATTTCCCGGTCTATACGCGCAAGGTCCACACCGACGTTTCGTATATCGCCTGTGCAACGAAACTGTTCGCGGCGCGCGAGCACGTTTTCCCGCAATTCGCGACGCACAACGCGCAGACGCTGGCGGCGGTCTATCACCTGGCCGGACCGGATTTCTCGATCGGCGACTATGAATTCCAGTGCCTGCACGGCATGGGCGAGCCGCTTTATGACGAGGTGGTCGGCACGCGGAAGCTCGGCCGTCCCTGCCGCATCTACGCGCCGGTCGGCACGCACGAGACGCTGCTGGCCTATCTCGTCCGCCGCCTGCTCGAGAACGGCGCCAATTCTTCCTTCGTCAATCGTATCGCCGATCCCGCAGTGCCGATCGAGACGCTGATCGCCGACCCTGCCGAGCAGGTCGCGGCCATGCCCGATCCCGGCGCCCCGCACGAGGCGATCGCCTTGCCGGCCGATCTCTATCCGGATCGGCACAATTCCGCTGGCATCGATCTTTCCGACGAGGGCGCGCTGGCTGCCTTGTCGGCCGCCCTCGTCGAAAGTGCGAAGACGTCGTGGGTCGCCGAGCCTCTCATTGCCGGTTCTCAAGTCAAACGGCCTGCCGAGCTCGTGCGCAATCCGGCCGATCACAGCGACCGTGTCGGCACGGTTGCGGTCGCGGCGCCGGGCGACGCTGCCCGGGCCGTGCGTGCGGCGAGCGAAGCGGTCGCTGCCTGGTCCGTGGTCCCGGCCGCGGAGCGTGCGACGATGCTCGAGCGCGCTGCCGACGCGATGCAGGCGAGGATGCCGACGCTGATCGGCCTTGCCGTCCGCGAAGCGGGCAAATCGGTGCCCAACGCCGTTGCCGAGGTGCGCGAGGCGATCGACTTCCTGCGCTATTACGCCGCTCAGGCGCGCGCGACGCTGGCGGGTACCGCGCCGCTCGGGCCGGTCGTGTGCATATCGCCGTGGAATTTCCCGCTGGCGATCTTCACCGGCCAGATCGCCGCGGCGCTCGCCGCGGCCAATCCGGTGCTCGCCAAGCCGGCCGAGGAAACTCCGCTGATCGCCGCCGAGGCGGTGCGCCTGCTCCACGCGGCGGGAGTGCCCGCCGACGTGCTCCAGTTTGTTCCGGGCGACGGCGCGATCGGCGCGGCGCTGGTCGCCGCTCCCGAAACCGCCGGGGTGATGTTCACCGGCTCGACCGAGGTGGCGCGAGCGATCCAGCGCCAGCTCGCCGAACGCTTGTCACCGCAGGGCAAGCCGATCCCGCTGGTCGCCGAGACCGGCGGGCAGAATGCGATGATCGTCGACAGCTCGGCTCTCGCCGAGCAAGTGGTGGCGGACGTCATCGCGTCGGCGTTCGACAGCGCCGGCCAGCGCTGCTCGGCGCTGCGCATCTTGTGCCTGCAGGACGATATCGCCGACCGCACGCTGGCGATGCTCAAGGGCGCGCTCAAGGAACTCGGCATCGGCAATACCGATCGGCTCGCGGTCGATATCGGCCCGGTCATCACCGCCGAGGCCAAGGCGAACATCGACGAGCACATCGCCGCGATGCGCGCGCTCGGCTGCCCGGTCGAGCAGCAGCGCCTCGGCGACGATACCGCGCATGGCACCTTCGTCGCGCCGACGATCATCGAGATCGCCGACATCGCGGACCTGAAGCGCGAGGTGTTCGGGCCGGTGCTCCATGTCATTCGTTGGCGCCTCGAGGGGCTTGAGGGCTTGATCGATGCGATCAACGCGACCGGCTACGGTCTCACCTTTGGCCTACACACGCGCCTCGATTCCGTGGTCGAGCATGTGACCTCCCGGGTGGAAGCGGGCAATCTCTACGTCAACCGCAACACGATCGGCGCGATCGTCGGGGTGCAACCGTTCGGCGGGCGGTGTCTGTCCGGAACGGGGCCCAAGGCCGGTGGGCCGCTCTATCTGAGGCGGCTGGTGCAGGACCCGCCTGCTCGCCAGTCTGGCGAGACGGCCGCGGTCGATCCGGCGCTGCGCGACCTCGTGCGCTGGCTCGAGGATCGTGATGAGAAGGAATTGGCGCAGTTGGTGCGCCGGATCGGTGCGGCCGCGCCGCCGGTGGTCAGGATCGAACTGCCCGGCCCGGTGGGCGAACGCAATCTCTATGCGCTTCGTCCGCGTGGAACGATCCTGCTCCGGCCGAAATCGCGCACTGGCTTGTTCCATCAACTCGCTGCCGCGCTCGCGACCGGCAACGCCGTTGCGATCGACGGTGCAGGGCCGCTCACCGCAATGATTCCCGACCTCCCGCCGAGCGTGCGCGGGCGGATCTCAACCGCCCCGGCGCTCGTCACGGGCGCGCTGATCGAAGGATCGCCCGAAGACATCGGCGCCGCGTTGCTCGATCTGGCGAAGCAGCGCGGTCCGGTCGTGCTGGCCCAGGCAGCCGCCGAAGCGACGCTCGACGCTCCCGATGCCTATTGCCTCGACTGGCTGACGGAGGAGACGTCGACCTCGATCAACACCACCGCCGCCGGCGGCAATGCCAGCCTGATGGCAATGGCTTGAGTCGGCGCCGATCCCCTATCAGGGGCCGTTCCAGCGTGAAATATGGGGCCGTGGCCGCTCGCCGCCTTTCGGCCAGAGATCTTCTCTGTCTTTCTCAAGAGGAGAATGGTGCTGCCGGTGAGGATTGAACTCACGACCTCAGCCTTACCAAGGATGCGCTCTACCACTGAGCTACGGCAGCATGGCCCTGTCGGGGAGCGGCGCCTATGGCCGCGTCCGCCCCGGATTGTCAAGGCGCCGCGGCAGGCATAAGCGACTTGGGCATGGCGGAAAGTGACGACAAGGCGGCGCGCCTCGCGGCAAAGCTGCGCGAGAACCTGCGCAAACGCAAGGCGCAGGCGCGCGAACAGACGGCGCCGCCGCATCCCGAGCCCGCGCGAGACAAGGACGAAACGGCCAGTTGACCGCTTCGTGCTCCCGCGAAAGCAGGAGCCCGGAGTCCAAGGTATCGCGTGATATCCTGGGCTCCTGCTTCCGCAGGAGCACTATTCGATCGGCGCGCACTTGGCCTTCAGCCACGTCAGGTCCGCGCCTTCCAGCTCGGGTCCGATCTTCTCCAGCACCTTGGCGTGATAGGCGTTGAGCCACGCCAGTTCGTCGGCCCGCATCAGCTCGGGCAGGATCAGCGATCGCTCGATCGGCACGAAGGTCAGCGTCTCGAATCCCAGCATCGGCATGTCGCCGCCGAGCACCGCGCGCTCGACGACCAGGACCAGCGTCTCGATGCGAATGCCGTATTCGCCCGCCTTGTAATAACCCGGCTCGTTCGACAGGATCATGCCTGGCCGCAGCGGCTCGGCCGGCCCGCCGCCGGGATAGGTCGGCTTGGCGATCCGCGCCGGCCCTTCGTGGACCGAAAGAAACGCGCCGACCCCGTGGCCGGTGCCGTGCGCGAAATCGAGTCCCGCCTGCCACAGCGGCCGCCGCGCGAACGCATCGAGCTGCCCGCCGTTGGTGCCGTGCGGGAAGATCGCAGTGTCGAGCGCGATATTGCCGCGGAGCACGCGAGTGAAGCGGTCCTTCATCTCGTGCGTCGGCTCGCCGATCGGGATCACGCGCGTGACGTCGGTGGTGCCGTCCTCATACTGCCCGCCCGAATCGACCAAGTAGAGCTCGCCCGGCTTGAGCTCGGCGTTCGATTCGGGGGTCGAATGATAATGCGGGCTCGCACCGTGCGCCCCTGTCGCCGAGATCGTATCGAACGACGTGTCCTTGAGCACCCCCGTCGCCTGTCGGAACTCGAGCAGCTTGTCGACGCAGTCGAGCTCGGTCAGCCCGCCGTTGGGCGCGGTCTCCTCGACCCAGCGCAGGAAGCGGCACAGCGCGGCCCCGTCGCGAATGCTCGCGGCCTTGTGCCCGGCGATTTCGACCGGGTTCTTGACTGCCTTGGCGAGCACGACCGGATCGCGCAGCGCCAGCACGGTCGCGCCGCCGGCGTCGAGCGCATCGAAAATCGCCGCCACCGCATGCTCGGGATCGGCGGCGACGCGCTTGCCCGCATAGCCCGCCAGCGCCGGCGCGAACGCCGCGCGGTCATGCACCCGCACGGCATTGCCTAGGTGTTGGCGCACCGCGTCGGTCAGCTTCTCCGGCGCGACATAGAGGTCGGCGGTGCCGTCCGCCTGGACGATGGCATAGGCGAGCGCCACCGGCGTATGCGCGACGTCGCCGCCCCGCACGTTCAAGGCCCAGGCGATCGAATCGAGCGCCGAGAGCACCACCGCATCGGCTTTCTTCGAGGTCAGCCAATCGGCGATCTCCTGCCGCTTCGCCGCCGACGATCGGCCGGCGGCGGTATCGGATTGGACGGCCAGCACGGCGTCGGACGGGGCAGGGCGGTCGGGCCACACCGCATCGATCGGATTGGTGTCGACCGCGGTCAGGCTCGCCCCGACCTCGGCGAGCGCCTTCGAAGCCTCTGCGACCCATTGGCGCGTATGCAGCCACGGGTCATAGCCGATCCGCGCCCCGTTCGCGGCGTGCTGCGCGATCCAGTCGGACACCTTGGTCTCGGGCACGCCGACGAACTGCCAGTGCGTGCCATCGACCTGCTCGCGTACCTGCAGCGTATAGCGGCCGTCGGTGAAGATCGCCGCCGCCTCGGGCATCACTACCGCGGTCCCCGCCGAACCCCGGAACCCCGTCAGCCAGGCGAGCCGCTGCGCATAGGCGCCGACATATTCGCTCATATGCTCGTCGGTCAGCGGCACGACGAACCCGTCGAGCCGATCGCGCGCAAGCTGCTCGCGAAGGGCCTGGAGACGATCGGCGTAGCTCGACATGGGACATTCCTGCTTGTGGGGCGATTGCCCCGCTTACTGGCAGATTTCGCCGCGCGGGGCGAGGGGCGGGGGCAGCATCGCGATGCCCGATCCGATCACTTGAATTCTGCCCGGCGCTGTCGCGAAGCCGACCGCATCGGCCCGCGCCCGTGCAATGCAAATCCTTTGATCCTGCACGTCGTGAGGTTGCCGATCCGCCGGCCAATCCCTAGTCTGGAGGGTCGAGGGAGCCGAGTTCGATGAGTCAAAACCCCCAGGCGCCGGAAACGCCGCTGCTCGATACGGTTACGACACCGGCCGAGCTGCGCGCGCTGAGGCCAGCGCAGCTCCGCCAGGTCGCCGACGAGCTGCGCGCCGAGGTGATCTCGGCGGTCGGAGTCACCGGCGGGCATTTGGGCTCCGGGCTCGGCGTGGTCGAGCTGACGGTGGCGATCCATTATGTGTTCGACACCCCCGGCGACAAGCTCGTCTGGGACGTCGGCCACCAATGCTATCCGCACAAGATCCTGACCGGCCGCCGCGATCGTATCCGCACGCTGCGCCAGGGCGGCGGCCTGTCCGGCTTCACCAAGCGTTCGGAAAGCGAATACGATCCGTTCGGCGCGGCGCACAGCTCGACCTCGATTTCGGCCGCGCTCGGCTTCGCGGTGGCCAACAAGCTGTCGAACCAACGCGGCAAGGCGATCGCGGTGATCGGCGACGGCGCGATGTCCGCCGGCATGGCCTATGAGGCGATGAACAATGCCGAGCAGGCCGGCAACCGCCTGATCGTGATCCTGAACGACAACGACATGTCGATTGCGCCCCCGGTCGGCGGGCTGTCGGCCTATTTGTCGCGCATCGTCTCCAGCCGAGAATTCCTCGGTATGCGCGATTTCGCGCGCAAGGTGGCGAAGAAGCTGCCGCGCCCCTTCTATTCGGCGGCGCGCAAGACCGACGAATTCGCCCGCGGCCTGACGATGGGCGGCACCCTGTTCGAGGAACTGGGCTTCTACTATGTCGGCCCGATCGACGGCCACAATCTCGACCATCTGATCCCGGTGCTGGAGAACGTCCGCGATGCGGAGGAGGGCCCGATCCTGGTCCATGTCGTGACCAAGAAGGGCAAGGGCTATGCGCCCGCCGAGAATGCCGCTGACAAATATCACGGCGTCCAGAAGTTCGACGTCATCACCGGCACGCAGGCCAAGGCGCCGCCGGGCCCGCCCGCCTATCAGAACGTGTTCGGCCAGACGCTGGCCAAGCTCGCCGAGACCGACGAGCGGATCTGCGCAATCACCGCCGCGATGCCCTCGGGCACGGGATTGGACACGTTCGCGAAGGCGCACCCAGACCGCTTCTTCGACGTCGGCATCGCCGAGCAGCACGCCGTCACCTTCGCCGCCGGCCTTGCCGCGCAGGGGATGCGGCCGTTCTGCGCGATCTATTCGACCTTCCTCCAGCGCGCCTACGACCAGGTCGTCCACGACGTCGCGATCCAGAACCTGCCCGTGCGCTTCGCGATCGACCGTGCAGGCCTTGTCGGCGCCGACGGCGCGACCCATGCCGGCAGCTTCGACGTCACGTATCTCGCGACCTTGCCCAACCTGGTGGTGATGGCCGCGGCCGACGAGGCTGAGCTGGTCCATATGACCTACACCGCCGCGCTCCACGATTCGGGCCCGATCGCGGTGCGCTATCCGCGCGGCAACGGCGTCGGCGTGCCGCTGCCCGAAACTCCGCAGCAGCTCGAGATCGGCAAGGGCCGGGTCGTCCGCGAGGGAAAGACCGTCGCGATCCTGTCGCTCGGCACCCGCTTGGCCGAGGCGCTGAAGGCCGCTGATGCGCTCGACGCCCGGGGCCTGTCGACCACCGTTGCCGACCTGCGCTTCGCCAAGCCGCTCGACGAGGCGCTGATCCGCAAATTGCTCGCGACGCACGAGGTCGCGGTGACGATCGAGGAGGCCGCGATCGGCGGCCTCGGCGCGCACGTCCTGACCTATGCCAGCGACGAGGGGCTGATCGACGCCGGGCTCAAGCTGCGCACGATGCGCCTGCCCGACACGTTCCAGGACCAGGACAAGCCGGACCGGCAATATGCCGAAGCCGGGCTCGACGCCAACGCGATCGTCGAGACGGTCCTGAAGGCGCTACGCCACAATTCGGAAGGGATGGCCGAGGCCTCGGCGTAAGCTTCCGCAATCGCTTTCGGGCGTGGGCGCCTTGCCAAATACCAGCGCTCGAGCTGCTCGCCTTCACCCCACCGCCTTGGCCACCCCGACCAGTGCCGGGCGCAGCAGGCGGTCCTTGATCATATATCCCGCCTGCATCTCCTGCACGATCGTCCCCGGCTCGGCGTCGGCGGTCGGGACTTCGAGCATTGCCTGGTGGCGGTTGGGGTCGAGCGGCAGGCCCATCGCGGCGATGCGGGTGATGCCCTGGCGCTGGAACACCGCGTTGAGCTCGCGCCCAGTCGCCTCCAGACCGGCAATCAACCCCTTCAGGCGTTCGTCGGCGCGTGCCTCGTCAGGGATCGCGGCGAGCCCGCGTTCCAGATTGTCGGCGACCGACAGGATGTCGCGCGCGAAGCTCGTCACGCCATAGGTGCGCGCGTCGGCGGTCTCCTTCTCCGCGCGGCGACGCACGTTCTGCACCTCGGCGTGCGCGTAGAGCACCTCCTGCTTCGCCTTGGCGAGCTCCTGCTGGAGCTCGGCGACGTGGTCGTGCTCGGCCACTTCGGGCGCGGCTTCCGCGGTCTCCTCACGCAGATCATCGGTGTCGGCGGCATCGATCTTGTCGTTGTCGATCATCTTTTTTGGTTCTCTCTGTTTGCGGCGCCGGCCCTCTCTCCCACCCGATCTCCCATAGCATATCCTGTTGGGAGGACGGGTGGGGGAGAGGGCCGGCGCCGTTACTCTCACATCATAAGACGCGCAAGCGTGGCGGCGGTGAAGTCCACCATGGGCACGACCCGCGCATAGTTCAACCGCGTCGGCCCGATCACCCCGACGACGCCGACCACGCGGCCGTCGGGTCCGCGGAATGGCTTGGCGATCACGGAGGATCCCGATAACGCGAACAGCTTATTCTCCGCCCCGATGAAGATGCGCGTCGCATCGCCGCCGCGCGCGCGGTCGAGCAGCCGGGCGATCTCCTGCTTGCCCTCGAGATCGTCGAGCAGGTCGCGCACCCGTTCGAGATCGGCGGCCGCCGCGGCGTCGATCAGGCGTCCCTGGCCGCGCACGATCAACACCGGGCGGCGTTCGCCGTCCTCGCTCCAGATCGCAAGGCCGCGCTCGACCAGCGCGCGCGCGGCATCGTCCAGCGCGGCACGTCCGGCGGCGATATCGCGCTCGATCCGGCTGCGCGCCTCGGCGAGCGTCAGGCCGGAAAGCATCGCGCTCAAATAATTTCCTGCCTGCACCAGCGTCGTCGGACCCACGCCGGCGGGCAAGTCGAACACGCGGTTCTCGACCGATCCGTCCTCGCCGACCAGCACCGCCATCGCCTGGTCGGCCGACAGCGGCACGAACGCGACCTGGCGCAGCGTCAGCTCGCGCTTGGGCACGAACACCAGCCCCGCGCACGCCGACAGACCCGACAGCGCCGCGGTGGTCGCCGCCAGCGCCTCCTCGATCGGCCCTCCCTGCGACAGCCGCGCCTCGATCGCGGCGCGCTCCTCCGCGGTCGGCTCGGTCGCTTGCATCATGCCGTCGACGAATAGCCTGAGGCCCACGTCGGTCGGCATTCGCCCGGCGCTGGTGTGCGGTGCGGCGAGCAGGCCCAGCTCCTCCAGATCCTGCATCACGTTGCGGATCGACGCCGGCGACAGATTGAGCGCGGAGGTCCGCGAGAGCGTCCGCGACCCCACCGGCAGTCCCGACTCGAGATACGATTCGACGACCATGCGGAACACGTCCCGCGCGCGGTCGGTCAGCTCGATTATCGGTGGGGCGGCCATGCCGGTCATCTAGGAAGCGCCGACGCGCCGCTCAATGTTTCGCGACGAAGCCGCCGATCGGCAACGCCTCGGGCGCGGCATGCAGCGCCTGTTTCATCGCCGCGAGCTCCGGGGCGGTGCAGCCGTAATAAAGCGACAGCGTCGCCGGCGGCGCGTCGCCCCCGCTCCACGTCACCGCGGCGCCCGGCTGGTCGGTGATGACCTGACCACAATCGGCGTTGCCCGCCGCGATCCGCCGCTCGCCGTCCGCTGGACGATAGGGCTGCAGGCGCCGCTTGAAATCCGCGAACTGCTGCGGCGTGACGGCGAACGTGCGTCCGCCGGTGACCGCAGTGAAGCGCTTGCCCTCGAACCTCCCGCTCCCGTCCGACGACACAGTCACGGCATAGACCGGGCACGCCCCGAAGCAGGGCGAGGTCTCGTAGCGAATCGTCTCGGCGGCCTGCGGCGCCCCGCCGCCGCTCGTCGTCGCGCACGCCCCGAGCATCAGCCCGCCCATCAACGCCCCCATCGTCACCAGCTTCATCGCGCTCTCCGTGTCGGATCGTCGGCCGACACTGGCGCGTTCGCCCCGACACGTCTAGGGCGTGCCGACGCCCAATCAGGAGACACTCATGCGCCCATCCGGCCGCGCCCCCGATCAGATGCGCACGATCACCATCGAGCCGCACTTCACCCGCCACGCCGAGGGATCGGTGCTGATCGGCTTCGGCGACACGCGCGTGCTAGTGACGGCGAGCGTCGAGGAGCGGCTGCCACCGTGGCTGCGCGGCAAGGGCGAGGGCTGGGTGACGGCCGAATACGGGATGCTTCCCCGCGCCACGCATACCCGCGGCAACCGCGAGGCGGCTAAGGGCAAGCAGTCGGGCCGCACGCAGGAAATCCAGCGGCTGATCGGCCGGTCCTTGCGCGCCGTCACCGACTTGAAGCTGCTCGGCGAGCGCCAGATCACGCTCGACTGCGACGTGATCCAGGCCGACGGGGGGACCCGCACCGCCGCGATCTCCGGCGCCTGGGTGGCGCTGCGGCTGGCAGTCAATGGCCTGCTGCGCGACGGCAAGCTCACCGAAGACCCGCTGCGCCAGAAGGTCGCGGCGGTAAGCTGCGGCATCTATCGCGGCGCCCCGGTGCTCGACCTCGATTATGACGAAGACTCGGCTGCCGACGCCGACGCCAATTTCGTCCTGCTCGAAAACGGCCATATTGCCGAGGCGCAGGCGACCGCCGAAAAGGCGACCTACGACGAGGAAGGCCTGCTCCGCCTCCTTCGCCTCGCGCGGATCGGCTGCAGCGAAATCTTCGCCGCGCAAGCCAGGGCGGTCGCAGCGTGAGCGGGGAGGGCAACGCGCCGCAGGCGATCCGCAAGCTCGCCCCCGGCAAGCTCGTCATCGCCAGCCACAACGAAGGCAAGGTCCGCGAGATCGGCGAACTGCTCGCGCCCTACGGGATCGAGACCGTGTCGGCCAGGGCGCTCGGCCTGCCCGAACCCGAGGAGACCGGCACCACCTTCGTCGCCAACGCCGAATTGAAGGCGCAGCAGGCGGCCGACCTTTCGGGCCTGCCCGCGCTTGCCGACGACAGCGGGCTGTGCGTCGATGCGCTGGGCGGCGAGCCCGGCATCTTCTCCGCGCGCTGGGCGGGAGAACCCCGCGATTTCACCGAAGCGATGCGCCGCGTCGAGGCGGCGATCGCCGCGACCGGCCCGGCCCCCTCCCGGGACGCGCATTTCGTCTGCGCGCTCGCGCTCGCCTGGCCCGACGGCCATGTCGAATGGTTCGAGGGACGCGTCGACGGCACGCTGGTCTGGCCGCCGCGTGGAAACAAGGGCTTCGGCTACGACGCGATGTTCCAGCCGCTGGGCGGCAGCGAGACCTTCGGCGAGATCGATCCGGCTGCCAAACACGCGATCAGCCACCGCGCCGACGCTTTCCGCCAACTGGTCGCGGCGGTCTTGTAAATCAACCGCGTTCGTGCCGCGCCTGTCGAAGCACCACCGATCCCCGTCCTGAGGCACGGCCGTTCCGGTTGCAAATGCTGCAACTGCGAAATCGTGAAATAAAATTGCGCTGCGCTGCAGCATGATCCATATCGCCGCTGCCGGCAGGGCGCCCGGCTTATGGAGGCCATCACAATGCGTTACATGGAAACCGTTACGGGCAGCGTCCTGACCCTGGCGACCTTGGCGCTGGTGGTCGGAACGGGGATCACCCTCATCTGACGCATCAGCCCCGGCTGCCTTTCCCCAAGGGAAGGCATGCACGGGGCCGATGTGCGTCAGCTCGCTTTTCGAATACGGCCCGCATCCGTTCGTGCCGAGTGTGTCGAAGCACGATTGCACGCGGGCTGCTCTCGCCCTCGCCAAGCTCAGGGCGAACGGTAGCTTCTGCTATCCTCCGAACGCTGCCTTCACCTTGTCGAAGAAGCCGCTCGCCTGCGGGCATTCCTCGCCGGTCTCGGTCTCGCGAAACGCCTCGAGCAGCTCGCGCTGCCTGGCCGACAGCTTGGTCGGCGTCTCGACGTCGATCCGCACCACCAGATCGCCGCGGCCGCGGCCCTGCAGCACCGGCATCCCGGCGCCGCGATGGCGCACCTCGCGGCCCGATTGCGTGCCGGCCGGAATCTTGATCGAATAGGTCTCGCCGTCGGGATTGGGGATGTCGATCGCCCCGCCCAGCGCGGCTGTCGTGATGCTGACCGGCGCGCGGGCGTAAAGCGTGGTGCCCTCGCGCTCGAAGATCGAATGCCGCGCGACATGGATGAAGATGTAGAGGTCGCCCGGCGGCGCGCCGCGCATTCCCGCTTCGCCCTCGCCGGCAAGGCGGATGCGCGTGCCTTCGTCGACGCCCGCGGGGATGTTGACCTGCAATGTCTTGGTCGTGTCGACCCGTCCCTCGCCGCGGCACGCCCGGCACGGTTCGGCGATCATCTCGCCGACGCCGTGGCACGACGGACAGGTGCGCTCGACGACGAAGAAGCCCTGCTGCGCCCGCACCTTGCCCATGCCGGCGCAAGTCGAGCACGTCTTGGCCTGGGTGCCTGCCTTCGCGCCCGATCCCTCGCACGCCTCGCACGCGCCGGTCACGTCGATGGTGATTTCGGTCGCCTTGCCATGGAATGCCTCTTCGAGGCTGATCTCCATGTCGTAGCGCAGGTCGGCGCCGCGCCGCGCGCCCGGGCGCCCGCGCGGGCCGGACGCCGCGGCGCCGCCCATGAACTCGCCGAAAATGTTCTCGAAAATGTCGCTGAACGCGCCGAAATCAGCCGCGCCCGCATAGGCGCCGCCTCCGCCGCCGTTGCGGAACGCGGCATGGCCGAAGCGGTCGTAGGCCGCGCGCTTCTGCGGGTCCTTGAGGCAGTCATAGGCCTCGCTGACCGCCTTGAACTTCGCTTCATGCTCCTTGCACCCGCCGTTCTTGTCCGGGTGGTATTTCATCGCGAGCTTGCGATACGCGGTCTTGATCGTCCCCGCGTCCGCGTCGCGCGTGCAGCCGAGCACTTCGTAATAATCGACTTCGGTGGTCATCGCCGCCCCGCAAGCTTTTCCCCGTCACCCCCGCGAAAGCGAGGGCCCGTCTCCCGAACTGCCCCGCTTGCGGCAGCGGCAGGAGATGGGTTCCCGCTTACGCGGGAATGACGGTAGATAAGCATGTCTTACGCCTTGTTGTCGTCCACTTCCGAGAATTCGGCGTCGACGACCTCTTCGCCGCCCGCTTCCGATCCGGCCGCAGCGCCGTCGGCAGCCGGACCGGCCTCTGCCTGCTGCTGCTTCTCGTAGATCGCCTGGCCGAGCTTCATCGCGACCTGGGCGAGCGCGTTGGCCTTTTCCTTCATCGCGTCCGCGTCGCCGCCTTCGACCGCAGTCTTGGCCGCGGCGATCGCGCCCTCGATCTCGGCCTTGAGGCTTGCATCCACCTTGTCGCCATTCTCCTCGAGCTGCCGCTCGGTGGTGTGGATCAGGCTCTCGGCATTGTTCTTCGCCTCGGCCGCTTCGCGCCGCTTCTTGTCCTCGTCGGCGAAGCGCTCGGCGTCCTTGACCATCTGGTCGATGTCGGTGTCCGACAAGCCACCCGAGGCCTGGATGCGGATCTGCTGTTCCTTGCCGGTGCCCTTGTCCTTGGCGCTGACGTTGACGATGCCGTTGGCGTCGATGTCGAAGGTGACCTCGATCTGCGGCACGCCCCGCGGCGCCGGCGGGATGCCGACCAGGTCGAACTGGCCGAGCAGCTTGTTGTCCGCCGCCATCTCGCGCTCGCCCTGGAACACGCGGATCGTCACCGCCTGCTGATTGTCGTCGGCGGTCGAATAGGTCTGCGACTTCTTGGTCGGGATCGTCGTGTTGCGATCGATCATCCGGGTGAACACGCCGCCCAAGGTCTCGATACCGAGGCTCAGCGGCGTCACGTCGAGCAGCAGCACGTCCTTGACGTCGCCTTGCAGCACGCCGGCCTGGATCGCCGCGCCGATCGCCACCACTTCGTCGGGGTTGACGCCGGTGTGCGGCTCCTTGCCGAAGAAGCTCTTCACCACCTCGCGCACCTTGGGCATCCGGGTCATGCCGCCGACGAGGACGACCTCATCGATCGCGTCGGCCTTGACGCCGGCATCGGCCAGCGCCTTCTTGCACGGATCGAGCGTCCGCTGGATCAGGTCCTCGACCAGCTTCTCCAGATCGGCCCGCGTGATCGTCTTGACGAGGTGCTTCGGCCCGTTCTGGTCGGCGGTGATGAACGGCAGGTTGACCTCGGTGGTCTGCGCCGAGCTGAGCTCGATCTTGGCCTTTTCGGCGGCTTCCTTGAGCCGCTGCAGCGCCAGCTTGTCCTTGGTGAGGTCGATCCCTTCGGCCTTCTTGAAATCTTCCGCCAGGAAGTTGAGCACCTTGTTGTCGAAATCCTCGCCGCCGAGGAAGGTGTCGCCGTTGGTCGACTTCACCTCGAACACGCCGTCGCCCACCTCGAGGATCGAGATGTCGAACGTGCCGCCGCCAAGGTCGTAGACCGCGATCGTCTTGTTCTCGTTCTTCTCCAGGCCATAGGCGAGCGCCGCCGCGGTCGGCTCGTTGATGATGCGCAGCACCTCGAGCCCGGCGATCTTGCCGGCGTCCTTGGTCGCCTGGCGCTGGGCGTCGTTGAAATAGGCCGGCACGGTGATGACCGCCTGAGTCACCGTCTCGCCGAGATACTGTTCGGCGGTTTCCTTCATCTTCTGGAGGATGAAGGCCGAGATCTGCGACGGCGAATAATCCTCGCCGCCCGCCTGCACCCAGGCGTCGCCGTTCGGCCCCTTGACGATGTGATAGGGCACCAGCTCGGTGTCCTTCTTGGTGATCGGGTCGTCGAAGCGGCGGCCGATCAGGCGCTTCACCGCGAACACCGTGTTGTCGGGATTGGTCACCGCCTGGCGCTTGGCCGGCTGGCCGATCAGCCGCTCGCCATCCTTGGCGAAGGCGACGATCGACGGCGTGGTGCGCGCGCCTTCGGTATTCTCGATCACCTTGGGCTTGCCGCCCTCCATCACCGCAACGCAGCTGTTGGTGGTGCCGAGATCGATGCCGATTACTTTTGCCATGGTCCTTGTTGGCCCCTCACGAACGATAATGCCAGTCGCACGCCCGCCCCTCGGGACGGCCGCGCATATCGTGGAGCGATATAGGGGGGCTTCGCCTTGCCGCAAGATTACCGCGGGCCTAGGATCGTGAGGAAGCTTCCCAATTCGGGAGAGGGATGTTGAAGGCCGCATTCGCGCTCGCCGCCTCCGCGTTGACGCTCACGTCGTGCGGAAGCCCCAAACAGGTCGCGGTCGAGCACGCCTGGGTGCGCCTGCCGGCGGTCGCGGACCGGCCGGCGGCGGCCTATTTCGAGCTTCACGGCGGTCCCGCCGACACCATTTTGGTCGGGGTCGATTCGCCCGATGCGGCACGCGCGGAAATGCACGAGAGCAAGGTCGAAAACGGTATCTCCTCCATGGCGCCGCTGCCGCAGGTCGATCTGCCCGCGGGCCAGACCGTCGCGTTCGCGCCCGGCGGCAAACACGTCATGCTGTTCGGCCTCAATCCGGGAATCGCGCCGGGCGGCACGGTGCGTCTGCACTTCACCTTCGCCGACGGGCGCACGCTCGACGAAGCGGTGCCGGCGATCGCCGCCAACGCGCCCAATCCGGAGAACTGACCGTTTCCGCCGCCGCACGCCCGCTGACGCCGGGCGAGATTGCCCTCGCCGAAAGCCTGTTCGGCGACTCAATCGATTATGGCCGCGTGGCGGTCGTCCTGCGCAAATGGGCCTTCTTCCAGCCGCGCCACGTCGTCATGGCGCCGCGCGGCTGCATCCATTTCCATCCGGCGGGCACGCTCTACCGCGACGATTTCGCTGCGGCGAGCCTCGCCGACCAGGGCCTGTTCATCCACGAGATGACGCATGTCTGGCAGCATCAGCGCGGCATTTTCCTGCCGCTCGCCCGCCATCCGTTCTGCCGCTATCGCTACACGCTCGTTCCGGGGCGTCCGTTCGGCCGGTACGGCATCGAGCAGCAGGCGGAAATCGTCCGCCACGCCTTCCTGCTGCGGCACGGCATTTCGCTGCCCGGGAAACCCGATAGGGCCGCATACGAACGCTTGCTGCCGTTCCACGGCGATTGCGTCTCGACTTCCCCCGCGCCCTAGGCTTACGGCGTTCTTCGACAAGGAGTCTCCCATGTTCCTCAAGGGCAAATCGGCGCTGATCACCGGATCGACCTCTGGCATCGGCCTTGCTTATGCGCAGGCGCTCGCCGCCGAGGGCGCACACGTCATGATCAACGGCTTCGGTGAGGCGGACGTGATCGAACGGGAGCGCGCCGCACTCGAATCGGCCGGCGGCAAGGCGCTCTACGACGCCGCCGACATGACCGATCCCGACGCGATCGCCGCGATGGTCCGGTGCTGCCATGACGCGCTCGGCGGTCCCGATATCGTCGTCGCCAACGCCGGCGTCCAGCACGTCGCCCGGATCGAGGACTTCCCGCCCGAAAAGTTCGAGGCGATCATCAAGGTCAACCTGACGTCGGCCTGGTATCTGATGCGCGCCGCAGTGCCGCTGATGAAGGCGAAGAAATGGGGCAGGATCATCTCGACCGCCTCGGCGCACAGCCTGGTCGCCAGCCCCAACAAGTCGGCCTATGTCATGGCCAAGCACGGCATCGTCGGCTTGACCAAGACGGTCGCACTCGAAACCGCGGCCGACGGCATCACCGTCAATTGCGTATCGCCGGGCTATGTCTGGACCCCGCTGGTCGAACGGCAGATTCCCGATACGATGGCCTCGCGCGGCCTGACGCGCGATCAGGTGCTGAACGACGTGCTGCTCGCCGCGCAGCCCACCAAAAAGTTCGTCACGCCCGAGCAGGTCGCCAGCCTCGTCCTCTATCTCTGCCGCGACGAGGCGGCGTCGATCACCGGCGCCAACCTGTCGATGGACGGCGGCTGGACGGCAGCGTAATCATCCCCGTTCGCCCCCGGCCTGCGCCGGGGCAGGCTCTGAGCTTGTCGAAGGGCTGCTCTTCTTGGATCGGGATCGGGACGGTGCTTCGACAAGCTCAGCAGGAACGGCATACGGTCCGGCCTCGTCAGGCGTCGGGAACGCTGGTCGCCCTCCTCATCCTCACCCTTGCAGGCTGCGCGGGCGCGAAGGGGCCGCTCAAGGCCGCCGCGCAAAGCGCCGCGCCCGACTGGCACGAGCTCGCGACCGACGACGATCAGCAACGGCTGCGCAGCTGGCGCGACGCCTGGACGAAGGCCGCCGATGCGGCGCGTCAGGCCGGCGCCGGAGCGAAGCTCGATGCCGATCCGGCGCTGTTCGATCCCGATCGTGCGCTCGACCATGCTGCGCCGCCGCCCGGCGTCTATCGTTGCCGCTGGATCAAGCTCGGGTCGGCCGCGCCTGCGGTGGCGCCGTTCACGGCCTACCCCGCGGTCCCCTGCCGGATCGCCGCCGCCGGCAAGCTGATGCGCTTCCGGCTGCTCGGCGGGGCGCAGCGGCCGCATGGCTATATCTTTCCCGATGGCCCGGCGCGCGACGTGTTTCTCGGTACGCTCGAGCTCGGCGACGAGACCCGCGCGCTCGAATACGGCCGCGATACGAAGCGCGACATGGCGGGATATCTCGAGCGGATCGGCGAGAACCGCTGGCGCCTCGCGCTGCCGCAGCCGCATTTCGAATCGCTGTTCGACATCATCGAGATCACGCCGGCCGCCTGACCGGCACCACGGTCGCGTTCTCGCGCTTTTCCGGCCGGATGTAGATCGAGGCGAGTTGCGGCAACGCGGCGCGCAGGCGGGCCTCGATGTCCTCGATCAGGCTTTCCGCGTCGCCCATCGTCAGCTCGTCGCGGAAATCGGCGCTGATCGCGACGAACACGTCATGGGGGCCGATATGGATGGTGCGGACGTGGTTGACCGACGACACCGCCGGATGCGCCGCGACGAGGTCGTGGACTCGCGCGATCACCCGCTCGTCGGCGCGCTCGCCGATCAACAGCCCTTTGGCTTCTCGCGCGAGCAGCACCGCGACCAGCGCCAGGATCAGCGCGATGCCGATCGAAGCGGCGCCATCGACCCACGGCGCATTCCAGCGATGGCTCGCCCAGACGCCGACCGCGGCGACCGCGAGACCTGCAAGCGCCGCCGAATCCTCGAACAGCACGATGAAATTGGGAGGGTCCTTCGATTGGCGGATCGCTCGCCACCAGCCGATGTCGCCCTTCGACCGCGCGAACTGGCGCACCGCGAGCGACCACGACGTGCCCTCGAGCAGCGCCGAGACCGCGAGCACGATGTAGTTGAGCGTCGCGCTCTGCATCGGCTCGGGCTCCATGATGTGCGTATAGCCCTCATAGGCGGACACCCCGGCGCCGATGGCGAAGATCAGGATGGCGACGACGAAGCTCCAGAAATAGAGCTCGCGGCCGTAACCGAACGGATGCAGATGGTCGGGCGGCTTCCCGGCGCGATGCTGGCCGTAGAGCAGCAGCACCTGATTGCCGCTGTCGACCACCGAATGGAAGCCTTCGCTCAGCATCGACGACGAGCCGGAGATCGCCGCGGCGACGAACTTGGCGACCGCGATGCCCAGATTGGCGGCGAGCGCGGCGTAGAGGACGATCCCGGATTCCTGCCGCTGCGCAGCCATGCCGACTCCCTGCTTGCATCAGCATAGCGCGGGAGCGGCGGCACGGTTCCGATTGCGGGTCCTGGCCTAGCTGGCCGCTCCGCGTCCGATCACTCGCCGAATACGCGGGCGAAGATCGTGTCGACGTGCTTCAAATGGTAATCGAGATCGAAGCGGGCATCGATTTCTTGCGGTGACAGCGCGGCGGTGACGTCGGGATCGGCCTTGAGCAGCTCGGCGAGGCTGAGCGCGCCGTCCGAGTCCCACACCTTCATCGCGTTGCGCTGGACGAGCCGGTACGCGGCCTCGCGGCTGACCCCGGCCTGAGTCAGCGCCAGCAGCACACGCTGCGAATTGGTGAGGCCGCCCATCCGGTCGAGGTTCTTCTGCATTCGCTCAGGGTAAACGACCAGCTTGTCGATCACGCCGGTGAGCCGCGCCAAGGCGAAATCGAGGGTGATCGTCGCGTCTGGTCCGATGAACCGCTCGACCGAGGAATGCGAAATGTCGCGCTCGTGCCAAAGCGCGACGTTTTCCAGCGCCGGGGTGACATAGCCGCGGACCATTCGCGCAAGGCCGGTGAGGTTCTCGGTCAGCACCGGATTGCGCTTGTGCGGCATTGCCGACGAGCCCTTCTGGCCCGGCGAGAAATATTCCTCGGCCTCCAGAACCTCGGTGCGCTGGAGGTGACGGACCTCGGTCGCCAGCCGCTCGATCGAGCTGGCGATGACGCCGAGCGTCGCGAAGAACATCGCGTGGCGGTCGCGCGGGATCACTTGGGTCGAAACCGGCTCGACCGTGAGGCCCATCTTCTCGGCGACATGCGCTTCGACGCGCGGGTCGATATTGGCGAAGGTGCCGACCGCGCCCGAGATCGCACAGGTCGCAACATCGGCACGCGCCGCCGTCAGCCGCGCGCGGTTGCGGTCGAACTCGGCATAGGCCTGCGCGAGCTTGAGGCCGAAGGTGACGGGCTCGGCATGGATGCCGTGGCTGCGGCCGATCGTGGGGGTATATTTGTGCTCGATCGCGCGGCGCTTGATCGCGGCGAGCAGCTTGTCGAGATCGTCGAGCAGGATGTCCGAGGCGCGCGCGAGCTGCACCGCGAGGCACGTGTCGAGCACGTCGGAGCTCGTCATTCCCTGGTGCATGAAGCGCGCGGGCTCGCCGACATGCTCGGCGACGTTGGTCAGGAAGGCGATGACGTCGTGCTTCACCTCCGCCTCGATCGCGTCGATCCGCTCGACCTCGAACGCGCCCTTTTCCCAGATCGCCTTCGCGGCTTCCTTCGGCACAACGCCCAGCTCGGCGAGCGCATCGGTGGCGTGCGCCTCGATCTCGAACCAGATGCGGAAGCGGCTTTCCGGCGTCCAGATATCGGTCATCGCCGGCCGGGCGTAGCGGGGTACCATCGAACACGTCCTCGAAATGCAGGTTTTCGGATCGTCGCGATTCCGCAACGGAGCCGCGCCGAAGCGGCCGGTAGCAGGGATGAGGCGCATTTCCAAACCGGCCCCGCCCGGCACACATGCGCTCTGCGTCGTGTTAGACAAGTCCAAATCGGCACGCGGGCTGGCGGACAGTGGCTGCGATGCCGGAAACAGGGCGGGGAACGGCACCATACGAAGTGCCGGCTTTCCGCTCCAGTCGAAGGCCGTCTCGATACGGTCACTACGGACGACGCGGTCCTTCGACCGGCCGCCGGATCGCCCCCCGGTCCGGCGGCCGTTATTTACTGAAGGCGCCGCCGGCTTGCTCCCCCACCCGACCTCCCAACGGCGGTATCATATGGGAGGCCGGGTGGGGGAGCGGGCCGGCGCCGTTCCAAATCAAATAAGCCCCATCGCGCGCAGGCTCGAATGGCCTTGCGAGCCGATGATGACATGGTCGTGGACCGCGATGCCGAGGCGCTTGCCCGCCTCGATCACGCCGCGGGTGATGTCGATGTCGGCGCGGCTCGGCGAGGGATCGCCGCTCGGATGGTTGTGGACGAGGATCAGCGAGGCCGAGCCGAGATCGATCGCGCGCCGGATGACTTCGCGGACATGGACCGCCGCCTCGTCGATCGACCCTTCGCTGACCAGCTCGTCGCGAATCAGCATGTTGCGCGTGTTGAGGTGGAGCACCCGGACCCGCTCGATCGGATGGTGCGCCATGTCGGCGCGGAGGTAGTCGAGCAGCGCCTGCCAGTTGGCGAGCACCGGCTTCTCCACGATTTCGGCGCGGAGCAGGCGGAGCGCCGCGGCCTGGACGACCTTCAGCGCCGCGATCGAGGTTTCGCCCATGCCGCTCACGCGCCCCAGCGCCTCGGGAGCGGCCGAAAGCAGGCCGCCGATCCCGCCGAATTCCTTGATGAGCTCCTTGGCGAGCGGCTTGGTGTCCTTCCGCGGAATGGCGAGCGCGAGCAGATATTCGATCAGCTCGTGATCGAGCAGCCCCTCGCCGCCCGTTTCGATCAACCGGCGGCGCAATCGGGCGCGGTGGCCGGCATTGGGGTTGGGCTCGGTCATTACGGCGGTGATTAGGCGAGCCGGTGATCGCGCGCAATTGCGCCGCCGTTCATCTTGCCTATGCTTGAAGGGCTTGCTGTTCGGCGTGCAGAATTGGGCGCCAGAGCCTTTGGGAGAAACTGACGGCGTGACGCCCGCAAGCGAGGAGACGATCGAGGCGCCCGTCGCGCGACGCGTCAGCCGCGCCGGGCGCGCGAGCGGCGTCGCGCTGCTCGCGATCGTCGTGGCGATGGGCGCGGCATGGATCGAGCGCAAGCCGATCGCCTCGCACATCGTCGATCGAACACTGGCGAAGGCGGGGGTGCCGGCAAGCTATCGCATCGACGACCTCGGGCTCGGACGGCAGCGGCTGACCGACGTGGTGATCGGCGATCCCGCGCATCCCGATCTTGTCGCCGATTGGGTCGAGGTGCGCACCGCGCTCGGGTTCCACGGCGCCCATGTCACCGGCCTCAGCGCCGGTCATGTCCGGCTGCGCGGGCGGCTGGTCGATGGGCGGCTGTCGCTCGGCGCGATCGACCGGCTATTGCCGCCTCCCTCGGGCAAGCCGTTCGCGCTGCCGCACCTCGATATCGCGGTCGACGACGGGCGGATGCGGCTCGAGACGCCGGCCGGCGTGGTTGGGCTGAAGCTCAGCGGCAGCGGCGTGCTCGACGACGGCTTTTCCGGCCATCTCGCCGCGGTGTCCGAACGGCTTGCGATCGGTCCCTGCACCGCGAGCCGCGTCGCGGCCACGGTCGCCATCGCGATCGCCGACGCGCGGCCGCACGTCGCCGGCCCGGTCCGCGCCGCCGAGGTCGATTGCGGCGAAACGCGCCTGCGCCGGGCAAGCGCCGATCTCGACGCGGTGCTGGATGAGCGGCTCGACCGCTGGCAGGGCGGCGCGAAGCTCGCGCTCGGCGAGGCCGATACGGCCGAAGGGCGGTTGCGCGACCTCGGCGGCACGGTGTCGTTCGACGGTTCGGCACAGCGGACCGGCGGGTCGCTCGATCTTCGCGCGGGCGGCTTCGCGGCGGCTGGCTTGACCGGCGGCGCGCTGCACCTCGTGGGCGCCTATCGCCTTGAGCCGCCGTTCGTCGGTTTCCAGGGCCGCGCGTCGGCCGATCATGCCGCGCTGGAGCGGGCGGCGATCGCTCGTATCGCCGCACTCGGCACGGCGGGGGAGGGGACGCCGCTCGGGCCGCTCGCCGCGAAGCTCGCCAAGGCCGGCGCGGCCGCGGCGCGGTCGATGTCAATCGATGCCGATATCATCGCGCTTCAGTCGAAGCGCGGCGGCCGCATCGGCGTGTCGCGGCTGATGCTCGACACCGCGAGTGGAGCGCACGCTTCGTTGTCGGGCGGCGACGGCATCATCTACGACTGGCCCGACAGCGGAGTGCGGGTCGATGGACTGCTCGCGCTCAGCGGCGGCGGGTTGCCCGAGGCGGCGATCCGCCTGACGCAGCCGCGCGCCGGCGCACCGGTCACCGGCAACGCGATCGTCCGGCCGTATCGAGCGGGCGGCGCGCGGCTGGCGCTGGCGCCGGTGCGCTTCACCGCCAGCCCGTCGGGCGCGACGCGCTTTTCCACCACCCTGACCCTGTCGGGGCCGATCGGCAGCGATGGACGGCTCGAGGGCGGGCGGCTGGCGATCGACGGACGCTGGGACGGACACGCGCGGGTCGCGATCGATCCGCAGTGCGCCGATGCGGGCTTCGACCGGCTGGTCGTCTCCGGGCTCGCATTGGACAAGACGGCGGCACGCCTGTGCCCGAGCGGCCGCGCATTGCTCGCGATCGACGGCAGCGGCGTGACCGGCGGCGCCAGGATCGCGAAGACGCACCTTTCCGGGCGATTGGGAACCTCGCCGCTGACGCTCGATATCGCCGGTGGAACGCTGGCGCTCGCCGACCGCCGCTTTGCGCTGGATACGGTGGCGGCGCGGCTCGGGCCCGCCGGTCACCAGACGCGGCTCGACGTGGCGACGCTCGACGGCACGATCGGCGGCAACGGCGTCAGCGGCACGTTCTCGGGCGGCGGCGGGCAGATCGCCAACGTGCCGCTCGTCATGTCGGCCGCCGCGGGCGACTGGCGGTTCGCAGGCGGAGTGCTCGACGTCACCGGCGGACTGACCGTCGCCGACGCTGCCGAGAAGCCGCGGTTCAATCCGCTCGTCAGCCATGACGTCGCGCTGCGCCTGGCGAACAACGTCATCACCGCGACCGGCACGCTCGCCAACCCGACGGCGGGGGTGAAGGTCACCGACGTCACCCTGGCGCACGACCTCGGCAGCGGCGCCGGCCATGCCGACCTCGCGGTGCCGGGGATCGCGTTCGGCAAGGATTTCCAGCCCGACGCGCTGACTCCGCTAACCTTCGGCGTGATCGCCGACGTGAAGGGCAGTGTCAGCGGCGAGGGGCATATCGCCTGGTCGCGCGAGGGGGTGACGAGCACCGGCACGTTCAGCACGAAGGATGCCGATCTCGCCGCGGCGTTCGGGCCGGTGACGGGTCTTTCGACGACCATCCACTTCACCGACCTGCTCAATATGGTGAGCGCGCCCGATCAGGTCGCGACGGTCGATCAGATCAACCCCGGCGTCGCGGTCGAGAACGGCACGGTGCATTACCGGACGCTGTCGAGCACCGAGGTGAAGGTCGACGGCGCACGCTGGCCCTTCTCGGGCGGCGAGCTGACGCTCGACCCGACCCTGCTCGATTTCTCGGAAGGCAAGGCGCGGCGGCTGACCTTCCGCGTCAACGGCATGGACGCCGGCCAATTCATCCAGAAATTCGACTTCAAGAACATCGACGCGACCGGCACGTTCGACGGCGTGCTGCCGATGGTGTTCGACGCCGACGGCGGGCGGATCGACAACGGCCATCTGACGGTGCGCCATGGCGGCGGCACGATCGCCTATGTCGGCGAAGTGACGCAAAAGGATCTCGGCACCTGGGGCAATATGGCGTTCCAGGCGCTGAAGTCGCTGCGCTACGACAGCCTGGAGATCACGCTCGACGGCCCCATCGCCGGCGAGATGGTGACGCAGGTGCGCTTCGCCGGGGTGCATCAGGGTGCCGGCACGCACGCCAATTTCCTGGTCAAGCGGCTGATGAAGCTGCCGTTCGTGTTCAACGTGACGATTCGCGCGCCGTTCCGCCAGCTGATCGGATCGGCGCAATCCTTCTACGATCCAAGCAAGCTGCCCGTCGACAAGCTGCGAACGCTGATCGACGAGGAACGGCAGCAGAAAACGCCGGCAACGCCCGGTAAACCGGCCATTCAGCCCCCCGAAAGCGAGACCGTGCCATGACAACTCGAGGATTGACGAAGGGCGGGAGGTTCCCGACCAAGGCGGACATGAGGAGCATCGTCATCATGGCGCTGATCGGCGCGGGCGGATCGCTGGGCGGCTGCGTGACCGTGAACGCGCCGACCAAGCCGATCCAGATCGATCTCAACATCAACGTGACGCAGCAGGTGGTGTACCGGCTCGACAGCGAAGCCAAGTCGGTGATCCAGCAGAATCCGGGGATTTTCTGATGAAACAGCGCAAGCTCATCCTTTCGATCGCAGCCGGGGCGCTGATCGCGGCCGGTTTCGCCGGTGCCGCCTGGGCGCAGCGCGATCCCGCTTATGCAGCGGCGCGCAGCGCCGGTCAGATCGGCGAAAAGCCCGACGGCTATCTGGGCGTCGTCGGATCGGGGACGTCCGCGCTCCAGAAGCTGGTCGACAGCATCAACATCCAGCGCCGCGCCGCCTATACCAAGGCTGCGGCGGCGCAGGGCGCGACGGTGGAGGATTTCGCCTTCACCTCGGGCTGCAACCTGATCGCCAAGACCGCGCCGGGCGAGAAATATATGGCGCCCGACGGCAGCTGGAAGACGCGCGGCGCCGGGGCGCCGGTCCGCGATTCGCGGTGTCCATGACTAAACCCTGTTCCGCTGCGAAAGCAGGAGGCCGGGATTTGCCTCGATCTGCATGTGACTCTGGGCTCCTGCTTTTGCAGGAGCGCTGCGCCGCCCAAGGGCGCTGCCGCCGCGGTTGACTTGAAACCGAACGCTTCCTAAACGAGCGCCGCACGGCGGGGAGGCTTGCTTCCCCGCCGGTTTAGCATGTTGCTTTCCATCCGGCTCGGCAAGGACAGACCGCTTCGTGGCGAACGAACCCGAACAGTTTCCTGGGAACGAGGACCCCAAGCTCGCGTCGCTCGAGGAGCGGCTGCGCGCGGCGCGCCGCGCCGAGGAGGAGCGGACGCATCCCGCGAGCGGTTTCGGCGTTGCCGGGCCGGGCGAGAAGAGTGCGCAGCGCGTGATCTCGACGCTGGTCGGTTATCCGATCGGCGGCGGCATCGTCGGCTGGCTGTTCGACGAATGGCTCGGCACGCGGCCCTGGATCATGCTGGCGCTGCTGTTTCTGGGTTTCGCCGGCGCCTGCTACCAGGTGTTCAAGATTTCCAAGGAGCGGCCCGAATAAGGGCCCGCCGATTAGCGATTTAGACAGGGATTTCACCGTGGCCGTTCAAGCCAAGATCGACCCGATGAGCCAGTTCATGATCCACCCCGTCGGGGCGGAGAGCTTGAGCGGCTCGCCCTTCACGTTCACCAATTCGTCGCTGTGGATGATGATCGTCCTGGTGGTGGTGCTGGTGTTCATGTGGGGCGGGATGAAGCGCCAGCTGGTGCCCGGCCGCTGGCAGGCAGCGGTCGAGGGCTATGTCGGCTTCTGCGACAACATCACGCGCTCGTCGATCGGGCCGCAGGGGCGCAGGTTCCTGCCGTGGGTGTTCACCGCCTTCACCTTCATCCTGTTCGCCAACATCATCGGCGCGATGCCGTTCGCGATCGTCCCCGGCGGGCATCCGTTCACCGTCACCAGCCAGTTTTCGGTGACCGGCACGATGTCGCTGACCAGCTTCGCGATCGTGCTGGTGGTGGGCTTTTGGAAGCACGGGCTGCACTTCTTCAGCTTCTTCTGGCCGAAGGACGCGCCGCTGGTGCTGAAGCCGCTGATCGCGATCGTCGAGTTCATCTCGTTCATGGTGCGGCCGTTCTCGCTGGGGCTGCGGCCGTTCATCGCGATGTTCGCGGGCCACGTGCTGCTCGACGTGTTCGGCAATTTCATCGTCCAGGGGCTCAACGCCGGCGGGCTCGGCTATGCGATCTCGGCGCTGGCGTTCTTCGCGGTGATCTTCGTCAACGCGCTCGAGCTGCTGGTCGGCGCGATCCAGGCCTATGTGTTCGCGCTGCTGACCTCGCTCTACATCAACGATGCAGTCAATCTGCACTGAGTTTTTCGTTCGTCACCATCTGTCCTACGGAGTTTGAAAAATGGATCTCGCATCTGCTCAGGTTATCGGCGCCGGTCTGGCCGCCATCGGTGTCGGCGCGGCGTCGGCGGGCGTCGGCTTCGTGTTCGGTTCGTTCCTCCAGGGCGCGCTGCGCAACCCGTCGGCCGCAGCGGGCCAGACCGGCACGCTCTATATCGGCTTCGCCTCGGCCGAACTGCTCGGCCTGATGGCGTTCGCCGTCGCGATGATCATCCTCTACGCGCGTTGATTTCGGCCGATCGCCGGCGGGATCGATCCCGCCGGCGGCGTCCGCGCAGGTGAGCCATGCCGCAAATTACCCAACTTGCCCTCGTCTATCAGTCGCAATGGTTCTGGCTGCTGATCACGCTCGCCGTGATCTTCTTCGTCGTCGGCCGCGGGATCGTTCCCAAGGTCGAGGCGACGGTCGACCAGCGCGACGCGCAGATCGCTGCCGATCTCACGGCCGCCGAGCAGGCGCGCCAGGACGCGGACGCGACCGAGGAACGGTGGCGCAGCGAGCTTGCCAAGGTCCATGCCGATGCGCAGGCCGCGGCGTCGGACGCACGGTCGAAGGCGGGCGAGGAAGCGGCGAAGCGGCTTGCCGCGGCCGATACCGAGCTGCAGGGCAAGACCGCGGAAGCCAACGCCAAGCTGACGGCGGCGCGCGACGCGGCGCTGGCGGCGATCGAGGACGTCGCGGCGGACGCCGCGCGCGACATCGTCGCCAAGGTCTCGGGCGCCAAGGTGAGCGCGGCTGAGGCAAGCAAGGCAGTAAAGGCGGCACTGGCGCATGGTTGAGATGATGACGATCGCGGTGATCGAGGCTCCCGCCGGTCACGCCGAGCACGACGAGCCGAGCGCGTGGGGCATTTCCGCGGGCGGCTGGGTCGCGATCGGAATGCTGATCGTGTTCGGAATCGCGGTGCTGATGAAGGCGCCGTCGTTCATTGCCGGCGCGCTCGACAAGAAGATCGCGGGCATCCGCGAGCAGCTCGCCACCGCCGAGCAGCTCCGCAAGGAAGCCGAGGCGCTCAAGGCCGACTATGAGGCGAAGGCGCGCGACGTCCACAAGGAAGTCGAATCCTTGCGCGTGTCGGCCGAGCGGCAGGCGCAGGAAATCCTCGACAAGGCCAAGGCCGACGCCACCGCGCTGATCGCGCGCCACTCGGCGATGGCCGAGGAGAAGATCGCTTCGGCCGAACGCGCGGTGCTCGCCGAGATTCGCGGCAAGGCGGCCGAAGCCGCCGCGACCGCCGCGCGCGCGCTGATCGCCGAAAAGCACGGCGCCGACGCCGACAAGGCACTCGTCGACCGCACGATCGGCGGCCTCGGCCGGTCGCATTGATCCGGCCGCAATAGGAGCTCGCGCTCCTGCGAGAGCAGGAGCCCAGGGCCTCAAGCGCCGCCGCTCGTAGCCTGCGCAAGCCTGAATCAGCGCCCCGCCTCTTCCGGGTTTCCGGCGGCCGGCGCTCCCATCTCGAGCCCGTGGGAGAAACCCCATGTCGTGGCTCATCCTCGCGATCGCCGTCGTCACCGAAATCTGCTGGGCGTTGAGCCTCAAATGGGCGGCAACGCTCGGCACCTGGACCGCCTCGTCGATCCCGGTCGTGCTGTCGTTCGTCAACATGGGGCTGCTCGCCCTCGCCATGCGCGGATTGCCCGCGGGCACCGCTTACGCCGTCTGGACCGGCTGCGGCGCGGTCGGGGTGATCGTCGGCGGAATGATGCTGTTCGGCGACAGGGTCTCGGCCGTGCAGGCGGTGTTCATGGGGCTGACGGTAATCGGCATCGTCGGCACCAAGCTGTTCGCGCACGCCTGAGCGGCTTGGTGCCGCGCCGCCGCTTCGATAGGGTGGCGTTCAGGAACCAACGAAGGACGGCCCCGATGAAGCTCCTCATGCCCGCCGCTGCCCTGCTCCTGCTCGCGCCTGCCGCCGTGCTGGCCCAGGACGCCGACATCCACGCGCACTACACGCTCGACACGCCGATCAAGCTGCTGGTCGCCGATCCCGGCGCGAAGGCGGTGCTAGACAAGGACTTGCCCGGCCTCAGCACCGACGAGAATCTCGCCAAGTTCCAGGACAAGAGCCTGCGCGAATTCCAGCCGCTGACCGGCGGCCAGCTGACCGACGAATTGCTCCAGAAGACCGGCAAGGATCTCGCCGCGATCGGCGGCGACGACGCGAAGGCCGATGAGACGACTGCGCCGGACGCCGGTGCCGCAGCCCAGCCCGACGAGTCGACTCCGGCGTCGAGTGTTCCCCAAGGTCGATAGGGGTCCTTGCGAAGGTGGCGGGACTGGCCGATTGCGCCTAGATCGATGTCATGCCGCCCAGCAAAGCCGACCGTCCCGACCTCCCCAATGCCGCCTCGCGTTTCAACGAGGAGAAGCAGACCTACACCGTCCGCGGATCGGGGCAGCCCGATCTCGAGGCGGGGGTGGCGGCGATCCGCAACGTGCTGAAGACGCTGCCGACGCGGCCCGGCGTCTATCGTATGCACGATTCGCGCGGCGACGTGCTCTATGTCGGCAAGGCGCGCGCGCTCAGGAACCGCGTCACCAATTACACGCAGGTCGAGCGGCTGCCGAAGCGGCTGCAGCGGATGGTGGCGCAGACCCGCTCGATGACGATCGTCACCACCAACAACGAGGCCGAGGCGCTGCTGCTCGAGGCGCAGCTGATCAAGCGCTACCGCCCCGCCTACAACGTGCTGCTGCGCGACGACAAAAGCTTTCCCTTCATCCTGCTGCGCGCCGACCACACCTTTCCGCGCATCCAGAAGCATCGCGGCGCGCGGCGCATCAAAGGCGATTACTACGGTCCCTTCGCCAGCGCGGGGAGCGTCAACAACACGCTGAACGCGCTGCAAAAGCTGTTCCTGCTCAGGAGCTGCACCGACGGTTTCTTCAAGACGCGCGACCGGCCGTGCCTGCTCTATCAGATCAAGCGCTGCTCGGGCCCGTGCGTCGGCCGGATCAGCGAGGCGGACTATGCCGAGCTGGTCGCCGACGCCAAGCGCTTCCTCGCGGGAAAGTCGACCGACGTGCAGACCAAGCTCGGCGGGCAGATGCAGGCCGCCGCCGAGGCGATGGACTTCGAGCTCGCCGCGATGCTGCGCGACCGGCTCAAGGCGCTGACCTTCATCCAGGGCAGCCAGGCGATCAACGCCGAGGGGGTCGGCGACGCCGACATTTTCGCGCTCGCCTGCAAGGAGGGCGTGATCGGCATCCAGGCGTTCTTCATCCGCGGCGGCCAGAATTGGGGGCACCGCAGCTTCTTCCCCGCGCACACCGCCGACGTGCCCGAGGAGGAAGTGCTGACCAGCTTCCTGACGCAATTCTACGAGGAGGTGCCGCCGGCGCGGACGATCTTCGTCGATCGCGAGCTCGGCGAGGGTGCGCTGCTCGCCGAGGCGCTGAGCGAGCGGTCGGGGACCAGGGTGGCGCTGTCGGTGCCGCAGCGCGGCACGCGGCGGCGACTGATCGACCAGGCGCGGCGCAACGCCGAGGAAGCGCTCGACCGGCGGCTGGCCGAATCGACCACGCAAGCGAAGCTGCTGCGCGAGATTGCCGACCTGTTCGAGCTCGGCGAGCCGCCCGACCGCATCGAAATCTACGACAACAGCCATATCCAGGGCACCAACGCGCTGGGCGCGATGGTCGTCGCGGGGCCGGAGGGCTTCCGAAAGGGCCAGTATCGCAAGTTCAACATCAGACAGGCCGCGACCGACGACGACTTCGCGATGATGCGCGAGGTGTTCCAGCGCCGCTTCGCCCGCGCTCAGGCCGAGGACCCCGATCGCGACGGCGGCACCTGGCCCGACCTGGTGCTGATCGACGGCGGGCGCGGGCAATTGAACGCGGCGAAGGGCGTGCTCGAGGATCTGGGGATCGAGGACGTCTGCCTGGTCGGCGTCGCCAAGGGGCCGCACCACGGCCGCGAAGGCCGCGAGGTGTTCCACCTGATGGACGGACGCGAACTGACGCTGCCGGTCAACTCACCGGTGCTGTTCTATCTGCAACGGCTGCGCGACGAGGTCCACCGCTTCGCGATCGGCGCGCACCGGGCGAAGCGCGCCAAGGCGATCGGCGCGTCACCGCTCGACGAAGTGCCCGGCATCGGCCCCGCGCGCAAGAAGGCGCTGCTGATGCACTTCGGCACCGCCCGCGCGGTGCGCGGCGCGAGCCTTGAGGACCTGCAACGCGCGCCGGGGGTGAGCCGGGCGGTGGCGCAGCAGGTGTACGATTTCTACCACGCGCGTTAGCCGGACGCGCACCAACACCCGTTCGCCCTGAGCTTGTCGGAGGGCGCGTGCCCCAATCGTGCTTCGACAAGGCTCTCCTGAGCGAAGTCGAAGGGCTCAGCACGAACGGGTTTCATTATCCACGCCGGCCAATCCACCCCTCCGTTCGCCCTGAGCTTGTCGAAGGGCGATTGAAGAGCGCGGGCCGAACGGGCTTCCGGAGCCTCTCCTGAGGATCATCCCGCCGCCATCGCCATCAGCACCGCCCATTGCTCGTCGCTCACCGGCGAGACCGACAGCCGCGACTGGCGCAGCATTTCCAGCCCGGCGAGCTTGGGCGCGGCCTTCATGTCCTTGAGCGTGACCGGCCGTGCGAGCGCCGCCACCGGCGCGACCGCGACCGACGCCCACGATCCGTCGGCGCCGTCGGGCCGCCAGGCCCGCGCGATCGTCATCACCCCGACCGCGGCCTTGTCCTTGCCGCTATGGTAGAACAGCGCCTCGTCCCCCCGCTGCATTGCCTTCAGGTGGAGCCGCGCTGCCGGGTTGCGCACCCCGTCCCATTCGGTCGCGCCGTCGCGGACAAGGTCTTCCCAGCTATAGGATTCGGGTTCGGACTTCATCAGCCAATAGGCCATGTGGGCTCCCTTGCGCGTAAACCGGCGCTGAACGCGCCATTCCGGCCGAGTTCAGCACGACTCGGCTATAAAAGGAAACAGTGAGCCGAACTGGGGCGTTTATTCCCACGTGCAGTTTCGGACTCGCGCGTGACTGGAGGCTCGAGATGAAGACGTTTCTGAAGAAGGCCGGGATCGGCGTTGCGCTCGGCGCGACCGCGATGGCGATGACCGCCGCGCCCGCGCAGGCGCAGCGCTGGCACCGCTACCACCATTATCATCACCATGGCGGAGACGACGCGGGCGCTGCGCTGCTCGGCGGGATCATCGGCCTTGGCATCGGCGCGGCGATCGCGTCGGACAACAACAACGATTATTACGGCGACCGCTATTACGCGCCGCCGCCCCCGCCGCCGCCGGCCTATTACGACTACCGCTACGATTATCAGCCGCGGTGCTGGACGCAGTGGCGCTGGGATCCCTATTGGGACCGCAACGTGCGCGTGCGGGTCTGCAACTGATCTTGTAGCGGCGCCGGCCCGCTCCCCACCCAGCCACCCATAGGATAATCGCATTGGGTGGCCGATGGGGGAGTGGGCCGGCGCCGCCCAGGTTCAGCGCCGCTGAACCCGACGAGACGCCGCTTTCCCTTTGCCTCGACGCGGATTTTAGGCCATGAGCGTGCGCCATGACTGATGGACCCGCCGCCGATACGCCGCCCGATCGCCTCGCGATCAATCCGCGCAGCCCCCATTTCGACCAGTCGGTGCTCGAACGCGGCATCGGCATCCGGTTCAAGGGCGCCGAGCGTACCGACGTCGAGGAATATTCGATCTCCGAAGGCTGGATCCGCGTCGCGCTCGGCAAGAAGGTCGACCGCCACGGTCAGCCGCTGACGATCAAGCTCACCGGCCCGGTCGAGGCCTGGTTCCTCGACAGCGCGGCCGATCAAGGCGACCAGGCGGAGGGCTGAGTCGAGCGGCCCTTTGTGCTCCTGCGAAAGGCAGGAGCCCCGAGTCTCAAGCGGGCCGTTTAACCCCCCTGGGCTCCTGCGTTCGCAGGAGCACGTCCGCATTCCGGAACGTCATACATCCCGGCCGCCATTTCCCCGCCGGCGGGAGCACCTGCTTGGGACCGGCGGGAGGGAGCGGGCCTCCGCTTTCGCGGCAGGACGTCGGCCCTCAAACCAGTTCGTTCTCCAGCGCGCGCTGCACCGTGGCGCTGACCGGTTGCGCGCGCTCCTCGGGCATCCGCTGCCAGCCCTTGGGTCCCAGCATCTCGAGCGGGCGATAGCGCGTCTTGTACGCCATCCGCGGCGAGCCTTCGATCCAATAGCCGAGATAGACGTACGGCAGCCCGACCGAGCGCGCGCGCAGGATGTGGTCCATAATGATCAAATTGCCGAGTCCCTTGCGCTCGGGATGATCGGCCTCGAAAAAGCTGTAGATCATCGACAGCCCGTCGGCCTGCTGGTCGGTCAGGCACGCGCCGACCAGGCGGCCGCGGCGCCCCTCGACGCTCGGCTCGCGATATTCGACGACGAACGAATTGACCGGGCTGTGTTCGACCATGTCGGCATAATCGCCCTCGTCCATCCCCGCCATGCCGCCGCCGGGGTGCCGCGCGGCGAGGTAGCGGCGCAGCAGCCGGAACTGCTCGTCGGTCGCCCAGGGGCGACATGCGGTGACTTCCAGGTCGCCGTTGCGTTTCAGCTGCTTCTTCTGGCTCGCATTGGGCTGGAACTCGCCCGCGACGACGCGCACCGAAACGCACGCCGAACAGCCCGCGCAGCTCGGGCGATAGGCGACCGCCTGGCTGCGGCGGAAGCCGATCCGGCCGAGCGCGTCGTTGAGCTCGCCGGCGTGCGGCCCGTTCAGCTCGGTGAACACCTTCCGCTCCTGCCGGCCGGGAAGATAGGGGCAGGGCGACGGGCTGGTGACGAAGAATCGCGGAAAGCGGAATGGCGCCGTCATGATCCTCATCTCCCGTCGCCGGCGTGGGGGAATCCGCGTCGGTTCAGGCAGTATGAATCAAGCGATTCGTGATGAAAAGCGCCTTTACCATGAAAGAGGGTTAACACGCCGGCAGCGGTATCGATCAGGCAAGCGGCCGCGGCAGGGCCGGTGTATCGCCCCAGCGCCCCGGTGCGACCCGAGGGCTCACTGATACTGATAAACCCCGTAGACGGACGCTGGGGCGATCTCGGGGATTAACTGATGTTACCGGTTGTACCTGAAACGACTCGCTCGGACCAGCGATGGGGCCTCAACTCGTCGCGCGCGCGATTCCATTCGTCATATTTGTGTGGATAACTTGGGTGAAGATCGGTGCCCGTGAACTTTTGAGCGGCTGATCTCGCCTCTTTCCGTTCGTGTCGAGCGAAGTCGAGACACGCTTTCGAGCAGAGCGAGAACGATTCGACTGTGCTCGACAGTGTTCAACGACTTCGCTCGAACCGAACGGAGACGGTATTGCATTTCCGTCGCCCGCTAGCCCTGCGAGATTACGCCAGCTCGACTTGGCTCACCTCGTAATGCGCGTCGCGCAGCGCCTGGATCAGCCGGTCGAGATGCCTGGCGTCGCGCGTCTCGCATTCGATGTCGGTGATCAGGCCCTTGGCCGGCAACGTGGTGAACACGCGCTGGTGATAGACTTCGATGATGTTGACGCGCTGCTGCTCGAAGATATGCGCGACCTTGTAGAGCGCGCCGGGCTGGTCCTGCAGCCGGATGCGCAGCCGCGCGAGTCGTCCCGAGCGGGCGAGATCGCGCAGCAGCACGTTGGCGAGCAGCCGCGTGTCGATATTGCCGCCGCACAGCACGATGCCGACGGTCTTGCCGCGGAACCGGTCGGGATAGGCGAGCAGCGCGGCAAGCCCCGCGGCGCCGGCGCCCTCGACGACCGTCTTCTCGATCTGGAGCAGCAGGCTGACCGCTTCCTCCAGGCTGCGCTCGCTGACCAGCACGATGTCGTCGACCTGCGCCTCGACCATCCGCGCGGTGAGCCCGCCCGGCTCCTTGACCGCGATGCCCTCGGCCAGCGTGTCGCCGGCGCAGGCCATGTGCGTGCCGTTGAGCCGGTTATACATCGACGGGAACAGCTCGGCCTCGACCCCGATCACTTCGATCGGATGATCCGCCGCCTTGGCGACGGTGGACATGCCGGAGATGAGGCCACCGCCGCCGATCGGCGTGACGAAGGTGTCGATCGCCGGCACGTCCGCCAGCATCTCAAGCGCCACCGTCCCAGCGCCGGCGATGATCCGCGGATCGTCGAACGGGTGGACGAAGGTATAGCCGCGCTCGGCCTCCAGCTGGCGGGCATGGGCATAGGCGGTGTCGAACGTATCGCCGAACAACACCACTTCGGCGCCATGGCCTTCGGTCTGCGTCACCTTCACCGTCGGGGTGTTGGTCGGCATGACGATCACCGACCGGATGCCGAGCCGGTTGGCGTGATAGGCAAGGCCCTGCGCATGGTTGCCCGCCGAGGCCGCGATCACCCCCTTGGCGCGCGCCGCCTCGTCGAGCTGGAGCAGCGTGTTGAGCGCGCCGCGCTCCTTGTAGGCGGCGGTGAACTGCAAATTCTCGAACTTCAGGTACACCGTCGCGCCGGTGAGGTCGGACAGCGTGCGGCTGACCAGCGTCGGCGTATGGACGATCGAGTCGCGAATCCGCGCATAGGCCGCGCGGACATCGTCGATCGTGACGGGGAGGGGAGACCGGGATTCCGCCAGCGTGGCCATCGCAAACCTTCTTCCGTTCGCCCTGAGCCTGTCGAAGGGCGGTTCTTCTCCGCGACGCCGTGAAACAAGCGATGCCGAGGGCTCGGCACGAACGGAGCGTGCCGTTCGCCTAGACCATCTGGCGTCGCGGGGAAACACGCCTTATGCGCTTGCGGCGTATGGCACGACGACCAAAGGCCCGGACCGGCGCGTTTTCCCGATCCCGTCATGCCGGACTTGTTCCGGCATCCACCGCAATGCGAGCGCCCCGGGATTTTGTCTCGCGCCGGCATCGATCCCGGACGATACTTGCCGTCGCGGCCGCGCTGCTGCTCGCCACGCCCGCCTTGGCCGATGCGCTGATCGACAACGTCAACGGCATCGCGCTCGACAGACAAGGCAAGGTCATCCATTTCACCGGCCTGCTGATGACGCCCGAGGGCAAGATCACCAGGCTGCTCGACGACCATGACAAGCGGCCGGACAAGCTCGACTGGCGCACCGACATGAAGGGCAAGGTGCTGCTGCCGGGCTTCATCGACGCGCACGGCCACATCATGGACCTCGGCTTCCGCGCGCTCGAGCTCGACCTTACCGGCACGCATTCGCTCGAGGAGGCGAAGGCGAAGATCGCCGCCTATATCGCCGCCAATCCCGACAAGAAATGGATCCTCGGCGGCGGCTGGAACCAGGAGCAATGGGGGCTCGGCCGCTTCCCGACCGCCGCCGACCTCGACTCGGTGTCGCAAGGCCGCGCGATCGTGCTCGACCGGATCGACGGCCATGCGGTCTGGGCCAACAGCGTAGCGATGAAGGCCGCCGGCATCACGCCGGCGACCAAGGCGCCGCCGGGCGGGCAGATCGTCGACGGCGTGTTCGTCGATGCCGCGCGCCAGCTCATCACCAAGGCGCTGCCGCAGCCGCTGGCGCGGGAGCGCGACCTCGCCTTCATCAAGGCGCAGCAGCTGCTCCTCTCCAACGGCATCACCGCGACCGACGACATGCGCACGACGCTGTCCGACTGGCTGGTGTTCCGCCGCGCCGCCGATGCCGGCAATTTGCGGATGCGCATCGTCAGCTATGCCGACAGCATCGAGACCGCCAACCTCACCGCGGGGGGCGGCCCCTCGCCCTGGCTCTACGACGGCAAGCTCCGGATGGTCGGGGTCAAGGTGTTCGCCGACGGGGCGCTGGGCTCGCGCGGGGCGTGCCTCAAGGCGCCCTATGCCGACGATCCCAGGAACAGCGGCCAGTGCTTCCTGACCGACGACCAGCTGCGCAACACGATGAGCCGCGCGGCGATGGACGGCTTCCAGGTCGCGGTCCACGCGATCGGCGACAAGGCGAACGCCGAGGTGCTGAGCGCGATCGACGCGCTCGCCGACACCTATAAGGGCGACCGCCGCTGGCGGATCGAACATGCGCAGATCGTCGATCCCGCCGACCTCCCCAAATTCGCCGCGCACGGCATCGTCGCCTCGATGCAGCCGATCCACGCCGTCTCCGACATGCACATGGCCGAGGCGCGGCTTGGCCCGGCGCGGCTCGCGGGCGCCTATGCCTGGCGGTCGATGCTGGCGAACGGCGTGCCGCTGGCGTTCGGGTCGGACTATCCCAACGACGATTTCAACCCGTTCCACGGCTGGGCGGCGGCGTTCACGCGGCAGGACGCGGGCGACCTGCCGTTCGGCGGCTGGCAGCCGCAGGAGCGGATCACCCGCGAACAGGCGTGGCGCGCCTATACGCAGGGCGCGGCCTATGCCAGCTTCTCCGAGAACGACTACGGCACGCTCGCGCCGGGCATGTGGGCCGACTTCATCATCGTCGATACCGATCCGACGCTGGCCAGCCCCGGCCAGCTGCGCGACACCACGGTCGAGCAGACCTGGGTCGGCGGCAAGATGATGTGGTCGCGCGGCCAGCAGGAGACGGCGCGATGAGCCGCTGGGGCCTGGCTCTCGCCGCGCTGGCGGCGATCGGCGTCGCGGGATGCGCGGCAACCCCGCCGCCCCCGCCCGCGACCCTGGCCGTCGCCGCGCAGGACAAGCCGCCGGTCACCATCCTCGTCTCGATCGACGGCTTCCGCGCCGACTATCTCGACCGCGGCGTGACGCCGCGGCTCAACGCGCTCGCTGCGTCGGGCGTATCGGCGGCGATGGAGCCGAGCTTCCCGTCGAAGACCTTCCCCAATCATTGGGCGATCGTCACCAGCGACTTTCCCGACCATTCGGGCATCACCGCCAACACAATGGAGGACCCGGAGCGGCCGGGCGAGACCTTCACCATGGCGACCGACGACCCCTTCTGGTGGAACGCCGCCGCGCCGATCTGGGTCGATGCGGAGAAAGCGGGCATCCGCACCGCCACCATGTTCTGGCCGGGCAGCAACGTCGCCTGGGGTGGCACGCGCGATCCCGAATGGCCGCACGACATCACCGGCGGCACGCGCCCGTCGGACTGGCAGCAGTTCAACCAGGCGGTGACGGGCGAGCAGCGCGTCAACGCCGTGCTCGACTGGCTGCGGCGCCCGGCGGCGATCCGGCCGAAGTTCGTCACGCTCTATTTCGACACGGTCGATACCGCCGGCCACGAATACGGCCCCGACGATCCGCGCACGACGCGGGCGGTCGCCGACATCGACCGTACGATCGGCACGCTGGTCGACGGGCTGAAGGCGCTCCGCCAGCCCGCCAACCTCGTCATCGTTGCCGACCACGGCATGGCGCCGATCAGCAGCGACCGCGTCGTCGCGCTCGACGGCATCGCCCCGCCCGCCGACTATCGCGTGATCGAGAGCGGCCCCTATGCCAGCCTCGAGCCCACCCCCGGCCACGAAGCGGAGGTGGCGAAGCTGATCCCCGGCCGCCACGGCCATGCGACATGCTGGCGCAAGCAGGACATTCCGGCGCGCTTCCACTACGGCGCCAACCGCCGCATCCCGCCCTATTTCTGCCTCGCCGACGTCGATTGGCAAGTGCTGCCGACCCGGCCCGCCAAGCCGTCGAGCGGCGGCAACCACGGCTATGACAATATGGCGCCGGAGATGCGGGCGCTGTTCGTCGCCAACGGCCCGGCGTTCGTGCCCGGCCAGCGGCTGGCGCCGTTCGTCAACGTCGATATCGCGCCGCTGCTGCGCGACCTGATCGGCCTGCCGCCCGAATCGGGCATCGACGGCACCGACGCGCCGTTCCGCGACGTGCTGCGCGGAGGCGCCGACTCGAGGAAGGGGTGAGCGATGCAGTATTTCGAGGACATCGAGGTCGGCGCGTGCGCCGGCTTCGGCCGCTACGACGTGACTCGCGACGAGGTGCTCGCCTTCGCGCGCCGGTATGATCCTCAGCCCTTCCACCTCTCCGACGAAGCGGCGGCCGAAACCCATTTCGGCCGGCTGTCGGCGAGCGGCTGGCACACCTGCGCGATGACGATGGCGATGGTGGTGGAAAATCTGAAGGCGCACGGCCAGGCCGGGCTCGGCTCGCCGGGAATCGACGAGCTGCGCTGGCTGAAGCCGGTCTATCCCGGCGACACGCTCCGCTGCGAGACCGAGATCCTCGACAAGCGCCCGTCGCGCAGCCGCCCCGACATGGGCAGCTATCGCAGCCGCATGACCGTGCTCAACCAGCATGACGAGCCGGTGATGACCTTCGTCTCGATCGGACTCATTCGGACTCGGCCGGCCGGCTGAACCGAACCGGCCGCGCGGACCGATCAATGGTGGCCGCGATGGCCGTTCCAATGCCCGCCGTCGCGGTCGCCCTGGTGCCGGCTCGGGTGGTGGTCGAACCGATCCCAATTGCCGCCGTTCGACCGCGAACCGTGCCAGTCGTGGCCGCGATTCTGCCAATAGCGCCGCTGCGAGCTGTTCCAGCGATGGCGGTTATGGTTGCGGTCGTACACGTAAACGCCGCTGCCGGGATAATAATAATTGCCATACCAGCCGTAATAGGACGGGGAATAATACATCCCGCCGTCGTCCCAATAGCCGCCGTTGTAATCGTAATAATCGCCGTAATAGCCGCCATAACCGCCGCCGTAATAACCGTCGGTGGCGCAGGCGCTGACGCCAAGGCCGGCCGCGGCGATCAGGCCGACGAGCGCGATGCGTGAAGTAATCATGGTTCGAATCTCCCGGATACGCGGGGTTGATGCGGCTCTTATTACACAGGCGTACTGACTGGAGCCTGAACCGCCATACGAAACGGGAACGTTCGGCAATCGACCGCGGTTCCGCCTCCGCCCGCCCCGTTTCGGCCGGCGGCTTCCTGCTGGGAGGCTGTTGTAATCATCAACCGTTCGGGTCGAGCACGCAAGTTGCACCAAGTCCGACTCACCCTCTCCCGTTCGTGCTGAGCTTGTCGAAGCACCGCTCTTCTTTTGCCGGCCGTTCGGTAAGCGCGGCGCAGGTCGGGGGGCAAACGGGAATGAGTAAAGGCTCGCTGCCTCGCGCGCCGTGAGCGCAGGGCAGGAAACTCAGCGCCGCTTGCCCTGATGCCGGATGTTCCCCGGCCGTCCGCGCCGCTTGATCGGCCGTCCCGGCTTGCGCGGCGGCGGCGCGTGATCGCGATCCTCGTCGGCGAGCGCGAAGCGCAGCGCTCCCGACACCGGATTGGCCTCGGCGAGCCTCAGCCGCAGCCGCTGGCCGGCGGCATAGCTCGTGCCCGTCTCCTCGCCGACCAGCTGTTGCGCCGCTTCGTCATAGCGGAAATATTCGCGGCCCAGGTCGCGCGCCGGCAGCAGCCCGTCGCCGCCGATCCCCTCGACGGTGGCGAAGAAGCCGAAATTGGCGACGCCGGTGATCCGCGCCTCGACCACGTCGCCGACATGCTCCGACAGATAGGCGGCGACATAGCGGTCGACCGTCTCGCGCTCGGCCTCCATCGCGCGGCGTTCGAGCATCGAGATCTGCTCGCCGGTCCGCTCCATCGTCGCCGCCGCTTCGTCGGTCAGCCCGCCGGGGCCGAGCCCGCAGGCGGCGACCAGCGCGCGATGGACGACCAGATCGGCATAGCGCCGGATCGGCGAGGTGAAATGCGCATAGCTGCCCAGCGCCAGCCCGAAATGGCCGTGGTTGACCGGCGCATAATAGGCTTGCGTCTGGCTGCGCAGCACCTGCTCCATGACCTGCGGCTTGAAATCGGCCTCGCCGACGCGGGCCAGCACGCGGTTGAACGTCGCGGGCCGGATCACCTGCCCCAGCGCGAACTCCAGCCCGAAGGTCTTGAGATACTCCTTGAGCGCGACCAGCTTCTCGCGGCTCGGCGGCTCGTGGACGCGGTACATGACCGGCGCCTTCTTCGCCTCCAGCGCCTTGGCCGCGGCGACATTGGCGGCGATCATGTAATCCTCGATCAGCTTGTGCGCGTCGAGCCGCTCGCGCGGGGCGACCGACACGATCCGGCCGGTCTCGTCGAGCTCGATCCGCCGTTCGGGCAAGTCGAGCTCGAGCGGCTCGCGCTTCGCCCGCGCCGCATGAAGCGCGCGCCAGCAGTCCCACAGGGGGAGGAGGATGCCTCTAAGCCCCTCCCCTTCAGGGGAGGGGTTGGGGGTGGGGGATGTCTCACCGAGACCAGCGCTTCTGACATTCCCCACCCCAACCCCTCCCCTGAAGGGGTGGGGCTTCTCATCGACAATCGCCTGCGCATCCTCATAGGCAATATTCGCCGCGATCCGCACCGCCGCGCGCGAAAAGCGCCAGCTCTTCAGCGCCCCCGCCTTCGTCACCTGCAGATGGCACGCCAGCGCCGCGCGGTCCTCGCCTTCTTTCAACGAGCAGACGTCGGCCGACAGCGTCTCGGGCAGCATCGGCACCACGCGGTCCGGGAAATAGACGCTGTTCCCGCGGCGCCGCGCCTCGGCGTCGAGCGCCGAGCCGGGCCGGACGTAGAAGCTCACATCGGCGATCGCGACCACCGCCTTCCACCCGCCGGCGTTTGCCGGATCGTCGTCGGGCGCGGCCCACACCGCGTCGTCATGGTCGCGCGCATCCGCCGGATCGATCGCCACGATCGGCAAGTGGCGCAAATCCTCGCGCGCCCACCCCTCTTTGCCGGGCCGCGCCTCTCCGCGCGCGTCGGGCAGCGCCCCGCCATCGCTGTCGAGCGCAATCCCCCCGCCGTTCGTGTCGAGCGTAGTCGAGACACGGTTCCCGGCGGCATGGGCGCGTTTCTCGACTGCGCTCGAAACGAACGGGGACAGGGAGCCAAGCGGGGTGCGCGCGACTCGCTCGGCCTCCTCCAGCACGCGCTCAGGGAAGACGTGCGGGATGCCCAGCTTCTCGATCGCGATCAGCGAAAAGCTCCTGGGCGCGAACGGATCGCCGAGCCGCTCGATCACCTTCGCCGAAATCCGCGGCCCGCGCCCGGTCTTCTCTGCACGGACGAGATCGCCCGGCTCTGCGTCGCCCGCGTCGGATACCGCAAGCTCGCGCCGCTCGCGCTTGTCGAGCCCCTGCAGCCACAGCCGCCCGCCTTCCTCGCGCAGCACGCCGAGCACCGTTTCCTCGGCCCGCGCGAGCTTCTTCATCGGATGCGCGATCCAGCCCTTGCCGGCCTCTTCGGTGCGCCCGAGGAAGCGGTCGCCGATCCCGAGCGCGCCCTTGCGCGACCGCTCGCGCACGCGGACCTTCGGCGGCGGCGTGTCGGCGTGCCAGCTCTCGGGCACCGCCCAGACATTGCCGCCTTCATCGACATCGGCGACGCGCAGCACGGCGACTTTCGGCAAGCCCCCCATCTTGTGGAACGCGCGCCCCGGCGCGGAGTCGATCAGCCCCTCGTCGGCCATGTCCTTGAGCAGGCCCTTGAGCAGGATCTTCTCCTGCCCATACAGCCCGAACGCCCGCGCGATCTCGCGCTTGCCCGCCGGCGCGTCCGACGTGGCGATGAAGTCCAGGATCTGCTGCCGCGACGGCAGCCCGGCGTTCCGTTTGGCGCGAGGCATCGGCCGGAGATAGGCGCTCGCCGCCCGGCCGTCACCCAACAAGTGCTCCTGCGAAAGCAGGAGCCCAGCGTAGGAGCGCTACGCCCGCCACTCTGGGCTCCTGCTTTCGCAGGAGCAGGGCGACGGGGAAGGTCGTCGCCTGGCGTAGTTTCACCACCTCCGTTCATTCGAGTTCACCACCTCCGTTCGTTTCGAGTTCACCCCCTTCCGTTCGTTTCGAGCGTAGTCGAGAAACATTTCCCGCCATTGCTTCTCGACTTCGCTCGAAACGAACGGATAGTGAGGCAATGGACCACGACCTCCTGATCGTCGGCGGCGGGATCAACGGGTGCGCGATCGCGCGCGAGGCGTCGCTGCTCGGCCTTTCGGTGCTGCTGATCGACAAGGGCGACCTCGCCGGCGAGACGTCGTCCAAATCGACCAAGCTGATCCACGGCGGCCTGCGCTATCTCGAAACCTACGAGTTCCGCCTCGTCCGCGAGGCGCTGCACGAACGCGAGCGGCTGCTTGCCGCCGCGCCGCACCTCATCCGCCCGCTCGAATTCGTCCTGCCGCACGAACACGCCGTGCGCCCGTGGTGGCTGGTCCGCGCCGGCCTCTGGCTCTACGATCTGCTCGCCGGCGACTCCGCGCTGCCGCGCTCGCGCGCGCTCAAGGCCCGCGACCGCGCCTTCGCCGACCCGCTGAAGGGCGGCGCGAAGGGCTTCGTTTATTGGGACGCGTTCGTCGACGACGCGCGCCTCACGCTCGCCAATGCGAAGGATGCCGCGGCGAACGGCGCTCGAATCGAAACCTATTGCGCGCTGGAAAGCGGCGAGCGGATCGACGGCGGCTGGCGCGCGCATCTCGCCGACGGCCGCAGCATCACCGCGCGGGCGCTGGTCAACGCCGCTGGGCCGTGGGTTCACCAGCTGGTCGGCCGGCTCGGCGTCGCGACGCGCAGCAACGTCCGCCTGGTCAAGGGCAGCCACATCGTCGTGCCGCGGCTCTACGCGGGCGAGCACGCCTATATCCTCCAGCAGCCCGACCGCCGCATCGTCTTCGCGATTCCCTATCAGCACGGCTTCACCGAAATCGGCACCACCGACGTGCCGGTCGACCGGCCCGAGGACGCGGTCATCGCCGATGCCGAGATCGCCTATCTCTGCGACGCGGTGAACCGCCATTTCGTCCGGCAGATCGCCCCCGCCGATGTGACCGCGAGCTGGTCGGGCGTCCGTCCGCTCTACGACGACGGCGCGGCGAATGCGTCGGCGGTGACTCGCGACTACGTGCTCGAGCTCGACGACCGCGGTGCGCCGCTGCTGTCGGTGTTCGGCGGCAAGATCACCACCGCGCGCCAGCTCGCCGAGGACGCGATGGCCCGGCTCGGCCCCGCGCTTGGGCTCGCGGCGCATCCCGTCACCCCGGCGCGAGTCTTCCCCGGCGGGGCGATCGCCGGCTTCGACCGGTTCCTCGCGCAGGTCCGCGCGACCTGGCCGTTCCTCGGATCCGAACGCTCCGAACGCATGGTCCGCGCCTACGGCACCGAGCTCGCCGAACTGCTGCACGAAATTCCGCACGAAAAGCGAATGGGATTCGATTTCGGCGGCGGTTTGACCGAAATCGAGCTTGCCTGGATGCGCGATCGCGAGTGGGCGAAGACCCCCGAAGACGCGCTCGAACGCCGCAGCAAGATGGCGCTGCGCCTCACCGCGGACCAGCGCGCCGCAGTCGAGCGCTGGTGGGCGGAGTCGCGGAAATGAGCCTTCGTTTTCAGGCGCTTGTCGACTACCTCTCCTGCCTGCCCGCGGTCGAGAAGGGCATCGTTTCGGGAACCGACGACGAGCTGTGGTGGGTTAAGTTCGGCATCGCCCTCGATCACCCGCTGGCGTGGAATGTGATCCAGGAACTCGGTCACGTTCTCAACTACTTATCGCCAAACGAGCGCTTGCCGACCACCTTCAAGCCGGTCTCGCCGCCCCCCTATCTCAACGGCGGCCCGCGCACCTATCTGTCCTGGATCATCGAATGCCCGCTCGCCGACATGGACCCGGCGACCGTCGCCCAATGGCTCGACAGCCGCCTTCCCGACTCCGGCGATTCCGATGCGTGGTCGATGGAAAACTGAACCGAATCAATAGGCTCGCCCGATCAGCACGCGCTCGACTGCGGGTTTGCCGGTGAACAGGCACGTGCCGTCCGCCGGCGCGGCGTCCATCGGCGCGTTGCGAATGGTCAGCTTGAGCGCCTTGAGCCGCTCGACCACCGACTCGAGCTCGGCGCCGGTCGGGCGCGCCCATTGCACCTCGGCCCAGCCGGGATATTTGCCGCCCTCCGCAAAGAATGCCTCGAGCGCAGCAAAGTCATTGATGTCGCGCGCAATACCTTCTTCGAGCCGCGCGCGCGCTTCCGCATGAAGCGCCCGCTGGACGTCCTCCAGCATCGCCCCGGCGCCCGCGACGAAATCGTCGCGCGCGATCGCCTGGCTGTCGAGCTTGCCGTCCTCGCGATACAGCCGGTCGCGGCGGATCACCGAGACGGTGCCGCCCGCCATGTCGCGCCCGCCGACCTCGATCACGACCGGCGCGCCCTTCTTGATCCAGCCCCAGCGCTTGGTCGCCGCCTTGGTCGCCTTGACGTCGAGCAGCGCGCGCACCGGCTCGCCGAGCGCCGTCCGGGCAGCGAGCGCCGCCTGCAACGTGCGGCAATAGGCGACGAGCGCCTCGTCCTCGGGCGTGTCGCGCAGCATCGGCACGATGACGACCTGCCACGGCGCGATCGCCGGCGGCACGCGCAGCCCGTCGTCGTCGCCATGGGTCATGATCACCGCGCCGACCATCCGCGTCGACACGCCCCAGCTCGTCGTGTTGGCGAGCTCGAACTGGCCCTCGCCATTCTGGAACCGGATGTTCTGCGCCGCGGCGAAATTGGTGCCGAGGAAGTGCGAGGTGCCCGCCTGGAGCGCCTTGCCGTCCTGCATCATCGCCTCGATCGAGTATGTCGCGACCGCGCCGGGGAAGCGCTCGTTCTCCGGCTTCTCGCCGGCGACGACGGGGACCGCGAGACACCCCTCGGCGAAACTACGATAGACTTCGAGCATCCTCAGCGTCTCGTCGCGCGCCTCCTCCGCGCTGGCGTGCGCAGTATGGCCCTCCTGCCAGAGGAACTCGCTGGTCCTGAGGAACATCCGCGTGCGCATCTCCCAGCGCACCACGTTCGCCCATTGGTTGATGAGCACCGGCAGGTCGCGCCACGACTGCACCCAGCGCGCGAAGGCGGCGCCGATCACCGTCTCGCTGGTCGGGCGGACGATCAGCGGCTCCTCCAGCTTCGCGTCGGGATCGGGGATCAGTCCGCCCTTGCCGTCGGCGATCAGCCGGTGGTGCGTGACGACCGCCATTTCCTTGGCGAAGCCCTCGACATGCTCGGCCTCGCGCTCGAAATAGGAGAGGGGGATGAACAGCGGGAAATAGCAATTCTCGTGGCCCGTCGCGCGGATGCGGTCGTCGAGCAGGCGCTGGATCCGCTCCCAGATGCCGTATCCCCACGGCCGGATCACCATGCAGCCGCGCACGCCCGATTCCTCGGCGAGATCGGCTTCGGTGATGACGGCCTGATACCAGGCGGCGAAATCCGCCTCGCGAGTGACGGGAAGAGCGTGCTTGGCCATGAATTTTTCCGATTGGGTTTGACGCCCGCTTAGCGTGTTGGGAAGGCGGGTCAATGCCGACGCCGCCCGCCTCGCCCGACAGGATCGCGACTGCCGTCGCGCTGCGCCTCGCGTCGGCGGCGTGTCTGGCGACGATGAACGCCTTCATCAAGCTCGCCGAGGCGGGCGGCGCGCACCTCACCGAAATCCTGTTCTTCCGCCAGGCGCTCGGCATTCCGCTGGTCGCCGCGGTCATCGCGCTCGGCCCTGGCCTTGCGACGATTCGCACGCAGCGCTTCGGCGCGCATCTCGTCCGCACCATCGTCGGACTGACCAGCATGACCTGCCTTTTCATCGCGGTGATGCTGCTGCCGCTCGCCGAATCGACGACGCTCGCCTTTACCGTGCCGATTTTCGCGACCGTGCTCGGCGCGCTGGTGCTGAAGGAGCCGACCGGCTGGCATCGCTGGGGCGCGGTGCTGGCGGGATTCGCCGGGGTGCTGATCGTCGCCCAGCCGGGTTCGGGCCATTTCCCCTTCTGGGGCGCCGTCGCCGGGATCAGCGCGGCGTTCCTGACCGCCGTCGTGTCGATCCTGCTGCGGCGGATCGGGCGCACCGAACATCCGTTCACCACCGTCTTCTGGTTCGCCGCACTCTCGACCGTGCCGTTGTCGATCGCCTACGCGTTCGATCACGCGAGCCACCCGGCGCTGACCTGGCTCTGGCTGCTGGCGGTGGGCGTGTTCGGCAATTGCGGGCAGCTGGCGCTGACTGCCTCGCTCAAGCACGGCCCGGTGTCGATCGTGGTGCCGATGGACTATTCGAGCCTCGTCTGGGCGACGCTGTACGGCTGGCTGCTGTTCGCCGTGCTCCCCGCGCCGGCGACCTGGATCGGCGCGCCGGTGATCATCGCGAGCGGACTCTACATCGTCTATCGCGAGCATCGGCTGCGGCGCCGGGGCCCCGGCCGCGCACTCGCCTGAGCGGATTGTGATCGGAGTACCTCACCGTTCGTGCCGAGCGGAGCGAGAAAGCCTCGGCCACGCTTGGCAGCGGTTCTCGACTTCGCTCGAACCGAACGGATGAATGCGATCACACTCCGCTCGACGATTGCTTTCAGCCCAAGGCCTCAACCTGCTCGGCCAGTTCCAGCCAGCGGAGTTCGGCGGCATCCTTCTCGCTCCGTGCCTTGGCGATCGCCGCCATCAGCGCGTCGAACCGCTTCGGGTCCCGGGCATAGAGATCGGGATCGGCGAGCGCGGCTTCGTCGCGGGCGACCGCCGCGTCGATCTCCTCGATCCGCTTCGGGAGAAGGTCGTAGTCGCGCTGGTCCTTGTAGCTGAGCTTGGTCGGCTTTTGCGGCGGAGGAGGTGGCGCAGCGGCGGCCGGAGGGCCGCTCGCCTTCTTCGTGTCCGCGCGCCGCGGGCGCTTGCGTTCCCAATCCTCGTAGCCGCCGGCGACGACATCGACGGTCCCCGAGCCGTCAAGCCCCAGCGTCACCGTCACCGTACGATCGAGGAAGTCGCGGTCGTGACTGACGATCAGCACGGTGCCGTCGTAATCGGCGATCACCTCCTGCAGCAGGTCGAGCGTTTCCATGTCGAGGTCGTTGGTCGGCTCGTCGAGCACCAGCAGGTTCGATTGCCGCGCGAATTCGCGCGCCAGCAGCAGCCGCGACCGCTCGCCGCCCGACAGCGTGCCGATCAACGCGTCGGCAAGGTCCTGGTCGAACAGGAACTCCTTCAGATAGCCTTTGATGTGCTTCTTGTGCCCGCGCACTTCGATCCAGTCGCCGCCGTCGGCGAGCACGTCGCGCACGCGCTTCTCCGGCGACAGCAGGCTGCGCTGCTGGTCGATGATGACCCCATCCAATGTCTTGGCCAGCGTGACGGTGCCTTCGTCGGGCGCGATGTCGCCGGTCAAGAGCTTGAGCAATGTCGTCTTGCCCGCACCGTTGGCGCCGACGATGCCGATCCGGTCGCCCCGCTGGATGCGCAGCGAGAAATCCTTGATGATCGTGCGCTCGCCGACACTTTCCTCCGTTCGCCCTGAGCTTGTCGAAGGGCGGGGTTGCGATCGTGCTTCGACAAGCTCAGCACGAACGGGGATGGGGTAGCGCTTGGTCACCCGATCGGCGGTGATCACACTCTTGGTGCGCACGTCGTCGCTTTCGATCGCCAGCTTGGCGGTGCCCGCCGGCCCCAGCATCGCCGCGCGCTGTGCCCGCAGGCGGTGCAGCGCCTCGAGCCGCCCTTGGTTGCGCCGGCGGCGCGCGGTGACGCCGCGCTGCAGCCAGTGCAGCTCGAGCTTCAATTTGGCGTCGAGCTTTTCCGCCGCGCGCGCTTCCTCGGCATAGACCGCCTCGGTCCACGCCTCGAACCCGCCATAGCCGATCTCGCTGCGGCGCAGCTGGCCGCGGTCGAGCCACAAGGTCTGCCGCGTCAGCCGCGTCAGGAAGGTGCGGTCGTGGCTGATCGCGATAAACGCGCCGGTGTAGCGATTGAGCCAGTCCTCCAGCCACTCGATCGCGCCGAGATCGAGGTGGTTGGTCGGCTCGTCGAGCAGCAGCACGTCGGGCCCCTGCGCCAGCGCGCGCGCGATCGCGGCGCGGCGCCGTTCGCCGCCGCTCGCGGTCATCGCCTCGCGGCTCATGTCGATGCCGATCTGATCGGCGATCGCCGCCACCTCATGCTCGGCGGGCGCGTCGTCGCCGGCGAGCGCATAGTCCATCAGCGTCGCGAACCCCGCCAGCTTCGGCTCCTGCTCCAGCAGCACGACGCGCGTGCCCGGCTGGATCGTGCGGCGGCCTTCATCGACTTCGATTCGGTCGGCGATCGCCTTGAACAGGGTGGTCTTGCCAGCGCCGTTGCGCCCGATCAGCGCCAGCCGGTCGCGCGCGCCGATGTTGAGGTCGATATGCCGGAACAGCCAGCCCGATCCCTGGATCAAGCCGAGATTTTCATAGGATAGTACGGGAGCAGCCATGGTGCGGGGCGAGGTAGGACGATCGCCGCGGCTGGACAAGCGCCGGATGCTTTCCTACAGCGATATGTTCTGCTAATGTTCTCGGCGCTCTTTGACAAGGTCGATCATATCATCCTGGCGTGCGTGCATCCGCGCACGCGAAAGGTGTGACCTTTGGGACGTTTGCGGGTGCCGATCGTCCGCATCTCGCCGGGTCTGCCCGCGCATTCATAGGCTATTCAACGGGCGGTCAATATGCGAGGCGGCAATGAGGATGGGACCCGCTCTTGCGACCGCATTGTTGGTCACGATGCTGCTGCCGGCGAGCCACGCCGTCGCGCAACGGCGCCATGACGACCAGCGCGAGGCGTTGCGCGCGCGGCGCGACGGCCGCATCATGCCCGTGCCCGAAATCGAGCGCCGCGTGGTGCCGACGATGCGCGGGGCGCAGTATCTCGGTTTCGATTTCGATCCGGAGGGCGCCATTTACACGCTCAAGTTCCTGCGCAATGGAACGGTCATCTGGGTCGATGTCGACGGTCGCTCGGGCCGGGTGATCGGCCGAACCGATAGATAGGCTGCGGGCAGCCGCGACAGGGGAAAGACATGCGCGTTCTGATCGTCGAGGACGAACCCAATCTGGGCCAGCAGCTCAAGAATACGCTGGAGGGGGCGGGATATGCCATCGACCTCGCCACCGATGGCGAGGACGGCCATTTCCTGGGTTCGACCGAGAGCTACGACGCGGTGGTGCTCGATCTTGGTCTTCCCGAAATCGACGGGCTGACCGTGCTCGACCGCTGGCGCAAGGAGGGCAAGACGATGCCCGTCCTGGTGCTTACCGCGCGCGACAGCTGGTCGGACAAGGTCGCCGGGCTCGATGCCGGCGCCGACGACTATGTCGCCAAGCCGTTCCAGACCGAGGAACTGATCGCTCGCCTGCGCGCCCTCATCCGCCGCGCCTCGGGCAATGCGTCAAGCGAGCTTACCGCGGGCGACGTGCGGCTCGACACGCGTTCGGGCAAGGTGACGAAAAGCGGCAACCCGGTGAAGCTCACCGCGCAGGAATACAAGCTCTTGAGCTACCTTCTCCACCACAAGGGCAAGGTGGTCAGCCGCACCGAGCTGATCGAGCATATCTACGACCAGGATTTCGACCGCGATTCGAATACGATCGAGGTGTTCGTGACGCGCATCAGGAAAAAGCTCGGCCAGGACGTGATCACCACGATCCGCGGCCTCGGCTACAGCCTCGAGGATCCGGATGAGGCATGAGTATCGACATCGCCTCGACGCCCGTTCGGCCCCGGACTAGATCCGGGGCTGTCGAAGTCCGCTGCCCCGCAATCGCCCTTCGACAAGCTCAGGGCGAACGGAACGGGTTTTGACGACAGTGGCAGGCGACGCCGCGTCTGCCGCGCCGCCGCGCCGGTCGTTGTCGCAGCGGCTGCTGCTCGGCCGCCGGCCGGTGCTGATCCGCACCTCGGGCTCGCTCAGCCAGCGCATGATCCTGATCGCGGCGCTGTGGATCGGGGTGCTGCTCGCGGGCGGCGGGTTCGCGCTCGACCGGGTGCTGACCGGCGCGCTGACCAGCTATTTCGACCAGTCGCTCGAAACCGTGCTGCGCGCGCAGATCCTGTCGGCGGAGATCGGCCCCGACGGCGAGGTGATGTTCAGCCGCACCGCCGCCGATCAGCGGTTCCTCGAGCCCTATTCGGGCCTCTATTGGCAGATCAGCGGCGCGGGGCACGAGGATTTCCCCTCGCGTTCGCTATGGGACCGCCAGCTCGCCTATGGCGATCCGGCGCGCCACACTCAGCCGTTCGCGGTCGACAGCGACCAGTTCCCGACCGAGAAGCTGCGCATCGTCGCGCAGGACGTGAAGCTGCCGGGCTCCGACACCTGGTGGCGCTTTCAGGTCGCCGAGAGCCGCGACGGGCTCAACGCGCAGATCGACGTGCTGCGGCGGACGCTGGTGCGCTCGTTCCTGCTGCTCGGGCTCGGCCTGATCGTGATGGCGGGGTTGCAGACGCTCTACGGGCTATGGCCGTTGCGCAAGGTGCGGCTGGCGATCGCACGGATGCGTGCGGGACGCGCCTCGCGGATCGACGAGGCGATGCCGATCGAGGTCGCGCCGATGGTCGACGAGCTGAACGCGCTGATCGAGCATAACGAGCGCCAGGCCGAGGAGGCGCGCCGCCACGCCGGCAACCTCGCGCATGCGCTCAAGACCCCGCTCACCGTCATCATGAACGCCGCCACCGCCGATGCCGACGACCTTGCCGAGACGGTGGTGCGCGAGGCGCGGACGATGCGCCGGCAGGTCGACCATCATCTCGCGCGTGCCCGCGCGGTCGGGCGGCGCGGCCATGCGCACAGCCGCGCCGATGTGTGGCCAAG